>NZ_JAHUXC010000010.1:0-149423 GCF_019218665.1 Aeromonas sp. sif2416
CTCGGTGGGTGGGGGCATGTGCCTTGCATTAGGATTCGTAATTTCCGTCAGTGGAATCGTTCATCCTCAGATGCTCAACTCAGGGCCATCAAGTGACCCGCCAATACTGCACGGGGCTTGGCCCCGTCCCCCCTGGTACTAACAGCTGCTGCAAGCAGCACGATAACGACTATGGCGCCAAAGGCAGGGTATCCCGTGCCGAGGCTGACCGGCGCTTGCGCCAGTGCCTGATTGCCCAGGGCAAGCTGATTATGGCCTGGCTGTTCTGGGCCGCCTGCCGCGCTGGCGGCTGGTATTTCTGGAAGGACAAGACGAATGATTGATCTCTATCTTAAGGCAGGCAGTAAGTCGGCCATGACGTTGGCCCTCAAGACGGCGGGCTTTATCCAGGATCCCGATAGCGGGGCGCTCTATCACCCTGCCGCCGCGCTTGATGTGATCGGCGCCATCTACGCGCCGACTGGTGAGACCACCATGGTGGAGGGCGAGCGGGTGCCGGTGACAGCCCCAGTCCCCGGCTACCATGCCAACGTGCGCACCACATCGGAGGCGCTGGCCACTGCCCTCGATGCCCTGCGCCTCTACCCCGAGACGCCCGTGCGAGTGTGGGCCTGATGTGAATCCGCCCCGGCCAAGTGCCGGGGTGTCAAAATGTACGACGGCAGAAGGCCTAATCCTATCAAAGTCATATCAGGTACAAAATCTGGTACAGAATTAAAGTTGGTGGTAAGTTTTTAATAAAATTCAGATGTTTACTATGCGGTTTCGTAATCGTGGAAGTAGAAGGTGGGCTCGCTGCCTGGCTGTGCTGTTTTGCTCATGTTGTTCGAGATGGGCTGTCCGATGGCGGCGCCATGGCGCCTGGGTGGGCGGTGCCATGCACCGCAGTTGCCAGCATGGTAAACCATAGCGCAGGCAGAGCGAAGCCTGGGGCGGTTGCCTGCTGTTTTAATGGGCAGAATGAAACGGTGCTATTTGGCTATATCCCTCACTTTCTGCTCCACCTGATGGGCGATGGCCCGAATATGTGCCAGTTCCAGCGTGCCGACGCGCAACTGTGGCAGCACCTGTTCATCTCCTTGAAGCGGGATAAACAGCGGGTTCAATTATGCCCATCTATGTAAGGCGTACTCTTTTTGCCGCACGAACATAAGGTTGCAGAGAAAGGATAGTGGTCGTGAAGGCGGGCAGGTAAATCCTGTCGCAGTTGGGACCAACTCGAGATCCCGCTCTGCTCAGGGGTTGTCACCGGATGAGGTTGGCATCAGGCTATGCAGATCGAGCAGGGTGAAGAAGCCGCCCTCATGAGGGTACCAACCGCCGGTGTCGATGTAGTACACATTGCCCAGGCGGGCGGGGGCGCTCAGCGGGGTGTGGCCCACCACCAGGGCGACCAGATCCGCGACTCCACTCTCATCCCGCAGCTCTATGCGGCGGCGTGACCACAGGCAGACGTTCTTGATGGCCCGCAGCTGGCCGCCGGCCACCCCACCGTCCAGCTTGTCCAGCAGCGTTTGCCAGGAGGGGAAGGGGCAGTCGGCATGCAGCAGGCCGACCGGGCCGCTCGGGGTGGCCACCTCGATGGCAATCGGCAGTGCGCGGTAGCGGGCGGCAAATTCGTCTCGCTCGGCGCTGGCCAGGCGCTGAAACCAGGCGCCCCCATTCTGGATCCAGTTGTCTTTATCGCAGCTCTCGTGGCGGCAGACGTAGTCGTCGTGATTGCCACACACTGAGTGGAACCAGGGGCGTGCCAGCCAGTCGAGGGCCTGAGTGCACTCAGGCCCGCGATCGGTCAGATCGCCGACGGAGAACAGGCGATCGCACACAGGATCGAAGCCCACCCGGTTCAGCGCCTGTTGCAATAGCGCAAAATAGCCGTGGATGTCACCGACGGCCAGATCGCGCCCCCGGCGGTTGAGGGGGAAGCGTCGGATCAGTGGCGCCTTGTCCATGCCTGCCTCCTTGGTTGGGGTCGTCGGCCCAGGGCGGTGCCGAATGGCCGCTGCGGATGATTGCGTCGTGGATAAGAGCAGCATGGCACGCTCTGCCTCGGCGGTGTAGGAGCGGGCGGGATCAGGGCGCCCCGTCGCCCGGCGGCCGGGCTGGCGCACTCAGCGTCGCCGACTTTCCCGGCATTTTTCTGGGCATACACAGCCGAAGGATCCCATCCTAATGAAGACCGCCATCCGCTTCACACAGGGAGTCTCATCATGGCCGAATACAGGGTTCGTCTGGTTGCCCGCCACCCGCTCGCCGAAGGCACCATGGCCTTTCATTTTGAAAAACCGGAAGGGTTTGACCACAAGCCCGGTCAGGCCCTGGATCTCAGCCTGCCGGGACATCAGGACAACCCCAGATCCCCCGATGTCCGCCACACCTTCTCCATCGTCAGTGCGCCCCATGAGGACGAGTTGCTGGTGGCCACCCGCATGCGGGACAGCACCTTCAAGCGTGCGCTGGGCGCCCTGCCCATCGACAGCAAGCTCCAGATCAACGGCCCCTTCGGCTCGCTCACCCTGCACAAACAGCCGGAGCGCGCCGGCGTGCTCATCGCCGGCGGCATCGGGATCACCCCCTTCATGAGCATGCTGCGGCACGCGGCCAAGCAGCAGACTCCGCAGGACTTGCTGCTGCTCTACAGCAACCGGCGGCCGGAGGATGCGGCCTTCCTGGCCGAACTGCAGCGGCTCGAGCGACTCAACCCGAGATTTCGCCTGCTGGCGACCATGACGGACATGGCGCACTCGGCGCAGCCCTGGCAGGGCGAGACCCATGTCATCGACAGCCCCTGGCTGAAACAGGCCATCACCGGGCTGGCCAACCCGGTCTGCTACGTCTCAGGCCCGCCGCTCATGGTCGAGGCCATCTGCCAGGCGCTGACGGCGGCCGGCGTGGATGAGGAGAACGTGCGCAGCGAATCCTTCTATGGCTATTGAACAGGGTGCCGGCGCCACTCCCGTCGACTGCAGATTGAAATAGCGGCCTGTCATGTCGTGCGCGGCAGGCCTGCCTACCAGCCGTCCCGCCCTCGCGGCGGGACGCGCTTTTTCCCTGCTCGTACATAAGGTTACAGAAGATTGATAGCCGCCCCGAGGGCACTGGTGTAAACCTGATGGCGACTGGCAGGGAGAGGGGCGCGGCGATGGCACCCCGGCCGAGGTTCGTTCTCATTTGGACTGTATTTTCTCCACCCGACGTGGATTCTCTCCTTAGTCTCAATGGGGTGTGTTTGTTATTTCTCTCCTGACAGGAATCTTGAATGTGGCGTTCGCTGTTGATCTGGTTGGGCCCCCTGTGCAGCCTGTTGCTGCTGGGGGCGGCATTGACCGTGCTGTATCGTTTGACCCACCTCTGGCACTGGCACGACATCCGGCTGGCCATCTGGTCCCAGCCCTTGCCGCAGCTGGGCGGGGCGCTGCTGCTGACCCTGCTCAGCTATGGCTGCCTCTGCTGCTATGACCTGCTGGCGGTGCGCGCACTCGGCAGGCGGCTGCCCTGGCAACAGATCGGCATGACCTCCTTCATCGCCTACACCTTCTCCAATACCCTGGGGTTTGCGCTGCTGACCGGCTCCTCGGTACGCTACCGGATCTACTCCTCGCTCGGACTCGGCACGGGGGAGGTGGCCAGAGTCATACTGTTCTGCTCCATCACCTTCTTCCTCGGTCTGCTGGCCTGGGGCGGCGGCGCCTTGCTGCTGGGGCAGGCCGCCAGCCTGTTGCCTGGCTGGCCGGCATGGACCGGCTGGCTGTTGCAGCTGGTCGGCGCCCTGGCGCTGCTGGCGGTGCTGGGCTATCTGCTGTGGCCCAGGCCGGCCCTCTCCTGGCGCGGGCACGATCTGGTGCTGCCAACCTTCAAGACGCGCCTGCTGCAACTGCTGATCGCCCTGCTGGACTGGCTGGCCGCCGCCGCCGTGCTCTATGTGCTGTTGCCGGCGGGCAGCGTCTCCTACCCGGTGCTGCTCAGCGCCTTCGTGCTCGCCAGCTTCCTCGGGGTGCTGGCCCATGTGCCCGGCGGGATAGGGGTGTTCGAGGCGAGCATGAGCCTGCTGCTCGCCCAGTATCTGCCGGTAGACAAATTGCTGGCCTCCTTGCTGCTCTATCGCTGCGCCTATTACCTGCTGCCCTTCCTCTGCGCCCTGCTGCTGTTTGCCAGCCAGGAGGCTTTGCAGCAGCGGGCCCGCTGGCACCGGCTGCAGGGGATCATGGCCGCCATGCGCGAATTCCTGCCGGCCCTGATCAGCCTGGGCACCTTCGCGGCCGGCACCCTGCTGCTCTGCTCCGGCATGCTGCCGACCATGCGAGGGCGGATCGAAGCCTTGCTGCAGCTGTTGCCGCTGCACCTGCTGGAGCTGTCCCATGTGCTCGGCAGCGTCAGCGGCGTGCTGCTGATCCTGCTGGCCCACAGTCTCTATCGGCGCCACGATGCCGCCTTCCGGATCACCCAGTGGCTGCTGGCGCTCGGGTTGCTCTTCTCCCTGCTCAAGGGATTTGACTGGGAGTCGGCCCTGCTGCTCGGCACCTTCCTGCTGATCATCACCCCCTGCCGCAGCCTGTTCTACCGCAAGGGCTCCCTGCTGCATGCCCAGTTCACCCCGGGTTGGCTCCTGTCGGTGGGCGCCGTGCTGCTGTGGGCGCTGTGGCTGCTGCTGTTCTCCTATCGGCAGGTGGCGTATGACCACAGCCTCTGGCTCCACTTCTCGCCCCATGGCGCCGCCTCCCGTGGCCTGCGCGCCATGGGCAGCGTGATCGCCGTGCTGGCCGCGGTCGGGGTGGCGCAGCTGCTGGCGCCCTTGCGGATCTCCGGTAACAAGCCGGATCAGGAGGCGCTGGCCAGGGCGCAGGCACTGGTGCGGCGGGAGGGCGGTGGCCACGGCTATCTGGCGCAGCTCGGCGACAAATCGTTGTTGTTTCACCCCGGCGGCGAGGCGTTTCTGATGTATGGGGTCGAGGGCAATGGCTGGATAGTGATGGGGGATCCCATCGGCCATGCCTCGCTCATCGAGGAGCTGCTCTGGCAGTTTCGCGAGCTGTGCGATGAGCACGACGTCAATCCTGTGTTCTATCAGGTGTCGGCCCGCTATCTGCCGCTCTATCTGGATCTCGGACTGATCCCGTTCAAGCTGGGGGAGGAGGCCATCGTCGAGCTGCGCGAGTTCGATCTCGCCAGCAGTCGGCTGCGCAACCTGCGCCAGAGCCATGCCAAGGGCAAGCGGGAGGGGCTCAGCTTCGAGGTGGTGGATGCAGATCGGGTCGTCGCCTTGCTGCCCAACCTGAGCGCCATCTCCGACGCCTGGTTGCAGGGCAAGCAGGGCAAGGAGAAGGGCTTCTCGGTGGGCAACTTCGAGCCCGGCTACCTCGCCTTGAGCCCGGCGGCGCTGGTGCGGCAGGGTGGGGATCTCGTCGGCTTTGCCAACCTCTGGGTCAGCGATGACAAGGAGAGCCTCTCCATCGATCTGATGCGCTACGACACGGATGCGGGCACGGCGCCCATCATGGACTTCCTGTTCGTCGAGCTGCTGCTGTGGGGCAAGGCCCAGGGCTATGCCAGCTTCAATCTCGGCATGGCGCCCATGTCCGGCTTCAACGACCACCCGCTCGGTGGTTACTGGGCCCGGCTTGGCAACACCCTCTTCACCCGGGGCAGCCGCTTCTACAACTTCCAGGGGCTGCGGCGCTACAAGGAGAAGTTTTCCCCGCGTTGGGAGCCCCGCTATCTGCTCTGCACCAGCCGATTGGCGCTGCCCGGTACCCTGACCCACCTGATCTCCCTGATAAGCCGCGGCCCGCTCGGGCTGATGAAGAAATAGGAGTCGGCCATGAGAGCCCTGTTGTTACTGTCCCTGCATTGTTTTTTGCCATCCCCGTTGAGTCGGGACCTGCTTTGGCCCGTCAAGCGAAACGGGAGTGGCTCATGAGAGCGCTGTTATTGCTGCTGCTGTGTTGTTCGTTTCCGCTCTTCGCCGCCTCGGTGAAGGCGGATCTCGGCCTGGTGGAACTGCCGGTGGCGCAGGCCTCGTCGGCGCCCATGGTGGTGTTCCTGAGTGGGGACGGGGGCTGGGCCGCGCTGGACAAGGGGCTGAGCGCCGAGCTGCAGCGCCACGGCATGCCGGTGGTGGGCTGGAGTTCGCTCAGCTACTACTGGCAGAAGAAGACGCCGGCGCAGGCAACCCGGGATCTGGTGCGGATCCTGGACGACTATCAGGCGCGCTGGGGACGCCAGCGCTGGCTGCTGGTGGGCTTCTCCTTCGGTGCCGAGATAGTGCCCTTCGTCATCAACCGCCTGCCGGATGCCTATCGCAACAGCCTGGTGGGGGCCGTGATGCTCTCCCCCTCGACCGCGTCGGATTTCGAGATCCACGTCAGCGACATGGTGGTGCATGGCGAGGCGGGCAGCTATCCCACCCAGCCCGAGGTCAAGGCCATCCACAGCCTGCCGCTGCTCTGCGTGCAGGGGGCCGAGGATGACTCCCCGGTGCGGCTATGCCCTCGGCTGCAACAGACCAACGTCAGGACGGTCACGCTGCCGGGGGCGCACCACTTTGATGACGACTATGGTGCGCTGTTTCAGAGCATCGTCGCTCATCTGCCTCTGGTGCAGGGGTCGGCTGCGCCGTGATCTCGGGTGGCAAGGCCAGGTCGGATGGTGTTGGGATGAGGCAGGCGTGACGGGTTGGAGGGAGCAAGGCAATCAATGGGGCAGGGCCTAGAGGCGAGCCCGATGAATTGGCCCGCCTCATGGGTACTTCTGGGTCGTTAAAGCGCGGCCATGGCCTCTCTGACCAGGGCGCCTATCTTGTCCCACTCCCGCCGATCGATGAGATCGGCCGGGACCATCCAGGTGCCACCGCAGGCAAACACCGATTTAAGAGCCAGGTAATCCTTCACATTGCTCGGGCTGACACCGCCGGTGGGCATGAAGCTGATCGGGTAGACGGCACTCATGGCCTTGAGCATGGGCAGGCCACCGGAGGGCTCCGCCGGGAAGAACTTGAGGGTGCGCAAGCCCAGCTCCATCGCCTGCTCGACCAGGCTGGGGTTGTTGACCCCGGGGATCATCAGCACGCCGCGTGCCTGACAATACTGGACGATGCGCGGGTTGAGGCCGGGGCTCACGATGAAATCCACCCCGGCGTCGATGGCCTGATCCACCTGGGCTGTGGTGAGCACGGTGCCGGCCCCGATGATCATGTCGGGGAAGGCGGCCCGCAGCTGGCGGATGGCCTCGGCGGCGGCGGGGGTGCGGAAGGTGATCTCGGCGCTCGGCATGCCGTTGTCCATCAGGGCCCGACCCAGAGCCACGGCGTCATCGGCATCCTTGATGGCGATGACGGGAATGATCTTCAGGGTCGACAATTTTTCAAGCAATGCAGTCATGGGATGCCTCTGTGGTAGGAAGGGGAGTGGTCGGCATCGCCGGGCGGGGAATGATGGCCCCGCGATGCTGGATGACGGTGCTGGCCAGCAGATGGGCATAGTGCGCCGCCTCGCTCGCCGCCTGCCCGGCCAGCCGCTTGGCGAGGTAGCCGGCGCTGAACGAGTCACCCGCTGCCGTGGTATCGATCACCAGCTCCTTGGCCAGAGACATGGCAGAGACCTCGTCGTGCCGCTCACCTTGCACTATGAGGCAGGGCTCGGCGCCGCGTTTGATGATGATTTCCGGTACGCCGAGCGCCTGGGTGCGCGCCAGGGTCTGGGTCTCATGACTGTCGCCCCAGAGTGCTATCTCGTCATCCAGCGTCAGGAAGGCGATATCCGTCAGCGCCAGCACGGCGCCATAGGCCTGCTGCGCCGCCTCTTTGCTTTCCCACAGCCGTGGCCGGTAGTTGTTGTCGAACGCTATCTTCACGCCGGCCGCCCGGCACTCGGCCAGTCGTCGCAACAGGTTCAAGCGATCGGCGGGGGAGAGGATGGCGAGGCTGATGCCACTCAGGTAGAGGTAGTCAAAGCCGCGCAGTTGCTGGCAGATGGTCTCGGCCGTCGGGCCCTGCAGCCAGTAGCGGGCCGCCGCGTCGTTGCGCCAGTAGTGGAAGGTGCGCTCGCCCTGTACATCGGTCTCGATGAGATAGAGGCCGGGCAGCTTGTGCTCGAGGCGCTGCACCAGCTCGGTGTGAATCCCTTCCTGTTGCCACTGGGCCAGCATGGCGTCGCTCATGGCGTCGGTGCCGAGGGCCGTCACATAGTGCACGGCCAGCTCGGGGTTGGCACGGGTCAGGTAGACCGCCGTGTTGAGGGTGTCTCCGCCGAAGTGGCGCACTATGCCCGCCTTGCTCTCGGATAGTTCGATCATGCACTCGCCGATGACGGCAATCTTGGTAGGCATATGTCCTCCCGCGTTGATGATGGGGCACATTATATGTCATGCCCAATCGCCATCAAGTAAATTAAAACAATGTTTCATTAAATTATTTATAAATGTGAATTTGATCTGGAAGGGATGAGGACCAGTCTTTTGCTGGCCGGTTGGTCACAGCTCCGGCTATGGCGGCGCGGATCGAACAGGGCATGGGGCGGGTCAGCCGAGATGGCGTCGTCCAGCGCCAATATCCGCGGCCATGACTATGATTGCGCAGTCGTTTTAAATATAATGAAACGACGGAATTTATAAGGAGATCCCTATGTCAGTGGTAGATAACTCGCCGGATTCGGTCTCGTCAGTCCTGAAAGTGTTCGGCATCTTGCAGGCGCTGGGCGAACAGAAAGAGATTGGCGTCACCGAGCTGTCCCAGCGGATCATGATGTCCAAGAGCACCGTGTATCGCTTCCTGCAGACGATGAAGACCCTGGGCTACGTCAACCAGGAGGGGGAGTCCGACAAGTACACCCTGAGCCTGAAGCTGTTCGAACTCGGTGGCAAGGCGCTGGAGCATCAGGAGCTGATCCCGATCGCGGATAACCAGATGCACCGCCTCGGCAAGCTGACCAAGGAGACCCTGCACCTGGGGGCGCTCGATGAGGACAGCATCGTCTACCTGCACAAGATCGACTCCGAGTACAATCTGCGCATGTATTCCCGCATCGGTCGCCGTCGCCCGCTCTACAGCACCGGCCTTGGCAAGGTGATGATGGCCTGGCTGCCCGAGGAAGAGGTGCGCAGCATGCTGGCCAACGTGACCTTCGAGCGTTTCACCGATCGTACCCTGACCGACGTCGATGCCTTGCTGGCGGAGCTGGCGCTGGTGCGCGAGCAGGGATACGCGGAAGACAACGAAGAGATGGAGCCGGGCCTGCGTTGCTTCGCCGTGCCCATCTACAGCCGCATGGGCCGCATCATCGCGGGGCTTTCCCTGTCGCTGCCAGTGGTGCGCTTCGAGGAGGCGAAAGGCGCCGAGCTGGTGCGTCTGCTGCACGAGGCGGCAAGCCACATCTCCGCCGACATGGGGTTCCACGACTACCCGTTCGTCCCGCGCTAGGGCGGGAAAGCCGGCACCTGTTGCTGGCGCCGTGAGACATTTACAGGGGGCGTGCAAGGCATGCCCTCTTTATTTGTCCGCTTGCCAACAGACGAAAAAGGCGCCCTCGGGCGCCTTTTTGCATGCTGAGGAATTAACGGGCCAGCCAGCCGCCGTCGACGGCGATGGTGTAGCCATTGATGTAATCGGAGGCGGCGGAGGCCAGGAAGACCACGGGGCCCATCATGTCATCCGGCACGCCCCAGCGCCCGGCCGGGATCCGCTCCAGGATGGCGGCGTTGCGGTCATCATCGGCGCGCAGGGCTGTGGTGTTATTGGTGGCCATGTAGCCGGGGGCGATGGCGTTGACGTTGATGCCCTTGCTGGCCCATTCGTTGGCCAACAGGCGGGTGATCCCCATGACGCCGCTCTTGGACGCGGTGTAAGAGGGCACGCGAATGCCACCCTGATAGGAGAGCATGGAGGCGATGTTGACGATCTTGCCACCCTGGCCCTGGGCCATGAACTGTTTCCCCACGGCCTGGGACATGAAGAAGACGCTCTTGATGTTGATGTTCATCACGTCGTCCCAGTCTTTCTCGCTGAAGCTGATGGCATCTTCGCGGCGGATGATGCCAGCGTTGTTGACCAGGATATCGACGCGACCGAAGCGGGAGACCGCCTGATCCACCAGTGCGGGCAGGGCATCCACCTTGCTGACATCGGCCTTGAGGCTCAGGAAGGTGCGACCGAGCGCCTCCACCTTGGCGATGGTGTCGGTGGGTTCGACGATGTTGATGCCGACGATGTCACAGCCGGCTTCGGCCAGACCGAGCGCCATGCCCTGGCCCAGACCGGTGTCACAGCCGGTCACGATAGCGACCTTACCCTTCAAATCGAATGCGTTGAGAATCATCTTGTTTCCTCTGCTGCCACCCTGGGTGACAGGCATGATGGGGGGGAATACGGGCAGTGCAGACTGCCCGGCACAGAATGGGAATTAGCGCAGATCCTTGACGGCCACATGATCCATGTCGCCGAACACCTGGTTCTCGCCGACCATGCCCCAGATGAAGGTGTAGGCCTGGGTGCCGACACCGGAGTGGATGGACCAGCTCGGGGAGATCACCGCCTGCTCGTTGTGGACCAGCAGATGACGGGTCTCGTCCGGCTTGCCCATCATGTGGAACACGGCGGCATCGTCCTTCATGTTGAAGTAGAAATAGACTTCCATGCGGCGCTCGTGGGTGTGGCAGGGCATGGTGTTCCACAGGCTGCCCTCTTTCAGCTGGGTCATGCCCATCACCAGTTGGCAGGTCGGCAGCACATCTGGCACCAGGTACTTGTAGATGGTGCGGCGGTTGCTGGTGGCCGCGTCGCCCAGGGTGCTCGGGGAGGCCTGCGCCTGGGTGACCTTGCGGGTCGGGAAGCTCACATGGGCCGGGGCGCTGTTGTAGTAAAACTTGGCCGGCTGCTCGGCGCTGACGCTGGCAAAGCTCAACTCGCGGGCACCCTGACCCACATAGAGCGCCTCGGCGTTGCCGATCTCGAAGGTGGTGCCATCGACCACTACCACACCGGGACCGCCGATGTTGATGAGGCCCAGCTCGCGGCGCTCCAGGAAGTAGCTGACGCCGAAGGTCTTGCCCAGCTCGTCCGAGAAGGCGAGGGGACCCTGGACCGGCATGATGCCACCGAACACGATGCGGTCGATGTGGCTGTAGGTCATGGTCAGCTGGTCCGGCGTGAAGATCTCTTCTACCAGGAATTCACGGCGCAGGCCCTGAGTGTCCAGCTGTTTGGCATGATCGCTGTGAATGCTTTGACGAATTTGCATGGTTAACCTCGATGAGCGCCGCAGGTTGGCAGTCGCGTTGTCTGTAATGACCATAATAATAACAAGCAACAAATAAAAATCAAAACGGTGTTTTGTATTTTTTATTTATTGAGATTAAACTCCGTGCCCGGTGTGGCTCATGGCCGTGCCGGGCCCGTCGAACCGGGCCACAGATGTCTTTGCGGCATGAGGACAGGCTCGCGGCGAAGGCAGACAGGCTGCCGCCCTGCCGGGTGGCGGCGACAGGACATTCGTTGCCAATCTCATTCAATAACAGGTCTACCAATGAATAAGTGTGTTTCATCCAATCGAATCATCATGTTGGCCGGGGTGGCTGCGCTGAGCACCATTCTGTTCGCCTTCGATACCGCCTCCCTCGGGTTGTGCGCGGCCTTCCTGACCACGGGATCCTTCTCGCTGCAGGTGTTCGACATCCTCAAGACGCGGGAAACCAAGGCGATTTCCACCAAGATGTATCTGGTATTCATCAGTGGTCTGTTGTTGTGGCTGACCTATGGCCTGAAATCGGGCGACACGCCGCTGATCATGGCCAATGGCATCACCCTGCTGCTGGCCAGCGCCGTCATGGTGCTGAAGTGGAGCAATGAACGGGCCTGACCCAAGGGTCGCGAGAGAGGCCATCCTCCGCTGGGGATGGCCATCGGACGGGCCATCCTTTATCGGGGCTCAGCTCCCTCTCTCTCTGGTGGATGAACCAAGCGGCGCCCCGGGCGCCGTTTGTCGTAGGGGGCTGATCCTCTCCAGCATCCCGTGTTATCGACTCAAGTGGCGCAGATAGGCCACGCTCTCCCGCAAGGCCTCCCCCGTCAGCTCCTCGACGATGATGGGAATATGGGTCAGCTGACACTGCGCCAGCATGGCCAGCACCTCGGCATAATCGATCAGCCCCTGCGCCAGTCCCACCGACACCTTGTCACGCCCCTCCAAGATGAAGTTCTTGAAATGAAACAGCCGGATGCGCTCGCCATGCCGGCCGAGAAAGTCGGCCAGGATCTCGCGCCAGGCGGCGGCATTGTCGGCATCCAGCAGGTTGGCCAGATCCAGGGTCACCAGGAAGCGTTCCCCCAAGCGCGCGTTCAGCCGCGCCAGACTATCTGCGTCGTGAATGATGTGATCACACACCGCTTCGACCAGAAAATCGCAACCGGCCTGCGCCAGCTCGGGCCTTAACTGCGCCAGACTCTGCTCCACCTTGTGGAAGGCGGCGGCCCCGTGGTTGTCCGGATGCCGGGTCCAGTCATCATCGTTCAGGGAGCCGGTCTCGCTGCCCACGGCGTCGATGTGGCAGCGTTGGGCGAGCTCGATGTTGAGTCGCACCCGTTCCATCTCGCGCGCCAGGAAGTCGGCGTCGGAGTGGGCGGGGTTGAAGTAGCTGGCCAGCAGGAAGATGGAGAGATCGGCCTGCTGGAGGTGCTGGATATGGGTGGCCAGGATGTGGGTATCGCGGGCCTGATAGGCCTCGGGCCAGCTCTTGTGCACGGCCAGTTGCAGCCCGTCGAGGCCGAGCTCATGTGCCTGGGCGATCAGCGCCGCCGGCGTCTGATCCGCGAGATCATGGGCACGGGCCCCAATCTTCAATCTGTTCATGACATGCTCCTGTGGGTCATGGCGATGGTGTCTCTGACGGCGCCTTGGCTCGGGGGCTTGGGCTGGCATCAGAAACGGCTTGCGAGCCCATCTGGGCTCGCAAGTTCAAGAGGCAAGTCGCGGCGCTCGAATGGGCCCCGGTGAGGGGGCCCGATACCCGATGCGTGCGCTTGCCATCGGCACAATCAAAGTCCCATCAGGCGGCAGGTGCCGGGACGGCGGCATCGGGTGCTGCCTGCGGGCCCTTGTTGTACTCCTGCTCGAAGTACTCGCGCACCATGGGGGCCGACAGACCGACCACCACCTGCAGGTTCTTGCCCGAGCGCATGACCCCCAGGGCACCGGCCTGTTTGAGGGCCTTGTCATCCTGTACCAGGGTGGAATCCTTCACTACCAGGCGCAGACGGGTCTGGCAGTTGCCTATGGTCTCGACGTTGTCACAACCCCCGACACAGCGCAGGATGGCGGCAGCCCGGAGGCGATCCGGCTCCTGGCCGGCCACGGCCTTGCCAGACTGTTTGTCACGGTAGTCCTGCTTGGAGTAGAGACGCACGTCGTCTTCCTCTTCCTCATCGCCACGACCCGGGGTCAGGAAGTTGAACTTCAGGATCATGTAGCGGAACACGAAGAAGTTGATGGCGGCGAAGCTCAGGCCCAAGGCCAGGTGGATCCAGATCAGGTGAGCGTGGTTCTTGGCGTAGAAGACCCAGTTGAACAGGATGATGTCGTTCAGACCACCGCCCATGAAGCCGACCACGCCGGACAGATAGAGCGCCACGCACAGGGTCGCACCTATGATGGCATTGACCAGATACAGCACAGGTGCCACGAACAGGTAGGTGAACTCGATGGGTTCGGTGATGCCGACGGCCATGGCGGTGATGATGGCCGGGATCACCAGGGCGGCGATCTTGCGCTTCATCTTCTGCTTGGCGGTGGCATAGATGGCGAGGCCAGCCCCCAGGGAGCAGAACACGCTGATGTTGCCGTACAGGGAGTAACCGGCGGCCGGGAACTGCTCAACCAAAGGCACGGTGGAAGCCGCATAGGTGGAGACGTTCTCGATCCAGTGGGTGTAGAGACCACCATCGACCACGGCCGGGCCGAAGAAGAAGGGGAAGTAGACGAAGCGGTGCAGACCGGTCGGCACCAGCAGGCGCTCCACGAAGGCGAGCAACCACATGCCGAAGGCATCGGCTTCAACATAGAAGCCCTGCATGGCGTTGATCCCGACCTGAACCTTGGGCCAGAACTCGCAGGTCAACCAGGCCATGGGCAACATGACGAAGAAGGAGATGATGAACACCAGGCTCATGCCCTGGAAGATGGTGAGGTAATCCGGCAGCTTCTTCTCGAAGAAACGGTTGTGGATCCAGGTCACCACGCCGCCGATGATGAGCGAGAAGACGATGCTGGTATCCAGTGTCTTGATGCCCCCCACCAGCGCCAGGCCGCTGGCGCCGCCGACTTCCTGATTGAAGTTGACCCCGAACTCAGGCCCCCAGAAGGTGAGCATGCTGTTGGTAAAGTAGTTGTAGGCCATGTAGGCAAAGAAGGCGACCAGCGCCGCCCGGGCCTGACCCGACCTGGCAAGACCCACCGGGAGTGCCATACAGAACAGCAGCGGGAAGTTGCGGAAGATGGTCCAACCACCCGACTTGATGATGGTCATCACCTTGAAGAAGTTGGAGTCGGGATGGGCCAGATCGCCCATGATATCGGGCATGGTGAGCAACCCGGTGATGGCGAGCAGCAAACCGGTAAAGGGTAAAAAGGCAATGGGGACAGCCATGGCACCGCCAAAAGTCTGGAAGGCCCCCATAAAGTTCCGTTTGGACATCAAATTTTCTCCGAATGATTACAACAATAAAGTGTTCAGGCCAGCCACTGGCCCTGCTCCAGCTCGAGCAGCAGCAACATCGTCAACGCCTGGGCATAGGGCACGGGCGCCATGGCAATGTCGCAGTAGTACTGATGGTCATGACCCACCATGGTCCCCTTGGAGGCCTCGAGGACGATGCCGTCCCCGTCGATACGCTGCCAGACGGCACGGGCCGCCCGCAGGGCAGGCTCAACCACGGCCTCATCCAGCAGGCCCAGGCGGACACCGCGCAACATGCCATAGGCGATCCCCGCCGTGGCCGAGGACTCCTGGGGGGAGAAGGGATCATCCAGCACCGTGTGCCACATGCCGTTGTCGGCCTGCAGCTCGCACAGGGAGCGCACCTGGCGCGCCACCACCTGGGTGAAGTAGCGCCGCACGCCGGCGTCCAGGTGATCCCCCATCAGATCGATGAACTCGGGGATGGCCACCGTGATCCAGGCGTTGCCCCTGGCCCAGAAGGCCTCGGCATAATGGTGCCGGTCGAGGAAGGTCCAGCCGTGATACCAGAGCCCGCTCTTGGGCTCGCTCAGGTAGCGGGTGTGCAGCAGGAACTGGTAGACGGCCTCGTCGATCAGATCCTGCCGCGCCAGCACTATCCCGGCCGTGCCGAGGAACAGGCAGGTCATGAAGAGGGTGTCATCCCAGAGCTGGCCGGTGTTGGGTTGCTCCTTCACCACGTGCTGGAAGCCGCCCTCTTCGGTTCTGGGCAGGTTGGCCAGCAGATCGTCGGCCCAGGCATTCACCGCCTCGCGCAGATCGGCACGGCCGCTGTGGCCCGCCAGCAGCGCCAGGGTGATCATGGGGGCCGTGGTATTGATCTGCATGGCGGGCAGCCCCTTGCGGATCTGGCCTTCGTACCAGGCCAGCAACGAGGCTTGCAGTTCGGCATCGTCCTTGTGCCGGGCATAGCGCCAGAAGCCGTAGAGCCCGACCCCGACCTCCCACTCCCACTGCTCGAACTGGATGGCCAGGCCCTGGCTGGCGGTCAGCTCGCCCATGCCTTTGAGCTGGCAGAAGCCACGGACCACCCGCTCCAGGGTGGGGATGAGTGCTTGCTGTTTCATTGTGCCTCTCCACGATAGGTGACGATGGGATCGCATCCCGCCTCGGCGGGGAAGTGGTGCGAGACTCCCTCGACCTGGCATGCACCCTGCCAATCCAGACGCATGAGTTCGCTCTCTGCGGTGCCAGCGATGGCCGTCTCGCCATCGAGGTGTACCTCGAGTGCGGCCATGCGTTGGCAGAAGGCCGCGAAGGCCGCGTCGTCGCCATGGCCGACCTCGATATACCAGGCAACCCGATGCGCCTTGGCGCGATATTCGTTGCCGGCGGTCATCCCGGTCGTCACCGCGCACAGGGGCGCCGAGCAGCCGATGGCGGCGAAGGCATTCCCGGCCCGGATCAGGCAGCCGTGAGTCGTCGCGATCACCTGATCGAAGGCCTCCGCCGGCAGGTAGAGGTGAGTCCAGGGGAAGGGATCATCCTCGGCCAGCCGATAGAGCTGCAGGGTGCGGTTTTCCACCTGCATCACCCGCGGCAGCACGCCGTTGCCGGACCAGTAGGAGGGGCGCTGTTCACCGCCGGGTTCGGCTTCGCCCGGGTGGTTGACCCAGAACTTGGCGTCGTGACCGGAGGCGAACTGCACATCCACCAGATGCTGCTGATGGCCGCGTTGACCGGTATGGTGGTCGACGCAACTGGAGAGGCTGACCCCCGGCTCCTTCCAGACGACGATCTTGCCGCCACCCGCCTGATAGCAGGCCACCAGGGTGCCCTGTTGCAGGGTCGCGTAGCGGTCAGCCTCAACCGGCGGCTGATAGTCGCTGGCACAGAACAGCGGCAGGGAGGCGCACTTGCGGTTATACCAGCCGCCGCCCCAGGCGACGTTGCCGTAGGCCGACAGCTCGGTGAGCACGCCAGCCAGCAGCTCCTTCTCGTAGACCCGCCCCATGGTGCCGGCGGCAATCCCGTCCTGATAATGCAGGGCGCTCAGCAGCATCAGTCGATCGATGAGCCCCTTGGCGCGCTCGCGCACCCAGGCATCTTCCGCCAGCTGATAGAGTGCAAAAAGGCCGATGTAGTCGACCGGATAGTAGGGCGCCGAGTTCCATTCGACGAAGCCGTGCCGATCGATGGCATCGAACCACAGCGCCAGGCGCTGCGCCGCGATGGCACGCTGCTGCTCGCCGCTGCGCCCCGAGGCCAGGAAGCGCTCATGGGGGAACATCTGGCCGGCCAGGTATTGGGCGGTATGGAAGCAGAGGGTATGGTTCTCGCTCCAGAACCACATCACGTCGTTACCCGGCTCATCCAGCCAGTAGCGGTAACCGAGGATGGAACTGCGCACCCGTCGCCACATGGCGGGCTGGAAGTGCTCGCCCTGATGGCGTTGCCAGATCCAGAGCAGCGGGACCAGGGAAAAGTCGGAGCAATCCTCGCGGGCGCTGATCCGTGCCAGGGTATCGAGCAGCAGCTGATCGGCCTCGGCCGTGAGCTCGCCGCACTGCAGCATGGCCAGCAGGCGGGCGGTGCGATCCATGCCATGACGGGCGGTGTGCCGCAGCGCCTGCTGCTTGCGCTCGGCCAGGTTGCTGGATGACTCGGCATTGCCGAGGGGCTGCATGACGTTGACACCGAAGCTGCGGCTGATGGCAACACCAGCACAGCTCATGTTCAGCACAATCTGGTAGTGCGCCGGACCGATGTCGGCGGGGAGATCCAGAGTCAGCAGCTGGCTGCCCGGCGAGACGGTGCCGAAATCCACCCGGCGCGGTCTGAAATTGTCATTGCCCATGCCGTGGATCTCGCCTTGCAGGCGAACGGGGTGCGTCGGTGCGGCCACGCCGAGCCGGATCCTGGCTTGGTTGTGCCAGGCGGTGAGTTCGGGGCGCATGGTGCCGGCAAACTGGCACAGCTCATCGAGCACGGCGGCATCGACATGGGGCAGCGAGACCCCGAGGGGCACGTGGCCACGGTAGATGAGTCGCAGCGCAAACACCGTATCCCGCTCAAACAGCTCCTCCAGATGGACAAGCAGGGTGTTCTTGCCAGCCTGCAAGGGCAGCATGAGCTCACAACTCTGCAGCTTGTTGCGGGTGAAGGGGGTGAACTGGGTGATGGCCAATCCATCACACCAGAGCCGGACACCACCGCAGGTCGACAGCTGGAAGGGGTAGTTGCCCGCCTCGTCGGCATGCAGCTCCACCTCTAGCCAGCGCTGCACATGGAATGGCACACGCTGGAAGGAGGAAAAAGAGACGGTATCGCTCTCGCCGGTGAAGCTCACCTGGGTGCGCGGCAGGGCTTCAGCCGGCTCGACGGTGCGCTCGGCCATCTGCTGGCGGAAGACTCGTCGGCAGAATGCGTCCTCTTGCGGCCCCATGCCATTCTGGAAGCGGTAATCCATGGTCATGTCCATGGCTTCACCGGCAAAAAATTCGGCGAATCGCTCCTCGCGGGGGGCAGATACGCAAAAACGGGTGAGTGCCGAATCCGGCTCGAGCACCCAATTACCAAGCTTCATACAACTCTCCTTGAAGCTATTAACACCCAGAGGGGGCTATCTATATTGAGTAACCAGACGAACCCCTTTTTATGTAATAAAAAGGGGTCGGTCACCTTAATAAGTCTAAAAACCAGATGGCCGTGTTCCTCAGCGGCAGTCGATGAGAGTCATTGTGGCATTTGACATCTGTTTTAAGCCTTCATTCAAAGCAATGATGCAAACTATGACGCGATCGGCAATATGGTCGGGTCAGCCGGCTCATATTTCCTGAACTGGAGCATAACAATCTCGTTCGTTCATCCGCTCACGGAATAATGTCAATTTCAGATAAGTCGACATTCTGTGACACAAGACCCATATTCAGCGATGCATATCCAACCATAATGAATAACAGGGGCCATTAGATTCCCTTGTTCGCACATCTTTCACGATTCTTAAATTCGTCGTGCAAGCGGATTGAATTGGCACCAGCTTGCAAGAGTGCTGTCGTTATTCACTGACTCCAATGATGCTTGATACATGGCTGATGGTGACATTGGTACATCTTACCGGCGGGGTGGCTCAGAGTTAGAAGATGTACTCTATCCCTACGCGCCAGCGCCACTGCCAATCATTGGGGTAGGGGTTGTCATCTGCCGGATCGTTGTATGACACATAACCGATCTCGGTGAATGGCCGCCAATTTTTATTGATCGGGACGCGAATGGTGACGTTATTCAGATAAGAATATTCTTCGCCATTAAAGTCCGGGTAATCGAGCTTTTTATATTCGAAGTCATAGGCAACAGACCAATTTTCCGCATTATAGCCGAGGTAATAGTTCAGCTGGAAATAATGGCCGTTTTCCTTGTTGAGCGAATCGTCGTAGTTACGCTGTCCCACCCGGAAACGTGCGGCGGTATAAAAGTTGGGATTGAACCAATAAGTGGGTTTGAAGTGAATGCGCAAATCTTGCACGTCATTGGTGATCTCGGTATTGAAACCGGCTTCCCACCACCATATGTCATTGGGCTTGGCAAGATAGGTCAAGTCATATTCGGTGCCCGTGGTGTGAAGTTCATCGAAGGCCCCTTCCCCTTCACCTCCACTGGTAAACTTGGATTCGACACCAACCCCCCAGCCATTATCGAAGCGATGAGAAACCACCAGACGATCGCTTTGCTGATCCTGTTTCTCCAGGAACTCGTGTCGGTAATTGAGGCTCAATGCATTTGCATTCATGCTGGTGAGCGCCGAACAGACGGCAATGGCTGCACATGTGAATTTCAACTTCATACCTTTCGATCAATCCTATGAAAAAAAGCTACTGACGGTGGTCCCATTGCCAGATAGCGCATGTGGCTTTCAATCTGGATCGGACTCGTTAGGGCCAATTTTGGTGGCAGGCCACGGCAGTGGGTCCTGAAGGCCAGCGCGAGCATCTGTACGACGCGTCGACTAGTTTCATTTTTACCGGGTTTTTGCTTTTCAAAACGACGGTTCAAATATAATTCATCTGGTGTTTCATTTGCAATGGTGGTGGCATGACGACATCAGAAAATGGGATCTGTATCTACATAAAATGAAACGTCGTTTCTATTGTGTGTTTTGGAGGGGGCTGACTGGAGCTTGGTGGGGCGGCGAGCTTGTTCAGGGGACGGGGGTTAGAGCGAGACGTCCGCGAGGAGTCAGAAACAACCTGGCCCTCGGGAAGAGGACCAGAGGAGGGTATTAGCACTGAGTCAGCGCGTTCAGCCTTGACGTGCCTTGAATCTGGGGTTGCTCTTGCAGATCACGAACAGCTTGCCGCGTCGACGCACGACCTGGCAATCCGGGTGACGTGACTTGGCCGATTTCAGGGAGGAGAGTACTTTCATGCCGGCTCTTTTCCTTTGTTGAAGAATTGCCCGAAGCGTTGGCCGAAGCGGGCTACTTGTCCCTCCTTGCCGACTTGTTTCTGCTTGCCGGTATAGAAGGGGTGAGAGGCACTGGAGACATCCAGCGTCACGTAGGGATAGGTGTTGCCATCTTGCCACTCCTTGGTGCGATCGGTCTTGAGGGTCGACCCTATCAGGAAGTGAGTGTTGGTGGTCAGATCGTGGAACAGTACCTGACGGTACTCAGGGTGAATATTGGGGCGCATGATTCTCTTCCTGTTGTTATGTTATAACAAACCAATTGTGCGACAGGTGAGAATCAATATCAATCCATTTTATGCCGAGATCTTATCCTGCCGGATAACGGCACCTGACGGACGCAATACAAAGTTAAGGAAATGCCCTCATCCGGGCTGTTGCGGGGAGATTTATTGGACGGCACGAGGTGAAACTAGGGTGGGCGCTTTACTTTTATAGCTTACTGTATAAAAATACAGTCATATATCATGGAGAAGTATCCTATGCGTCTGGAAATCATCATCGACAGAAAACATCAGATCCCCACCACGACCATGGAGGCGCTGCGCCAGGCGCTGCTCAAGCAGTTGGGTGAGAAGTTTCCCGATCTGCACGTGCGGGTCGCGCCGGGCAGCGCCATGGCGCTGACGGTCAGTCGCGCCAGCAAGGAGGACAGGGAGCTGGCGGAGGCCATGGTGCAGGAGGTGTGGGAGAACGCCGACAGCTGGATGCCCGAGGCGGAAAACGCCGACGCCTGAGCCGTCATCGCGGATGCTAGTGCCCGGCAAATGGCCGGCTCAATCCGGATCAAGCAAAACGCAGCCCTGGGCTGCGTTTTGCGTTTATGGATGAGCTGCTGTCAAACTTGGCCGACCCTCGACCCTCGACCCTCGACCCTCGACCCTCGACCCTCGACCCTCGACCCTCGACTTTCAACCTTCAACCTTCAACCCTCGACCTGCAGGCGCGCTCAGAGCCCGCTCCAGCGCTTGAGGCTGTCAACTTGTACGCGATGGTCGGCCTGGGCGATGTCGCCATTGGCGCGTAGGGCCTTGAGGGCGATGGGCAGGGCGCTGCGCACCTCGTCGGCAGTCATGCCGGCATGCAGGGCCGGGTGATAGGCGAGCTTGAGCAGCACGTAATCGAGCCCGGTCGGGAAGCTGTCGATGCTGTGGTCGTTGAAGATGGAAGGGAACACCTTGTCCGAGTCGTTGGGCAGTCCCATCACCTGGGTGAGCTCCTCCACCACGCAGTCCAGAAAGCGGCCCTTGGTCCGGCTGTAGTCCACCGGGATGATGATGGTAGCGCGGGTGATCTCGTAGCGGGCATTGGTCGCGAAGTTGGCCAGGCAGACCCCCTCCTTGAGGGCGATTTTGACCGATTCATCCTTGCCAATGGTGCGGCTGGCCCAGCTCGCCATCTGCTGGCGTCGGGTCATGATGAGGGTGAGGTTGGGCTTGTCGCCGACCAGCAGTATGGGTTGGCCGGTGATCCTGGCCAGGTGCTGGCTCTGCACCCTGACCACCTCGGCCTGCAGCGGCTTGTCACCGAACTCGTTGATGAGCTTGAGGCGGATCGGCCCCTGCCAGCGGGAGAAGCGCACATGCTGCTCGTGGCCGTATTCCCGCTTCATGGCGACCTCGAAGAAGCTCTGGGTCAGGTAAACATCGCTCTGCCAGCGTTCGGCCGCCGGCAAGGCGCAGGGCAGCAGCAAGGCGAGCCACAGCCCCAGCATCCGGCCTGGTGCGAAATGACGGCCGGATCGCCGTGCACGCTGTCGCCATGGGATCATGGGGCCTCCTTGCAAGCGGTATGGGTCAGCGCTGGGCTCGCTCGATATCACGCCAGGTGAGCCAGAGCCTGAGGTCGAACTCCAGTTGATGATAGTCCGGTTCCATGTGCTGACAGAGCTGGTAGAAGGCCTTGTTGTGATCCTTCTCCCTGAGGTGGGCGAGCTCGTGCACCACTATCATCTTCAGGAAGGCGGGATGGGCCTCCTTGAACAGGGCGGCGATGCGGATCTCGTTCTTGGCCTTGAGCTTGTTGCCCTGTACCCGGCTGACATAGGTGTGCAGGCCGAGGGCATCCTTGATCACGTTGATCTTGCCATCGAAGATCACCTTGGACAGTGGCGCCGAGCTCTTCAGGTAGCGGTTCTTCAGCTCCATGGTATAGGCCAGCAGCGCCTTGTCGCTCTGGACGAGGTGGGTGTCCGGGTAGCGTTTGGCCAGCATCTCGCCGAGCTTGTCCGCCGCGATCAGCTGTTGCACCTGGGCCTTGAGCGGCTCGGGATAGCCGCCCAGATAGGTCAGTTCCGCCATGATTCGTCACTTTTCACACAAAAAAGAGCGCCATTGTAGTCATCAAGCGCCGGCTTGGAAACAGACAGGCCGCCCTGGCGTCGCGCGCGCCAGCGAAAAGGGCCGCCATTGTTGCCAACGACGGCCCTCTCGGGGGTCTGTATTCACAGCCTGGCTCAGCGCCGGCGGTAGAGGCCCGGATCCACTTCCTGGTAGCGATCCGTCAGATATTGATAGAAGGCGAGGCTGGAGGGGGAGCTCGGCTGCTTCAGCTCGGCGGCCACCCGCTCCGGCTTGGCGATGATGAACTTGGGATCCTGGCGCTTGATGTCGGCCAGCACCCGCTCGCGCACGTCATAGGGCGGGTTGACGTTGGCGAAGAACAGATAGGCGGAGGCGGGCTGGCGATCGGTCCACAGATAGTATTGCGGCTGGATGCCATCGACCCAGATCTTGTCGGTCGGCACGGTTTCGGCCTTGATCCGATCGACCCGCACCTGGGCCGGCGGGTTGAACGGCTGGCCCTTCAGGGTGCCCTCCCAGGCGTTGTTGACCAGCAGGGCCAGCATGGCCAGCGAGGCCAGCCAGGGGGTGGCGCTGCGCACGTCCCAGGCGCGCCACAGGGGCACCAGGATCAGCACCGGCAGGGCCCACAACAGGCTGTTGCCGAGCACCTCCCGCACCCGCTCCAGCGACCACTCCTTGGTACTCCAGCCATAACCGAGCTGCTGGGCCAGCAGCCAGCTGGCGGTCAGCACCACCAGCGAGATGCAGAGCAGGCCTAGCGCATCGGCCTGCTGCTCGCTGCGATCCAGCAGGCAGGCGAGCGGCAGCAGGGCCAGCGGCAGGTAGAGCACGTCGTAGTGATCGAACACATGGCCGGAGACCGAGTTGGCGACCAGGGTAAACAGCACCCCGAACAGGGTGGCGAACAGGGCGGGCAGGTACCACTCCTGGCGGCGCCCCAGCATCAGCACCATGAAGGCAGGCAGCAGCATGATGAGGCCGGTGCGCAGCAGGCCGACGGCCCCCACTTCCGGCGAGAAGCCGTTGCCGTAGCTCCCCTCGAAGAAGATGCCGAAGGCGTAATACTGGAATTCGGCCAGCAGCCCGTGGTGCTGGAAGTAGGCGAACAGCGGGCCGCCGATCAGTGCCAGCCCCAGCAGGCTGCTGCAGAGCAGGCCGAAGGCGCAGCGCCACTGCTCACGCAGACACCAGTGGCAGAACAGCACCAGATACCAGGCGCCCCAGAAGGCGCCGTTGTTGGTGCGCATCCAGGCCACAATGGCGAAGGTGATGGCCGCCACCAGCGCCGGTCCCCAGCGAAACTGCTTGTCCAGCAGCATGGTGATGAAGGCCCACTGGGCGATGAGGGCCAGGTAGAAGGTCCAGTCCTCGGTCATGTTGCCGTAGTAGTAACGGGTGCCATAGAGCGCCAGCACCGCCAGCATGCTGCCGAGCCGGGCCTGCAGGGAGAGGCCGAGCTGGGAGAAAGCCTGCCAGCTGGCGAGCAGGCCGAGCCAGCAGAGCACCCACTCCAGCAGCCAGATCCCGAAGAAGCCACCCAGGTGATAGCCGAGCGCATCGAGGGCGAAGATCATGGGGCCCTTGATGTCGATCATGTCCCGATAGAGCACGCCCCCCTCGCTCCACATCTTGCCCATCACCGCGAACAGGGAGGCGTCAAAGCCGGGGGCCATGCCGTGGAACAGCGGGTTGCGCAGGCAGAACAGCAGCGCCATCAGGGCGGTGAGCAGGATCACCAGCGGCTTGAGCCCCGGATTGTGGCGCTGAGGGGCAAAACGGATGGCGTGATTCATGGGTGACCAGTTCCTGCAGGAAAGACGAGAAAGCGGGCCTATCTTGCCGAGGCTGGCAGCCTGATGCAATGGGGCGAGGGAATGTGCTTGAAATAATTTATAAAAGTATCGTTTTCAGTGCCCGCATTGTGCAAGACGAACAGCGGGACCCGGTGTTGCCGAGGCCGGCAGCCCGATGCAATGGGGCAGGGAAATGTGCTTGAAATAATTTGCAAAAGTGCCGCTTTCACGAAGCAAAGCGGCACTTTTGCTGGAATTTGGCCGGATGAGGGCCTCACTCCATGGCGCGGTCGCCATGATATTCCACCAGGGCCGGCAGGGGGGCGAGCTCGGGCAGATGGCGGGCCCAGCGGATGAAGGCATCGGCCAGGGTGATGCCGAGTTCCTGATTGTGCTGGGTCAGGGTGCGGGCCAGCGCGGTGTAGCCCTCCTTGCCGGAGGCGGTGTAAGCGCTGGAGACCCCCCGATAGACGGCGTCGGCCTCGACTGCTTGCCACTGGCCCGGGCTCGTCTCCCACTCCAGCCGGGTGATCCGGCTCCCCTTGGGGCGGTCGGCCCGGTAGCTGAAGCGCACCCCGGCGGTGTAGGGGAAGCTGCCGCTGCCATTGCCGATCACGCCGTTGTTGGTGGCGTTGTCGATGGCCCCCTCCAGCGCCTCGGCCAGTTCATGACCGTGGACCCGGTAGAGGGTGAGCGGGATGGCGAACGGCAGCAGGCGGCCGGCAATGTCCGCCTCGCTCAGGGGACCGGGTTCGAGGGAGCAGCGCACCCCGCCGGCGTTGTGCAGCGCGAAATCCACCTGACCCACCTGCTCTCGGGCGGCGGCCAGCATGGCATGGGCGACCAGGGGCGCCACCTGGCTGCCGGCAGGCAGCTGGGCATCGGGCAGGCGCTGATGGTGCAGTGGCCCGGCGAGGCGGGTGACGATGCGCTTGGTCATGGTCTCGAGTTCGGGCCGGTAGCGCTTGGCCAGGCGTTGCTCGAGCTCGGGGGCGGGCTCGCAGAAGTGCAGCCCGGCCGGGGGCGGGGAGGCGAAGGGCCAGGGCTGCCAGGGCAGCCACTCCAGTTGGCCCTTGCTGCGCCGCACGCGTCCCTTGTCGTCGAACTCCAGCTCGCAGACCCCGAGGCAGAGCGCGCTGTGGGCCGCATGCAGGATGGCGACCCCCTCGACCATCAGCGGGTAGTCTCCCTCGCTCGCCAGCCCCAGCGGAGCCAAGTCCCCCAGCTGGCTGTGGGTGTGGCCGCCGACGATCAGGCTGAGCTCGGGGAAACGAGCCGCCAGTCGCTTGTCCTGCTCGAGCCCGAGGTGGCTCAGCAGGATGATGTGCTGGATCCCCTGCGCCGCTATCTCGCTCAGGGCGGCGGTGAGGGTCTGCTCTATGCCGTGGAACCGGGTGTGGGGATCCGGGCTCGCGATGGCGGCCATCTGCGGCAGCGTGATACCGAGCAGGGCGAAAGGCACGCCATCGATGACCCGCTTGTGCCAGGGGCGGCTGGCATCGAACAGCATGGGCAGGTCCCGCAGTCGCAGCGGGGCATCGGCCGGCTCCTGGCTGCTGTCGAGGTTGGCGGCCAGCACCGGGAAGTCGAGCTGGCGCAGAAACTCCACCAGCGGGCCGTTGCCGAGATCGAACTCGTGATTGCCGATCACCATGGCATCCGGTCGCAGCAGGCGCAGCAGGTCGGCGTTGGCTCGCCCCTTGAAACGGTTGAAATAGAGCGAGCCCTGGAAGGTGTCGCCGCCGTGCAGCAACAGGCAGGTCTGGCCGGCGGCGGCAGACTGCCGGCGCAGGGCGTCGAGTCGGGTCAGGATGCGGGCATAACCGCCACACTGGGTGCGCCACTCGGTGTCGCCTGCGGGCAGGAAGCGCATGGGGGCGCCATCGAAATGGGAGTGGCAGTCACTGAAGTGGGCAAGTTGAACCGTAATACTCATCTCGGTCCTCCTTAGAGAAAAAGAGCACCGAGTCTACTGCAGGGAAGGGGGGGAAGCCAGCCCGGCGGACGCCGGGCTGGGAAAGTGTCAGGCGGGTACCATTATCTGGGTGGCGAGGATCACCACCAGCAGGCCGACCGCGACCGGCACCGAGGTGCGCTTGACCACCTCGAACGGCGACAGGTTGCCCATGCCCGCACAGGCGACCACCACGCCGGAGACCGGGGAGATGGTGCGACCCAGGTTGGAGGCCTGCAGCATGGGGATGACCAGGTAGGCGGGGTTGACGCCGAGGCTGGTGGCCAGGTGCGGGATCAGCTCCACGAAGGCGTAGAAGGGGGCATTGCCCGAGCCCGTGGTGAAGGCGGCCAGGGTGGTGATGACCACCAGCACCAGCATGATGACGATGCCACCGGTGCCGAAGCTCTGGGCCAGATCCAGCAGGTGGGCGATGAAGCCGAGCCCCATCAGCCCCTGGGCGAAGACGCCGGCACCGACCAGCAGCATGACCACGCCGGCGAAGGCGTCCGCCATGCTGCGCCAGCACACCTGCAGGCCGTCGAGCAGCTCCTTGCCGTTGCGCTTGCGCACCAGCTCCAGCAGGGCGGCCAGCACCAGACAGATGACGATGATGGTCACTATGTCGAGCTTGGGGCCCACCTTGCCGTCAAACAGCAGCACGCCGATGATGGGGGTGAACGGCAGTATGGCGTAGAAGCTGGGGGCATCGGTGATGAGATCGCTCGGGGCGACCGCCTCGTTGTGCTCGCCCGACCTCTGATCCAGATAGCGCTGCCAGAAGAAGTGAGCCACCGCCATGGCGGCGATGGCCACCAGCGAGATGGGCAGGGTCAGCTTGAAGGCGAAGTCGAGCAGCTCCATGTTGGCGGCCTGGGCGGCCATCACCACGTCCCCCGAGGTGGGGGCCAGGATGATGGCGGCCGGGGAGGCGCACACCGCCGCCGCGGCGCCACGGGAGATCCCCATGTTGACCATCAGCGGGAACAGGGTGGCCATCAACAGCACGCCGAGACCGGTGGCGGAGCTCACTGCCAGCGACATGGCACAGGCCACCAGGTAGGCGGCCACCAGCAGTATGTAGGGGGACTTGATGATCCCGAGCGGCTTGCTGGCGAGTTTCACCAGAATGGTGTTGGCGCCGATATGGCTCATGTAGCCGGCGAAGCCGCACAGCACCATGATCAGCATGCCCAGGCCACCGCCTCTGTCTACCAGCAGGTAGCGCACATACTCGAACACGTCGGTGGCCACGTGACCGGTCGAGGCGACGCTGGCGGGCAGCACGGCCTTGCCCATCAGGGCGGTAATGGCCAGCAGCAGCAGGCCGCCGCTGAGCAGCACCCCGGTCGCCGAGTAGCCTTTGAAGATGTAGCGTCCCACGGCCAGAGTGACCAGGGTGCCAATAAGCAGTTCCATCATAGACAAGTTCCTGAGTACGACATGAAGGTGGGACATTTCCGGCGTTAACTTGGTGGTTAATCTGGCCTGTGGCGAAATGTACCGGTAAAAACGCGGCGATTATTATCCAATAAGAGGTAAGCGACCATGATGTCGGTCATCACTTGTGATCCCGCCTGCAAATCTCGGTGCCCGGCCGGGGGGCGAGATCTTGCCCGGTTGCCGCCGCGGATGACGACAGCAGGTGACAGTCGTCGGGATCGCGGTTAATCTCCCATCCTGAATATTAATTCATTGATTCTTAATCGAAATAACGCTGGGACTCACAAGGGGCAAGGCCGCGAGCAGATGGGACTTTTCAGCAGAATAGGTATGGTGGCGGCCCTGATGTATGCCGCCTCGAGCGGGGCAGAACCCTCCCATTATGCCGGCATCCGGGTCGCCCCTGACATCAAGGTCGATTTCCAGTTTTATCGGGTGTCGGGGGCCGATGTCGCGACCGTGATGCGCCAGATAGCCAGGCAGGCACCGGCCCAGGCCGGCGGCCACATCGGCAAGGCCAGCTATCAGCTCTCCTGGCAGTTGCAGACCCGGCCGACGGCGTCGCGCTGCGAGCTGGAGCAGGCCCGCGTGACGGCCCGCATCGGGGTTCGGGTGCCGAACTGGATGGACAAGGCCAAGGCGTCCGCCGGCGAGCAGCAGAAATGGGATCGGCTGGTGGCGGCCATGTTTGACTACGAGAGTCGTCACAAGGACATACTGCTGGAGAGCGTCAGCCAGCTCGGCATCCGGCTGGCGCAGCTACCGGTGGCGCGGGATTGCGCCGCCTTGCAGTCCGAGGGCTGGCAGCAGGGGCAGGCGGTGCTCGCCAGCACCCGCGAGCGCTTCGCCGCACTGGCGCAGCAGACCGAGCAGGGCCGCAAGCTGGGGGTGATCTGGCCGCAGGGGAGCTGATCCCGCCCATCGCACGTTTACGCCAAGCAGTCGCGCTAAAAGAAACGGGCTACCCGCAAGGGAGCCCGTTTCTTATTGGCCGAGGTGGTGATGAGGGAACGGCTCGCCTCAGTGAAGGGGCTTGCCCTTGAGCAGCTTGCGCACCCAGTAGCGGGCGGGATGCAGCGCTTCCAGCAGCTCGGCCGCCAGCGGCAGCGGCTCACCGCAGATCTCGCTGGCGACCAGCTCGCCGCAGAGCGGGGCCGAGCAGAGGCCCCGTGAGCCCAGGGCCCCCACCACGAACAGGCCGGGATGGAGCGGCAGGGGCGCCGCGTGCTGCCGATCGGACTGCAGCCCGGCATAGTGCGCCGCGAGATTCGCCAGTCGGACGACGGGCCCTGCCACCGGCAGGTGATCCCGGCTGGCGCAGCGCACCCCGACCCGGGCCTCGGCCGCGCTCACATCCACCTCCGCAGGCCAGGTCTGCTCCGGCAGGCAGGCTTGCAGCCGAGCCTGATTTTGTATCTGCTCATCGGCGCTGTAGTCGGTCGTGCTCTGGTTGCGGCCATAGCTGGCGCCGATGCAGTGTTCTGCATCATGGGCTGGGGTGAGATAGCCGTCGTAGCAGAGCACCGTCTTGAGCCGGCTCAGGGTGGCCGTGGTCGGTACGTGGCTCACCTGGCCGCGCACCGGATAGAGCGGCAGCTCGGTAAAGGGCAGCAAGGCCTGCAGCCGGTGACCGGCGGCGACCACCAGATTGGGGGTCTGCCAGTGGCGACCATCCTGTGTCTCGACCCGCCAACCGTCGAGCTGCTCGTCGACAGCGGTGATGGGGATACCGTATTCCACTCGCAGCAGGCCGCTCGCCTGCGCCTCTTTGATGGCGGCGCGGGTCAGGTCCACCGGGCAGAGCCAGCCTCCCAGCGGGTAGCCGACGCCGCCATGGCCGCAGGGCAACCCGCATTCGGACTCGACCTCGGCGGGGGTCAGCGGGCGCATCAGCGCGGGCGGGAAGGGGCCCTGACCCATCTTGCCGAGCTTGGCGACGGACTTGTCGTCATAGCCGAGCTGCACCACGCCGCACAGGTCAAAGGCGATGGGATGACGCTCGGCGAGTGCCAGCAAGCGGTTGCGGGCATAGCCGAACGCCAGGGAATAGAAGCGGGAGAGGGCATCGTGCTCGCCATTGAGCAGGGGATAGAGCGCCCCCTGCCGGTTGCCGGAGGCACCGGTGGCGGGCTCGCCATCTTCACACAAGAGTGTGACCCTGCGCCCGCGCTCCACCAGGGAGAGGGCTGTCATGGCCGAGGCGATGCCGCCGCCGATGATCAGCACCTCGCCGTCTCGCCCTGCCTGACGGGCATACCAGGGCGCTATGGTCTGCTGCGGTTGCTTGTCGGCCCTGTCTCCCACCAGCATCTCCCGCTTGCTGCCGTGGCCCTTAGTCTTCTTCATGGCAAAGCCAGCCTCAATGAGGCCGCGGCGCACGAAGCCGGCGCAGGTGAAGGTGGCGATGCTGGCCCTGGGGCGGGCGAGGCGGGCGAGGCCGTCGAACAACTCTTGCGTCCACATCTCGGGATTCTTGGCCGGGGAGAAACCATCCAGATACCAGGCATCCACCAGCCCCTGTGGACCGTGGGGCACCTGGGGCAGCATGTCTTTGATGTCGCCAAACCAGAGATCGAGCCGAACTCGCCCCTCGGCGAACTGCAGGCGGTGGCAGCCGGACACCGGCAGCGGCCACTGCGCGATGAGCGCCTGACTCAAATGAGCGAGCTCTGGCCAGGCCGCCAGTGCCTTGCCAAGGTCGGCCTGGGTGAGAGGGTACTTTTCGAAGCTGATAAAGTGCAGACGAGCACAGCGATCGGGGTCGCTTCCCTGTTCCAAAAAGGCGGCCATTGTCGCCAGAAAGTTAAGGCCTGTGCCGAAACCTGTTTCGCCAATCACGAAATTGTCACTATCGTGGTGTGAAAATCGCGCCGGTAGCCGGTTTTGCTGTAAAAAGACGTAGCGGGTTTCACTTAGACCGTTATCATTGGAAAAGTACACATCCCCGAACTCACTGGAGACTGGAGTTCCCGCTTCATTCCAGTCCAATCGGGCATGATGTAAGGATGTTTGACTCACGTTTTCCTCTGCTCGCGTCACAAATTCGCGGGCATTCTACGTGAAAGCAGACCAGTTTGGCAGCCGAAAGCGGGTAGACTCGGTGCCAGTTTTTCCAGACGAGATGAATTAATGAGAAGAGCAGTGATCACCGGTATCGGCGTCATCTCCAGTATCGGCAACAACAAGGAAGAAGTGCTGGCCTCCCTGAAAGCAGGTAAATCCGGCATCACCTATTCCGAGCAGTTTGAACAATACAACCTGCGCAGCCGTGTCTGGGGTAACATCAAACTCGATCCGTCTGAACTGATCGACCGTAAAGTCATGCGTTTCATGGGCGACGCCGCCGCGTATGCCTATCTCTCCATGCAGCAGGCCATCGAAGATGCCGGGCTGCCGGAGGATCAGGTTTCCAACGAGCGCACTGGCATCGTGGTCGGCTCTGGCGGTGCGTCCGGCAAGAACACGTCGGAGTCTGCGGATATTGCCCGTGAGAAAGGCGTCAAGCGGGTGGGTCCCTACATGGTGCCGCGTACCATGTCCTCCACCACCTCCGCCTGCCTGGCCACCCCGTTCAAGATCAAGGGTGTCAACTACACCATCAGCTCCGCCTGCGCCACCTCTGCCCACTGCATCGGTCACGCGCTGGAGCTGATCCAGCTCGGCAAGCAGGACATCGTCTTCGCCGGCGGCGGCGAGGAGCTGGACTGGTCCTCGACCATCCAGTTCGACGCCATGGGTGCCCTCTCTACCAAGTACAACGACAACCCGGAAAAGGCCTCCCGTACCTATGACGCGGACCGCGACGGTTTCGTCATCTCCGGTGGCGGCGGCATCCTGGTGGTCGAGGAGCTGGAACATGCCCTGGCTCGCGGCGCCCACATCTACGCCGAGATCACCGGTTACGGTGCGACCTCCGACGGCTATGACATGGTGGCTCCGAGCGGCGAAGGCGCGGTGCGTTGCATGAAGATGGCGATGCAGGGCGTCGGCACCGTGGACTACATCAACACCCACGGTACCTCCACCCCGGTCGGCGATACCAAGGAGCTGGAGGCCATCCAGACTCTGTTTGGCAGCAATTCGCCCAAGCTCTCCGCCACCAAGGCCATGACGGGCCATGCCCTCGGCGCCGCCGGTGTGCACGAGGCCGTCTACTCCCTGCTGATGATGCAGCACGGCTTCATCGCCCCCAGCATCAACATCGAGACCCTGGACGAGAAGGCCATCGGCCTGCCCATCGTACGCGAGTGCGAGGCCGCCGAGCTCAATACCGTCATGTCCAACAGCTTCGGCTTCGGCGGTACCAATGCTTCCCTGGTGTTCAGCCGATTCAAGGCTTGATGATCCGGAAAGTAGATTGAAAAAGGCGCCGCGAGGCGCCTTTTTTTATGGGGAAATCGATGACTCTCAGGCCGGCTCGGTCAGCGGCAGCCGCATGTAGACGGCCCCTTCTCCATACTCGGCCAGCGACTTTCGGGTGGCGGCCGGCAGGAAGCCCTGCTTGCGCCAGAAGGCCGGTGCGTCCTGTACCGCCACCAGCCCCGCATGTTCATACCCTTGATCGCAGGCAAACTCGAGGGCGGTCTCGAGCAGGCGCTGGCCTATGCCCCGACCCCGTGCCAGGGGCGAGACCGCCAGATCGTGCAGATAGAACTCCTCATCCCCAGCCAGGCTCGACAGGGATACGGAGAGGGGTGGGGGCTGGTGGGCACGCCAGGGATGGCAGAGCAGGTAGCCCAGCACCTCGCCGCCATGTTCGGCCACCCAGCAGCAGGCCGGGGCCAGCTCGGCCTTGTTGCTCATCACCTCGAGGGGCTCGGGCTCCAGCTGGTGATAGCAGTCGCTCTGAATGCGCATGATGGCGGGCCAGTCGTCGGCCAGGGTCGTGCGGATCTTGATCATGGTACTGTGACGTTCGCTCGTGCCGGTGGGTGACGGGAAAATTGCGTCAGCCAGCATAGCAGAGCGCGGCGACGAACTGAACAACCATATCCAAACGATGCCTTTTTAAGGCAGGCGCGTTAGCGGACCGGCTGCTTGCTCACCACCCTGATCAGCTGATAGCGCACCGAGGAGGCATCGGCGGGGACATCGGTCAGCTGCTCGGTGCGCACTTCCAGCTGATAGCGGAAGCCCGGCTCGAAGGTGAAGCCCTCGATCTGCTGGTAGAAGAGGCTCCAGCTTGCGCCCGGCTGGCTGCGCACCTGCATGCACTTCATGGGGGCGACACCGACGCAGTCGGCCAGCTGATCCTGGATGTAGAGGGTCTCGGTGGTCGGGGTGCTCTGGCAGGCGCCGAGCAACAGGGCGGAGCAGAGCAGCAGGGGGGCTTTCATGATGGTGTGTCCTTGACGTAAAAGGGCGCGATTAGACCCTCAAATAAAAAGGCGGTCAATGACCGCCTTTGTAACAAACCATGTCAGATGCCGGGATCAGCGCTGATCGAGCGGGGTGAATTCCCGTTGGGCCAGGCCGGTATAGAGCTGACGCGGACGGCCGATCTTCTGGTCCGGGTCCGAGTGCATCTCGTTCCAGTGGGCGATCCAGCCGATGGTGCGAGAGATGGCGAAGATCACGGTGAACATGGACATGGGGATGCCGATGGCCTTCATGATGATGCCGGAGTAGAAGTCCACGTTCGGGTAGAGCTTCTTCTCGATGAAGTAGGGATCGGACAGCGCGATGCGCTCCAGCTCCATGGCCACATCCAGCAGCGGATCCTTGATCTGCAGCTCTTGCAGCACCTCGTGGCAGGTCTGACGCATGACCTGGGCACGGGGATCGTGGTTCTTGTAGACCCGATGGCCGAAGCCCATCAGACGGAAGGGATCGTTCTTGTCCTTGGCCTTGGCGATGAACTCGGGGATGCGTTCCACCGATCCGATCTCCTCGAGCATCTTGAGGCAGGCTTCGTTGGCGCCGCCGTGAGCCGGCCCCCACAGGGAGGCGATCCCCGCGGCGATACAGGCAAACGGGTTGGCACCGGAGGAGCCGGCCAGACGCACTGTGGAGGTGGAGGCGTTCTGCTCGTGATCCGCGTGCAGGGTGAAGATGCGATCCATGGCCCGCTCGACGATGGGGTTGACCTTATACTCTTCGGTCGGCACACCAAACATCATGTGCAGGAAGTTGCCGGCATAGGAGAGGGCGTTACGCGGCTGCATGAACGGCTGACCGATGGAGTACTTGTAGCACATGGCGGCCAGGGTCGGCATCTTGGAGAGCAGACGGAAGGCGCAGATCTCGCGATGCTCTTCGTTGTTGATATCGAGGGCATCGTGATAGAAGGCGGACAGGGCGCTGACCACACCACACATGATCGCCATGGGGTGGGAGTCACGACGGAAGCCGCGGAAGAAGAAGGCGATCTGCTCGTGCACCATGGTATGGCGGGTGACCAGGCGTTCAAATTCCGCGTATTGCGTCTTGGTGGGCGCCTCGCCGTACAGCAGGATGTAGCACACTTCGAGGTAGCTGGCCTGGGTGGCCAACTGGGCGATGGGATAACCACGGTGCAGCAAGACACCCTGATCTCCGTCGATATAGGTAATGGATGATTTACAAGCACCGGTGGCCATAAAGCCGGGATCGAAGGTGAAGTACCCTTGAGCACCCAGTTTTCTGACATCGATTACATCGGGTCCGACAGTTCCAGACAGGATCGGTAGTTCTACCGGCTCTTTTCCGGGCAGATGTAGGGTGGCTATCTTATCAGCCATAGCACGTCTCCTTTGCTCTTTTATAATTTGGTTCCAGTCCTACTTTATTACGACTTTCATAACGCTGGCAAAGGTTCTTACCCATACCGCGGCGGCTGGAGCGCCTTATTTGAACCAGAGATCCACCTTCTTGTCAATTTTACTGAATGATCATTAATGACTTGTTAAAGCCATTGTGAGATCTGGTTTACGGTTTTGGGTTTTCTATGTAGCCAATTGATTGTCATTGGTTAAGGCCGCCGATATACTGCGCCTCGTGGGTGATGGTCGTCGGTGTTTGAAACGCTTTCGCAAAGCCAGATGTGATATCTAAAATGTTGTTTTTGGCTTTTCCGAGTTGTTTTGGTAACAAAAACCTAACAAATGCCACTCCTAGCCCTCAAAGCGTGTGAAAACAATAACTAACGTGCTCAATGGAGCTGAGTGGGCAAAGCCGTGAAAAATAAACAGAGACCTGTAAACCTCGACCTGCAAACGATCAGCTTTCCTGTCACCGCCATCGCTTCCATCTTGCACCGTGTCTCAGGGGTCATCACCTTTGTGGCGCTCGCAATCTTGCTGTGGATGCTTGGTACTTCACTCTCCTCTCCCGAAGGATTTGAGTCGGTCGTTGCCATCATGGACAACTTCCTGGTCAAGTTCGTGTTGTGGGGGATCCTGACCGCGCTGGCTTACCACATTGTGGGTGGTCTGCGTCACCTGGTCATGGACATGGGGCATTGGGAAGAGCTGGAATCCGGTAATCAGAGTGCCCGCGTGGGCTTCGTGATCACCGCGGTTCTGGCGGTATTGGCGGGGGTGCTGGTATGGTAACCAATTCTGCAACTTTCGGGCGCAGCGGCGTTCATGATTACATCCTGATCCGCGCCACCGCTCTCATCATGACGTGCTACGTCCTCTACCTGGTTGGCTTTGTCGCCATCAACGACATCAGCTACGAGGTGTGGACCGGCTTCTTCGCTAAAACCTTCACCAAGGTCTTCACCCTGCTGACGCTGCTGTGCGTCCTGATCCACGCCTGGATCGGTCTGTGGCAGGTGCTGACCGACTATATCAAACCGGTAGGACTGCGCGGTGCGCTGCAATTCGCACTGGTTGTGGTGCTGTTTGTCTATCTGATGACTGGTTTCGTCGTGCTGTGGGGGGTGTAAGGTGACTATTCCAACTCGTGAATTTGATGCGGTGGTGATCGGTGCCGGCGGTGCCGGTATGCGCGCCGCCCTGCAGATTGCCCAGTCCGGCAAGAGCTGCGCCCTGTTATCCAAGGTTTTCCCGACTCGTTCCCACACCGTTTCCGCCCAGGGCGGGATCACGGTTGCGCTGGGCAATGCCCATGACGACAACTGGCAGTGGCACATGTATGACACCGTCAAGGGCTCCGATTACATCGGTGACCAGGAAGCGATCGAATACATGTGCAAGACGGGCCCGGAAGCCGTCTATGAACTGGAGAACATGGGCTTGCCCTTCTCCCGTTTTGACAACGGCTCTGTGTATCAACGCCCGTTCGGCGGCCAGTCCAAGAACTTCGGTGGCGAGCAGGCGGCCCGGACCGCGGCTGCGGCCGACCGGACCGGTCACGCCCTGCTGCATACCCTGTATCAGCAGAACGTCAAGAACAAGACCACTGTCTTCTCCGAGTGGTATGCGCTGGATCTGGTGAAGAACCAGGACGGTCACATCGTCGGTTGCACCGCCATCGACATGGAGAGCGGCGAGGTCGTCTACTTCAAGGCCAAGGCCACAGTGCTCGCCACTGGCGGCGCCGGTCGCATCTACCAGTCCACCACCAACGCCCACATCAACACCGGTGACGGTGTCGGCATGGCGCTGCGGGCCGGGGTCGGCGTGCAGGACATGGAGTTCTGGCAGTTCCACCCGACCGGTATCGCCGGGGCAGGGGTGCTGGTCACCGAAGGCTGCCGTGGTGAAGGCGGCTATCTGCTGAACAAAGACGGCGAGCGCTTCATGGAGCGTTATGCCCCCAACGCCAAGGACCTGGCTGGTCGCGACGTGGTGGCCCGCTCCATCATGATCGAGATCCGCGAAGGCCGTGGCTGTGACGGCCCCTGGGGTCCGCACATCAAGCTCAAGCTGGATCACCTCGGTAAAGAGGTTCTGGAATCCCGTCTGCCGGGGATCTGCGAGCTGTCGCGCACCTTCGCCCACGTGGATCCGGTCAAGGAACCCATCCCCATCATCCCGACCTGCCACTACATGATGGGCGGCGTGCCGACCAGCGTGAACGGTCAGTGCCTGAGCCAGGATAAAGATGGCAACGACGTGCCTGTGGTCGGTCTGTTCGCGGTGGGTGAAATCGCCTGCGTGTCGGTACACGGCGCCAACCGCCTGGGTGGCAATTCCCTGCTGGATCTCATCGTGTTTGGCCGCGCCGCCGGCATGCACCTGGTGGAGAGCCTGGGTCAGATGGAGCACGGTCGCGAGGCCTCCGAGGCCGATCTGGACGCCGCCCTTGCCCGTTTCAACCGTTGGGAAGCCAACCGTGACGGGGAAGACCCGGCCCAGATCCGCAAGGATCTGCAGCGCTGCATGCAGAACAACTTCTCGGTATTCCGGGAAGGGGATGCCATGGCAGAAGGGCTGGCCGAGCTGAAACTCATCCGCGAGCGGCTGAAGAATGCCCGTCTGGACGACACCTCCAAGGAGTTCAACACCCAGCGCATCGAGTGCCTGGAGCTGGACAACCTGATGGAGACGGCGTTTGCCACCGCGGTGGCGGCCAACTTCCGTACCGAGAGTCGTGGTGCCCACAGCCGCTTCGACTTCCCGGATCGCGACGATGAGGGTTGGCTGTGCCACAGCCTCTATCACCCGGACACCGAGTCCATGACTCGTCGCGCTGTCAACATGTCTCCGAAGACGCGCGAGGCATTCCCACCCAAGGTGCGGACCTATTGATGATGGAGCCAGGTGCGATGCAGGCCACCTCATCGATCTATCGCTACATTCGCCGGTCTGCGAAGAGGTGGGAGGCACTCCCATCTCGCTTATCCAAGGTGCGGACTAACTGATTGCGGAGCCAAGTACAATGAACGTCACATTCTCAGTCTACAGATACAATCCGGATGTTGATAACGTCCCCCACATGAAGGATTATCGTCTTGATATTCCTGAAGGTTCCGACATGATGGTGCTCGACGCACTGATCCAGCTCAAGGAGCTGGATCCCACGCTCTCCTTCCGCCGCTCCTGCCGCGAAGGGGTCTGTGGATCAGACGGTCTCAACATGAATGGCAAGAACGGTCTTGCCTGTATCACTCCGCTCTCCGATCTGCTGAAGAAGGGCAACAAGGTCGTCCTCCGTCCCTTGCCCGGCCTGCCGGTGATCCGTGACCTGGTGATCGACATGACCCAGTTCTACACCCAGTGGGAGAAGGTCAAACCCTTCCTCATCAACGAGGACAAGCTGCCGCCCGTGCGTGAGCACCTGCAATCCCCCGAAGAGCGCGCCAAGCTGGACGGTCTGTACGAGTGTATTCTCTGTGCCTGCTGCTCCACCTCTTGCCCCTCCTTCTGGTGGAATCCGGACAAGTTCATCGGCCCCGCCGGTCTGCTCGCCGCCTATCGCTGGCTGGCCGACAGCCGCGACACCGCGGCCAGTGAGCGACTGGGTAACCTGGACGACGCCTTTAGCGTGTTCCGCTGCCACGGCATCATGAACTGCGTGAGCGTCTGCCCCAAGGGCTTGAACCCGACCAAGGCCATCGGTCAGATAAAGTCGATGTTACTCAACCGGGCTGTTTAGTATCAGGGCCAGGGCGTCACGCGCCGGGCCCGACCTCTGGATAGCCATCCAACCCCCTGGTGGGATGGCTATTTAAACCCTACAAGCTGCGCTGCAGTGAACAAGATGTACAAGGGATAGAAATGCATAACGGCGTGATGAAGGCCTGGTTGGAGTCATCTCACCTGGCTGGTGCGAATGCAAGCTACATTGAGGATTTGTACGAATCCTTCCTTGAAAACCCCGAATCCGTGGCCGATGAGTGGCGCAGCCTGTTCGAACAGCTGCCCCAAGTCAATGGTCACGCGGTGGAACAACCTCATTCCCAGGTCCGCGACTATTTCCGCCGCCTGGCCAAGGACCCTTCCCGTTACAGCGCGCCTGTCACCGATCCGCAAGTGGACGCCAAACAGGTTCGCGTACTGCAAATGATCAACGCCTTCCGTTTCCGTGGCCATCAAAATGCCAATCTGGATCCGCTCGGCCTCTGGGCACGTGAAACCGTTGCCGAGCTCGACCCGGCATTCCACAACCTGCAGGGCGCAGACATGGAGACCACCTTCAACGTGGGCTCCTATGCCATAGGTCGCGAGACCATGGTGCTCTCCGATCTCTACGCCTCGCTCAAGAAAACCTATTGCAGCAGCATAGGTGCCGACTACATGCACCTCACCTCCACCGAGGAGAAGCGCTGGCTGCAGGACAGACTCGAATCCATCGAAGCCAAGGGCAGCTACAGCGCCGAGGAGAAGATCCGCTTCCTCGAGAGCCTGACCGCCGCCGAAGGGCTGGAAAAATACCTGGGCGCCAAGTTCCCGGGGGCCAAGCGTTTCTCCCTGGAAGGGGGCGATGCCATGGTACCCATGCTGAAAGAGCTGATCCGTCGCGCCGGTGAGCAGGGCTGCAAGGAAGCCGTCATCGGCATGGCCCACCGCGGCCGCCTGAACGTGCTGATCAACGTGCTCGGCAAACGGGCACAGGAGCTGTTCGACGAATTCGCCGGCAAGCATGGCGAGTCCTGGGGCACCGGGGATGTGAAGTACCACATGGGCTTCTCCTCCGACTTCGCCACCCCGGGCGGCAGCGTCCACCTGGCGCTGGCGTTCAACCCGTCTCACCTCGAGATAGTCAACCCCGTGGTCATCGGCTCGGTGCGTGCGCGCATGGACAGACGTGGCGACAAGGATGGCTCCAGCGTGCTGCCCATCACCATTCACGGTGACTCGGCCATCGCCGGTCAGGGGGTGGTGGCGGAAACCTTCAACATGTCCCAGACCCGTGCCTACGGCGTCGGCGGCACTGTGCGCATCGTCATCAACAACCAGGTGGGCTTCACCACCTCCAACATGCGTGACGTGCGCTCCACCGAATATTGCACCGACATCGCCAAGGCGGTGCAGGCCCCCGTGCTGCACGTCAACGGCGACGACCCGGAAGCCGTGGTGCTGGTGACCCAGATTGCCCTGGATTACCGCAACACCTTCAAGCGCGACGTGGTGATCGAGCTGGTCTGCTACCGTCGGCACGGTCACAACGAGGCCGACGAGCCGAGCGCGACCCAGCCTTTGATGTACCAGAAGATCAAACAGCATCCGACCCCGCGCAAGATCTACGCCGATCAGCTGATCGCCGAAGGCTGCGTCAGCCCGGAGCTGGTCACCGCTCAGGTCAACGACTATCGCGACGCCCTGGACAAGGGGGAGCGGGTGGTCAAGGAGTGGCGTCCAATGGAGCTGCACTCCGTCGACTGGACCCCGTACCTTGGCCACGACTGGGCCATGAACTACGACAGCACGGTGGCGATGGATCACCTGAAGTCCCTGGGGGAGCGCATCAGCCAGTACCCGGCTTCCCATACCTTGCAGCGTCAGGTCGAGAAGATTTACGAAGACCGCCGCACCATGGCCGCCGGCGACAAGCTGGTGGATTGGGGCTTCGCCGAGACCCTGGCCTACGCCACCCTGGTGGACAAGGGCTCCCGCATCCGCATCACCGGGCAGGATTCCGGCCGTGGCACCTTCTTCCACCGCCACGCCGTGCTGCACAACCAGAACGATGCCAGCACCTATACCCCGCTGTGCAACATCCACGAGAGCCAAGGCCCGTTCGAAGTCTATGACTCGGTGCTGTCCGAAGAGGCGGTGCTGGCGTTCGAATACGGTTATGCCAGCGCCGAGCCGGCCGGCCTGACCATCTGGGAAGCCCAGTTTGGCGACTTCGCCAACGGTGCCCAGGTGGTGATCGACCAGTTCCTCTCCTCCGGTGAGCAGAAGTGGGGCCGGATGTGCGGCCTGACCATGCTGCTGCCGCACGGCTACGAGGGGCAGGGCCCAGAGCACTCCTCCGCCCGCCTCGAGCGCTATCTGCAGATGTGCGCCGAGCACAACATGCAGGTGTGCGTGCCCTCCAACCCGGCGCAGGTGTTCCACATGCTGCGTCGCCAGGTGGTACGCCCGATGCGCCGTCCGCTGATCGTGATGTCGCCCAAGTCCCTGCTGCGCCACCCGCTGGCGGTGAGCAAGCTGGAAGAGCTGGCCGAAGGCACCTTCCAGAACGCCATTGGCGAGATCGATGCGCTGGATCCGAAAGGGGTCAAACGGGTGGTGTTCTGCTCCGGCAAGGTCTACTACGACCTGCTCGATGCCCGTCGCAAGGCCGAGCAGCAAGACGTGGCGCTGGTGCGGATCGAGCAGCTCTATCCCTTCCCTGAAGCGGAAGTGCGCGCCATCCTCGCCGATTACACCCAGGCCACCGATTTCGTCTGGTGTCAGGAAGAGCCGCAGAACCAGGGCGCCTGGTACAGCACCCGTCATCACTACGATGGCGTGCTGCCAAGCGGAGCCCGCCTGCGCTATGCCGGTCGCCCAGCCTCGGCCTCACCCGCCGTCGGTTACATGTCTGTCCACACCAAGCAGCAGAAAGCCTTGGTGGAAGATGCCCTTACCCTGTAATACGCCTCTGGCACAGTAGTAAACAAGGAACTGATTACATGACTATCGAGATCAAGGTACCGGACCTGCCCGAATCAGTGGCAGATGCCACCATCGCCACCTGGCACAAGAAACCGGGTGATCTGGTTGCCCGTGACGAAGTGCTGGTTGACATCGAAACCGATAAAGTCGTGCTGGAAGTCCCCGCGCCGGAAGCCGGTGTACTGGGTGACATCCTGCAACTGGAAGGCGCGACCGTGCTGTCCCGCCAGCTGATCGCCATGCTCAAGCCGGCCCCGGTGGCCGGTGAAGAGACCAAGGAGAAGCCGGTCGAAGCCGCCGCCGATGACTCTGCCGAAGGCCTGAGCCCGTCCGTGCGCCGCCTGGTGGCCGAACACTCCATCGACGTGGCCAAGCTGACCGGCACCGGCAAGGGTGGCCGTGTCACCAAGGAAGACGTGGAAGCCTTCATCAAGGGGCTGAGCAAGGCGGCGGTGGCTGCACCTGTCGCGGCTGTGGCGCCAGTGGCGCCCATCGCGCCGCTGGTCGGCCGCACCGAGAAGCGCGTGCCTATGACCCGTCTGCGCAAGCGGATCGCTGAGCGTCTGCTGGAGGCGAAGAACACCACCGCCATGCTGACCACCTTCAACGAGATCAACATGGCGCCCATCATGAAGCTGCGCAAGCAGTACGGCGAGATCTTCGAGAAGAAGCACGGCATCAAGCTTGGCTTCATGTCCTTCTACGTCAAGGCCGTGGTGGAGTCCCTCAAGCGTTACCCGGAAGTGAACGCGGCGCTGGACGGTGACGACATCGTCTATCACAGCTACTTCGACGTCAGCATCGCCGTCTCCACCCCCCGTGGTCTGGTGACCCCGGTGCTGCGTGACTGCGACAACATGAGCCTGGCGGACATCGAGAAGGCCATCAAGGATCTGGCGGGCAAGGGCCGTGACGGCAAGCTGACCGTGGATGAACTGACCGGTGGCAACTTCACCATCACCAACGGTGGTGTGTTCGGCTCCCTGATGTCCACCCCGATCATCAACCCGCCCCAGAGCGCCATCCTGGGGATGCACAAGATCCAGGACAGACCCATGGCGGTGAACGGCCAGGTCGAGATCCTGCCGATGATGTACCTGGCCCTCTCCTACGATCACCGCATCGTCGACGGTCGTGAGTCGGTGGGCTTCCTGGTCTCCATCAAGGAGCTGCTGGAAGATCCAACCCGCCTGCTGCTGGACGTCTAAGAGTATTGGCAGGATCGAGAAGCCCTCGGGCTTTGGAAGATCCGAGCCACATGCTGCTGGACGTCTAAGCGGCATTCGGGACATGACAGGGGGCCTTCGCGGCCCCGCATCGAATGTCTGAGCAAAATTAGAAAGATAATGAGGGGCCCTCGAGGCCCCGTTCACAGGGGATTGAGAAACAACGAGCCCCGGACGGAAATACCTACAACACGGATAGAGCATCTATGAATCTGCATGAATATCAGGCAAAACAGCTGTTTGCCGAGTATGGCCTGCCGGTCTCCGAAGGTTATGCCTGCGCCACCCCGCAGGAAGCGGCCGAAGCGGCCGACAAGATTGGCGGCAACACCTGGGTCGTCAAATGCCAGGTCCACGCCGGTGGCCGCGGTAAAGCGGGCGGCGTCAAGCTGGCCAAGAGCAAGGACGAGATCCGTGCCTTCGCCCAGCACTGGCTCGGCAAGAACCTGGTGACCTATCAGACTGACGCCAACGGTCAGCCGGTCACCAAGATCCTGGTGGAATCCTGCACCGACATCGCCAAGGAGCTCTATCTGGGCGCCGTGGTCGATCGTGGCAGCCGCCGCGTGGTGTTCATGGCCTCCACCGAGGGTGGTGTGGATATCGAGAAGATCGCCCACGAAACCCCGGAACTCATTCACAAGGCGGCCATCGATCCGCTGGTAGGCCCGCAGGCTTACCAGGCGCGCGAGCTGGCCTTCAAGCTGGGTCTGGTCGGCGATCAGATCAAGCAGTTCACCAAGATCTTCTTGGGTCTTGGCCAGATGTTCCTGGACTGCGACTTCGCGCTGTTGGAAATCAACCCGCTGGTGATCACCGACAAGGGCAACCTGCATTGCCTGGACGGCAAGATCAACATCGATGCCAACGCCCTGTATCGCCAGCCCAAGCTGCGCCAGATGCACGATCCGTCCCAGGATGACCCGCGCGAGGCGCACGCCGCCCAGTGGGAGCTGAACTACGTGGCGCTCGATGGCAACATCGGCTGCATGGTCAACGGCGCCGGCCTGGCCATGGGCACCATGGACATCGTCAACCTGCACGGCGGCTCACCGGCCAACTTCTTGGACGTCGGCGGCGGCGCCACCAAGGAGCGCGTGACAGAGGCCTTCAAGATCATCCTGTCTGACAGCAAGGTTCAAGCCGTGCTGGTCAACATCTTCGGCGGCATAGTGCGCTGCGACATGATCGCGGAAGGCATCATAGGTGCGGTCAAGGAAGTGGGGGTCAAGGTGCCCGTGGTAGTGCGTCTGGAAGGCAACAATGCCGAACTGGGTGCCCGTAAACTGGCCGACAGCGGCCTCAATATCATCGCCGCAACGAGTCTGACTGACGCAGCTCAGCAAGTGGTTAAAGCAGCGGAGGCCAAATAATGAGCGTTCTGATCAACAAAGACACCAAGGTGATCTGCCAGGGCTTCACCGGCGGTCAGGGTACCTTCCACTCCGAACAGGCGATTGCCTACGGTACCCAGATGGTCGGCGGCGTGTCCCCGGGCAAGGGTGGCACCACCCACCTGGGCCTGCCGGTGTTCAACACAGTGCGTGATGCCGTCGAAGTGACCGGCGCCACTGCCTCCGTCATCTATGTGCCGGCGCCGTTCTGCAAGGACGCCATCCTGGAAGCGATCGATGCCGGTATCAAGCTCATCGTCACCATCACCGAAGGCATCCCGACCCTGGACATGCTGCAGGTCAAGGTGAAGCTGCAGGAAACCGGCGTGCGCATGATTGGTCCGAACTGCCCGGGTGTGATCACCCCGGGTGAGTGCAAGATCGGCATCATGCCGGGCCACATCCACAAGCCGGGCAAGGTGGGTATCGTCTCCCGCTCCGGCACCCTGACCTACGAAGCGGTCAAGCAGACCACGGACGAGGGCTTCGGTCAGTCCACCTGCGTCGGCATCGGTGGCGACCCTATCCCGGGCTCCAACTTCATCGACATCCTGGAGATGTTCCAGAAGGATCCGCAGACCGAAGCCATCGTCATGATCGGCGAGATCGGCGGCAGCGCAGAGGAAGAGGCGGCGGCCTATATCAAGGCCCACGTCACCAAGCCGGTGGTCTCCTACATCGCGGGCGTCACCGCCCCGGCTGGCAAGCGCATGGGTCATGCGGGCGCCATCATCGCCGGTGGTAAGGGCACGGCGGCAGAGAAGTTTGCCGCCCTGGAAGATGCCGGTGTAAAAACCGTGCGCTCCCTCGCCGATATCGGCAAGGCCCTGCGTGAAGTGACCGGCTGGTAAGTCGTCCCTCGCTGAATGCACAATCCGGAAGCCCAAGGGCTTCCGGATTTTTTTATGGCGGCGCACTGCGCCGCCTTCGTGTTTCTGATATCTGCGCCCGGCGAATGGCTGGCTCATGCTCCCAACCTTGAAAAATCGGGCCAAAAGGGGTATAACCACGCGCTTTCCTGGTCTATTTAGCGAGCCCCTCCATGCAGCAAGTCGAGAAAATGCAGCCAACTCCTTTTTGGCAGGAAAAGACCCTGCAGCAGATGACCGATGCCGAGTGGGAGTCCCTGTGCGATGGCTGCGGCAAGTGCTGCCTGAACAAGCTGATCGACGAGGATACCGAGGAGCTGGTGTTCACCAACGTCGCCTGCGATCTGCTCAACACCAAGACCTGCCAGTGCTCCGATTACGGCAACCGCTTCAAGAAGGAGCCGGACTGCCTGCAGATCACCGTCGACAAGATAGCCGAGTACGACTGGCTGCCCTTCAGCTGCGCCTACCGGCTGCTGGCCGAGGGGCAGAGCCTGCCTGCCTGGCATCCGCTGATCACCGGCAGCCGCAGTGCCATGCATCAGGCCGGCCAGTCGGTGCGCGGCAAGGTGGTGCACGAGGCCCATGCCGGCGACTGGATCGATCACATCATCACCTGGGCCAGTTAAGGCCAGCTGAGCCGACTCAGGCAACCTTTATCCAATTCATGTGCCGCAGGGGCAGGGGAGTCAGACTCTTCTGCCCCTGTTGCTATTGGCATATCCATGATGCGTCTTGAGGGTGGATGGCAGTTTAACAAGGCGGGCCGAGGTTAAGGACCATGAAGCCGTAGATATCATCCCCCGGGCGCCGCTGGCGCACTTCAAATCACGGCTATGGCGCAAGGGCAGTCTGCTGTTCTTGATGCTTTCTGGTGCCGCACAGCGATGCACAGGCGCCATTCCCGGGGTAGAGGGAGTAGTTCGAGGGATGTATGCATCTCCCGGAGTCAGTTGGCCGAGTATGGATTTGTTCTCTTCTGAAAGCGTGAAGGCGAGGGGAGGTTGGGGGGCTAACGCACATCTCGCATCAGCGAGTCAAAGGGAGGGGGTGATCTAGGATCTGGCCATCAGGCATAAAAAAACCGGCGCCTTGGCGCCGGTTTTTGGTCACTGCGATGCTCTATTACAGAGAGGCGGTGAAGGTACGGGTGATGACGTCTTGCTGTTGCTCTTTGGTCAAAGAGTTGAAGCGAACGGCATAACCGGATACGCGGATGGTCAACTGCGGATATTTCTCCGGGTTTTCCATGGCTTCCAGCAGCATTTCACGGTTCATCACGTTGACGTTCAGGTGCTGACCGCCTTCCAGGTTGGCTTCATGGTGGAAGTAACCATCCATCAGGCCTGCCAGGTTGGCTTTCTGGGATTCCATGTCTTTACCCAGCGCGTTCGGCACGATGGAGAAGGTATAGGAGATACCATCTTTGGCGTAGGCGAACGGCAGCTTGGCCACGGAAGTCAGTGAGGCAACGGCACCCTTCTGGTCACGACCGTGCATCGGGTTGGCACCTGGGCCAAACGGCGCACCGGAGCGACGGCCATCCGGGGTGTTACCGGTCTTCTTGCCGTACACCACGTTGGAGGTGATGGTCAGCACGGACTGGGTGGCCACGGCGCCACGGTAGGTGTTGAGCTTCTGAATCTTCTTCATGAAGCGCTCGACCAGGTCACAGGCGATGTCATCGACGCGAGCGTCGTTGTTACCGAACTGCGGGTACTCACCGTCGATCTCGAAGTCGATGGCTACGCCATCTTCGTCACGAACTGGCTTGACCTTGGCGTACTTGATGGCAGACAGGGAGTCAGCTGCCACGGACAGACCGGCGATGCCGCAAGCCATGGTGCGATAGACGTCACGGTCGTGCAGCGCCATCAGGGAGGCTTCGTAGCTGTACTTGTCGTGCATGTAGTGGATGATGTTCAGGGCGGCGACGTATTGCTTGGCCAGCCAGTCCATGAAGTGATCCAGGCGATCCATCACGTCGTTGTACTCGAGGTACTCACCCTTGACCATTTCGGTCTTCGGACCGATCTGGATCTTGAGCTTCTCGTCGATGCCGCCGTTGATTGCATACAGCATGGTCTTGGCCAGGTTGGCACGAGCACCGAAGAACTGCATCTGTTTGCCGACGATCATCGGGGACACACAGCAAGCGATGGCATAGTCATCGTTGTTGAAGTCCGGACGCATCAGGTCATCGTTCTCGTACTGAACGGAAGAGGTCTCGATGGATACCTTGGCGCAGTACTTCTTGAAACCGACCGGCAGCTTCTCGGACCACAGGATGGTCAGGTTCGGCTCAGGGGACGGGCCCATGGTGTACAGGGTGTTCAGCATACGGAAGCTGTTCTTGGTGACCAGGGTACGGCCATCAACGCCCATACCGGCCAGGGTCTCGGTCGCCCACATCGGGTCGCCGGAGAACAGTGAATCGTATTCAGGAGTACGCAGGAAGCGAACCATACGCAGCTTCATGACCATGTGGTCCATCAGCTCCTGAGCTTCTTGCTCGGTCAGCAGGCCTTTCTTCAGGTCACGTTCGATGTACACGTCCAGGAAGCTGGAGGTACGACCGAAGGACATGGCTGCGCCATTCTGGGACTTGACTGCCGCCAGGTAGGCGAAGTAGGTCCACTGCACGGCTTCTTTGGCGTTCTTGGCCGGTACGGAGATGTCGCAGCCATATTTGGCGGCCATCACCTTCATCTGGGCCAGGGCACGGTGCTGCTCGGAGATCTCTTCGCGCAGACGGATGGTGGCTTCCAGATTGACGCCATTTTCCAGGTCGGCTTGCAGGGACTTGAACTGAGCCAGCTTGTCGGCCATCAGGAAGTCGATGCCGTACAGGGCGACACGACGGTAGTCACCGATGATACGGCCACGGCCGTAGGCATCCGGCAGACCGGTGATGACGCCGGATTTACGGCAGTTCAGGATGTCCTTGGTGTAAACGTCGAACACGCCCTGGTTGTGGGTCTTGCGGTACTCGGTGAAGATCTTCTCGACCATCGGGTCCAGTTGACGACCGTACACTTCGCAAGAAGTCTTGACCATCTTGATACCGCCGTTGGCGATGATGGCGCGCTTGAGCGGCTTGTCAGTCTGCAGACCGACGATTTGCTCCAGGCTCTGGTCGATATAGCCGGCATCGTGAGCGGTAATGGTGGAGGGCAGGTCAGTATCAAAATCGACCGGCGCATGAGTGCGGTTCTCGATCTTGATGCCTTCCATGACCTTGTCCCACAGCTTGGTGGTTGCTTCGGTCGCGCCAGCCAGGAAGGACTCGTCACCTTCATACGGGGTGTAGTTCTTCTGGATGAAGTCACGGGTGTTGACAGAGGTCTGCCATTCACCGGCCGCAAAGCCTTCCCATGCTTTTTGGAACTGTTCGTTAAGTTCTGCCATTTTCATTACCTCACAAGGTATTTATGTGTCAGCCGTCATCCTTAATGATGACGACGGAAGATAAACCAGTAAGTCAAACCAACCATGACACCACCACCAATGATATTACCCAGGGTGACGGGGATCAGGTTGTTTAGGACGAAGTTGGATACGGTCAGATCGGCGAAGGTGGCCGGATCCTGGCCGATGGCCTGCCAAAACTCCGGGCCTGCGACGCTGTGGATAGCGATACCGACCGGGATCATAAACATGTTTGCGATGCTGTGCTCGAAACCTGAGGCCACGAACATGGCGACGGGGAGCAGCATCACCATCACCTTGTCGGTGGCAGTGCGGGCGCCGAAGGCCATCCACACGGCGAGACACACCATGAGGTTGCAGAGAATACCGAGGGCGAGGGCCTCGAAGAAGCTGTGGTGGATCTTGTGCTGAGCCACTTTCAAGGCATTCAGGCCCCACTGACCATCTGCCGCCATGTACTCGGCCGACATGATGATGAGGCCGACGACGAGCAGGCCACCGATGAGGTTACCGAAGTAGACCAGGCCCCAGTTCTTGAACAACTGGCTCCAGCTGATGCGGTTGGCCGCCTTGGCGACCAGGGTCAGAGTGGTGGAGGTGAACAGCTCGGCCCCCAGCAGCACACACAGGATCAGGCCAAGGGAGAAGCAGAGGCCGCCGACCAGCTTGGACATGCCCCAGGACATGCCACTACTGCCCGTGGTGACGGTGATGTAGAACACGAATGCGATGGCGATGAAAGCACCGGCGGTGATGGCCAGGGGAATGACCTTGTGGGCGGGCTTGGTGGCCTTGGCATAGGTTATATCTTCTGCCAGTGCAGCGATGGCTTCTGGCTTGAGACAATCAAAGGGGGATTCTGCTTTCAATTCTCATGTACCTGAATATTTTGCCTGTGGAAATCATAGCAAAGGGCCAGATCGCCAAAATTGACATCGATCAACAATTACAGATTGTGAATGTAATTTTACTACAGATTTTTGAGTCGTTTGGAAGCTTGACTTTACACCAGGTTTCAGCTGAAACAGAAATGGGTGTGTTTATAAAAACATGATTTTAAAGAATTTATAATTTTAGCCTTTAAAAAGGCACCGGCAAGACATCTTTGCGGCAACCCTGCCCTATGGTCTGCACTTTAACAACCCCCTAAGAGGTATTTTTTGTTTTTTATTTCATCTTCGAATAACAAGCAGCCAAAGCGTAGACCATAAAACAGAAGGGGCCACTGGGCCCCTTCGTCACGCTAGCATATCAGGTCCACTGATGGGCTCGTTTGGCTTTTTGCAGTTTTTCGTAGGCGGCCAGCAACTTCTGGTGCAACGGGAACTGGGACAGCGACAGATCGGCGCTCTCCAGCCCGTGGAAGCGAGCCTCACCGCTGGCGTGCGCCCAGGCCTGCGCCAGGGTCTCTTCCCCGAACATGCGGCTGAACACCGGACGGTACTGCTCAGGGTCACGCTCCTCGTCCAGGAACAGCTCGACGCAGGCGCGCAGGGCACGGTAGTAGTTGGCGCGATCCGCCGGGAACACCGACTGGTTGAACTCCATGGTCCAGTCGATGAGGTCCAGCGCGCTCTCCAGCTCACCGGCGGCCAGCGCCAGCATGGCCTTGAGCTCACCCACCCGCAGGGTGTGCAGGGCGGTGCCCTTGGCGGCGGCGATGCCGAGCAGCTCGCGTACCCGGGTGCGCTCGTCGTGGCCTTCCTCATCCAGCTGGTCGAACAGCGCCATATATTGCTCGGCGTCCCACTCCAGCGACGGCAGCGCCAGGATCACCTCGCGCAGGTGAGCCCCCATGGTGTTGTTGGCCAGCAGCAGATCCTCGACTGGATAGATGTCGGACATGCCGGGCACCAGGATGCGACAGGCGTAGACGCCAAGGTGCTCGTAGTCGGCGATGTAGACCGGCTGCTCCAGCTCGTGGAAGATGCCGATCAGGTGATCGAACTCCTCCTGGGAGGTACCGCGGAAGTCCCAGTCGGCGAACTCGAAGTCTGCTTCCTGCTTGAACAGATCCCAGCTGATGAGGCCGGAGGAGTCGATGAAGTGGGTCTCCAGGTTGTGGTGATCCGCGACCTGCTCGTTATCGAACGAGGGCGGCACGAACACGTCCAGATCCTTCAGGCCACGGCCCTGCAGCAGCTCGGTGACGGTCCGCTCGAACGCCACTTCGAAGCGCGGGTGGGCGCCGAAGGAGGCGAAGCAGGTACCGTTGCGCGGATTGAGCAGCACCACGCAGATGACCGGGTAGCGACCGCCGAGGGAGGCGTCGAAGCTGTAGATGGGATAGCCTTCGGCTTCCAGCGCGGCGATGGAGGCCTTGATCCCGGGGTAGCGATCGATGACCTCGCTCGGGATCTCGGGCAGGCTGATGGCCTCGGCGATGATCTTGTTCTTCACGTGGCGCTCGAACACCTCGGACAGCCCCTGGGTGCGGGCCTCGGTCTTGGTGTTGCCGGCACTCATGCCGTTGGAGACATAGAGGTTGCCGATGATGTTCATCGGGATGTAGACGGTGTGGTGATCGGACTGACGCTCGAACGGCAGCGCGACTATGCCGCGGTCCTCATTGCCCGACTGCAGATCCACCAGCATGTCGGCGGTCACCTCGCCATCCGGGTTGTAGAACTTGCGGGTGAAGCTGTCGAGCAGGCCGGCCGGCAGCTGATCGCCCTCGATGGGGAACCACTTCTCGTTCGGGTAGTGGACGAAGTCGCCGTTGGCTACCTGCTCGCCCAGATAGAAGTCGGCGAAGAAGTAGTTGGTGGAGAGCCGCTCGAAGTACTCGCCAAGGGCCGAGGCCAGGGCCGCCTTCTTGCTGGCGCCTTTACCGTTGGTGAAGCAGAGGGCGCACTCCTTGTCCCGGATGTGCACGGACCAGACATTGGGCACGGGGTTGAGCCAGGAAGCCTCTTCGATATCAAACCCCAGGGCCTGCAACTTGGTCTGGAAGCGTTCGATGGAGTCTTCCAGTGCCGCGTCCTTGCCGGGAATAAAAGTGTGGTCGGTCATCACAATATCCTGATTTTTATTGGCTCATGTTTGGTCGCAGATAATAGCATGAGTCGAAAGAGATGCGGCCTAGACAATGGCGCAGCTCGCGCTCTTTTCAGTGCCTGAAAGGGGGGAGGACAAGCCAGCCGTGCCTGTTGGTACAGGGGAAAAACGCGAGGCCGGCTGGCCCTTATTAGGATTGCTTAATGGGATTAAGAAAAAGTAGGTTTTATTCTATCTGGCTGTTCTGCATGATGTTTCCACTTATTCCAGAGTGAGCTGCGCGCAACATGGCGCGGCAACACCTATTACCGCAGCGGCACCTTGCACCTTTATTATCGGCTCGGCCGTTGATCACGAATTGGGAGTATCTATGCCATCCATGACACCGCGAGTGGGGTCTGACATTACCAAGCTTGCCCCCGGCTTCAGAGCCCTAAGCATCCTGGTCGATGCGGCTACCATCACCAACATGAGCGTTGGTTCTCATGCGCTGCAGCGGGCTTGCCAGTCAGTCGCGGCGGGAGGCGCGCCCTGGGCGGAGGCGCACCTGGCGGCGTGGGCTGAGGTGTTCAAGCAGTTCGGCGCCAAACCACAGCGAACCCCTTGTTCGGCAGAAGCCCTGCGCAAGAGAGTATTGCGGGATGGCGAGCTGCCGAGCATCGATCCCATCGTCGATCTCTACAACGCCATTAGCATCGAGTATGCCATTCCCGTCGGTGGGGAAAATCTGGTTGCCTATGAGGGGGTACCGCGCTTGGTGGTGGCGGATGGCAGCGAACTGTTTGACACCATGAAAGAGGGCTTGCCCGCTCACGAAACACCCGAGCCGGGGGAGGTTGTCTGGCGTGATGACAAGGGGGTGACCTGCCGCAGGTGGAATTGGCGACAGGGTGTCAGAACCCGGCTCAGCGTGGAATCCGAGCAGATGTGGTTCATCCTGGAGAGCCTGCCTGAGATGCCCCTGGCTGCCTTGCAGGAGGCCGGCGATCGATTGATTGCCGGCTTGCTGGCGATGATGCCCGGAGCCCGGATAGAGCAAGAGCTGATCGGGTGCCAGTCCGGGGCATAGGGAAGGGAAGAGATGATGGCCACCGGGGGAGGGGCCATTTTTATAGGTGGTGATGGGCGCCGTACCGGGCGTCGACCTATGACCGAACGCTGAACCATGGCGGATAAAAACATTATCCGCCATCGATTTTACAGATGAAAAAATGCGTAAAACGATCACTGGTAGTGATATCTATGAACTCGCATTGGCGGGCACCTGTCACGCCGATATCGCTGGCGGGTAGGTTCATCTGGAGTCAGCCCTGTCTCCATTCAGCCGATAAATTTCAGGCCAAGGATCCCGCCGATGATCAGCAGCAGGCAGAGCACCCGTGCCAGGGTGGCGGGTTCGTTGAACAGCCAGATCCCCATCAGCACAGTGCCGACCGCGCCTATGCCAGTCCACACCGCATAGGCCGTGCCGAGTGGCAGCTGTTTGACCGCCATGGCGAGCAGCAGCACGCTCACCCCCATGGCAGAGAGCGTCAGCAGGGTAGGGAGGGGGCGGCTGAAACCGTCGGTGTACTTGAGGCCTATGGCCCAGGCGACCTCGAACAGGCCGGCCAGTAGCAGGAGTAACCAGGGCATAAGAGTATTCCACGCGGGGCAGGGTCGTCCCTGCGAGTAAAGAAGGCCTTGGGGTCGTCCCCGAGGGGCAGTGGTTGCCAGTCGGGCATCATGATGCCCGACCGATGGGGGGTCCGCCAAGAGGAGGAGCCTCGAACCTATGGTTATTGCGGCAAACGACACAGAATATTGCGCAATTCGACTTGCGCCTGTCGCCACAATCCGTAATGTGGACAGACGCATTTTTTGCAAATCATTCTTGTGACAAACTTGTGAACGGACCCGCGTCCGGCAAGGGGGCACGGCGTGTTAAGCACAGTTTCTATAGCAGCTATCCAGGGTAGGACATTATGAAAAAAGTAGGTTTGGTCGGTTGGCGCGGCATGGTGGGTTCGGTACTGATGAGCCGGATGCAGGAAGAGAACGATTTTGCCCGCATTCAACCCACCTTCTTTACCACCTCCCAGGCCGGTGAGGCCGCCCCCAACTTCGGCGTCGATGCCGGCACCCTACAGGATGCTTTCGACATCGAGGCGCTGGCCGCGCAAGAGATCATCATCACGGCCCAGGGTGGCGACTACACCAAGGATGTCTATCCCCGGCTGCTGGCCGCCGGTTGGCAGGGCTACTGGATCGATGCCGCCTCCTCCCTGCGCATGGAGAAGGACGCCGTCATCATCCTGGATCCGGTCAACGGCGACGTGATCGACGAGGCGCTGGCCAAGGGCGTCAAGACCTTCGTCGGCGGCAACTGCACCGTCAGCCTGATGCTGCTGGCACTGGGTGGCCTGTTCAAGGCCGATCTGGTGGAGTGGGTCAGCGTAGCCACCTATCAAGCCGCCTCCGGTGGCGGTGCCCGCCACATGCGTGAGCTGGTCACCCAGATGGGGCTGCTGCGTGACGAGGTCGCGGTGGAGCTGGCGGATCCCGCCTCCGCCATCCTCGACATCGAGCGCAAGATCACCGAGAAGACCCGTTCCGGCACCCTGCCGGTGGACAACTTCGGCGTGCCGCTGGCCGGTGGCCTGATCCCCTGGATCGACACCAAGCTCGACAACGGCCAGAGCCGTGAGGAGTGGAAGGGCCAGGCCGAGACCAACAAGATCCTCGGGATTGAAGACGCCGCCATCCCGGTGGATGGCCTCTGCGTGCGGATCGGCGCCCTGCGCTGCCACAGCCAGGCCTTCACCATCAAGCTCAAGAAAGACCTGCCGCTGGCCGAGATCGAAGCGCTGCTGGCGGCCCACAACGACTGGGTCAAGGTGATCCCGAACGATCGCGACATCACCGCCCGCGAGCTGACTCCGGCTGCCGTGACCGGGACTCTCAACATTCCGGTCGGCCGTCTGCGCAAGCTGAACATGGGGCCGGAGTACCTGGCGGCCTTCACCGTGGGTGATCAGCTGCTGTGGGGGGCGGCCGAGCCGCTGCGTCGCATGCTCAACATCCTGCTGGCGCGCTGATCGGCCAGGGTAGACACGACAAGAAAAGAGGAAGGTTCAGCCTTCCTTTTTTTGTGCTCGCAATAAAAAAACGGCAGCCCTTGCGGCCTGCCGTTTTCCATTGATCCAGTTCGACTCTTACATGTTCTGTGCTTCGTTTGGCACGATAACAGAGGCGTGATTTCCTTTCGGCCCCTGCTGCAGTTCAAAGTTGACTGCCTGACCTGCTTTCAAGGTCTTGTAACCTTCCATTTGTATCGTGGAGTAGTGAGCGAAGATGTCTTCACCACCGTCTTCCGGACAGATAAACCCAAATCCTTTTGCGTTGTTAAACCACTTGACTGTTCCGGTTGCCATACATCTACATCCTTTTATTGATTACCCTGAAGTCGTTGAGTAACCTGCGCCAGCCCTTTATAACTAGTAGCATATGCCCATAGCAGACGGGCGCCGATTAGCAAGTAACCAATCTAGTCTAACTTTTGAGCGAGTCAAGAAGTTGTTAACAACCGATGTGATCGGGTTAACAACTCTATTGACAATCTTGAGTAAGACGGTAGAAATCTAGAGGTACCGAAGCGCGATTATGAGCAAGCAGAAAGAACTCTTTGCTAATGAAGAGATTGCACAAGCAGAGAAAACGAAGCTGCAACCGCCACCCATGTACAAGGTCGTGTTGAACAACGATGACTATACGCCGATGGAGTTCGTGGTGGAGGTGCTGCAAAAGTTCTTTGGTATGGATCTGGACAAGGCGACTCAGGTCATGTTGAGTGTGCATTATAGTGGTAAGGGAGTCTGCGGCACTTTCACCGCCGAGATTGCCGAAACCAAGGTGGTCCAGGTCAATACGTATTCACGTAACAACGAACATCCACTGCTATGTACCATGGAAAAGGCTTGAATCTGATGACTTGATAGCGATGACGACACCACATTGTTGCTGTACTGAGGGGAGGTGCCTATGTTGAACAAAGATCTAGAAAAGACGCTGAACGAGGCTTTCAAACTGGCCCGTGACGAGCGCCACGAATTCATGACCGTCGAGCACCTGTTGTTAGCCCTGCTGGATAACAGCTCAGCCCATGAGGCGCTGAGTTCTTGTGGTGCAGACGTGGAGTTGATGCGCAAAGAGATCCGCGCATTCATCAGTCAAACAACCCCGCTTATTCCTCACGACGATGAAGACAGGGAAACCCAACCCACCCTTGGCTTCCAACGGGTGCTGCAACGGGCCGTGTTCCATGTGCAGTCCTCGGGCAATACCGAGGTCAGTGGTGCCAATGTCCTGGTCGCCATCTTTAGTGAGCAGGAATCCCAGGCCGCCTATTTCCTGAAAAAAGCCGAGGTCAGCCGACTGGATGTGGTGAACTTCCTCTCCCACGGGGTACGCAAAGACAGCAAGCCGGAGAGCGGTGGCAATAACGCCGAGTCTGACGATGATGTCTCCTCCGCCCAGATTGAGAGTTTTGCCACCAACCTGAATCAGATGGTGCTGGAGGGGCGCATCGATCCCCTCATCGGCCGCGATCAGGAGCTGAGCCGCACCATCCAGGTACTGTGTCGTCGCCGCAAGAACAACCCGTTGCTGGTGGGGGAGGCCGGGGTGGGCAAGACCGCCATCGCCGAAGGGCTGGCCTATCGCATCGTCAAGGGGGATGTGCCCGAAGTCATCGCTAACAGCACCATCTATTCGCTGGATATGGGGTCCCTGCTGGCGGGCACCAAGTACCGTGGCGACTTCGAGAAGCGCCTCAAGGTGCTGCTCAAGCAGATCGAGCGCCAGGAAGGGGCCATCCTGTTCATCGACGAGATCCACACCATCATAGGGGCGGGTGCGGCCTCCGGCGGTCAGCTGGATGCGGCCAACCTCATCAAACCGCTGCTCTCCAACGGCTTGCTGCGCTGTGTCGGCTCGACAACCTATCAGGAATACTCCCAGATCTTCGAGAAGGATCGGGCCCTAGCGCGCCGCTTCCAGAAGATCGACATCGTCGAACCAAGCGTGGATGACACCACTCGTATCCTTATGGGGCTCAAGAGCCGCTATGAGGCGCACCATGGCGTGCGTTACACCGTCAAGGCGATCCGGGCCGCGGTCGAGCTCTCGGCCAAGTACATCAACGATCGCCACCTGCCGGACAAGGCGATCGACGTGATTGATGAGGCGGGGGCGGGTCAGCGTCTGCTGCCCGTCAGCAAGCGTAAGAAAGTGATCAATGTGCCGGAAATCGAGGCCATCGTCGCCAAGATTGCCCGCATTCCAGAGAAGTCGGTCTCCTCTTCCGACAAGGAAGTGCTGAAGAACCTGGAGCGCAATCTCAAGATGGTGGTGTTCGGTCAGGACAAGGCCATCGCGGTGTTGACCGATGCCATCCGCCTGTCACGTTCCGGCCTTGGCAATGAGCGTCGTCCGGTGGGCTGCTTCCTGTTTGCTGGCCCGACCGGGGTGGGCAAGACCGAAGTCACCCAGCAGCTCGGCAAGGCGTTGGGAGTTGAGGTGCTGCGTTTTGACATGTCCGAGTACATGGAGCGTCACACCGTCTCCCGTCTGATCGGGGCGCCCCCCGGCTATGTCGGCTTCGAGCAGGGTGGGTTGCTGACCGACTCTGTGCTCAAACACCCTCATTCGGTGGTGTTGCTGGATGAGATCGAGAAGGCGCACCCGGATGTGTTCAACCTGCTGTTACAGGTCATGGACAACGGTACTTTGACGGATAACAACGGGCGCAAGGCCGATTTTCGCAACGTGATCCTGGTGATGACTACCAACGCCGGCGTGCAGGAAACCCAGCGCAAGTCGATAGGTTTCCAGCAGCAGGACATGAGTCATGATGCCATGGCGGTGATCAACAAGACCTTTAGCCCCGAGTTCAGAAACCGGCTCGATCACACCATCTGGTTCAACCACTTGGACATGACGGTGATCCACCAGGTCGTCGACAAGTTCATCGTCGAACTGCAGGTGCAGCTGGATGCCAAAGGCGTGTCACTCGAAGTATCGGAAGAGGTGCGCCACTGGTTGGCAGAGAAGGGTTATGACAGAGCCATGGGCGCCAGACCCATGGGACGGGTCATTCAGGAGCATCTCAAGAAACCCCTGGCCAATGAGATCCTGTTCGGTTCACTGGTCGATGGTGGGGTGGTGAGAGTGGAGTTGGTGAATAACAGCCTCAGCTTTGATTTTCAGGTCAATGTCGAAGCTGTTTCCCACTAAGCGTGATTGAGACCAGAAACGACAAAAAACCCCAACCGAGAGGCTGGGGTTTTTTGCTGAATTCCTGGCTTAGCGAGAGCGGAAAACAATACGTCCCTTGGAGAGATCGTACGGAGTCAGAGCCACCGTTACTTTGTCCCCAGTCAGGATACGGATGTAGTTTTTGCGCATCTTGCCGGAAATATGAGCGATAACCACGTGACCATTTTCCAGTTCCACACGGAACATGGTATTGGGCAGGGTCTCGAGAATAGTGCCCTGCATCTCAATACTGTCTTCTTTAGCCATTGAATCCTCTTGATAAGCCACAACAAAAATCCGCTGGATCATGCCGGATTTAAGGCTATGTGTAAAGTTTACTCGGGCTTGGTGTCGATCTTTTTCCATTCTCCCTGCACCAGCAGCTCGTGGGGCAGGTACTGGCGCTTGTAATTCATCTTGCGACAGGCCTCCACCAGATAGCCAAGGTACAGCCAACTGCGGCCGGTGCGCTTGGCCAGTTCCAACTGACTCAGAATGGCAAAGGTGCCGAGGGAGCGGTCGGCATAGTCCGGATCGAAGAAGGTATACATGGCGCTCAAGGCATGGGGCAGCAGATCCGTGGTGGCCACCCCGATGAGCCGGCCCGCCTTGCGCATCTCAAGATAGAGGGGAGGCATCCAGTCACAATGCAGGAAGCCCTTGTACTGGGTGCGGCTTGGTGGGTACATACTGCCATCGTGGTGGCGCTCGCGGATGTAACGCTCGTAGAGCTGGTAGTACTCCGGCTTGTCGTCATAGCTCAGCACCAGTTCCAAATCCCGGTTCAGCTGACGGATCCGTTTCTGGCCACGGCTCGGCACGAAGTGCTCGCTGTGAATGCGCAGGGACTGGCAGGCGCTGCAGGCCGGGCAGTGGGGACGATAGATGTCGTTGCCACTGCGCCGAAATCCCGCCGTCAACAGCCGCTCATAGCCTGCGGCATTGAGCAGTTCGTGATCCATCAGCACCAGCAACTGCTCCTGCTCATGGCCGAGATAGCTGCACGGGTGCCTGGGGGTCAGCCCTACCTTGAGGATCACTTCTTCGGTCATAGGCTGATGTCCCCCGGCTGCCAGCACCCCTCGGTCAGCGGCTGCCGGGTGAGGGTGGCCAGTTCCGTCAGAAAGCGCCTCCTGGGCCACTGCTCTATCCCCAGGGTAGCAAGGAAGTCATTTTGCATCTGGCAGTCGATGAGGGCGCCGCCGTGGCGGGCGAAGTGGCGGCAGAGCGCCACCATGGCCAGTTTGGCGCCGTTATCGATACGACTGAACATGGACTCGCCGCAGAAGACCCGACCGAAGGAGAGGCCGTAGAGGCCGGCTTGTAGCTGGCCCTCCTGCCAGATTTCGACGGAATGGGCGTGGCCGAGGCGATGAAGTTGTTGATAGGCGTCGATCATGGGCGTGCTTATCCAGGTTCCACTGGCGCTGCGACGGGGGGCGGCGCAGGCCACTATCACCTCATTAAAGGCGCGATCGATGGAAATATCGAATGAGGTGCGGCGGATAAACTTCTGCAGGCTGCGACCTATGTGCAGTCGCTCGGGTTCGACCACGCCTCTGGGGTCCGGCGACCACCACAGCGGCGGCTGGTAGGGCTCGTTCCACGGGAAGATCCCCTTGTGATAAGCTGCCAGCAGGCGGGCAGGGGAGAGATCCCCCCCGATCGCCAACAGCCCGTTGGGCTCTTCCAGCGCATGTCTGGGGTCGGGAAACCAGCACAGCTCATCATCCAGTTGGGTAAGATAGCGAGACATAAGACAGAGGTTCATAGATGAAGGCCATTATCCTGATAGTATCCAGCTTGCTTGGCTTTGTCACTGCACCCGCCTGGGGCGCGGCCTACGATCGCAACACGGCGCGCCCCGTGGATCAGGTGGTGTTTGGCCAGGTGGATACGGTGCGCAACATCACCCAGCGCCAGATAGTGGAGTCCGAGCATACCGGCTGGAAGACGCTGGGGGGCGCCGTGCTGGGAGGCTTGCTCGGCAATCAGTTCGGCGGTGGCCATGGCCGGGAGATCGCCACCGCGGTGGGCGCCCTGGCCGGGGCGGCTGCGGTGCAATATTACCAGTCGGGTGACAGCGTGGTGGAGAACAAGCTGGTGGAACTGCTTATCCGCAACGAGCAGAACGGGCTCATCAACGTGATCCAGGATTATGATCCGGCCATGCAGTTCGCCAGCGGCGACAAGGTGCGCATCCTCTATTTCAGCGACGGGGTGCGGGTCGACAAGACCTATTGAGCGCGCTCAACGAGCGGCAAGAGAGGGCAAGCAGGGGGAGGGGAATTACCCGGCGGCCACCACTAAGGGGCGCCGGGCGGTACTACACGGGATACCTGTGTTGAGACTCGCTCAGGCGTCCTGAGACACTATCTTGTCGCGGCCGGTGTTCTTCGCCTGATACAGCTGGCGATCCGCTTCGCTCAGTGCCTCGTCCATGGAGAGCCGCCCGACGTTGATGACGCCAAAACTGGCGCGCACGAATAGCGGTATCTCCCGGGACAGCGGTTGCTGGCGCATCTGCTGGCGCAGCCCCTCCAGTCGCTTGAGCAGCACGGGCACAGTGCTATGGGGCACCATGAGGGCAAACTCCTCCCCCCCGAAACGGGCGATCATGGCATCCGGGAAGAACTGGGTGAGCAAACGGGTCAGGTGACAGAGCAGCTGATCGCCGATGGCATGGCCCCAGTGATCGTTGACCTGCTTGAAATGATCCACGTCGAGCACGCACAGGGCGAGCGGCGCCTGCTGGCGCTGATGCTCCTCGAACCACCTCTGCCCCTCGTTGAACCAGTAGCGCCTGTTGTATAGCCCGGTCAGGTAGTCGCGATTGGCCGACTCCTGGATGCTGTTGAACTGCTCCAGCGCCTCCAGATTGTGGCTGACCCGGCATTGCAGCTCCTCCGGCTCGAACGGCTGGTTGAGAAAATCATTCGCCCCCTGCTTGAGGTAGCGGGCGGAGAGGCCGTGCTTGTCCGACACCGAGATACCTATGATGGCGAGCTGCTGCTTGCTGTAGCGCTCCCGCAGCATCCGCACCAGGCTGATGCCGTCGATCTCCGGCATGTAGTAGTCCACCAGCATCAGCCGAATGGCGGGATTCTGTTCCAGGGCGCTCAGGGCGTCGCGGGCGCAGTTTGCCTCATGCACCTGCAGCAACTGCTTGCGCAACTGGGCCGCGGTACGGTGGCGGGAGGTGCGCGAGTCGTCGACCACCAGCACCTCTATGGTCTGGTTGAGGTAGAGGCGGTGTACCAGGCTGACGGCGTATTGCAGGGAGTGGCGTGAATCCTTCATCACATAGTCCAGCCCCCCCGCCTCCAGCCAGGCTTCCCGCTTCTCCTCGCTGATGTCGGCGGTGAGGATCACCACCGACAAACCCCGCTCCAGCAACACCTTGACCGCTTCCCCGCTGGGGGCATCCGGCAGGGTGAGATCCACCAGGGCGACCACGTACTCCTCCCCCCGGCAATGACGGGCCCCCTCCAGGGTATCGAACGCATCGATCTCCAGCCCGGTTTGCTGCGCAATGGCCTGGATCAACATGCGGCGGATCGTCATGCTGTCTTCGACAATCAATATTTTCCGTTTCATCCGGATCCTTAAAAGAAAAAGGCATGCCTCTCGGCATGCCCTTTATAACCTTGTGCTTATTGTGCGTCCAGATATCGCTCTGCATCGAGGGCCGCCATGCAGCCGGTGCCGGCTGAGGTGATCGCCTGGCGGTAGACATGGTCGGCCACGTCGCCGGCGGCGAACACGCCGGGGATGCTGGTCTGGGTCGCGAAGCCTTCCAGGCCACCGCGTACCTTGAGATAGCCGTTCTCCATCGCCAGCTGGCCCTCGAAGATCTGGGTGTTGGGCTGGTGGCCGATGGCGATGAACACGCCCATCAGCGCCAGCTCGGAGCTGGACTCGTCACGGGTGCTGCGCAGGCGCACGCCGGTCACCCCCATGTTGTCACCCAGCACCTCGTCCAGAGTCTGGTGGGTGTGCAGCACTATGTTGCCACTCTCGACCTTGTCATTGAGGCGCTTGATCAGGATCTTCTCGGCGCGGAACTCGTCGCGACGGTGGATCAGATGCACCTTCTTGGCGATGTTGGCCAGATACAGTGCCTCTTCCACGGCGGTGTTGCCGCCGCCGACCACGGCCACTTCCTGGTTGCGGTAGAAGAAGCCGTCACAGGTGGCGCAGGCGGAGACGCCGCGGCCCTTGAACGCCTCTTCGGAGGGCAGCCCCAGATACTTGGCGGAGGCACCGGTGGCGATGATCAGCGCATCGCAACTGTATTCGCCGTTGTCGCCCTTGAGGCGGAACGGACGCTCGGTCAGCGCCACTTCATTGATGTGATCGAACAGAATGCGGGTATCGAACTTCTCCGCATGGGCCTGCATGCGCTCCATCAGGGCTGGACCGGTCAGGCCTTCCGCATCACCCGGCCAGTTCTCCACCTCGGTGGTGGTGGTCAGCTGACCACCTTGCTGCATGCCGGTGATGAGCAGGGGACTCAGGTTGGCGCGGGCGGCATAGACGGCCGCGGTGTAGCCCGCCGGGCCGGAACCCAGGATCAGCAGTTTGCTATGAGTAACTTGGCTCATGATGTGATTTCCGAGACGTGATGAGTTTGCGCGATTGTAGGTAATTCGTGATCCAGGGTCAAAGGCCAGCGCGTCGATTGTAGCAATCGCCTGTGGAGGGGGTTGGCGGCGCTCGTGGCGCCATAAAAAAACCGCCCATCGCGGGCGGATTTTCACTCATCGGCGCTCCCTTGCGGGGGCGGGATCAGTTCAGCAGGGTCAGGGGATCCGTGTAGGCCAGATGATGCGCCTCGGCCACTTCCCGGCAGGTGATCTTGCCTGCCATCACGTTCAGCCCGTGCAACAGGTGGGGATCGCCCAGCAGCGCATTGCGGTAGCCCTGCTCGGCCAGCCGGATGATGAAGGGCAGGGTGGCGTTGTTGAGGGCGACGGTGGAGGTTCGCGCCACGGCGCCCGGCATGTTGGCCACGCAGTAGTGCACCACCTCATCGACGATGAAGGTCGGGTCCTGGTGGGTGGTGGCGTGGGAGGTTTCCACACAGCCGCCCTGATCGATGGCCACGTCGACCACGGCCGAGCCCGGCTTCATGCGCGCAATGTGGTCACGGCTGACAAGTTTTGGCGCAGTGGCGCCGGGCACCAGCACGCCGCCGATGACCAGATCTGCCGCCAGGATGTGGCGCTCCAGGGTCTCGCGGTTGGAGTAGACCACCTTGGCCGCCCCCTGGAATTCGCTGTCGAGGCGACGCAGGGTATCGATGTTGTTGTCGAGTATGGTGACATCGGCGCGCAGGCCTATGGCCATACGGGCTGCATTGGAGCCCACTACGCCGCCACCGATGATCACCACCTTGGCAGGTTCGACCCCGGGTACGCCGCCGAGCAACACGCCGCTACCGCCGCGGGACTTCTCCAGCGCCTGGGCGCCCGCTTGAATAGACATGCGTCCGGCCACCTCCGACATGGGGGCCAGCAGCGGCAGTCCACCACGGGCATCGGTGACGGTTTCGTAGGCGATGCAGACGGCGCCGCTGTCGATCAATTCCCGGGTCTGGGCCAGGTCTGGCGCCAGATGCAGGTAAGTGAACAGGGTCTGGCCCGGACGCAGCATGGCGCGCTCGACCGCCTGGGGCTCCTTGACCTTGACGATCATCTCGGCCTTGGCGAAAACATCGTCAGCAGAGGCCAGAATTTCGGCCCCCGCAGCCAGATAATCTGCGTCACTGAAGCCAATGCCAGTTCCTGCGCCGCTTTGGACGAAAACGGTATGGTTTCGTGCTGTTAGTTCACGTACACTGGCCGGAACCATGCCTACGCGATATTCATGGTTTTTTATTTCCTTAGGTACACCGATAATCATGCTATCCCTCGTCTATCGATTGGTGGTTTATGTTGCCACAATGTTAAGCAACATTTGCGCCTAGTATATTCAGGTATTGACAGGATTTGTGACCATAATTATAAAATGACTGGTGATTCTTACCAAAAAATAGCCAAAGGATGGAATTAAATGATGGAAGCTAAGAGTCGGCTAAAGGATTTGGACAGGATTGACCGCAACATTCTGAATGAACTGCAAAAGGATGGCAGGATTTCGAACGTTGAGTTGTCCAAACGAGTTGGCCTGAGTCCTACACCGTGTCTGGAACGGGTTCGTCGCCTGGAGCGACAAGGCTATATCGAAGGATATGCCGCTATTCTGAACCCTCATTATCTGGACGCGTCTCTGCTGGTGTTCGTGGAAATTACCCTCAATCGCGGCGCACCCGACGTCTTTGAACAGTTCAACAAGGCTGTTCAGGTGCTTGAGGAGATCCAGGAGTGCCATCTGGTCTCCGGTGATTTCGACTATCTGCTCAAGACCCGCGTCAGCGACATGTCGGCTTACCGCCGCCTGCTGGGGGAGACCCTGTTGCGTCTGCCCGGGGTCAATGACACCCGCACCTACGTGGTGATGGAAGAGGTCAAGCAGAGCAGTCGTCTGGTGATCAGCACCCGCTAAGCCGGGTTATGCTGTGACTTGCAAGTTCCATGACGAGTCACGATAGTCAGAAACGAGCGGCCGGTCCGCTCGTTTCTTCTTATGAACTTGGTTGTAAAGATGGCCCCGCCCTCAGGCACAGGCTGACAATCGGTGGGCTTTTCAGGGATACTAGGCCCCCTATCCCCGCATTACATGTTTTCAGAAAGGAGCCGGAGTTTGGCCGATAAAAAGCTGTTTACTCCTTTGTCAGGTACCCAACGGATCTTCGAGGCCGTCTTGATCGCCATCACCCTGATGGCTGCCTATCTCTTGCTTGCCCTCTTGACTTACCATCCCGCCGATCCCGGTTGGTCCCAGACCTCCTGGCAGGGGGAGGTGAAGAACCTGGCGGGCAGCGCCGGTGCCTGGCTCGCCGACATCACCATGTTTACCTTCGGCGCCTTCTCCTATCTGGTGCCGCCGCTGACGGTTCTGCTCGGCTGGAGCCTGTTCTGGCGCCCGAGCCGGCTGCTGGAGGTGGATTATCTGACCCTGTCGGTGCGCATCGTCGGCTTCCTGCTGACGGTGCTCGGCATGTCGGCCATCGCCAGCATGAACTTCAACGACATGCAGAATTTTTCCGCCGGCGGCCTGGTGGGGGACGTGATCGCCTCCGCCGTGGTGCCGCTGTTCGGCGGTGTCGGCGCCAACCTGATGCTGCTCTGCTTCGTGGCCACCGGCATCACCCTGTTCACCGGCTGGTCCTGGCTCACCATAGTCGAGCGGATCGGGGCCAGCTGCACCGGCACCGTCAGCGCCATCTATCACTTCCCCACCACGCTAGGTCGCTGGTTGACCGGGGGCTGGCGCCAGCCTCGCTTCGAGGGACCGGATCCCTTGCTGGAAGGGGGCGTGGGTGCCATCGATCTGGATGAGGAAGACGAGCCTCACGGCAGCTGGACACGCAATCCCAAGGCCAAGGGCGCGGCCCAGAAGACAAAATCTGACGAATGGCTGCCGGAACTCGATGACGATACATTCCAGTTCGAGCCGCAGTTTGACGACGAAGATGACGAGGCGCCGACGCCCGTCGCCAAGCCGAAGCGCGCGGCCAATGCCCGCCCGCAACCCGTGCTGGCAGCCGCGGATGATGACGAGCTCGATCTGCCCTGGGCGGAGGGCGACGAGGCCCCGGCCGCGCCGGTGGCGGTCGCCCCCAAAGCCAAGCGCCGCCCGCAGCCGGGCATGGCCCCCTTGCCGGGGCTGGATCTGTTGGACAGACCGCCCGCCAAGACTCAGATGATGAGCAAGGACGAACTGGACCGCATGGGCCGTCTGGTGGAGGCCAAGCTGGCCGATTACAACGTGCAGGCCAAGGTGGTCGGCGTCTATCCTGGCCCCGTCATCACCCGTTTCGAGCTGGATCTGGCGCCGGGCATGAAGGCGAGCAAGATCACCAACCTGTCCCGCGATCTCGCGCGCTCCCTCTCCGCCAGCAGCGTACGGGTGGTGGAGGTGATCCCGGGCAAGACCTTCGTCGGCATCGAGCTGCCGAACCGGGTACGCCAGACCGTCTACCTGCGCGAGACTCTCGACTGCGACGACTTCCGCGACAGCCGCAACCCCTTGACCATGGGCCTGGGCCAGGACATCGCAGGGGAGCCCGTGGTGGTGAACCTCGCCAAGATGCCGCACCTGCTGGTGGCCGGTACCACCGGCTCCGGTAAATCGGTGGGGGTCAACACCATGATCATCTCCATGCTCTACAAGTCGTCGCCGGAGGATCTGCGCTTCATCATGATCGATCCCAAGATGCTGGAGCTCTCGGTCTACGAGGGGATCCCGCACCTGCTGACCGAGGTGGTCACCGACATGAAGGACGCCGCCAACGCCCTGCGCTGGTGCGTGGGCGAGATGGAGCGCCGCTACAAGCTGATGTCGGCGGTCGGGGTGCGCAACCTCAAGGGCTACAACGACAAGGTGCTGGCCGCGGCCGCCGAGGGACAACCGCTGCGGGATCCGCTGTGGCGCCCTGGCGACTCCATGGATCAGATGCCGCCTGAACTCGAGAAGCTGCCCCACATAGTGGTGGTGGTGGACGAGTTTGCCGACATGATGATGATCGTCGGCAAGAAGGTGGAAGAGCTCATCGCCCGTATCGCCCAGAAGGCGCGGGCCGCCGGTATTCACCTCATCCTCGCGACCCAGCGTCCGTCGGTGGATGTGATAACGGGTCTCATCAAGGCCAACATCCCGACCCGGATCTCGTTCCAGGTCTCGAGCAAGATCGACTCCCGTACCATCCTGGATCAGGGCGGTGCCGAATCCCTGCTCGGCATGGGTGACATGCTCTACATGCCGGCCGGTACCTCCAACCCGACCCGGGTCCACGGCGCCTTCGTCGATGACCACGAGGTGCACAAGGTGGTGGCGGACTGGAAGCTGCGCGGTGAGCCGAACTACATCGAGGAGATCCTCTCCGGCGAGTCGGATAGTGAAGGCGGCAGCGGTGACTACGGCAGCAGCGGCGACGAGGAGCTCGATCCCCTGTTCGACGAGGCGGTGGCCTTCGTGGTGGAATCCCGCCGTGGCTCCACCTCCAGCGTGCAGCGCAAGTTCAAGATCGGTTACAACCGGGCGGCTCGTCTCATCGAGCAGATGGAAAACCAGGGCATCGTCAGCAGCCCGGGTGGCAACGGTCAGCGCGACGTGCTGGCACCGCCGCCGGTGCGTGACTGAGTTCCCCCTATCATCCAGGCCATGTCTCGCTAGACATGGCCTCTTATCGAGCCCTTTCGAATGGGAAGCATGATGAAGAAACAATTTTTGATGGGTACGGTGCTGCTGCTGGCCAGCAGCCAGGTGTGGGCCGATGCCGCCAGCGACCTCAAGCAGAAGCTGTCCGATGTGAGCCTGTTCTCGGCCAAGTTTGCCCAGACCGTCTATGACAGCAAGGGCAAGGAGCTGCAAAAGGCGAGCGGTGATCTGCTGGTGCAGCGCCCCAACCGGTTCAACTGGCACACCACAGCGCCGGATGAGAGCCTGATCGTGGCCGATGGCAAGGACGTCTGGGTTTATGATCCCTTCGTCGAGCAGGTCACCGCCCTCAAGCTGAAGGATGCGGTGCTCAACACCCCCTTCGTGCTGATCGCCGGCAATGACAACGCGCTCTGGAAGAACTACGACGTGACCCAGCAGGGGGACGTCTACACCGTCACCAGCCGCAACCAGGACGAGCTGATCGCCTCCTTCCGCATCACCTTCGATCGGCAGAACAACATCAGCCGCTTCGACGTGAAAGAGGCGCAGGGGCAGTGGAGCGAGTTCACCCTCAGCGGCTTCAACCGCAAACCGGTGCTCAAGGGCAGCGAGTTCCAGTTCAAGATCCCGAAGGGGGTCGCACTGGACGACCAGCGCTGATGCGCGATCTCTCTTTGGATCTCTGCTCGGGCCGTCTCCTGCTGGCGGCCCGGGTGACGCAGGATGGTCAACGCCGATGAGCAACCTCTCTTTGGATTTATCGTCGGACCGTCTGCCACTGGCGGTCGACGTGGCGCAGGACGGTCAACGCAGATGAGCAACCTGTCGCTGGACTTCTCGTCCGACTTTCGCCCGCTGGCGGCCAGGATGCGGCCGCAGAATCTCGATCAGTACATAGGTCAGCAGCATATCCTGGGGGCTGACAAGCCCCTGCGCAAAGCCATCCTGGCCGGCCACTGCCACTCCATGATCCTGTGGGGCCCCCCGGGTACCGGCAAAACCACCCTCGCCGAGCTGATGGCGCACTATTGTCAGGCCGAGGTGGAGCGGCTCTCGGCCGTCACCTCCGGCATCAAGGAGATCCGCGCCGCCATCGACAAGGCGAAGGAGAACAGCTGGCGCGGGGTGCGCACCATCCTGTTCGTGGATGAGGTGCACCGCTTCAACAAGAGCCAGCAGGATGTGTTCCTGCCCCACATCGAAGACGGCACTATCACCTTCATCGGCGCCACCACCGAAAACCCCTCGTTCGAACTCAACAACGCACTGCTCTCCCGGGCCCGGGTCTATCTGCTGAAGAGGCTGGAGGAGGACGACATCCTCGCCATGATCGATCAGGCCCTGACCGACCCGCGCGGCCTCAATGACTCGACGCTGGCCTTCGCCCCCGGGGTGAAGGAGGCGCTGGCCAAGGCGGTGGACGGTGACGGCCGCAAGTCCCTCAACTACCTGGAGCTGTTGGCCGACATGGCCGAGGCCAACGGGGCAGGGCAGCGCATCATCGACAGCGCCCTGCTGGCCGCCGTGGTGGGGGAGCACGTGGCACGCTTCGACAAGGGGGGCGATCACTTCTACGACCTCATCTCGGCGGTGCACAAGTCCATTCGCGGCTCGGCCCCCGATGCGGCGCTCTACTGGTATGCCCGCATGGTGAGCGCCGGTTGCGATCCGCTCTACATCGCCCGCCGGCTGCTGGCCATCGCCTCAGAAGACGTCGGCAACGCCGATCCGCGCGCCATGCAGGTGGCACTGTCGGCCTGGGACTGTTTCCATCGCATCGGCCCGGCGGAGGGGGAGCGTGCCATCGCCCAGGCCATCGTCTACCTCGCCTGTGCCCCCAAGAGCAATGCGGTCTACACCGCCTGGAAGGCGGCGCTCAACGACGCCAGGAACCTGCCCGACTTCGAGGTGCCACCGCACCTGCGCAACGCACCGACCAAGCTGATGAGCGAGCTGGGCTATGGCGCCGAGTACCGCTACGCCCACGACGAGCCCGGCGCCTATGCGGCGGGGGAGAGCTACTTCCCGCCCGAGCTCGCCGGCAAGCACTACTACCAGCCGACCGATCGCGGCCTCGAGAAGCAGATTGCCCAGAAGCTCGACTATCTGCGTGAGCTGGACCGGCAGAGCCCGCACAAAAGAGACAAATAACGGCTCGACGCCGGATGTGGGACGCCGTAAGACCGGATCGGCGAAGAAGAGGCTGCCGATGCCCGAAAACTTGGCAAAAACGACAGCAATAGTCCCTGTTCGGGCGGGGGGGCGGTCTGCTACACTGCCCCTCTGACCCCGCTTGTCTTGGCCTTGCACCATCTTCTTGATTTCGAAGGCCCGATTCCGAAGACATAGGGGTGCGCCAACCGATGTTAACTTCCGGATCTGTTCTCTCGCCCGGTCACGACGACCCAGGCCCAGATCCCATTAAAAAAAGTAGGTAAACCATGCTGGATCCCAAATATCTGCGCAGCGATATCGAAGAGGCTGCCGCTCGTCTGGCGACACGTGGCTACGTTCTGGACGTAGCGGCTGTCAATGCTCTGGAAGAGAAACGCAAGGATCTGCAGTCCCGTACCCAGGAGCTGCAGGCCGAGCGCAACGCTCGCTCCAAGTCCATCGGTGAGGCGGCCCGTCGTGGTGAAGATGTGGCCCCGCTCAAGGCCGAGGTGACCAAGATCAACGACGAGCTGGAGACCAGCAAGGTCGAACTCGAGTCCCTGCTGACCGAGATCAAGGCCATCTCCGACGCCATCCCCAACCTGCCAAGCGAGACCACCCCGGTGGGCCGTGACGAGAACGATAACGTGGAAGTGCGCCGCTGGGGCACCCCGCGCGCGTTCGACTTCCCGGTACGCGATCACATCGATCTCGGTGAAGCGGCCAAGGGCGTGGATTTCAAGAACGGCGTCAAGCTCGCCGGTGCCCGCTTCGTGGTGATGAAGGGGCAGATCGCCCGCCTGCACCGCGCCCTGGCGCAGTTCATGCTGGACCTGCACACCCTGCAGCACGGCTACACCGAATGCTACGTGCCCTATCTGGTGAACCCGGACAGCCTGTACGGCACCGGTCAGCTGCCGAAGTTCTCCGAAGACCTGTTCAACACCGGCATCAATGGGGAAGGGGATGACGAGGGCAAGCTGCGCAAGTTCTCCCTGATCCCGACCTCCGAAGTGCCGCTCACCAACATGGCCCGCGACGAGATCTTCGACGAGCAGGAACTGCCCATCAAGATGACCGCCCACAGCCCCTGCTTCCGCTCTGAGGCGGGCTCCTACGGTCGTGATACTCGCGGTCTGATCCGCATGCACCAGTTCGACAAGGTCGAGATGGTGCAGCTGGTGCACCCGGAGAAATCCTGGGAAGCGCTGGAAGAGATGGCCGGTCACGCCGAGAAGGTGCTGCAACTGCTGGAGCTGCCGTATCGCGTGATGGCGCTGGCCACCGGCGACATGGGCTTCTGCGCCGCCAAGACCTACGATCTGGAAGTCTGGCTGCCGGCTCAGAACACCTACCGCGAGATCTCCTCCGTCTCCAACTGCACCGACTTCCAGGCCCGTCGCATGCAGGCCCGGGTGCGCATCGATGGCAAGCCCCAGCTGCTGCACACCCTGAACGGCTCCGGCCTGGCAGTGGGTCGCACCCTGGTGGCGGTGATCGAGAACTACCAGCAGGAAGACGGTCGCATCGCCATCCCGGCGGCGCTGCAGTCCTACATGGGTGGCCTGACCCACATAGGGTAAGCCGCTCGTGCTGACGACAACGCCATGGCAGTGCCATGGCGTTGTGCATTCCGGCGTCGGCCAATGGTTTCGGCAGGGGCTAACATGGCTTCTATCGGCGCCGTATTGGATATTTAACACAATTTTATCAAGCATTGCGCAATCGTTTTTGTTAGACTGCGCCGCAATTTCGCAGGACATCTTTTTCTATGGTCTGGATTGATTACGCCATCATCGGCATCGTCGGTTTCTCCGCTCTCATCAGCCTGGTGCGCGGCTTTCTCAAGGAAGCCATGTCCCTTGTCACCTGGTTCGTCGCCTTTTTCATTGCCAGCCATTTCTATCCCGATCTCGCCGTCTACTTCACCTCGTTTACCGATGCCATGGTGCGCAACGGCCTGGCCATCGCCGCCCTGTTCGTGGCGACCCTGATCCTGGGGAGCGTGGTCAACTATGTGGTGGGCTTGCTGGTGGAAAAGACCGGCCTGTCCGGCACCGATCGGGTGCTGGGAGTCTGTTTTGGCGCCATTCGCGGGGTACTGATCGTCAGTGCCCTGCTGTTTTTTATGGATACCTTCACCAGTCTCTCCCAGAGCGACTGGTGGGTGGCGTCCAAGCTGGTCCCCGAGTTTAAACCGGTGATCCAGTGGTTCTTCGGGTTCATGCTGAACTCATCCAGTTTTCTCAATCAGGTACAGTGACTTCGAGGTAGCAAAGACATGTGTGGTATTGTCGGTATAGTTGGCACCACCCCCGTCAATCAGGCCCTCTACGACGCCTTGACGGTGTTGCAGCACAGGGGACAGGATGCCGCCGGGATTGTGACCATAGACAGTGGAAACTTCCGGCAACGCAAGGCCAACGGCCTGGTGAAGGATGTGTTTGAAGTGCGCCACATGCAGCGACTGAAGGGGCATATCGGCATAGGACATGTCAGATATCCCACCGCAGGCAGCTCAAGTGCCGCTGAAGCCCAACCTTTTTACGTGAACTCCCCCTACGGCATGGTGCTGGCCCACAACGGCAACCTCACCAACGCCAAGGCGCTCAAGGAGCAGCAGTTCAAGGTCGCCCGCCGCCACATCAACACCACCTCCGACTCGGAAGTGCTGCTGAACGTGCTGGCGCACGAGCTGGATCTCTGCGACAAGATGGAGCTGCGTCCCGAGGACATCTTCTCCGCGGTGCGCAAGACTCATCAGCAGATCCGCGGCGCCTATGCCGTGGTCTCCCTGGTGATAGGTCACGGCCTCATCGGCTTCCGCGATCCCAACGGCATTCGGCCGCTGATCCTGGGTCGCCGGATCGACGAGCAGGGCCAGGTGGAGTACATGCTCGCCTCCGAGAGCGTGGCGCTCGACGCCATCGGTTTCGAGACGGTGCGTGACGTCGCCCCGGGCGAGGCCATCTACATCACCGAACAGGGCCAGCTGTTCTCCGAGCAGTGTGCGGAGAACCCGCAGATGAGTTCCTGCATCTTCGAGTACGTCTACTTCGCCCGTCCCGACTCCTGCATCGACAAGGTCTCCGTTTATGCCGCCCGCCTCAACATGGGTCGCAAGCTGGGCCAAAAGATCGCCCGCGAGTGGGAAGATCTCGACGTGGATGTGGTCATCCCCATCCCCGAGACCTCCTGTGACGTCGCGCTGGAGATAGCCCATACCCTCGATCTGCCGTACCGTCAGGGCTTCGTGAAGAACCGCTACATCGGCCGTACCTTCATCATGCCGGGCCAGACCCAGCGCAAGAAGTCGGTGCGTCGCAAGCTCAATGCCATCGGCTCCGAGTTCAAGGGCAAGAAGGTGCTGCTGGTGGATGACTCCATCGTCCGTGGCACCACCTCCGAGCAGATCATCCAGATGGCGCGGGAAGCCGGTGCGGCCAAGGTCTACTTTGCCTCCGCCGCCCCCGAGATCCGTTTCCCCAACGTCTACGGCATCGACATGCCCACCGCCAACGAGCTGATCGCCCATGGCCGGGAAGTGGAAGAGGTGTGCAAGCTGATCGGTGCCGATGGCCTCATCTTCCAGGATCTGGAAGATCTGGAAGAGGCGGTGCGGGAGATCAACCCCGAGCTGCGCCACTTCGAGACCTCGGTGTTCAACGGCCACTACGTCACCGCCGACGTGGATCAGGGCTATCTGGACCACCTCAATGCCCAGCGCTGCGACGACAACAAGGCCGTGCGCGAATGGCAGGAAGGCACCAGCAACCTGGAAATTTTTAACGAAGGCAGTTAAACGTTTTCCAGCTGGTCTAGACCGGAAATGAAGATGGGGGCCTTGGCCCCCATCTTTGTCTCGGTACTCTGTGCTTCATCTCACGCCAGATCTTCCCCATGGCTGGCGATCACCTTCTTGTACCACCAGAACGACTTCTTGCGCCTGCGCGCCAGGGTGCCCTTGCCGGCGTCGTCCCTGTCCACATAGACGAAGCCGTAGCGCTTGCTCATCTCCCCGGTGGAGGCGGCCACCAGATCGATGCAGCCCCAGCTGGTGTAGCCCAAGAGCGGCACGCCGTCGGCGATGGCGTCCCCCATGGCGCTGATGTGCTCGCGCAGATAGCCGATGCGGTAGTCGTCCTCGATCTCGCCCTGCTCATTGACCTCATCGACGGCGCCCAGGCCGTTCTCCACCAGAAACAGCGGCTTCTGATAGCGGTCATAGAGGGTATTCATGGTGATGCGCAGGCCGAGCGGGTCTATGCCCCAGCCCCATTCGCTCACCTTGATATGGGGGTTGCGCAGGGACTTGACCACGTTGGCGGCGCTGGTGTTGCCTGCGTTCATGTCGGCCGAGGCACAGCGGGAGGCGTAGTAGCTGAAGGAGACAAAGTCGACGGTGTTGCGAAGGATCTCGTCGTCACCCGGTTCCTTGACGAGCCGGACTCCCTTCTCGCGGAACACGCGCTCGGCATAGGCAGGGTAGGCGCCGCGAGCCTGCACGTCGATGAACAGCAGGTTCTCCCGCTCCTTTTGGATCGCAGCCCACACATCGTCAGGCTTGCAGGAGTAGGGGTAGAAATTGCCCCCCGCCAGCATGCAGCCGACCTGGTTGTGCGGGTTCACCTCGTGGGCAATTCGGGTCGCCAGGGCGCTGGCGATGAGCTCGTGGTGGGCCGCCTGATACTTTATCTGCTCCTGATCTTCACCCGCTTCAAACACCAGCCCGGCCCCGGAGAAGGGGCTGTGCAGCATGATGTTGATCTCGTTGAAGGTGAGCCAGTACTTCACCAGCCCGTCGAACGCCTCGAAGCAGGTGCGCGCATAGCGGGTGAAGAACGCCACCATCTTGCGGTTGCGCCAGGAGCCGTACTCCACCACCAGGTGCATGGGCACGTCGAAGTGGCACAGGGTCACCAGCGGCTCGATGCCGTACTTGCGGCACTCCTCGAACACCGCCCGGTAGAAGGCGATGCCCTCGGCGTTGGGCTCTTGCTCGTCCCCCTTGGGATAGAGCCGGGCCCAGGCTATGGAGGTGCGAAACACGGTGAAGCCCATCTCGGCCATCAGCGCTATGTCTTCTTTGTAACGGTGATAAAAATCGATGGCGTCATGGCTCGGATAATACTCGTCGTCCCGCAGGGTGAAGCGCGGTTCCTGGCCAAGTTTCACCGCCATCCGGTTGGCGCCGTGGGGGATCATGTCGACCGTGGTCAGGCCCTTGCCGCCTTCGCGGTAGCCCCCCTCCGCCTGGTTGGCGGCCAGGGCGCCGCCCCAGAGGAAGTCTCGGGGAAATCTTGCTAACGACATCTGTTACCTCTTGTCATGTCGGATGATGCGAATTCACAGGCTGGCGGCAGTCTTGACCTGCAGTGTCGGCACTGCCTCATCGGATGCGGCCTGGGGGTGCTCCTCCTGCACCGGAATGTCTTCAAAGCCCATCAGCAGGGTCAGGATGAAGGAGAGCACCACTGAGAGTGCCATGACCCCGAACACCCAGGCGATGCTCATGGGGTTGGCCGGATCGAAGAACTGGACGCTGGTAAAGAGACCCGGTGCCGCCATGGAGTGGCTGGCAAGCCCGGCCATGCCGGCCACGGCGCCACAGATGAAGCCGCTGATAAGGCTGGCGATGAGCGGCCGTTTCAGGCGCAGGGCCACCCCGTAGAGCGCGGGCTCGGAGATGCCGGCCATGATGGCGGAGGCCGCCGCAGCCAGCGCTGTCTGGCGCAGTTCCGGGTTCTTGGTGCGCCAGGCCACCGCCAGGGAGGATCCGCCGAGGGAGAGGTTGGCACCAATCTCGGAGGGCATCACCATGCCTTCCTTGCCGGTCTCGGCGATGGTCTGGATGATGGTCGGGGTGAAGACGCGGTGCATGCCGGTCATCACCAGCAGCGGCCACAGGGCCCCCATGATGGCCACTGACAGCCAGCCGAGGTAATCGTGTACGGTGTAGACCAGGCCGGAGATGGCGGTGCCGATCCAGATGCCGATGGGGCCGATCAGCAGGATGGCGAGCGGCGCCGCGATCAGCACGATCAGCATGGGTTTCAAGAAGTTCTTGGTCACCGCCGGGGTGATCCTGTCTACCCAGCGCTCTATGTAGGAGAGGCACCAGGTCATCACCAGGGCCGGGATCACGGTATAGGTGTATTTCACCGCGGTGACCGGGATAAAGCCGAAGCTGACCGGCTCCCCCTGGGCGGCTCTGGCCATCAGCTCGATGAAGCTCGGGTGCACCAGCACGCCGGCGATGGCGATGGCCAGCGACATGTTGGTCTTGAACTTGACTGCCGCCGAGGCGGCGACCATCAGGGGCAGGAAGAAGAAGGCGCCATCGCCGATGGCATTGAGGATGATGTAGCTGGGGGAGGTGACCTCCACCATGCCGCTCATACTGAGCACCATGGCCAGCAGCTTGACCATGGAGCCGCCGATGATCGCCGGAATGAGCGGCGACATGGTGCCGATCAGGGCGTCGAGGATGCCGGCGCCGAGGTGTTTGAGGCTGAAACCGGCTTTCACCTCTTGCGGTGCGCCCTGTGCGTCTTCTGGTAGCCGGGCGAGCACCTCGCGGTAGGCGTGGGACACCATGTTGCCGATGATCACCTGGCACTGGTTGTCATTGTTCACCACACCCAGCACCCCGGTGGTGGCCTTCAGGGCGGGGTTGTCCACTCGGCTTGAATCCGTCAAGACGAAGCGCAGGCGCGTCATGCAGTGGGTCACCGCGACGATGTTGTCCGCTCCCCCCAGGGCATTGACGACGGCACTGGCCAGGGCCGCATAGTTTTTTGACATCTGGTTTATCCTTTTGACCAAGAGATACCAGCCATAGCCCCGCCTGTGGCGTACGGATGGACGGTGTGAAACTGCACATGTGGAACCGGTTCCACATAGAGTGCTCAGTTTCTTTCTGCGATACAAGACAGTCTCCCGATCATTGTGCAGATCCGTGAATGGGATCACTCAATGACCCCCCATGCCCGCATTCTTGCTACGACAACCCCAGGCCGGTGCAGTACACTGCGGCCCGTCAAGCATAACGGGATGGAGCAAGATGACGACGATGCTGGAGGTGGCAAGGCGGGCAGGGGTGTCGAAGGCGACTGTCTCTCGCGTGTTGTCAGGCAATGGCTACACCAGCCAGGAGACCCGGGACCGGGTGTTTCAGGCCATCGAGGAGAGCGGTTATCGCCCCAATCTGCTGGCCAGGCAGCTGGCGACCAAGAATACCCAGACTCTGGGGCTGGTGGTGACCAACACCCTGTATCACGGCGTCTATTTCAGCGAGCTGCTCTCCCATGCGGCGCGGATGACCGAGGATCGCGGTCGCCAGCTGATCCTGGCCGATGGCAAGCACAGCGCCGAGGAGGAGCGTCAGGCCATCCAGTATCTGCTGGACCTGCGCTGTGACGGCATCATCATCTACCCGCGCTTTCTGAGCGTCGAGGAGATGGACGAGATCATCGAGCAGCATTCCCAGCCCATCATGGTGCTCAACCGCAAGTTGCGGCGCCACCACCGCCATTGCGTCTACTCCGATCAACAGGCTGCCGCCGCGGCCGTGGTGGATAAATTGGTGGAGATGGGCCACACCGACATCGCCTTCATCACCGGCTCGGCGGATTCGCCGACCGGCATCGAGCGTCTGGCCGGCTACAAGCAGGCTTTGGTCCGGCACGAGATCCCGCTGCGTGACGAATTGATCGCGCACGGCAAGTGGACCCCCGCCTGCGGCGCGGCCGGGGTCTCGACCCTGCTGGGGCGGGGGGCTCGCTTCAGCGCTCTGGTGGCCAGCAACGATGACATGGCGATCGGTGCCATCAAGCAGCTGCACCAGGCCGGCGTGTCGGTGCCGGAGCAGGTCTCCGTGGTCGGCTTCGATGACATAGCGCTGGCCCCCTACGTGATCCCGTCCCTCGCCAGCGTCAAGATGCCGGTGACCGAGATGATCCAGGAGACCATCAGCCGGCTGATCACCATGGTGGAGGAGGGGGAGGCCGGTGAGCTGCCCTCCTTCAGCGGCAAGCTGATCCGGCGCGACTCCCTCAAACGGCTGCTGAAGTGAGGCGCTGGCTCCTCGCTCAAGGTGGTGGGCAGCACAGGCGGGATCCGCTAGCATAGGTGCCCCGGCGCGTGCGCCGCCTGTCATAGCAAGAGATGAGACGTTAGATGGATGACCTGCTAGCCCCCGTTCGCCAGTTCCTGCATTGTGAGACCCCGGATGCCTGGGTGGAGATGGCGCGGGATCCTGCCCAATTGCCGACCCTGCTGATCGATCACGCCAACTGCGAGAACAAGGCTGCCCTGACCGCCCACAGCCTGGTGCGTCGCTACTGCCTGCCCAAGGGCAAGCGCCACCTGCTGCCCAAGCTGGCGTTCTACCGGGAGCTGGACGCCATCCCCGAGAAGGCCGAGATCCTCGGTAAACGTACCATGGGGGAGTCCGACAGAAGCGTGTTTGCCGAACTGGAGCGCAACCCCCTGCTGTTTCCCATGGTGCGGCTCATTCAGGAGGAGCTGCATCACTTCGAGCAGGTGCTGGAGATCATGGCCGCCCGCGGCATCCCCTACGGCCCGGTCAGCGCCTCCCGCTATGCCCGCAGTCTGCTAAAGCATGTGCGTACCTATGAGCCCGCCGCCGTGGTCGACAAGATGATCATCGGTGCCTATATAGAGGCGCGCTCCTGCGAGCGCTTCGCGAAGATAGCCCCCCATCTGGACGAGGAGCTGGGGCGCTTCTATGTCTCATTGCTGCGCTCGGAGGCGCGCCACTACCAGGATTATCTGGCATTGGCCTCGCATTTCGCGGGGGAGGACATCAGCGAGCGGGTGGCCTTCTTCGGCGCCATTGAGGCTGAGCTCATCTACTCACCGGATCCGCAGTTCAGGTTCCATAGCGGACCGCCTGTCAGATCTGACAGTTGTTGAACTCCAAGGGGGCACCTACTATCTCGGTGTTCCTACTACGAGCGACGCAATCACTTTTTGAGCGCAATTCCCGGCCCACAAGCCGGGTTTTTTTATGCCTGAAAAACGAGGGAACGGCCGCGCCGGGTCCGCGGCCTCGACATCATCTGCGGTATTCGTTGTTGTAGTTCTGGATGAGGCGGCGGGTCACCTCGTGCTGGGGATCGGCAAACACCTTGAGGGTCTTGCCGCGCTCCACCACCCGGCCGTCATGCATCACCAGCACCTCGTCGCTGATGTGGCTGACGATGCCGAGATCGTTGGCCACCAGCACATAGCTCAGCCCCGTGGTCTCCTGCATCTCCAGCAGCAGATTGATGATCTGGGAGCGCACCGAGATGTCCAGGGTCGACAGCGCCTCGTCCGCCACCACTATCTTGGGATTGAGGATCAGGGCGCGGGCCAGTCCCACCCGCTGCTGCTGACCGGCGGAGAGCATCTGCGGGTAGAAGAGGGCGTGGTCGGGCAGCATGCCCACCATGCGCAGGGTCTGCACCACCTTGTCCTTGCGCTCCTCCTCGCTCATCTCGGTGTTGAGGCGCAGCGGGGTCTCCAGGATCTGGCCGACCCGGATCTTGCGGTTGAGCGATGTATTGGGGTCCTGGAAGATCATCCGCAGCAGCTTGCAGCGGGTCTGGTAGTCGCCGTGCACCAGGGGCTGCCCCTCGATGGCGATCTCGCCGCCGCTGGGCTCTATCATGCCCGCCAGGATGCGCGCCAGCGTGCTCTTGCCGGAGCCCGCCTCGCCGACGATGGCCAGGGTCTGGCCCACCTCCAGATTGAACGAGAGCGGCTTGATGGCTTCCACCGCCTGGCGTCGGAACAGGCCGGTGCGGTTCTGGTAGGTCTTGCAGAGGCCTCTGACCTGCAACAGGGAGGGTTCGATCACAGGCTTGGCTCCTTGGCGAGCGACGGCGTCGCCACAGACAGATGATTCATGTTCATTTCTTCGGCTCTTCCATGTTCAGGGGGAAGTGGCAACTGATACCTGGCTGGCCCCTGGCGTTGCTCATGGGTCCGAATCATTTCTTCGGTTCGTCCATGTTCAGGGGGAAGTGACAGCTGATACCTGGCTGGCCCCTGGCGTTGCTCATGGGTCCGGATCATTTCTTCGGTTCGTCCATGTTCAACGGAAAGTGGCAACTGAACTGGTGACCCTTGACCTTGCTCATCAGCGGGGTCTGCACGCACTGCTTCTGGGCATAGGGACAGCGGGGGCCGAGGCGGCAGCCGATGGGCAGGTGCTGCAGCGGCGGTATCACCCCGGGCAGGGTCTCGAGCCGGGACTTGTGGCGCACCAGCTTGTCAAAGTCCGGAATGGACTTGAGCAGGGCGTCGGTATAGGGGTGATGGGGCGAGGTCAGGATCTGCTCCCGGGTGCCCACCTCCACCATCTGGCCGCAGTACATGATGTTGATGGTATCGGTCAGGTTGGCGATGGCGGCGATGTCGTTGCTGATGATGAGGATAGTGGTGTTGCCCAGCTTGTTCATCTTGTCCAGCAGCCGCAGGATCTGGGAGTGGGTAGTCGACTCCATGGCGCTGGTGGGCTCATCGGCCACCAGCAGCCGTGGCTGGTTGGCGATGGCCATGGCGATCATCACCTTCTGGCACATGCCGTCCGACAGTTCGTGAGGGTAGGCCCGCATCACCTTGCGGTGATCCTTGACCCCGACCCGGTGCAGCAGGGCGATGGCCCGCTTCTTGCGCCACTGGAAGCGCTGCCAGAACTTGCCGACGAAGGAGTCGGTCGGGATGGCCTCTTCCAGCTGGGTGCCTATCTCCTCCGAGGGATCGAGGCAGCTGATGGGGTCCTGGAAGATCATGGCGATCTCGCGGCCCATGATGCGGCGGCGCTCCTTGGGGGCCATGGTCAGCAGATCCATGTCGTTGAAGCGCATCCGGTCGGCGCGTACCGTCCAGTTGTCCTTCTGGATGCCGACGATCACCTTGGCGACCAGGCTCTTGCCGGAGCCGGATTCACCCACCAGGCCCCGGATCTCTCCCTCGTTCAGGGTCAGACTGACCCTGTCCACCGCCTTGACCTTGCCCTGGGGGGTATCGATCTCGATGGTGAGGTTGCGTATGTCGAGCAAGGGCATCAGTGGCGCTCCTTATCAAGGCTTGGCACGGCTTTTTGCGTCGCACCTATACCAATTTTAACGGTATCGAGTAAGGGCATCATCAATCATTCCCCTCTTTTAGCGCTTCACGTATGCCTTCGCCGACCAGGTTGGTCACCAGCACACTGAACAGGATGGCCATGCCCGGCAGGGTCACGGTCCAGGGGGCGAGATAGATGAGATCGCTCGAATCGGCCAGCATGGCGCCCCACTCGGGTTGCGGCGACTGGGCGCCGAGCCCGAGAAAGCCCACCGCCGAGATATCCAGGATGGCGGCGGAGAGGGTACGGGTGGTCTGCGCCACCAGGGTCTCCACTATGTTCGGCAGCACGGCGAGCCGCATGATGCGCCAAGGGGGCGAGCCGTCGAGGCGGCTGGCGATGATGTACTCCTTCTGCATCTCGGTGTGGACCGCGTTGTAGGTCGCCCGGATGAAGGGAGGAATGAGCGCCAGCGTGATGGCGATCAGGGTGTTGAACAGGCCAGGCCCCAGGATGGCGACCACTATGATGGCCAGCAGCAGGGAGGGGATGGAGAGCAGGGTATCGAGCAGGTGATGGAGCACGCTCGATTTTACCCCCTTGCTCATGCCGCCGAGGATGCCGATGGCGGAGCCGACGATGAGCGCGATCACCACCACCAGCAGGGCGTTGCCGAAGGTGAGCCTTGCCCCTACCACGAGGCGGGAGAGGATGTCGCGGCCCAGATCGTCGGTGCCGAGGAAGTAGTCGATGTTGCCGGTGCTGGCCCAGGAGGGGGCCAGCAGCAGGCGGCTGCTGTGTTGATCGTCGATGCCGTAGGGCACCACCAGGGGGCCCACCAGGGTGATCAGCAGCAGCAGGCCGAAGCACCAGAGGCCGCCCATGGCCAACGGGTTACGACGATAGGAGGCCCAGGTCTGCTCCAGCGGGGAGAGGATCTTGAGCTCCGGATAGATGTTCGATTTATCTTGCATAAGTCAGGCTCCAGCCCAGGCCATGAGCAGGTTCAATCTTGTTTTGCATAGCGTTCTTTGCGCCGTGCCGGGTACCCCATGAGGGCGGTGAGCAGCGCGGCGCTGACAGCATAGAGAGAGGGCAAGATGGGCTCACCATAGGTTCGTGTTCAATCTTGTTTTGCATAGAGCTCTTTGCGCCGTGCCGGGTACATGATGGTGGTGAGCAGCTCGGTGCTGACGCTGATGAAGATCACGAAGCTGGCGACCACCAGGGTCGCGCCCCGGATGGCGGCGTAGTCCTGCAGCGCTATGCTGTTGACCAGCCAGCGGCCGATGCCGGGCCAGTCGAACACCACCTCGGTGATCATGGCGGAGGTGAGCACGCTGCCCAGTTGCAGGCCGAGCAGCGGCAGCACCGGGGGCAGGGCATTCTTGAGACCATGGCGCCAGACGATCTGGCGGCGGGAGAGGCCCCGGCTCGCCGCGGCCTTGATGTAGTTCTGCTTCAGCACGTCGATGAGCGAGCTGCGCACGTGGCGGATCACCTCGGTGGTGGGAACCACCGCCAGCACCAGCGACGGCAGCACCAGATGGCGCAGGGCATCGTGCAAGGCCGCCTCCCGCCAGGGCTCCTGGCTCAGCAACACGTCTATGATGGCGATGCCGGTGATGGAGGGCACGTCATAGAGCAGGCTGATCTGGCCCGAGGCCGGCAGCCAGCCGAGATCCAGCGAGAAGAACATCACCATCAGCAGGGCCAGCCAGAACACCGGCACGGCGTAGCCGATGAGGCCGGCGGTCATGATGGAGAGATCCAGGGAGCGCCCCTGATAGAGGGCGGCCAGGGTACCGAGCGGGATCCCCAGCAGCAGCGAGATGGCGAAGGCCGTGATGCAGAGGGTCAGGGTCGCCGGGAAGTAGTGGCGGATCTCCTCCAGCACCGGCAGGCCGGAGACGCTGGACAGCCCGAGATCGCCGGCGAAGATGCGCCGCAGGAAGTCCGGGTAGCCATGGCCGAAGTCCAGCACCTGACCGATGAGGCGAGACTCCAGCAGATAGGCGCCCAGGGTCAGCACCAGCAGGGTGATCAGCAGCAGGCTGATGCGGCGCAGAATATAAAAGAACATGGTTAGCCCTCCGCACTCGGGTGCGTCGATGACAGGGGAGGCCGGCTGCCGCTGCCGGGATGGGGATAGAGACGCATGCTTACTCCCGGTAGGCCTGGTTGAAGGTGGTGCCACCGAAGGGCATGAGGGTCAGCCCCTGGATATCGCTGCGGCTCACCTGGGTGCGCAGGGCATGGGCCAGCGGGATCAGCGGCAACTGCTCATTGAGCAGAGTCTGGGCATAGTAGTAATTGCGCAGGCGGAAGGCGAGCTGGGGCGTGGTCACCGCATCGTCCAGCAGCTGATCGAAGGCCGGGCTGCACCAGCGGCTGTAGTTGTTGCCCCGCTCGACCGCGGCGCAGCTCAGCAGCTGGCGGAAGAAGTTGTCCGGGTCGGCGTTGTCGGCGATCCAGCCGGAGAGCAGGCTGTCGTACTGGCCCTTGGCGAGGCGGGTCTCGATGACCGGCCAGGCCTGCTGCACTATCTTCAGCTTCACCCCTATCTTGGCGAGATCGCTGCGCATCAGCTGGGCGGTCTTGAGGCCGTCCGGGTTGTAGGGGCGCGCCCCCGGCTGCACCAGTACCTGCATCTCGAAACCATGGGGGAGGCCGGCCTCCTTGAGCAACTGGCGGGCGAGTTTCAGGTCCGGCTGACGCAGTTGCAGGGAGGGGTTGTAGCCCCAGGAGAGCGGCGGCAGCAGGCTGGTGGCCGGCTGTCCGGTCTCGAAGTAGACAGCATGCAGCAGGTTCTGCACGTTGATGGCGCTGGCCAGCGCCTGGCGCACCTGCACCTTGTTGAAGGGGGCCTTGCGGGTATTGAGTGCCAGGAAGGCGACGTTCATGCCCGACTGGATCGACAGGTTGAGATCCGGATCCTTGTCGATCACCGACAGCTGGCTGGCGGAGGGAGTGCTCATCACGTCGCACTCGCCGGTCAGCAGCTTGGCGAGCCGCTTGGACGACTTGGGAGTGATGTCGTAGATCAGCTGTTCAATCTTGGCCTCGCCGCCCCAGTAGCCGGGATGGCGCAGGTAACGGATGAACTCGTTGTGGCGGTACTCCTTGAAGCTGAAAGGCCCGGTGCCTATGGGGCGATTGTCGAGCAGCGCCGGGGTGCCGGCCTTGATCATCTGCTCGCCATACTCGGCCGACAGCACCACGGCGTAGTCGCTGGCCAGGGTAGCGAGGAAGGAGGCATCCGGCCGGTTGAGCTCGAACACCACCTCATAGGGGCCCTGCTTGTAGACCCGCTTGATGAGGGAGGCCAGCCCCAGGCTGTAGAAATAGGGGTACTCGCCGCCGGAGATGGTGTGGAACGGGTGGTGTTCGTCCAGCAGGCGCTGGTAGGTGAACAGCACGTCGTCGGCGTTGAACTGGCGGGAAGGGCTGAACCAGGGGGTGCGATGGAAGGTCACCCCCTTGCGCAGGTTCAGGGTATAGGAGAGCCCATCGTCGCTGCTGTGCCAGTGGGTGGCCAGGCCCCCCTCGATGCTCAGGGTATTGGCGTTCACCTCGAGCAGGCGATCATAGAGCGGGCGGGCACTGGCATCCAGGGTCACCCCCGAATTGGCGATCTGCGGGTTGAAGGTCTGGGGAGCCCCTTCGACGCAGTAGACGAGCCCTGTCTTGGAGGCCTCTGTCTGTTTCTGACAGCCGGTGACCAGGACCAGGAGACCGAGCAGCAGTGGTTTGAGAATTCTCATTATGGAACCATGTTTTCATGCAGAGTTGCCCGCCGGGGGGCGGGCGCGTTGCGGGAGCCTGCCGGGCAGGGACTCCCTCTGTTGGGATCAGTCGCTATCGCTGTCACCATCAAGCCGCGGGCATGTACGCAGCATGCTCCGAAATCGGTGATGGCGCCGGCTCAGTCGCTGTCCGCGTTGCCATTGCTGTCATCCCCCTCGAGCCGCGGGCATGTACGCAGCATGCTCCGAAATCGGTGATGACGCCGGCTCAGTCGCTGTCCGCGTTGCCATTGTTGTCATCCCCCTCGAGCAGCTGATATTTACGCAGCATGCCCCGGAACTGGTGATAGCTCAGGGCCAGCAATTGAGCCGCTTTGCGCTGATTATACTGGGATTGCTGCATCGCTTGCTTGAGTAAATTAATCTCGTATTCCGCCACTGCACCCTTGAGATCCAGCGGCAGGTTGTGGGCCTGTTGCCCGTTCGGCGCCGCCTCGACGGGGGAGGGTGCCAGGCCATTGGCGCGGGGGCGCCAGGGTGAATCGAACGGGTTGAGCACCAGCTCCGCGAGCGGCAGCTGGGGGTTGCCCTGGCGGTAGAGGCTGCGCTCCACCACGTTTTTCAGTTCGCGCACGTTGCCGGGCCAGGGATAGTCCAGCAATAGCTGGGTCGCCTTGCGGGAGAAACCGGCAAACAGCGGATAGCCCAGCTCCCGGGTCATGCTGTGGGCGAAGTGCTCCGCCAACATCAGGATATCGTCCCGCCGCTCCCGCAGCGGGGGCAGGGTGATGACGTCGAAGGCCAGCCGGTCCAGCAAGTCGTGGCGAAACTGGCCGCGCTCGGCCAGCCGCGGCAGATCCTCGTTGGTGGCGCACACCAGCCGCACATCCACCTTGAGCGGCTTGGCACCGCCCACCCGCTCGAACTCGCCATATTCGATGACCCGCAGCAGCTTCTCCTGCACCCGGGCGCTGGTGGTGGCCAGTTCGTCGAGGAACAGGGTGCCGCCATCGGCGCGCTCGAAGCGGCCCTGATGGCGCTTGGCGGCGCCGGTGAAGGAGCCCGCCTCGTGGCCGAACAGCTCTGTTTCCAACAGACTCTCGCTCAGGGTGGCGCAGTTGATGGTGACAAAGCTTTGATCCCAACGTCCCGAGAGATAATGTAGGCGGTGGGCGATGAGCTCCTTGCCGGTCCCCCGTTCGCCGATGATCAACACGGGTTTGCGCAGCGGCGCGAGGCGCGAGGTCTGTTCGATGATTTCGAGGAAGGCGTTGGACTCACCCAACAGGCTTTCCGTGTCCGTGGTCATAATGATCCCTGCCCGGTGAAAAATCTGGTCAATCTTACCAAAAGTTAGTGTTTTTTATCATCTCTTGTTTCGGGCGTCTTGAAACTCATGGAGAGCGCCCATATAAATCAACAAGTTAAATTTCGTTCCAGATTGGCACACAAGTTGCCATTGTCAATGGAGAAACAACCCAATGCCCATCACAGGAGTACAATCATGAGTATTTTTTCCCGCTTGGCCGACATCATCAACTCCAACCTGACGGCCCTGCTCGACAAGGCAGAAGATCCCCAGAAGATGGTGCGCCTGATCATCCAGGAGATGGAAGATGAGCTGGTGAAGGAGCGCTCCAACCTGGCCCGCTTCCTCGCCAACCAGAAAGAGATTGGCCGTCAGGTCCACCGCCACCAGGAGCGGGTGAATGAGTGGCAAGGCAAGGCCGAACTGGCGCTGGCCAAGGGCCGCGACGATCTGGCCAGGGCCGCCCTCATCGAGAAGAAGAAGCAGACCGAGCTGGCCGAGACGCTCTATCGTGAGCAGCAGGCGGTGGACAGCGGCATCGACAAGCTGGGGGACGAGATCCGCCAGCTGGAAGCCAAGCTGGAAGACGCCCGCGCCCGCCAGAAGGCGATGGCCATTCGCAGCGAGGCCGCCAGCAGCCGCCTGAACGTGCAGAGCCAGGTGGCCCGTGGCGACAGCCAGGCCGTGGTCAGCAAGTTCGAGCGCATGGAGCGCCGCATCGACGAGATGGAGGCCCGCGCCGATCTCGGCCAGTCCGACAAGGCGCTGGCCCAGCAGTTTGCCGAGCTGGAAGTGGACGATCAGATCAGCCGCGAGCTCGAGGCCATGCGCCAGAAGCTGTGCCAGGGCGACACCGCCTCGAAACAGGGAGAGTGATGAATGGAAGACATTCTTGGGATATTGGCGACGCCACTCATCGTCTTCATGGTCATAGTGGCCCCCATCTGGCTGGTGCTGCACTATCGCGCCAAGGGCCGGATCGGTGCGGGTCTCGCCGACAATGAGCGGGAGGAGTTGCAGGGCCTGCTGGTCCGTGCCGAGAAGATGCAGGAGCGGGTCGGTGCACTGGAATCCATTCTGGATGCCGAGGTCCCCGGTTGGAGGAACAAGGTATGAATGCCATCTATGGCTGCCATGGCGTGACGTCTGCGTCGGTCGGTACACAGGGTTTCATTGCGGATGCGGAAGTCTCCGGCTGGAGGAACAGGGTATGAGCGCCTCGAACAACTCACGCAATCTCTACCGGGATCCCCAGAAGGGCAAGATAGCCGGCGTCTGCGCCGGCCTTGCCGACTACTTCGGGGTGGAGACCTGGATAGTGCGGCTGCTGGCCATCACCGGCCTCATCTTCGCCGGTTTCATCACCTTCACCGCCTACATCGCGGCCTGGTTTCTGCTCGACAAGAAGCCGGTCACCCTCTATGGGGAGCAGGAGGCGGATTTTGCCGAGGTGCGCATGAAGGCGCGCAGCTGGCAGGCGGGGGTCACCCCCCATCAGGCGCTCGGCCGCATCGCCCAGGAGCTCGACACGCTCGAGCCCAGACTGCAGCGCATCGAGAAGCTGGTGACCTCCAAGGAGTTCACCCTGCAGCGCGAGTTCAGCAAGCTGTAGTGCCATCATGAATGACACCGCGCCGGCCAGACGGGCCGGCGATCTTTAGCGGGAGGATCGAACGAGCCTTGATACGCAACAAGTTAGAGCAGAAGTGGTCTGTGCTGCAGCACAAGGCCTTCGAGGCGGTAAACCGGGTACGGGATCGCCACATCCGGCTGGCGGTCACCGGCCTGTCACGCAGCGGCAAGACCGCCTTCATCACCGCGCTGGTCAACCAGCTGGAACACGCGGCCATCGACGGTCGCCTGCCCCTGTGGGATGCCCAGCGCCAGGGGCGGATCCTGGGGGCGCGCCGCGTCCCCCAGCTGAATGCCCACATTCCCACCTTCGCCTATGAGCGGGGCCTCGACTCCCTGTTTGGCGAGCCGCCCGCCTGGCCGGAGCCCACCCGCGGCGTGGCCGAGGTGCGGCTCGAGATCCGCTACCGCACCCGCCATCCACTGCGCAAGCACCTGGGGGAGATCTCCACCCTCTATGTGGATCTGGTGGACTACCCGGGGGAGTGGCTGCTGGACCTGCCGCTGCTGGAGCTGAGCTACGAGCAGTGGAGCGAGCAGGTGGCAAACCAGCTGCGCCGCCCCGAGCTGCAAGCACTCGCCAGCAGTTGGCTTGAACCGCGCTGGCAGGCCGAGCAGGCCTTCGAGGAGCGGCCGGCCTGCGAGCTGGCGGAGCGTTACACCTCCTACCTGCATGCCTGCAAGCGCGAGCTGGGGCTGCACCTCATCCAGCCGGGCCGCTTCGTGTTGCCGGGGGAGTATGCCGGGGCACCGCTGTTGCAATTCGTGCCCTGGGTGTGGGACACGCCCGCCTCCGAGCCCGCCGATGGCAGCCTCTACGCCACCTTCAAGCAGCGCTTCGAGCAGTACAAGCAGCACCTGGTGCAGGGCTTCTACGAGCAGCACTTCGCCGGCTTCGATCGCCAGATAGTGCTGGTGGACTGCCTGCAACCCCTCAACGCCGGCGCCGCCAGCTTTGGCGACATGCAGCAGGCCATCGCCCGCATCATGGAGAGCTTCGCCTACGGCAAGAGCAACTGGTGGCGCCGGCTGTTCGCCCCACGCATCGACAAGCTGCTGTTCGTGGCGAGCAAGGCGGATCACGTGACCCCGGAGCAGCACGCTCCGCTGGTGTCCCTGCTGCAGCATCTGGTGAGCAGTGGCCGTGGCCAGGCTCGCTTCGAGGGGATCGAGACCGAGTGCCTGGCGCTCGCCGCCATCAAGGCCACCGAGGTGGGCAAGGGGCTGGCCAATGGCCGCGAGTTCCCGGCCATCCGTGGCACCAGTCTGGCTGGCGAGCCGCTGCTGCTGTTTCCCGGCGAGGTGCCGTCCCACATTCCCCCGGCGCAGTGGTGGCACAACCAGGGCTTCGATTTTCAGGCGTTTCGCCCCCTGCCCATGAGCCCCCATCAGGCGTTGCCCCATATCCGACTCGACGCCGCGCTGGAGTTTCTGCTGGGGGATCACCTCGAATGAGCGCCACCCCTGCGCGGGCACGGCGCCCTGACCGAGCGCTACAGAGGAACCTATTGCGATGAACGATCAGACCAAAGTGCGGACGCCAGACGAGGGCGTCCCGTTGCAAGGCAAGGTGCTGCTGGAGCCTGCGTTTTCGGCGGCGGCAACCGAGCAGGCGCCCGCTCCAGCCCAGCGGCTGGAGGAGGAGAGCTTCGAGCGGCTCGACGAGCTCAATGACTTCGTGGAGCCGGCCCTGACCCTGCGGCCAAGGCGCCGGCACCGGTTGCTGGGCTGGGGGCTGGGGGCGGTCGGTGTGCTCTCCCTCGGCCAGTTTGGTGGCTTCCTCTACGACCAGTTCGTCGCGTCCCCGCTCTGGGGCGGCGCCTGGTTGCTGGCCTCCGGGCTGGTGGTGGTGGGCACGGCCGGGGTCGCGGGGCGGGAGTGGTTGCGGCTGCGCACCCTCAAGCGGCGCCAGGATGTGCGCTCCCGCGCCGAAGACTTGCTGGCTCACCAGGGGGTGGGGCAGGGGCAGGCGTTCTGCGAGGCCCTGGCAGAGAAGAGTGGTGACAAGGGACGGGAGGGCTATCAGAACTGGCTCGGCCAGCTCGACGAGAGCCACAGCGATCGGGAGGTGCTGACCCTCTACAGCCAGCTGGTGCTGACCGAACGGGATAAACTCGCCCAGGCCAGGGTCGCCAAATGGTCGGGGGAGGCCGCGGTGCTGGTGGCCCTGAGCCCGCTCGCCACCGTCGACATGATGCTGATGCTGTGGCGCAACCTGCGGATGATCGAGGACATCGCCGATGTCTACGCCATCGAGCTCGGCTACTGGAGCCGCATCAGCCTCATCCGCCAGGTGCTTCGCAACATGCTCTATGCCGGCGCCACCGAGTTGGTGACCGAGGTGGGTATGGACTTGCTGGGGGCCGAGCTCACCGCCAAGCTCTCCGCCCGCGCCGCGCAAGGAGTGGGCGCCGGCCTGCTCACCGCCAGGCTGGGGCTGCGCACCATAGAGGCCTGCCGCCCGCTGCCCTGGTGCGGCGACGAGAAGCCGAAACTGGGTGAGTTGCGCAAGCGGCTTATCGGCCAGCTGGCGGGCTATCTCAACAAGTCCTGAACCCGGGGAAATGAACAGGTAATGTCACAAATTGTTTACATTTGTGGCCGGCAGCCGACCTCGGGGTCGGCTGCTTTTTTAGGGGCTAAACCGTTACAGTGATCCTGACAACCAACGCAAAGGCGCCGCTCTCTGGCGCGGGATGGAACGGGATCATGGCAAGCCTCTACACAGCACATCAACCGGACGAGCAGGGCCTCATTCATTACACGGATGAAGAGCACGGCACCTGGCAGATCCTGATCGATCGCCAGCTCGCGGCGCTCAAGGGCAAGGCCTGTGACGAATACCTGGCGGGGCTGGCCCGACTCGACCTGCCCCGTGATCGCATCCCGCAGCTGATGGAGATCAACGCCGTGCTGACCCCTGGCACCGGCTGGTCCGTGGTGGCCGTGCCCGCCCTCATCTCCTTCGATCGCTTCTTCTCGCTGCTGGCCCAGCGCCAGTTCCCGGTGGCCACCTTCATCCGCCGCCGGGATGAGCTCGATTACCTGCAAGAGCCGGACATCTTCCACGAGCTGTTCGGCCACTGCGCCATGCTGACCAACCCGGCCTTCGCCCATTTCACCCATGTCTATGGTCAACTCGGCCTCAAGGCCAGCAAGGAGGACAGGGTCTATCTGGCCCGGCTCTACTGGTTCACGGTGGAGTTCGGTCTGGTGCAGAGCGCCGCCTCCCTGCGTATCTACGGCGGCGGCATTCTCTCCTCCATCGGCGAGACCGCCTATGCCCTCTCCGGTCAACCCAGCCTGCAGCCGTTCGATGCGGTGGAGGTGCTGCGCACCCCCTATCGTATCGACATCATGCAGCCGACCTATTTCGTGCTGCCCAGCCTGGATGCCCTCTACCAGTTGGCGGAGCAGGACATCATGGCCTGCGTGGCCCAGGCGCGTCGCCTCGGCCTGCGAGCGCCGCGTTTCGCGCCGGCGCCCGGCAAATAGGCGAGCTGACGACGGCGCGCAATCCATTCCAACCCATTGTTAATGAAAGGAGTCCCTAATGTCCGAACTGGCAAGCCAACGGTGCGAAGCGTGCCGTGCCGATGCCCCCAAGGTCAGCGAGCAGGAGCTGAGCGAGCTGATGCACGCCATACCCGACTGGCAGCCCATGGTGGTGAAGGGGGAGTTGCAACTGCGCAGGGAGTTTGGCTTTCGCAACTTCAAGGAGGCGCTGGCCTTCACCAATCGCCTCGGCGAGCTGGCGGAGGCCGAGTTCCACCACCCGGCGATCCTGACCGAGTGGGGCAAGGTGACCGTCAGCTGGTGGACCCACAAGATAGGCGGCCTGCATCGCAACGACTTCATCATGGCGGCGCGCACCGACCAGCTGCTGAAATAAGCGGCTGGATCAGCGCTATAGACGAGGTGGTCTGCATGGCAAGGTGTTCATCATGGTGGCACGCACTGGCCAGTTGCTGAAATAAGCGGCTGGATCAGCGCTATAGACGAGGTGGTCTGCATGGCAAGGTGTTCATCATGCTGGCACGCACTGGCCAGTTGCTGAAATAAGCGCCTGGATCAGCGCTTTAGACGAGGTGGTTTGCATGGCAAGGTGTTCATCATGGTGGCGTGCACCGACCGGCTGCTGAAATAAGCGTCAGCCATTGACTCGGGCCTGTCCGGCGAAAGCGGGGCGGGCCCGCATTTTTATGGGCGAGCGCTCGCACTGGCGGGATCGAGTCTGTATCATCCCGTTATTCAGAGTGTTAGCTAGGAAGTGTGTCCCGAATGCGTCTTGAAGTCAGCTGTGAAGACCGCCTGGGCCTGACCCGGGAACTGCTCGACCGTCTGGTGGAGCACAACATCGATCTGCGCGGCATCGAAATCGATACCACAGGCATCATCTATCTCAACTTCCCCGAGCTGGAGTTTCGTGATTTCCAGCATCTGATGCCGGAGATCCGCCGTATTCCCGGTGTCTATGACGTCAAGACCATCCCCTACATGCCCTCCGAGCGGGAACATCACGAGATAGAGGCACTGCTCAAGGCGCTGCCGGATCTGGTCTTCTCCCTCGACAGCAAGGGGCGGATAACCCAGGCCAACCAGTCGGCCCTCACCACGCTTGCCTTGCCCCAGGAGGAGGTGCGCGGTCTGGCCCTCGGTTCCCTGGTCAAGGGCTTCTCCTTTGCCCGCTGGCTGGAGGCGAGCGAGATCAAGCCGCAGACCTGCAAGCTCAGCCTCGGCGGTGAGGAGTACCTCGGCGATCTGATGCCGCTGTTTGTGGCCGAAGAGAAGGGCCGGCAGGCCCTGGCCGGCGCCGTGGTGGTGCTCAAGTCCGCGCGCCGGGTCGGCATGCACTTCAGCGCGCTGCACGCGGTGGAGGTGGGGGGCTTCGAGCACCTGCAGGCCGAGAGCCAGAAGATGAAAGAGGTGCTGGCCCAGGCCGCCAAGCTGGCGATGCAGGACGCGCCGCTGCTCATCCTGGGTGAGACCGGCACCGGCAAGGAGCTGCTGGCCCGCGCCTGCCACGGCGCCAGCCTGCGCTCCAGCCATCCCTTCATGGCTCTCAACTGTGCCGCCATGCCGGACAACGTGGCCGAGAGCGAGCTGTTTGGCTACGCCCCCGGCGCCTTTGGCAACAACACCGAGGGCAAGCGCGGCGTGCTGGAGCTGGCCAGCGGCGGCACCCTGATGCTGGACGAGATCGGCGACATGTCCCCCCATCTGCAGACCAAGTTCCTGCGGGTGTTGCAGGACGGCGTCTTCCGCCGGGTCGGTGACGAGCAGGAGGTGAGGGTCAACGTGCGCTTCATCTGCACCACCCAGAAGCAGTTGCTGGATCTGGTGCACGAGGGCAAGTTTCGCGAGGATCTCTACTACCGTCTCAACGTGCTGAGCTTAGGCCTGCCGCCCCTGCGCGAGCGCAAGGCGGACATCATGGCGCTGGCCCAGCAGTTCGTCTCCCGCTTCGCCAGCGAGTTGCAGCGGCCCCGCCCGCGCTTCACCCGCAACATGGCCGAATACCTGACCGCCTATCGCTGGCCCGGCAACGTGCGCCAGCTGCGCAACTGCCTCTACCGCGCCATGACCCTGCTGGAAGGGGACGAGATAGGCCCCGAGCACGTGGATCTGCCGGTGGCGGCCGATGCCATGCCGCTCATCGACGAGTGGTTCGAGGGCGGGCTGGATGAGGCGGTGAAGCGCTTCGAGAGCCGGCTGCTGGAGCGGCTCTATCCGGCCTTTCCCTCCACCCGCCAGCTGGCCAAGCGGCTCGGGGTCTCCCACACCGCCATCGCCAACAAGCTGCGCGAATACGGGATCGGCAAGAAGTAAGCCCATGCCTGCCGTTGGTCAGTGGGGCTCACATCCGGGTGGGCCCTTGTCATTAGTACGACACAAGGTGACACAGCCTGCGCGCAGAGCCATGGGTGGCTGGCGCGCGACTGATAAGCTTGATGCCACTCCTCTTTGGCATAGCCCTCTGGCCTCTTGGGCAGACGTGAACAGGCAGGCATCATGCAGTCACATTCTCTGATCCGGGCCATGGCGTGGCTGGCGCTGCTGTTCTGCTCGCTGGCGCTGGCCAGCGTCAGCGAGACCTCGGCCGAGGTGCGCGCCGAGCTGGTGCGCCAGACGGTGCTCGACATCCTCAGCTATACCCGTTGGCCCACCGAGCCTGCCGAGTTGCGCCTGTGCATCGCGGCGCCGACGGAGTATGCCGGGGCTCTGCCCTCCATCAAGCAGCAGGCCAACGGCCGCCCGGTCGATGTGCACCGTTACGATCTGGATGACGAGGCCTTGAGCCAGCGCTGTGACGTGCTCTATCTGGGGGTGATGACGAGCGAGCAACGGGTGGCGCTGTTCCAGCGCCTGCGTGGGCACGCCATCCTCAGCATCGGTGAACAGAGCCACGAGTGCATCGCCGATGCGGTGTTCTGCCTGCAGGCCAGCCAGGAGCGGGTGCGTTTCAAGGTCAATCTGGATGCGCTCGCCCGCAGTGGCGTCCGGGTGCACCCGGCCGTGCTCAAGCTGGCCAGGGCGGACGAGGACGCACGATGAAAAATCAGATCCCTGCCGAGCAACGGATCACGTTGCGACAGAGCCTGGGCCGCACCCACATGATGACCTCCCTCACCGCGGTCTGCATGGCCGGCCTGTTCCTGACCATCACCGCCCTGCTGGCGCTGCGCCTCTACGCCGATCACAACCTCGAGCTGGTGGCACGCGCCATCAGTTACACCACTGAGGCGGCGGTGGTATTCCACGACGAGGAGGCGGCGAAAGAGACCCTGCAGGCCATCGCCTCCCACGAGGATGTGGCCAGTGCCCGCATCCAGCTGGCCGATGGCCAGGTGCTGGCGAGCTGGACCCGGGCCATCACCACCCCCTGGTCCAGCCTGGAGCAACAGCTGGCCCACCTGATCCTGCCGGGGCCGGTGGAGCTGCCGGTGCTGCGGGAGGGCAAGGAGATAGCGCGGATCCACCTGGTCGGCCACGGCCAATACCTGCTGCGCTTCCTGTTGCAGACCCTGATGGCGACCCTGCTCTGCCTGCTGCTCAGCATACTGGGGGCGCTCTATGTGGCGCGCCGCATGCAGTACTCCATCACAGATCCCCTCAAGGCGCTGGCGCAGGTGGCCCACAGCGTCCGCCGCCAGCGCGCCCTCAAGCAGCGCGTCCCAGCGGCCGACATCGCCGAGTTGCATGAGCTGGGGGAGGATTTCAACTCCCTGCTCGATGAGCTGGAGGCCTGGCAACTCCATCAGAAACGGGAGAATGCCAGCCTGCTGCACCAGGCGACCCACGATCCCCTGACGGGTCTCCCCAATCGCGCGCTGTTCGAAGCCCGGCTGGATCAATCCATCATGACCGGTCGCGCCCAGCATGAGCGGTTCGCCCTGCTGTACCTCGATTGCGACCGCTTCAAGCAGATCAATGACAGCCTGGGCCATGCCGCCGGTGACGAGGTGCTGGTGACGCTGGCCAGGCGGATACAGCATCAACTGCGACCCATGGATCTGGTGTGCCGGCTGGGGGGGGACGAGTTTGCGGTCCTGCTGGCGCCGCTGCAGCACGAGCGCGAGGTGCGCGACGTGATGATCCGGATCCAGCAGGCGATGATAGTGCCCGTAGTATTGGGGGATGGCCGCCATCTGGTGGCCAAGGTCAGCGTCGGCTATGCCATGTTCCCCGAGCAGGGGCTGACCGCCGATGAGCTGCTGCAGCACGCGGACAGTGCCATGTATCAAGCCAAACGACAACGCAGGGAGGAGGTCACCGACCACAAGCTGAGTATTTGATGTTTTTGCAGGCAAAAATAACAAAAGGACTATAACAATGAAAATTTCCAACCTGATGAAGGTGGGTCTGTTCGGGCTCTTGTTGAGTGTGTTGGCGGCTTGCCAGAGTGCGCCTCAGGGTCTCACGGCGGAGCAGGTGACCGTGCTCAAGGAGCAGGGCTTCCACCTCACCGATGAGGGCTGGACGCTGGACATCTCCAACAAGGTGCTGTTTGCCAACAACGTGGGCGCACTCAACCCCAATACCCGCCAGGTGGTGGAGAAGCTGGGCAAGGCCCTGCTGGACGTGGGCCTGAACCGGGTCAGGGTCGACGGTCATACCGACTCCAACGGCGAGGCGGCCTACAATGAGCAGCTCTCCCGCAAGCGGGCCCAGTCCGTGGCCGACGTGCTGGCGTCGGTGGGGATGCCGGCGGCCAACCTGGACATTCGTGGTCGTGGCGAGCAGGCGCCAGTCGCCGACAATGGCACCGCCGCCGGACGGGCGGAGAATCGCCGGGTGGCCATCATCATCGGCAACGGCTGATCCCACCCCAGTCGCAGTGCATTCGCCGCCTCCGTCCGTTGCCCGAGGCTGGCAGCAAGGCTCCCCGCTAGCCTGAATGCGTGTGTGTCCGCTCTCCTGTCGATGACCCCGATGCCGACAGGGGAGTGGTTCTCCGCCAGTACACTCTCTCCTGAACCAACCTTCGCTCAACAAACCCCCTGGCTGATGCCAGCCCGAGGGATAAATGGCGGCCCAGTGCCACAGACTTGATCTGGCACAAGTTCATTATTGAGTGATATTCGTTATCATTTGCATTATTTCCAAATGGTAACCGCCAGTGACGACAGCACAGCTCACCCCGACCATGACCGGACTCTCGACTCCCGATCCCCTCAAGTTTGCCTTCACCGCCAAGACCTCGGCCCACGCCAGCCGGGGCGGTATTCGCCCCTTGTCGCTGGATGACGCCGCCTGGCAAGGCTGGTGGCAACAGCCGAGCCAGGCGCAGGAGCGGGCGCTCTACATCCACATTCCGTTCTGTCGCAAGCGCTGCAGCTTCTGCAACTTCTTCGAGAATGGCGCCAATCCGGCGCGCATGAGCCGCTACATGGCGGCCCTGTGTGACAGCCTGCAGCGGGCCGCCGAGTCCCCCCTCGGTCAAAGTCAGCCCTTCTCGGCCGTCTACGTGGGGGGCGGCACCCCGACCGACATGGCGGCAGAGGATCTGGCGTGCCTCGCCACGGCGATCCGCCGTTTTCCCTTGAGTGAGGATGCGGAGCTGACCCTGGAGGGGCGGCTCAACGGCTTCGATGACGAGAAGTGGCAGACCGCGCTGGCGGGGGGCTTCAACCGCTTCTCGTTTGGCGTGCAGAGCTTCGACACAGAGGTGCGCCAGCAGGCGGCCCGCTTCGATGACAGGGAGACCCTGCTCGCCCGGCTGGCCGAGCTGACCCGGGATGATGCCGCCGTCATAGTGGCGGATCTCATCTTCGGCCTGCCGGGGCAGGATGACGCCGTCTGGCGCCAGGACATAGCGGACGTGATGGCGAGCGGGGTGCATGGGGTGGATCTCTATCAGCTCATCGCCATGGCGGGCACCAATCTGGAGCGGGTGCAGGAGAATGGCCGGCTCGGCTGGTCGGCCGACGGCCAGCAGCGGGCCGGCATGTATGCCTACGGCGCCCAGACCCTGGAGCAGGGGGGCTGGCAGCGGCTCTCCAGCAGCCACTGGCGGCGGGGGGAGCGCGAGCAGAGCCGCTACAACCAGATGGCCAAGCGTGGCGCCGAGATCCTCCCCTTCGGCGCCGGCGCCGGGGGCAATGTGCAGGGTCATGGCCTGATGTATGGCCGGGATCTAGGGGCCTGGCACGAGGCGCTGGCGAGCGGCGTGCGGGCGCCCGGCATGGTGATGGGACGCAATCCCAACGCGCACATCGACGGCCTGCTGCGCGGCGCCCTCGATACCGGCTGGCTCGCTCTGGCGCGCTTGCCTGCCCCCTTGCGAGAACAGCTGATGCCGCTGTTTCAGGCGTGGCAACGGCACGGGCTGGCGGTGCTGACGGAGGAGCGGCTGGAGCTGACCCTGGCGGGGCGTTTCTGGAACGTCAACCTGCAGGCCGGGCTGTTCGAGTTCCTGCAGCTCAATCCGCTGGGTGGTGAGGCAGCGAGCGGCGCTCAGCCGGCCGGGGCGGTGCGGCACTCGCTGGTGTAACGGGCTGGGATCAAGACGAGGAGGGGACGAAAAGGGGGCCGGTTGAAGGCCCCCTTGTTTATCTATGGGTTGTGCACCTCTTCGACTCGCACCCGCAGATGCCCCTCTGCGAGTGTGGTCACCAGCGACTGCCCGGCGCTCACCTGGGCGGCGCGGCTGATCACCTCACCACCCTGTGTGCGGGTGATGGAGTAGCCACGCCCCAGGGTGGCGAGCGGGCTCACCCCGTCGAGGCGGGCGCTCAGCATGGCGAGGCGATGGTCGGCGAGACTCTGGCGTTTGGCCATCAGGGCGAAGAGACGCTCCTCGGCCAGCTGATGACGGCGCTTCCCGGCGGCCAGCAGCTTTTCCGGGCTCCTGGCCTGCAGCCGCAGCTCGAGGTTGGCGAGGCGCCGCTCCCCCTGATGCAGGCGCTGGTTGAGTAACTGCTGCAAACGGCTGGAGAGTTCGTCCAGCCGCTGGGACTGCTGCTCCAGCCGCCGCTTCGGATCCTGATGGTCGAGCCGTTTTTGCAGCAGCGCGAAGCCGTGGCGGGCGGCGGTCTGGTGGCGGCTGATGGCCTGGGTCAGCCGCTGCCCCAGGTGGGCGAGGCGCTGGGCGCGGGCGCCCTGATCCGGCGCCACCAGCTCGGCGGCGGCGGAGGGGGTGGGGGCGCGCAAGTCGGCGGCGAAGTCGCTGATGGTGACGTCCACCTCGTGGCCCACCGCGCTGATGACGGGGATGGCGGAGCCTGCGATGGCCCGGGCCACCGCCTCCTCGTTGAAGCACCAGAGATCTTCCAGCGATCCGCCGCCGCGACCGACGATCAGCACATCTACCTCGGCGCGGCGGTTGGCCAGATGGATCGCCGCCACTATCTGACCGATGGCGGCGCTGCCCTGCACCTGAGTCGGGTAGATGAAGACCGGCAGATCCGGGGCGCGGCGCTCAAGCACCGTCAGCATGTCGTGCAGGGCGGCGCCGGTGGCGGAGGTGACCAACCCCACGGCGCGGGGCTCGCGCGGCAGCGGCCGCTTGCGGCCCTCGTCAAACAGCCCCTCGGCGCCAAGGCGGCGCTTGAGCTCCTCGAAGCGCAGGGCCAGCATGCCATCGCCGGCGGGTTGCATCGACTCGATGATCAGCTGATAGTCGCCGCGCGGCTCGTAGAGGGAGACCCGCGCCTGTACCAACACCTGCATGCCATCTTGCGGGCGGAACGGCACCCGGCGGTTGTTGCCCTTGAACATGGCGCAGCGCACCTGGGCCGAGATGTCTTTCAAGGAGAAATACCAGTGGCCCGAGCTTGGCATCGCCAGGTTGGAGAGCTCCCCCGTCAGCCACACCAGCCCCAGATCCTGCTCCAGGATCATGCGCACGGCGCTGTTGAGGCGGGTGACGGTAAAGATCTGTTGCTGCTTCTGCTGGCGGTCGTCGAGGTGGTTCAAGGCAGATCCTGCTGGTGCGCCCCTCTCCTTGGCAAGGCCGAGGGGGATGAAAAAAGGAGAAAGCGAATGGGGCCATCTTACCCCAGTTTGGACGCTGAGCCGAGCCTGTCGCTCGGCCCCGTCATGACTAGCGTTCGACTTCCGGGTTCACCCTGGGCTGGCTCCTGGCCGGGCTGACCACCAGCCAGACCGAGAGGCAGACGATGAGGCCGCCGATGATGAAGCCCTCGGTGAGGGTCTCGCCGAGCACCAGATAGCCCCAGAAGATGCCGAACGGCGGGATGAGGAAGGTCACCGTCAGGGAGCGCAGCGGCCCGATGTCGGCGATCAGCCTGAAATAGAGCAGGTAGGCGAGGGCGGTACAGACGAAGCCGACGGCCAGGATGCTGGCCCACACCTCGGGGATGGCCCAGTTGACGGCGGGCCCCGCCGTCATGGTGTAGCCGAAGAAGGGCAGCAGAAACACGCAGGCGCCCAGCTGGCTGCCGAAGGCCACCAGCTTGGCATCGAGCCCGCCCTGCTCGGTGATCCAGCGGCGGGTCAGGAAGCCGGCGCAGCCGTAACAGGCGGTGGCAAACAGGCAAGCCAGCACGCCGATGATCACGTTGCCGCTCAGGTGCACCTCGCCGGTGGTGGTGATGAGGGCGATGCCGACGAGCCCCAGCATCACACCGAACCACTTGCGCGGGCTCAGCTTCTCGTCAAAGAACGAGAAGCCGATCATGGCCCCCATCAGCGGGGTGGTCGCGTTCAGGATGGCCGAGTAGCCGGCCGGCAACCAGAGAGCGGCGATGGCGTACATCAGAAAGGGCACACCTGAGTTGATGACCCCGAGCAGCATGGTGGATCTCAGCTTGCCTTTGAACCTCATGGGGGTGCGCAGCAGCAGGAGCATGACGGCGAGCCCGATGAGGGCGAACAGAACCCGCAGGAAGGTGGTATTGACCGAGCCGAACGCCGGCGCTGCGATGCGCATGAACAGGAAGCTGGCGCCCCAGATGGCCGCCAGTACCAGCAGCCTCACATAATCCGATGTTCTCATCTTCTCTCCTTGAAATCATGGGGCTCACGCCAGCGCTCTGACATGCAGATCCCGCATCATGCAGGGATGCCCCGCGTCTGACAACCGGGTGATTGGGCGGCAAACAAGCAAGGCACCACCTGGGTGATGCCTTGTTGCCAGCGTCGCTTCGATTCGCACTGACCTAGGGCGATCACTCGGCTTCAGGCTGGCTGACAAAGGCAATCTTGTGCAGCCTGTGCTGAGAGGCCAGGGCCATCCCCCGGGCGTATAGACAGCGCCGTATTCGACCCGCTTCAGACCGGCTGTCACTCTACCTCGGGCTGGCTGACAAAGGCGATCTTGTGCAGGCCATGCTGGGAGGCCAGCGCCATCACCCGGGTGTATAGACAGTGCCGTATTCGACCCGCCTCAGACCGGCTGTCACTCGGCTTCCGGCTGGCTGACAAAGGCTATCTTGTGCAAGCCATGCTGGGAGGCCAGCGCCATCACTCGGGCGTATAGACAGCGCCGTATTCGACCCGCTTCAGACCGGCTGTCACTCGGCTTCCGGCTGGCTGACAAAGGCTATCTTGTGCAGGCCGTGTTGGGAGGCCAGCGCCATCACCCTGGCGATGGTGCCGTATTCGACACTCTTGTCGATGCGCAGCTGGATCTCGGGGAGCTCCTGCGCCTTCTGGTCGACTGCGCTCATCTGGGCGATCAGGGCCGCCTCATCGACCGGCTTGTCATTCCAGTACATCTTACCTGCCCCGTCGATGGAGAGGCTGATGTCGTCCTGTTTCGGCTGATTTGCCTGGCTGCTGGCCTCGGGCAAGTCGAGCTTGACCGCGTTGGTCAGCAGGGGGGCCGTGATCATGAAGACGATCAGCAGCACCAGCATGACATCGATCATCGGGATCATGTTGATCTCGGAGAGGGGTTGATCGTCCGAGTCACTGGATATTTTACCAAATGCCATTATCCGCGCCCCTTCCTGGCTTCCCGCTCGGCGAGCTGGGTGACCTTGGGCGAGGCCTGCTCAAATCCGGTTACCAGCAAGGCGAAGAGGTCATAGGCAAACTCGTCGAGGGCCGCCAGCTTGAGGCGATTGCGGCGCACGAAGAAGTTGTAGATGAGCACCGCCGGCAGGGCGACGGCGAGGCCAAAGCCGGTCATGATCAGCGCCTCTCCGACCGGACCCGCCACCTTGTCCAGGCTGCTCTGGCCGGCGCTGCCGATGGCAAGCAGGGCATGATAGATGCCCCAAACGGTGCCAAACAGCCCGATGAAGGGGGCCGCAGAGCCCACGGAGGCGAGCAAGGTCAGGCCCTGTTCGAGGCGGATCCGCTCCAGGGTGATGGCCTGGCGCAGGGCGCGCAGCAAGAAGTCGTCGGGGGATCCCAACTTGAGGGAGACGGCCCGCTCCTGCGCCCTGTCAAGCTGGGCCACGGCCGCGAGGGCAGCACGCGTTACCCGGCCATAGCCTTCCTGAGGCGGCGTCTGGGCGAGCTGGCGCTCCATCTCCTGCACGCTGGCGTGTTGCCAGAACTGGCCCACGAACCGGGCATTGAGGCGCTGCTCGCGATAGCCGAGCCAGAGTTTGAGCAGGGCGTAGTAACAGGTAGCAAGCGACATCAGCACCAGCAAGATCAGTGGGATAAGGCCCACTCCCGTGTTCTGGCTGAGCAGATGAGCGATGCCCATCCCGTTCGTTTCGATTTCCGGATTCATGGTTATGTCCCTAACTTGAAGATGATGGTGACCCCGGTCCAGGCCGCGACGGCGTTATTCTGCCTGGCCGGGATGAAGCGCCAGCGGCTGACCGTCTTGCGGGCAACCATGTCCAGGCGCCGGTAACCGCTGCTGTTTTCGACCTCGACCGACTCGGCCGTGCCCTCCTTGCTGACGCGAACCTTCAACACCACACGCCCTTCCTCCCCTCGTCTGCGTGACTCATGAGGATAGGGGGGCTCAGGGTTGTTGAAGCTGGCATCGCGGGCAATGGGGGCGCTGCTGCCCCCGCCGGTCCCAGTCTGGTTCGTCTTGGCAGGTGCACTGCTGCTGCCGCTCTGGTGATTGGCCGTGGTCAGCGGCGCGGCGGGCGCCGCTGGTGCCGTTACCGGCTGGGCCTTGGTGACGGGTTTGACCAGGGGGGCTGGCTTGGGCGGTGCCTTTGGTACAGGCTTGGGAGCGGCTTTCTTGACGACCGGCTTGACCGGCTTGTGCTGAACCGGCGCGGGCTGCTTGACTACCTTCGGCTGTGCCGGGGTGGGCGCTGGCGCCGCCGGTTTGCCCGGCGCGTCATCCTTGTTCGACTCCCCGGCCCAGCGGGCAGACAGGGTGAGGGGCTCGGGCGGCTGGATGGGGGCGGGGTGGCTCCCCTGCATCAGCCACAGGATGGCGAGGTGCAGGAGTGCGGCTATGGCCAGGCAGGTGAGCTGGACAGGGCCAAATGCCATCTTGTCGCGGCCGATGGCCGGTCTCATTGCACAGGAGCTCATCGACCTGCTTCCTTCCTGATCGTCATGTTCGTACTCAAATGTCTATGAAATAGGCGCCAAAGCCAGCCTTTGGCGCTCAGCATGCGCCACTTCAGGGTCTGCAAACAAGAAACATTATCAATCGCGTTTTAATCACCGGAGCCTGGATCGCGAGGGGGAAGAGTGGGCGTCGAGAGCCCTGGAAAGAGGGCGAGGCGGGAGCAGAAATGAAAGCGCTATCAATCACAACTAGCCAATCTTGAGGTCGATTGTGGTCACATTTTGCACTCGCCTGCCATGAATAGGCCCGCCTGCGCCCTAGACTGACCGAGCCCATCTGAAGACCGGCGGTAGCGGATGGGGGACATGCCGGGACGCATGCCCGGCCTCACACAAAAACCAAGAATAAAGGACTATCAATGGCTAGATGGATAATGGCTGCCGGCCTGTTGGGGGCGCTCGTCATATCGCCGGCCACCATGGCGGCTGAGTGGTTCTTCCGTGGCACCGCCAATGGGTGGTCGGCGACCCCCATGGTCTCGACCGACGGCGTCAATTACAACACCTGTCAGCTGTTCCAGAGCGGGGATGCCAGCGGCGGCCCGCGCTTCAAGATCGACAGATACGGCAACTGGCAGCAGAGTTACCCGGCGGCCGATTATGCGGTCAGCGCCAACACCCACTACCGGATCAACATCAACGCCGGCAACCAGGCGATCACCGCCACGGCGGTCGACAGCTGCACCTCGTCCGGCTTCGCCAAGACATGGCCGCAACTGCAGGTGCGTGGCACCTTCAACGGCTGGAGCAGTGTGCCCATGCAGCTGGTGGCCGATCACCTGTGGCAGGCCGAGGCCTATCTGGATGGCAAGACCAACCAGCGCCTCAAGTTCGATCAGGCGGGGGACTGGGTGACCAGCTTCGGCGACAGCAACGCCGATGGGGTGCTGGAGCCCGGCGGCGGCGACATCTTCTTGAGCGGGACCGGCACTGTTCGCTTCCAGGTCAATGATCAGACGCAAGCCTACAGCATCACCCCCCTGGGGGATGACAACCAGCCGCCGCTGGCGGTCATCAGCCCGGGCGGCACGGTCCGAGTCGCACTGGGGGCGGCGCTGACCCTGAGCGGCAGCGACTCCACCGATCCCGATGGCCAGGTCACCGGCTATCTCTGGAGCAACGGCGAGAGCACGGAGAGCATAGTCGTCAACACCAGCCAGGCGGGCACCTTCACCTATGGCCTGACGGTCACCGACGATCAGGGGGCCAAGGCCGGCAGCAGCGTCAGCGTGGTGGTCGGGGAGGCCGTCGCCGGTGACAAGTGGTACTTCCGCGGTACTCCGAACAACTGGGGCCTCACCGCGATGACCAGCCTGGATGGGGTGAATTTCTGCACCGAGCAGGCCTTTGGCAGCAGCGATCCCCGCTTCAAGATCGATCACAAGGGGGACTGGACCGAGGCCTACCCGGCCCAGGACTACAAGGTGGCGGCCAACACCGGCTATCGCATCTGCTTCGATGCCCAGCGCAAGGCGCTGGATGTGGCGCCGCTGGCCGGGATCGATACTCAGGCGCCGACGGTCAGCGCGACCCCGCCCGCCGGCAGCTATGCCCAGGCGCAGTCCGTCAGCCTGGCGGTGAGCGACGATCAGGACGGTGCCCCCAGGCTCTACTTCACCCTGGATGGCAGCACGCCCACCACGAGCTCCACGCGTTACGCCGGACAGTCGATCGACGCCAGCGACAAGGGCAGCGGGGCCGATCTGGTGATCAATACCCTGGGCATAGATGCCAGCGGCAATCAGCAGACCCAGAGCTTCAGTTACCATATCGGCGAGCAGGGGGTGGCCAGCGGCGACTTTCGTGGCGAGAGCATCTACTTCCTGCTGACCGCCCGCTTCTATGATGGCGATGCGGGCAACAACTACTACAACCGGGATCGCTACAAGGCCGGGGATCCCCACTGGCGCGGCGACTTCAAGGGGCTCATCGGGAAGCTCGACTACATCAAGGATCTCGGCTTCACCGCCATCTGGGTGACGCCGCCGGTGGAGAACCGCTCCGGCCTCGACTACCACGGCTATCATGCCTACGACTTCTACCGTGTCGATCCCCGGCTGGAGTCGCCGGGCGCCGGCTACCGGGAGTTTATCCAGGCGGCCCACGGCAAGGGGCTCAAGGTGATTCAGGATGTGGTCATCAACCACTCCAGCCAGTACGGCCTGCGCGGCAAGGTGTGGATCGATCGCCTGCCGGTCAAATACTACGTGCCGACGGGCTCAAGCCAGGGGTTGATCAACAACGGTCCCTACCAGGGCAACCTGGGGGATTACGCCACCCTCAACCGCTGTGACGATGACAACCCGGCGGCGCCCGACTGGTACAGGGCCCGCTGTCAGTCCGATCCGGCAGGCCTGGTGCCGCTGGTGGATCCCAAGAGCGGCAGCAGCGTGCCGAGCGCCGGTTACAACCCGAACCGCTTCTTCGGCATCGATGCCCAGGGGCTGGATCCGAGCTGGTATCACCAGGACGGTTTCATGTCCGGCGGCGACTGGGAAAGCCCGCTCGCCCTGCAGCGCAAGCACATGGCGGGTGACTGCATCGATCTGGCGACCGGCAACGCCAACGTCAAGGCGTATCTCAACGGCGCCATCCACCAGTACCTTGACATGGGGGTCGACGCCATCCGCATCGATACCCTCAAGCACATAGAGCGCGACGAGCTGCTCAGCTATGTCCATGACTGGCAGGCCCACAAGCCGGGGCTGTTCGTGTTCGGCGAGAATCTGGTGAAGGGCACGGGCTGGGGGTCTGAGCTCGCCAACGACAACGCCTCGGCGGTGATCCGCCCCTGGTGGTATACCCGCACCACAGCCAACCCGGCCAATCCCCGCGCCGGCGGCGACTCCGGGCTGTCGGTGCTCGACTTCTCCCTGTTCTCGACCTTCCGTGACAACGTCACCAAAGGCAGCTTCGGCGGGGTGGGCGGCATCTTCGGCATGGATTGGGTCTATGGGGATGCCACCAAGCTCATCACCTTCTTCCAGAACCATGACGTGGGGCCGGACAACGACTTCAAGTACCGCTATGGCGGGGAAGAGGGCAATGCGGCCATGACCTACAACCTGCTGTGGACGGCGCGGGGCATCCCGACCCTCTACTACGGGGAGGAGGTGATGTTCCAGGCCGGCAAGCCACAGGACATCGATGGGGCCACCATGACGGTGGATCAGACCGGCCGCGCCTACTACGGCGAGGTGCTGGACAACCCCGCGACCCCATCACACCCGCTCTACCAGCACATCAAACGCCTGAACCAGATCCGCAAGGCGGTGCCGGCCCTGCAGAAGGCGCCCATGAGCCAGGTCAACGAGTGGGGGAGCGGCATCAGCTTCGTGCGGGATCTCGGCGCCGAGGGCAGCTATGCGGCGGTCGGCCTGGCCGCGAACTCGGCCCAGCAGGTCAGTCTCAGCGGCATCCGAAACGGCAGCTACACAGAGGCGGTCACCGGCAGCACGTTAACGGTCGGCAATGGCACGCTCTCGTTCCAGGTACCGGCCTATTCCGCCCGTGTCTGGGTGCTCAACGGCCCCGGCAAGATAGGGGTCGACGGCAAATATCTGAAGTGATGCACAGCCCGGTAAGCCGGGTTATCATTGCGCTGAAATGAAAACGGATAAATACCCGAAGTCGGCCCCTGGGCCGACTTTTTTTATGCCCGCGTTCTGCTCGCAACGCGGGTCGGGGTTGGGGCTAGGGATGTCGTTGCACCTAAATGAGGCGCGCGCACTGATTTGGTGCGCCCATCTTAAATGGCTGAGCCCCCATTGACCCTGAAAATGCCGTCGCTTGCGGGTGTCTTCTGGTTCTCATGTATGGCGCCAAGCCTGATGGGAAAAGGGATGGCGGCCACTGCCGCGCGTCTTGAGAGAGGCGCGACGCGGCCCCTTGAGCACCGACCTCGCAAATATGCTGGCTCGCCGGATCCGGCGGTTTTCAATCTGGTGTTATCACCTTGAATTTTTACCTGCGTACGGAACTTAAATCCGAATATCCGATATTTATCGGACTCTTGTTTTGATTGGCTCTGTTTTTGCTGCAGTTTGTAGCGGGGTAACCCCATGGACAGGGCAAGCCCCCCATTTTCGTCGCACGCGGCGCCTTATCGGCCGTCAAGCAGCATTCGATGTTGTGTTATTGGTTATCAAAAGGAGTCATATGGAAGGTGAAATGACCATGCAGCCGCTTGCTGCGGGCAAGGGACTGGCTCATAGCCTCAAGGATGATGTCTATGGCATGGTGCTCGGCGTCATGTTCATCGCCGTGGGCCTGAACCTGCTCAAGTGCTCCGGCATGATCACCGGCGGCATCGCGGGCATAGCGCTGCTGCTCGCCCACGTCAGCAGCCTGCCCATCGGTCTGCTGTTCTTCCTCGCCAACCTGCCTTTTCTGGTGTTCAGCTACTTCACCATGGGGCGGGGCTTCATGCTCAAGACACTGGTGGTCAATGTGGCGCTCTCGGCCGCGACCCAGGGGGTGCCGCTGCTGCTGACGGTGAGCTACATCCACCCGCTGTTTGCCGCCCTGGTGGGGGGCACCTTCCTCGGCATGGGGGTGTTATCGCTCGCCCGCCACAACGCCTCGGTGGGAGGCATAGGCGTGGTGACGCTCTGGTTGCAGAGGCGCGCCGGCATCAACGCGGGTAAGAGCCAGATGCTGCTCGATGTGCTGGTGTTTGCGCTCTCCTTGTTCACGCTGCCGTTGCCCTTGCTGCTCTGGTCCACCCTGAGTGCGCTCGCCATGAACGCCATGCTGATGAACTGGCACAAGCCCGGCCGCTATCAGGGCGGCTGAGTGGCGGCCATGGGAGAGGCGTGGGGGAGGGGAATTGTTAAAAAGTGATCCGACGGGCGGTTCGTGGCAGATGGGGTGCCAACGGCAAAAAAGATCATCTTGTCGCGAAAAATGGCATGATTACGCCTGAATTTATTGGTTTTTTACCCCGTTGGTGGCGTTAAACCGGGCTACCCCATAAAAAATTCAAAAAACTTCTTTACCAGTGGCCAATGCATGAGTAAAATTTGTCGGCAATATTTTACACCCCCACTCCTCAACGGTGAGATATTGCCATGCTCAGGATTGCCAAAGAAGCGCTGACCTTCGACGATGTATTGTTGGTTCCAGCCCACTCCACTGTTCTTCCTAATACAGCCGATCTGCGTACCAAGCTGACGTCTGCTATCTCCCTGAATATCCCGATGATTTCCGCTGCCATGGACACAGTGACCGAAGCCCGTCTGGCTATCGCACTGGCCCAGGAAGGCGGTATCGGCTTCATTCACAAGAACATGTCCATCGAGCAACAGGCCTTCGAAGTGCGCAAGGTCAAAAAGTACGAGAGCGGCGTCGTTTCCGACCCTGTGACCGTACGCCCTGACATGACCATCGCCCAGATCAAAGAGCTGAGCCTCAAGAACGGCTTCGCCGGTTACCCCGTGGTGACCGAGGGCAACGTGCTGGTCGGTATCATCACCGGCCGTGACGTGCGCTTCGTGATCGATCTCTCCCAGACCGTCGAACAAGTCATGACCCAGAAAGATCGTCTGGTCACCGTGCGTGAAGGAGCCCCTCGTGAAGAGGTGGTTGCCCTGATGCAGAAGCACCGTATCGAGAAGGTGCTGGTGGTCGATGCCGACTTCAAACTGAAGGGCATGATCACCGTCAAAGACTTCCAGAAAGCCGAGCGCAAGCCGAACGCCTGTAAAGACGAGCGCGGCCGCCTGCGCGTCGGCGCCGCCGTCGGTGCCGGTGCCGGCAACGAGGAGCGCGTCGCCGCCCTGGTCGAGGCCGGTGTGGATGTGCTGCTGATTGACTCCTCCCACGGCCACTCCCAGGGCGTGCTGGATCGCATCAAGGCGACCCGCGATGCCTACCCTGATCTGCAGATCATCGGCGGCAACGTCGCCACCGCCGCTGGCGCCCTGGCGCTGGTCGCCGCCGGCGTCAACGCCGTCAAGGTCGGCATAGGCCCGGGCTCCATCTGTACTACCCGCATCGTGACCGGTGTCGGCGTGCCCCAGATCACCGCCATCTCCGACGCCGTCGACGCGCTGGAAGGCACCGGCGTGCCGGTCATTGCCGATGGCGGTATCCGCTTCTCCGGTGACGTGGCCAAGGCCATCGCCGCGGGCGCCAGCTGCGTGATGGTGGGCTCCATGTTCGCCGGTACCGAAGAGGCACCGGGCGAGATCGAGCTCTACCAGGGCCGCTCCTTCAAGTCCTACCGTGGCATGGGTTCTCTGGGCGCCATGTCCAAGGGCTCGAGCGACCGTTACTTCCAGACCGACAACGCCGCCGACAAGCTGGTGCCGGAAGGGATCGAAGGGCGGGTGCCGTACAAGGGCCGCCTGAAAGAGATCATTCACCAGCAGATGGGCGGCCTGCGCTCCTCCATGGGATTGACCGGCAGCGCCACCATCGACGAAATGCGCACCAAGGCTGAGTTCGTGCGCATCTCGGGGGCCGGGATGAAAGAGTCCCACGTCCACGATGTGACCATTACCAAAGAAGCCCCCAACTATCGGATGGGCTGATAAAACGGGGCTCTGGCCCCGTTTTCACACCATTTTTATCCCACACTTTTTGTGACAACATCAGCCTGATGCAGGAATAAAATGACTAAAAATATTCACGCTCACCGTATCCTGATCCTGGATTTCGGTTCCCAGTACACCCAGCTTATCGCCCGCCGTGTCCGTGAGATCGGTGTCTACTGCGAACTGTGGGCCTGGGATGTGACCGAAGCGCAGATCCGCGAATTCAATCCCAACGGCATCATCCTCTCCGGCGGCCCCGAGTCCGTGACCGAGGCAGGCAGCCCCCGTGCCCCCGACTACGTATTCACCGCCGGCGTGCCGGTGTTCGGTATCTGCTACGGCATGCAGACCATGGCCGAGCAGCTCGGTGGCAAGGTGCAATCCTCCACCGAACGTGAATTTGGCTATGCCCAGGTCGAAGTGCTGGGTCAGTCCGGCCAGGCCAGCGCCCTGCTGCGCAACATCGAAGACGCCATCGCCCCCAACGGCCACGCCCTGCTGGACGTCTGGATGAGCCACGGTGACAAGGTGACCGAGATCCCGGCCGGCTTTGAGACTATCGCCCAGACCGCGACCTGCCCCCATGCGGCCATGGCCTGCGAAGAGAAGAAATTCTACGGCGTGCAGTTCCACCCGGAAGTGACCCACACCCGCCAGGGTGCCCGTCTGCTCGAACATTTCGTGAAAGACATCTGCGGCTGCGAATGCCTGTGGACCCCGGCCACCATCATCGACGACGCCGTCGCCCGCATCCGCGAGCAGGTGGGTGACGACGAAGTGATCCTGGGCCTCTCCGGTGGGGTGGACTCCTCAGTCGTCGCCATGCTGGTGCATCGCGCCATCGGCGATCGCCTGACCTGCGTGTTCGTCGACAACGGCCTATTGCGTCTGAACGAAGGCGTTCAGGTGATGGAGATGTTTGGCGATCACTTCGGGCTCAAGATCATCAAGGTCGACGCCGAAGAGCGCTTCCTGTCAGCGCTGGCGGGCATCGACGAGCCGGAAGCCAAGCGCAAGACCATAGGCCGCGTCTTCGTCGAGGTGTTTGACGACGAAGCCAAGAAGCTGAAAAACGCCAAGTGGCTGGCCCAGGGCACCATCTATCCGGACGTCATCGAATCCGCCGCCAGCGCCACCGGCAAGGCCCACGTCATCAAGTCTCACCACAACGTCGGCGGCCTGCCGGCCGAGATGAAGATGGGGCTGGTGGAGCCGCTGCGCGAGCTGTTCAAGGACGAGGTGCGTCGCGTCGGTCTGGAGCTGGGCTTGCCCTATGACATGCTCTACCGTCATCCGTTCCCGGGTCCGGGCCTGGGTGTGCGCGTCCTCGGCGAGGTGAAGAGAGAGTACTGCGAGCTGCTGCGCAAGGCCGATGCCATCTTTATCGAAGAGCTGCGCAAGGCCGACCTCTACAACCAGGTCAGCCAGGCGTTCGCCGTCTTCCTGCCGGTGCGCTCCGTCGGTGTCATGGGCGATGGTCGCAAGTATGACTGGGTCATTGCCCTGCGCGCCGTCGAGACCATCGACTTCATGACCGCTCACTGGGCCCATCTGCCCTACGACTTCCTGGGTCTGGTGTCGAACCGCATCATCAACGAGATCAACGGCATCTCCCGCGTGGTGTACGACGTCTCCGGCAAGCCGCCCGCTACTATCGAATGGGAATAAGCGCTCACCGCTTTCCTTTCCTATAATGCAAAACTGTCAAAAAGACGCCCTTGAGGCGTCTTTTCTTTTTCCAATCGTTTGCGCCACACATCTTCTTTTTCCGAGCAGCTTTTTCGCCGCTTTGCCCCTGTCATATGTGACAGGGGCATTTACGCGATCCCGCACCGGGCTCTCTCATGCCAATTGAGCCCGCTATCATCAGGCGTTCATGGCAAGGGGGAGGGCAGGCTAACGTGCAGACAGCCGCGAAAACTGGCCCATCGTCATCACGCCAACGGCAGTGATGACACCCCGGTGGAGACCGGAAACCACTTGAATCAACGGGGCGCAGCCCGAACAGCCAAACGAGTAGGGACAGAGATCACGGAGGGTTTGTTATGTCAGAACAAGCAGTGCTGTTGGGCGGATGGGCTGCCTACCACAAGCTGAGCGCCAAGGATCAGGCGGTATTCAATCCGGCGCTGGAAGGATTTGTCGGGGTGCAATACCAGCCGTTTGAAGTCTCCACCCAGGTCGTCGCCGGCACCAACTACCGTTTCAAATGCAAAACCACTGTGCCCTTGCCCAACCCGATCCATGGCGAAGCCGTGGTGCAGATCTTCCAGTCGCTGGATGGTTCAGCCCATATCACCTCCATCACCCCGATCTGATTTGGTTTAGGGGCAAGCAGGGGAGGAGGTGATGCCAGCGATCAGTTAGCCTCCAAACCTCACCAATGAAAAAGACGCCCGGGTGGCGTCTTTTTCATTGGTTTGCAAGAAAGTTGGTCCCAGAGCTGGGTGAGGGGGCGGCACTGCGCTCGACTCGGCAGCTCTAGGAGGGAAGGTAAGGTATAGGGATGAAGTGGGACTAGGGAATGAAATACGACACCACCGTTTTCATGCCCCGTGTTGATACGATGTGCCGATACGACAGATCACCATTCATGTGGATTAGTTTGTTGATATTGCTCAGGAAATTATCATCCAACTCTTCCCTCCACAGTCTCGTTCGCTAAGATAGTCGTTTGGCACAGTCTCTCCGGAGTAAATCATGAGCCAGTCCAGAAAAACGCCACAGGTAAAAAAACATCAGGCTGTCGGGCGGTAGCTTGGTTGTTATTCGGGAATAGTATGAGCAAGTGGGCGTAGCGGTTGGTACAAGCGCATTATGGCCCAGACTTGTTCACGTAGGCGGGTCTACTGGTGTTTTCCATGGCTGCCCTAATCATCTGTTTTTATACAGTTATGTATGGTAGAGCAAAAAAGGAAGTCAAGAGAATACGTTAAGACACCAGTGATATTCTGGTAATATTATGATTTAAAATAAAATTTTTGGCGGTTATGAAGGTGAAGCTGAGTTATACGGAAGGCTCTGCTACCGGATTAGTACCGCCTTCTATTTAATCACTGTTAGGAATCTTCATGCACTTTCCATCCATCACAATACTGGCAAGTCTATCTATAGCAGCCTGTTCCACATTGACGTATCAAGAGCCACAAACTGGGCCGCTAGCGCGGGTTCGTTTTGTCACCGATTCCAATCAGATATCAGTACTACGAACCTACGGGGATAAAAACTGCACGACAAATGAAGTTGAATGGCTTCGCCTCAGAAATGGGATGATGATTAACAGCTCGCCGAAACGGTTAGGCATGCCGCTGTGGAACTATCATGACAATGCTGCGAAGGAAGTCTTTGTAGAGGCAAACAAGCAGATATACGGACTTTTCCAAGGAGGGGAAACGACGGCCCTAACGACATATCTTTGCGGCACACCATTTTCGTATTCATTTAAGGACGGGGCCGACTATGAAGTTCGTTTCAAGTGGGCTCCTCAAGAGTGTCGCGTCACTATTGCTCAAATCGTCGATGGGCCGAAGGGCATGGAACTGAGAGAACAAGCTGCGTTTTCTAATCAAGTCAATGAAATGAACAAAGGTTGTTTGGCCGCATTCAATAAACCACGGCTCTATTAGTAGTAGTTAGTGCCGGGCCGATTCCTCACATCATATTCAACAACGCTCCCTGCGGTCGCTCGGGCGTGCCGCAAGCGGTACGCCGTTTAATTCAACGTTAGGGCTTCCCATGTCACCATTCGCAAACCTAGCCACCGAGCTTAAATCTGCTGGAGTCCGCATGGGGCAAATTCGCATCTACGATCCCCAAGACTGTTGCTAAAGGGGCGATCTGCGCCCGAGTTCTCTATAATGCCTCTCTTTTAATCGCCGGGCTCATGTCCGGCGGTGCCATATGGTCTGCTTTAGCATCGCTAAGCAGAGCCACCCTGATAGAGACATTGCCATGCATACCCTGGAACAGCTGCTCGCTGGCGAGTTGAACGGCACCCGCCATCTGAAGCTCTCTGAAAATCTGACGAGCTTCCCCCCCGAGATCCTGAGTCTGAAAGAGACGCTGGAGGTGCTGGATCTTACCGGCAACCAGCTCTCAGCACTGCCCGACGAGCTGGCCGAGTGCAGCAAGCTTCGCATCATCTTCTGCTCCGAGAACCGCTTCACCGAACTGCCCGAGGTGCTGGGACGCTGCCGGTTGCTGACCATGGTGGGCTTCAAGGCCAACCGGATCAGCGTGGTATCCCCCCAATCGCTGCCCGCCAAGCTGCGCTGGCTGATCTTGACCGATAACGAGATTGAGCAATTGCCCGATGAGCTGGGTCAGTGCACGGCGTTGCAAAAGCTGATGCTGGCGGGCAACCGGCTCGAGACGCTGCCAGCTGCGCTGGCGCACTGCACCCGTCTCGAGTTGCTGCGCATCTCCGCCAACCGGCTCGAGGCATTGCCCCTGTGGTTGCTCTCCTTGCCACGGCTCTCCTGGCTGGCCTATTCGGGCAATTCCTTCTGTGAGGGGTGGGAAAAGCAGTTGGGCGAGGCGACGGCCATCGCCGAGATCCCCTGGCATGAGCTGGCCATCGGCGAACTGCTGGGACAGGGTGCCTCCGGGGTCATCCATAGAGCGCAGTGGTTCGGTGAGGGGAGAAACCCCCGCGCCGTGGCGGTGAAGCTGTTCAAGGGGGAGGTGACCAGCGATGGCCTGCCGGGGGCCGAGATGACCGCCTCCATGGCCGCGGGTCAGCATCCGGCCTTGATCGAGGTGGTGGGCCGGATAGGCGATCACCCCTCCGGCATCCCCGCGCTGGTGATGGCGCTGATCGCGCCTGAGCTGGTGAACCTGGCCGGTCCCCCCAGCCTCGCGTCTTGTACTCGCGATGTCTATCCGGCCTCGCTCGCGCTCTCGCTGCCGACGGCGCTGGAGATGGCCTGGCGCATTGCCTCTGCCGCCGCCCATCTGCATCGGCTGGGCATCATGCACGGCGATCTCTATGGCCATAACATCCTCCATGACGGCCAGGGCGCCGCCCTGCTCGGGGACTTCGGCGCCGCCTCTTTCTACCCGGTGCGGGATCCTCTGATGGCCGCCCGGCTGGAGCGCTTGGAGGTGCGGGCCTTCGGCTGCCTGCTGGAGGAGTTGCTGGCACTCTGTCCGGCGCACGGGGCCACGCATCATGGGCTCGAGGCGCTGGTACAGGCTTGCCAGCAGCGGGAGCCGGCGCTGCGCCCGGCCTTTACCGCGATCTGTGTCCGGCTGGTCGATGCCAAGAGTCGACTCGATCGTGACAGCCATGCTGAGGAAAGCGGGGCTTGCGCACTCCTGTCGACGGCTGGCGTCGAGTCTTGAGTAAAACCTGCCGAAAGCGGCGCTTGGTATCGCTTTCGGTTTTGCAATCGTTTGTCTTGCAAAAAGGCGGATGAGGGGGCGACAAGGGTTGCACCGTCCCGTTGAAGTTGTGATATTGATGCATCATTGCAGATGACGAGAGGATGATGATGGAAGCGGCGTTTTGGCATCAGAAGTGGAAAGAGAACCGGATAGGCTTTCATCAGGTGGAGTTCAATCGCTGGCTGCAGACCGGCTGGTCGGCCCGGCAGGGAGATGAGCCCGTGCTGGTTCCCCTCTGCGGCAAGTCGGGCGACATGCTCTGGCTCAACCAGCAGGGTCACCCCGTCGACGGCTTCGAGCTGTCCGAGCTTGCCATCAGCCAGTTCTTCAGTGAGAACCAGCTGACCGAGACGGTGAGCGAGGTCGAGCCTTACCAGTGCCATCAGCACGAGACGTTGCGCATCTATCAGGGTGACTTCTTCGCCGCACCTACTCTGGGGCGCCGTTATCGGCTGGCCTATGACAGGGCGGCGCTGATCGCACTGCCGACCTCCATGCGCCGTCAGTATGCCGAGCTGATGAGTCGCCTCATCGAGCCGGCTGGACAGATCCTGCTGGTAACGCTGGAGTATCAGCCGGAACAGCAGGTGCAGCCGCCGTTCTCGGTGGGGGAGATGGAGGTGCGCAGCCTGTTCGAGCGCGATTTCAGTGTGGAAGTCCTGGGCAGGGCGACCGAGCAGGATCATCCCAGGGTGCAATCCGGCCAGCTCTCTTATTTCGATGAGGTGGCCTACCGGCTGATCCGCCGCGCCTGAGCGGTGGATGAGACCAGAGGGAAGGTGAGGCGAAAGGGTGACGAGGCGAGACTCTCTTTACCTCCTTTGACATAGATCAACGTGAAAGACAGGGGCCCTGTCTAAGATGATCCTGTTTCTCAATCACTGTTGGTCTCGGTCGATGAGCGCTGGTTTGCATCACCTGGCCGATCATCAACTCAGTGTCTGATTTTCACGCTCATGTTCACTTTTGGCGGCTCTGTCGCAATTGATATGGTTTTTCCAGCCGACCCTCAGGTCGGCTTTTTATTGCCTGCGATTCGAGGGGGCTCAGGCCTCGAAGGTGCTGGCGGCGAGCCGGAACGCCTTGGGATCGTCGATGAACTGGCCGGTGATCCGCTCGTCATGCTCGTGGCCCTGGCCATAGCTGCAGAGGATCAGCCGATCCGAGGTCCTCGATCTCAGCTGGGTGATGAAGCGCACCAGATCGGCCCGGTTCAGCTTGCCCACCTCCTCGCACACCCTCTCCCGCTGATCGAAGCCGAGATCCTTGTTGCCGATGCTGACCCAGAGCCGCTGGCCCCGGCTGCGCAGGTTGGCGTCCCGCTCGCTGAGCTGGGCCTGCAGGCCCGCCTTGCTGTCCTGCCACTGCTGCTCGGTGAGCTCCAGCATGGCCAGCGGGAAGAGATCGATAAACTCCTCCACCGCATCCAGCAGGATCTGGGGGCCGGCCACCGGCGACTGGATATAGAAGATGAGGCCGGGATGGCGGTTCAAGGGCAGGTTGCCGGCCCCCACCACGTAGCCGAGCTGCTGACGGGTGCGCAGCTCGTGGAAGAAGGTGGAGGACATGATGTGGTTGGCCAGGGTGAAGCAGGCGAGATCCCGCGCCCGGGTGGTGCGGGACTGGTAGTAGACCAGCAGCGCCGAGTCTTCGTGCTCGCAACCCTGCTCGCGGATGAGGGTGCCTCTGTCCTGAATGGAGATGAGGGGGCGGCGGGTCTCGGCGCTGGGCTGGCTGCTGACGCCGAGGTGGCGCTCCAGCAGCGCCGCCAGCTCGAGTGCCTCGGCCACGTCCCAGTCCCCGTGGATCAGGGTCTCCACATGCACTTCGGCAAACAGCCGGGCGACGAAGTCGGGCATCTCGTCGAGGGTGATGGTGCGCAGGTGGCGCAGCAGTTGCTCGAACGGCGGATTGTTGGGCTGCAGCAGGCTGGTGAGCTGGTTGAAGAGCTGGGAGATGGGCCTCGTCTTGGACTGGTTCTCCCAGTTGCGGATGAGCTGCTCCTTGATCTCGGCGAAGCGGGCAGGGTCCGGATAACCCAGGGTGCGGTTGCCGAGGATCATGTCGAGCAGCAGCGGCTGCTTGTCGGCGAAGCCGCTCAGGTTGATGGTGAAGCCCCCCTGATGGGCATAGATCTGGTAGCCGAGTCCGGCGAGCTCGGCCGGGTAAGTGAGGGCATTGAGGTGATCCGTCAGCAGCTCCACCGCGAGCCGGGCCATGGCGATGTGGCGCGGACTCCTGACCGCGTGCTCGCTGTCGATGGAGATATAGAGGTTGCCCTTGGGCACCCCGAACAGGTGTTCGTGCAGGTGCCAGAGCCGAAAACCGGGGCGGTCGATGAGGCAGGCCGGCAGGTCGGCGCAAAGCTCCGGCATGCGGGCATCCAGCCGGCTGCTGATAAAGGGGTTGGGCGCGGGCAGGTGCAGCGCGGGATCCGGCTCGCTCTGCTGCCAGCGGATCTTCTCCGCCTCCGGGATGGGGGCGATGCTGTAGGGGGTCTGATACCAGCGGGCGAGGCGATCTGTGCTGACCTCCGGCGCCTGGATGGTCATGCGCAGGTTATGCGGGGTGAGCTTGGCGAGGAAGCGGCGGATCAGCGCCTCATCATACTCGCGCATCATGTAGTCGCCGTGGAGCAGATCGTCCGGGGCATAGCTGAACAGGTTCAGCACCAGGCCGGAGACGGTATCCAGTGCCCGGCCCCGCTCCTGGAAGCGGAAGGCCGACTCGAGCACGCTGCGCTTCTCGTCATAGCGCCAGGCCTGCAGGCCGTCACGCTCGATGAGTTTCAGATAGCCAAACAGGGCGGCGATGATGTCGTCCACCTTCTCCAGCCCGAGCGGGGTGAGCCCGAAGCTTATGCTGAAGTCCTTGAAGTTGGCGCCGCTGATGCCGCCGCCGGCGGCGAGCTGATTGACCCAGCCCCTGGCCTTGAGCAATGAGAGCAGGCTGCCGTCCCCTTCATAGCCGATGAGGTGGCTCAGGAAGGTGAGCGGTTTCTTGTCGTAAAACGCATCCACGTTGGGCAGCGGGAAGGTCAGCGCCAGCTTGCGGCTCTCCTTGACCGGCTTGATCTGAATGCGTATGCCGAGATCATCGAGCCGGTAGAGGGGGGCGGACAGGGTCGGGGTGCCCAGGTTGCGATCCAGGATGGGGCTGAAGAAGCGATCGCACCAGCCGAGCTGGGTCTCGATGGATTCGGGCGAGATCATCACCAGCGCCATGCGATCCGCGCTGTAGTGCCCTTCGTAGAATGCAATGAGGTCGGAGCGCAGATCCCGGCCGGGCAGATCGGCCAGGGTATCCAGGTTGCCGACCGAGAACTTGGAGAAGGGGTGGGCCGGGTTGACCGTCTCTTTATGCACCTGGTAGCTGCGCCGCACGTCGTCTTGCAGCTTGAGGCGATACTCGGAGTCGACCGCGTTGCGCTCCTTGTCGACCCACTCCGGGCTGAAGGTGGGGCAGATGAAGAACTGAGAGAAACGATCGAGCCCGGCTTCGAAGAAGGCGTTGTCGATATCGAAGAAGAAGTTGGTGAACTCGGTGCCGGTCCAGGCGTTGTTGCTGCCCCCGTGGCGGCTCATGAACTGCTGATACTCGCCGGGCTTGGGATAGGTGCGGGTGCCGAGGAACAGCATATGCTCAAGGAAATGGGCCATGCCCTGCCTGTCGGCCGGATCATCGAAGTGACCGGTGTTGACGGCCAGGGAGGCGGCGGACTTGTCGGTGTCGGGATCGCAGATCAACAAGACTCTGAGCCGATTTGCCAGCTCCAGATAGTGATACCGCCGATGGTCATTAGGACTGGCATATGGGCTCATGTGGGCTGACTCGCGGTGAATTTATTTGAATTTAAACATGATTATCGACCTCGCTATCTCACGAGGCAAACCCTTTTCTGAGAGGTAGCGCAATTGTTTCCCCCTGCATGGCGGGGTAAGATCCCCCCGCTATCTAAACAGGCCCGTTGGGCGAGGTTGTAATGAAAATCTACATCATGCGTCACGGCCAGGCTGGCATGAATGCGAAAACGGATGAACAGCGTCCACTGACCGAGCAGGGCATCGAAGAGTCCATTCACATGGCCCGCTGGTTGGCGCCCCAGCTGGCGGGAACGCTGGGCTTGGTGGTCCACAGCAACTACCTGCGAGCCAGACAAACCTGGCAGGCCATCGCCCCCGAATTGCCCGACGCGCAAGAGGTGGAAGAGAGCGGCGAGATCACGCCCTATGGCGATCCGGCGCTGGTCGCGAGCTATCTGGCCGCATTGGCGACACAGCATGAGAGCATCCTGATGGTCAGCCACCTGCCGCTGGTGGGTTATCTGGTGCAGAGCCTCTGCCCGGCGGCCGGTGCGCCCATGTTTGCCACCTCGGGAATGGCCTGTATTGAGTGGCAAGATGGTAAGGGGGTATTGCTCTGGCTTGAAGGACCACATACAATACGCTAAAAGTTAATAAAAAGTTACGAATTGGTTTTTTGGGATGAGATAGGCGATTTTTCCGGTTTTTTATACAAAATTAACGGAATTATTTCGCAGAAGCTGCTGTCATACGGATACAACTGCAAGAGGTTGCAAACGATGAGAGTGTTCAAGAAGTATCTGCCGCTGATGGTGGCAAAGCATGTCAAAACCTTCTTCAAGGGGCGGATCTATATCCACGGCAGGGGGCGCTTCGATTTCCAGTCCGGCTTGTTGATGATGCCCTCGCCAGCGGACATTCCCCACCGCCAGACGGTGCTCGAGGTCAATGAGCTGATCTCGAGACTGCACATGGATGCGGCTTGATCATCGCACCCTGATGGTCGTCCTCCCCATGCCCGCCGCCGTGCGGGCATGATTGTTTTTGGCCCTGCCGCCTCGATTTTGGTTCTGTTTGATTCCCTTTTTGCAGACCCTGCCGGGCTGCCCCGTTGCCGTACTTGCTAATCCTGTTTGCCTCTTTATACTCCCGCCTAAAATACCCACCCCCTCTTTCTGGATATAGCAATGCCCCTTGCCTTTCTGTTTCCTTTCTCCTGCATGGCCATCTGGGCCGGCAACGGCATCGTCAGCAAGTTGGCGGTGGGGGTGCTCTCACCGGCGGCGCTGGCCTGGTCGCGCTGGATGGTGGCGGCCATTGTCCTGACTCCCTTCCTCGCCCGTCGGGCCTGGCGGGTGCGGGCCAAACTGCGGGCCGGTTTTTGCCAGCTGGCCATGCTGGCCCTGCTCGGCATGGTGCTGAACCAGACGTTCGGCTACTACGCGGCCCAGACCCTGGGAGCCACCGAGATCGGTCTGATGATGGGGTTGACCCCGCTGATGACGGTGCTGCTCAGCATCTGGCTGCTGCGCGAGCGGCCCACCTGGGGGGCCCTGCTCGGCGGCGTCATCTCCATCCTGGGGCTGGCCGTCTTGCTGGGGCAGGGGGATCCGACCCGGCTGCTCACGCAGGGCATCCACATCGGCTCCGTCTACATGCTGTTGTCGGCGGCGACCTATGCGCTCTACAGCGTGCTGCTCAAGCGCTGGGATCTGGGGCTAGACAACTGGTCCATGCTCTATGGCCAGGTGCTGTGCAGCCTGCTGTTCCTCACCCCCTTCTACCTGCTGGTGGATGGACAATGGCCCGATCGCAGTGCGCTCTGGCTCATCCTCTATGCGGGGATCCCGACCTCGGCCCTCTCGCCCTGGTTGTGGATGCAGGGGATAGCGCTGCTGGGCGCCAGCCGTACCGCCATCTTCATGAACCTGTTGCCGGTGATGACGGCAGCCTTGGCCATCAGTTGGCTGGGGGAGGAGCTGACCAGCTACCACCTGATCGGTGGCGGCATGACCCTGCTGGGGGTGCTGCTGGCACAACTGCTGGTCAAGCCCGTGGTCGTGCGGCGACGGGCGAGGCTCGCGATGGCCAGCTGCCAGGAAGATTGAATAAAAAGACCGCCTCAGAGGCGGTCTTTTCGTTTACGGGGTTTAGGGCGTTACTGCGCGGTGAGATAGAGGTCCTTCGAATAGACCAGATCCTGCGGGTTGTGGTAGGGATAGCCCTTGACGAAGGGCTTGAGCAGCCGTGACTTGACGTAGAAGTAGACGGGGGCAATGGGTGCCTCCTCATCGATCAGCACCTCGGCCTGTTGATAGAGCCGGTTGCGTTCGGCCGGATCCTTGGAGTCGTGGGCCTTGGTCAGCAGGGCGTCGTACTGCTTGTTGGACCACTTGCCGCTGTTGGCGCTGCTGCTGGAGGTCATGATGTCGAGGAAGGTGGAGGCATCGTTGTAATCCCCGTTCCACGAGTAGCGGCTGACCCCGAAATCCCCCTCGTTGAGGGCCGACACCATGGTCTTCCACTCCATGTTGCTGAGCTCGGCCTTGACCCCCAGGTTGTGCTTCCACATGGAGGAGATGGCCAGCGCTATCTTCTTGTGCCCCTCGTTGGTGTTGTAGAGGATGTCCACATCCAGCGGATTCTGCGGGCCATAGCCTGCCTCGGCCAGCAGTGCCTTGGCCTGGGTGAGCCGTGCCTCCTTGCTCATCTGCTCGCTGGGCGGACGCTTGAGCTCGAAACCATCCACGCTGGGAGGGGTCAGGCTGAAGGCCGAGATCTGGCCCTGGCCCAGGATCTTCCCGGTGATGGTGTCCCGGTCGATGGCCAGGGAGAGCGCCTTGCGCACCCTGACGTCGTCGAAGGGTTTGCGCTGGGTGTTGAACACATAGTAATAGGTGGCAAGCGAGGGGGCATTGATCAGCTCATCAGGGCTCTGGCTCTTGAGCTGCTGGTACTGCTCCAGCGGATAGGTGGTGTAGTGCAGCTCGCTCGAGCGATAGCGGTTGTAGGCCGCCGTCTCCGAGACGATCTCCAGGTAGATCACCTTGTTCAGCACAGTATGAGCATTGTCCCAGTAGTGGGTATTGCGCTCGGCGATCAGGCGCTCGTTCGGGGTCCACTCCTTGAGTGCGAAGGCGCCGTTGGAGACGATGTTGCCCGGCTTGACCCACTCATGGCCAAACTTCTCGATGACCGCCTTGGGCGCCGGGAAGGTGGTGTAGTGGGCCAGGGTCTTCAAGAAGAAGGGGACAGGGTTTTTCAGGGTGATCTGCAGGGTGTGGGCATCGATCGCCTTGATACCGAGCGCCTCCGGTGCCTGTTTACCCTGGATGACGTCACCGGCGTTGACCACGCCGGTCAGCTCGATAAACCAGGCGTAGTTGGAGGCGTTCTTGGGGTTGGCCGCCCGCTGCCAGCCATAGACGTAATCGGCCGCGGTGACCGGCTCGCCGTTGGACCACTTGGCCTCGGGTCTGAGCTTGAAGGTGTAGACGGTGCCCGTGCTGTCGAGCTCGTAACTGAGCGCGCCTGCGGCTCGCAGCTTGCCGTTGCTGTCCAGACTATAGAGTCCCTCGAACAGATCGTTGACGATGTCGCTGCCCGCGCTCTCTTCTGCCATCTGGGGATCGATGGAGGAGGGCTCGGTGCCGATGTTGCGCACGAAGGTTTGTTGGTCGCTGGGCAACAGCTTGGTGCCATCAGGCACCTGGGCGGCCAGGGCAGGGAGGGCGAGCAGGGTGGCAACCGTGCCGGCAATGAGAGTCCTTTTCATTGAATATCCTTATGTTTTTTTGCTTCCAAAGCCAAACCAATATGCTGGATTGGCGACGAGATCTCAAGGGGGGGGCTCAGGCCGCTTTTCAGGCATTGGACCGGATGGGGGTTGGGTATGGGAGAGGGGCGAAGATGAATAATTGTCACGAATTAACATGAAGAAAGAGGCCGATTGAAACCTGTTTTTCAGCGTTCCATCGCGTTTTTACGGGGCAAAATGGTGATTTATACGCCGGCTTAATTCGCTGCAAAAACAAAAAACAGGCGTTACATTAGGTTACAAAATAACGCAGCCGAGGATCGGCACTTTTTTTGCCGATGCTTGCAAACGTTTTCAAAGGCCAACGGAAACGCTCCTAAAGGAACAAGAATGCGAAACATGATCACCATGGGCGAGTTCATCGTCAAAAAGCAGGCGGACTACCCTACCGCGACCGGTGAGCTGACCTCACTGCTCAGCTCCATTCGTCTGGCTGCCAAGGTGGTGAACCGGGAGATCAACAAGGCGGGCCTGGCGGACATCATCGGTTCCATGGGGGCCGAAAACGTGCAGGGCGAGGTGCAGCAGAAGCTGGACGTCTATGCCAACGAGCGCTTCAAGGCGGCGCTGGAGGCCCGCGGCGAGGTGTGCGGCATGGCGTCCGAGGAGGAGGAGGACTTCGTCTCCTTCGATTCCGAGCTCTCCCGCCACTCCAAATACATAGTGCTGATCGATCCCCTCGATGGCTCCTCCAACATCGACGTCAACGTCTCGGTCGGTACCATCTTCTCCATCTACCGCCGGGTCAGCAAGCCGGGCGCCGGCGTCACCCTGGAAGACTTCCTGCAGCCGGGCAACCGCCAGGTCGCCGCCGGTTACGTGGTATACGGCTCCTCCACCATGCTGGTCTACACCACCGGCTTCGGCGTCAACGGCTTCACCTACGATCCCTCCATCGGCTGTTTCTGCCTCTCCCACGAGAACATCCGCATCCCCGAGGAAGGCAAGATTTACTCTATCAACGAGGGCAACTACATCAAGTTCCCGGACGGAGTGAAGAAGTACCTGAAGTATTGCCAGGAGCGGGACGAGGCGACCCACAGGCCCTACACCTCCCGCTACATCGGCTCCCTGGTGTCGGATTTCCACCGCAACCTGCTCAAGGGCGGCATCTACATCTATCCGTCTGGCACCAACTCCCCGAACGGCAAGCTGCGGCTGCTCTACGAGTGCAACCCCATGGCCTTCCTGGTCGAGCAGGCCGGTGGCAAGGCCTCCGACGGCTTTGGCCGCATCATGGATGTCCAGCCCGTCGCGCTGCACCAGCGTACCCCCTACTTCGTCGGCTCCACCAAGATGGTGGAGCGGGCCGAGGCCTTCATGCGGGAGTTCTCCGCCCACGAGGATCCGGCCAGCCAGGGTTGATGCCTGCGCCAGCCGCATAAAAAACGGGAGCCGATATGGCTCCCGTTTTGTTGTGTGCTCACCGTGATCAGAGGCTGTGGTTGGCGAGATCCGTCAGCAGGCTGTCGACCAGCTTCAGGCGCATGGCCCTGTCCTGATTCGGCACCTGGAAGCGCAAGCGGGTCGGCCCGTCCATCTTGTAGATGCGCGGCTGCTCGGAGAGCAGCTTGACCAGATAGCCGGGGTTGACCCTGGTGTCCTGGTTGAAGTCGAGATAACCGCCGCGCTCGCTCATCTCCACCCGGCGGATGCCGAGCGCCGTGGCACGCTGACGGAAGGCCGCAATTTCCATGAGCGTCTTGGTCGGCTCCGGCAGCAGGCCGAAGCGGTCGATCAGCTCCACCTTCAGCTCGCGCAGCTCCTGCTCGTCGGCGGCGCTGGCGATGCGCTTGTACATGGAGAGCCGCATGTTGACGTCCGGGATGTAGTCGTCCGGCAACAGGGCCGGCAGGCGCAGCTCCACCTCGGTGTGCTGGCTCATCAGCTGCTCAAGGGACGGCTCCTTGCCGTTCTTGAGCGCCTCGACCGCCTGCTCCAGCAGCTCCATGTAGAGGGTGAAACCGATCGACTCGATCTGGCCGCTCTGATCGTCGCCGAGCAGCTCGCCCGCGCCGCGGATCTCCAGATCGTGGGTGGCCAGCGCGAAGCCGGCGCCGAGATCCTCGAGGGAGGCGATGGCCTCCAGCCGCTTGATGGCATCCTTGGTCATCAGCTTGGGGTGGGGGGTCAGCAAATAGGCATAGGCCTGGTGATGGGAGCGGCCGACCCGGCCCCGCAGCTGGTGCAGCTGGGCCAGCCCCAGATGATCGGCGCGGTCCATGATGATGGTGTTGGCGCTCGGCACGTCGATGCCGGTCTCTATGATGGTGGTGCAGACCAGCAGGTTGAAGCGCTGGTGATAGAAGTCCGACATGATGCGCTCGAGATCGCGTTCGCGCATCTGGCCGTGGGCGATGCCGATGCGCGCCTCCGGCACCAGCTCGGCGAGATCGCCGGCGCACTTCTCGATGCTCTCCACGTCGTTGTGCAGGTAGTAGACCTGACCGCCGCGTTTGAGTTCCCGCAGCACCGCCTCGCGGGTGACCGCCGGCTCCTGCTGGCGCACGAAGGTCTTGATGGCGAGTCGCTTGGCCGGCGGGGTGGCGATGATGGAGAGATCCCGCATGCCGGACATCGCCATGTTGAGGGTGCGCGGGATCGGCGTCGCCGTGAGGGTGAGGATGTCCACGTCGGCCCGCAGCGCCTTGATCTTCTCCTTCTGGCGCACCCCGAATCTGTGCTCCTCGTCGACGACGAGCAGCCCCAGATCCTTGAAGGTGAGCTCGGAGCCCAGCAGCTTGTGGGTGCCGATGATGATGTCCACCTTGCCCTCGCGCAGCTCTTTGAGCACGGCGGTCTGCTCCTTGGCGGAGCGGAAGCGGCTCAGCACCTCCACCCGCACCGGCCAGTTGGCGAAGCGATCGCGGAAGTTGTCGTAGTGCTGCTGGGCCAGCAGGGTGGTGGGCACCAGCACCGCCACCTGCTTGCCGCCGTGCACCGCAACGAAGGCGGCCCGCATCGCCACCTCGGTCTTGCCAAAGCCCACATCGCCGCACACCAGCCTGTCCATGCTCTTGGCCTGGCACATGTCCCCCAGCACCGCGTTGATGGCGTTGAGCTGATCCTCGGTCTCCTCGAACGGGAAGCCGGCGGCAAACTGACGGTAGGCCTCCTTGTCGTGCTTGAAGGCAAAGCCCTTGCGGGCGGCGCGCAGGGCATAGACGTCCAGCAGCTCGGCCGCCACGTCGCGGATCTTCTCCGCCGCCTTGCGCCTGGCCTTGGTCCAGGCCTCACCGCCGAGTTTGTGGCTGGGCGGATTATCCGACCCCGTATAGCGGCTGATCAGGTGCAAGTTGGTGACCGGCACGAACAGCTTGTCGCCACCGGCGTATTCCAGGGTCAGAAACTCGGTGGGCAGGCCACCGGCATCCAGGGTCTCGAGCCCGAGATAGCGACCGACCCCGTGATCCAGGTGCACTACCGGCTGGCCCTGGGTCAGCTCGCCCAGGTTGCGGATCACCGCATCCGAGCTCAGGTTCTTGCTCTTCTCCCGCTGCCGCTTGCTGCGGATCTTGCCGCCAAGCAGCTCGGTCTCGGTGATGAGCGCCAGCTCGTCCTGACCGGGCTCGCGCAGCAGGAAGCCCCGCTCCAGCGGGCTGACCAGCAGGCCGTGGCGCGCCTTGCTCCCTATGAAGGCATCGAGGGAGGCGAACTCCTTGGGCTGCAGTTGGATGCGCGCCAGCAGATCGCCGAGCACCTCGCGCCGCCCCTCGGACTCCACCGCAAACAGGGTGCGGCCCTTGAACTGGTCGAGGAACTGGCCCAGCGCCAGCAGGGGCTGCTCCTTGCTGTGATCCAGCTGCAGGTCGGGCAGGGGAGCCAGGGGCAGATCCCAGTGGCCGGCGCCGCCGTCGGTGGCGGCCTCCTGCAGCCGCACGGCGCCATACTGGCCGAGGGCGGCAAACAGCTGCTCCACCGGCAGATAGATCTGTTGGGGCGGCAGCAGCGGGCGGGTGTTGTCCCAGCGCCTGTCCTCATAGCGCTGGCCGATATCGTTCCAGAAGCGCTGGGCGGCGGGATAGATCTCCCCCACGGTGAGCAGCAGGGTGTTGTCCGGCAGGTAGTCAAACAGGCTGGCGGTCTGCGCGAAGAAGAGCGGCAGATAGTATTCGATGCCGGCGGGCCAGCGCCCCTTGCTCACCTCCTGGTAGACAGATCCCTCGGCGCGCGACAGCTCGAACTGCTCGCGGAACTGGCCCCGGAACAGCTCGATGGCTCCTTCGTCGGTGGGAAACTCCCGGGCGGGCAGCAGGCTGACGCTCTTGACCGGTTCGCTGGAGCGCTGGGTCTCGGGATCGAAGGGGCGGATGGAGTCCACCTCGTCGTCGAAGAAGTCGATGCGATAGGGGCTGTTGCTGCCCATGGGGAAGAGATCGAGCAAAGAGCCACGGGCGGCGAATTCGCCGTGCTCCAGCACCTGATCCACCGCCACGTAACCCGCCTCGGCGAGGCGACCCCGCAGCTGTTGCAGGTTGAGGCGCTGACCGGCCTTCACCAGCAGGCTGTACTTGTCGAGATAGACCTGGGGCGCGCAGCGCAGCATCAGGGTGGAGATGGGCACGATCAGCACGCCGCTGTTCATCTGCGGCAGCTTGTAGAGGGTCTCGAGCCGCTGGGAGATGATGTCCTGATGGGGGGAGAAGGTGTCGTAGGGCAGGGTCTCCCAATCCGGGAACATCAGCACGGGATCGTCCAGCAGGAACTGCAGTTCCTGTTCGAGGCGCAGGGCACTCGGGGTATCGGCGGTCACCAGCAGGACGGGGCGATTCGCCTCCTGGGTGAGGCGGGCGGCAACCAGCGCCAGGCTGCTGCCGACCAGCTGGCCGAGCGTTAACTTTTGGCCCGCTTTGGCGGGCAAGGCGGGGAGTTTCATTGGCATCGTTCGATTCTTTTAACGTTGACGTTGGCTGTGGTTAGCGCTGACGCTCTTGGGCACGCAGTTTGAGCTGTTTCGATTGCACATGCAGGCTGGCGCGCACCAGCAGTTCCCGGTCATCCTCGCGGATCCGCACATAGTCGAGCACCACGTGCACGCCATGTTCGCTCGGCTCCAGGTGTTTGACCTCGGCATAGCAGTAGACGGCGGAGGCCTCCTCGCGCAGGAAGATCTTGAGGCGCACCAGCTGATGGACCCGCGGCGCCTCGCCATGACCCTGACGTGGGTGCAGGTAGGTGAGCTGACCGGCGCCAAAGCGCAGGGTGTGGAAGCGATGCTCTGGGTGATCCTGCACCGCCAGCACATAGCCCATGATCATGTCGATCTTGCGCGACTGCTGGTTGATGATCTCCACCAGATCGTGCATCGACTCGTTCTGGTTGCGCAGCAGGCGGCTGCTCATCATGTCGATGGAGGTGATGGAGGAGGCGATGCGAAAGGGTTCGGGCAGCTCGGCGTCCAGTGCCTCCAGCGTCGGCAGGTGAAAGTCGGCCGGCATGGGGATCACATTGACCGGCGTGGCATGGGTGACGCTGAAGAACTGTTCCTGCATGGAGGCTATCCCTTGTTGTCATAGTCTATTTGCCTTTATTATCCGGTATCTTATTTCGTTGGCAACGTACATATCCTTGAAGACTGGACTTTTTCAGCCACTGTCGCTGGCCATCGGCCTGCGTTATGCAGGCTCACGACGCAGTAACCGCTTCGTTTCATTCATCTCCCTCTTCTCCACCTTCGGCATCGCCATCGGGGTCGCGGCCCTGATGGTGGTCATCTCTGTGATGAACGGTTTCGAGGGGCAGCTCAAGGGCCGCATCCTCGGGGTGATCCCCCATGTGGTGGTGACCAATGCCGCCGGCCGGATGGAGGTGGCGCCCCCTGGCCTGCCCGATCTGGCCGGGCTGCCCCATGTGGTCGCCCATGCCCCCATGCTCGACAGCGAAGGCATGTTGCAGAGCCCGGGCCAGCTCACCGGCGTCAGCGTGCAGGGCATAGATCCGGCGCAGTGGCCCAAGGATGACATCCTGCACGCCCAGATGCTGGGCGGGCGGCTGGACAGCCTGCAGCGCGGTGAATACCACATAGTGCTGGGGCAGGGGGTGGCCAACCGCCTCAAGGTGTCCATCGGCGACCAGGTGCGTCTCATCCTGACCGAGGGCACCCGCTTCACGCCTTTTGGCCGGGTACCGGCCCAGCGGCTGTTCACCGTCTCCGGCATCTTCGGGGTCGGCGCCGACGTGGACAGCCAGGTGGCGCTGATCGCGCTCGGCGACGCCCAGCGCATGCTGCGCCTGCCCGAAGGCACAGTCGGCGGCATTCGCCTCTGGCTGGATGATCCCTTCGCCGCCGATCAGGTGATCAAGACCCCCTTGCCCGATGGGCTGGAGTGGCAGGATTGGCGCCGCGAGCGCGGCGAGCTGTTCCAGGCGGTGGCCATGGAGAAACGCATGATGGGGCTGATGCTGGTGCTGATCATCGCGGTCGCCACCTTCAACATCCTCTCCGCCCTGGTGATGGTGGTCACCGACAAGGAAGGGGAGGTCGCCATCCTGCGGACCATGGGCATGAGCGAGTCCGGTATCGTCAAGATCTTTATGGTACTCGGCGCCTCCAGCGGGGTCATAGGTGCCCTGTTTGGTGGTTTGGCGGGGCTTGGCCTCTCCCTGGGGCTCAACCCCCTACTCGATGCGGTGGGGCTCAACCTCTATATGGCCGCTGGCGGCTCTGGCCTGCCGGTGATCGTCGAGCCCGCCCAGGTCGTCACCATCTTGCTGGGCGCCGTGCTGCTCAGCTTCAGTGCCACCCTCTACCCTGCGGCCCGTGCGGCCCGGGTGAAACCGGCCGAGGCGCTGCGTTATGAATAATTCATCTTCTCTTTTATTGCATCCCAGTGGAGCCCCTCTTATGAATGAGTCCTTATCACGTAACGCTCAGCCGCGTGAACCTCTGCTGCGTTGCGAGGCACTGAATCATGTCTACAAAGAGGGCCATCTCGAGACTCAGGTGCTCAAGGGGATAGATCTCAGCGTGGCCCCCGGCGAGATGCTGGCGGTGGTGGGCAGCTCGGGTTCGGGCAAGACCACCCTGCTGCACCTGATGGGGGCGCTCGACAACCCCTCCAGCGGCACCGTGCTGTTCAAGGGGCAGGATATCCATCACTGGGACAGTCGCACCCAGGCCAGGTTCCGCAACCAGGAGCTGGGTTTCGTCTACCAGTTCCACCATCTGCTGGCCGAGTTTACCGCGCTGGAGAACACCGCCATGCCGCTGCTGATCGCCGGCGAATCGGTGGCGAGCGCTAGCGACAAGGCGACCCGGATGCTGGGGCGGGTGGGGCTCTCCCATCGCCTGCATCACAGGCCGTCCGAGCTCTCCGGTGGCGAACGCCAGCGGGTGGCCATCGCCCGCGCCCTGGTCAACGAACCGAGCCTGGTGCTGGCGGACGAGCCGACCGGTAACCTGGATCACGCCAGTGCCACCGCCGTCTACGAACTGCTGTGCGAGTTGAACCGGGAGCTGGGCACCGCCTTCGTGGTGGTGACCCATGACTTGAGCCTCGCCGCCAAGCTGCATCGTCGGGTGACCCTGGTGAGCGGCATCATGGCGGAGGTCGCCTGATGTTCAAACCGCTGCCCCTCTTTCTGGGCCTGCGTTACAGCCGCTCCCGCCGTCGTAACGGTTTTATCGCCTTTATCTCGGCCTCCTCCCTCATCGGCATCGCGCTGGGGGTGATGGCCCTCATCCTCGGTCTTTCCGCCATGAACGGGTTCGAGCGCGAGCTCAAGAACCGGGTGCTCTCGGTGGTGCCGCACGGCGAGCTGATCGGCATGGAGGCACCGCTGCCCGACTGGCCCAGGCTGCGGGATTACCTGCTGGCCCAGCCCGGGATCGAAGCCGCTGCCCCCGTCATCCGGCTCGATGGCCTGCTGGAACACGGCTCCGCCCTCAAGGGGGTGCAGGTGCGCGCCGTGTTGCCCGAGCTCGAGGCCAACCTGTCCGATGCGGGCAAGTACATGACGGGGCGCGGCCTGCGCGAGCTGCAGGCCGGTGGCAACGGGGTCATCCTCGGCAAGACCATCGCCGACAAGCTGGGGGTCGGCATAGGTGACACCGTCGCCCTGCTGCTGCCGCAGGGGGGAGATGCCGCCGGCATCAAGAACCCGAAGCGGGAGGCACTCAAGGTGGTGGGGCTGCTGGAGATAGGCGGTCAACTCGACGGGCTGCTCGGCTTCATGCACCTCACCGATGCCCAGACCATCACCGGCATGGGCAGCGCGGTGGAGGGCTTCAGCCTCAAGGTGAACGACGTGCTCAAGGCGCAGTCCATCACGGTGGCGGCCGCCCAGAAATTTCCGCACTACGTCTACATCAGCAGCTGGATGAGCCGCCAGGGCTACCTCTATCAGGACATCCAGATGGTGCGCACCGTGATGTACGTGGTGATGCTGATGGTGGTGGCGGTGGCCTGCTTCAACATCGTCTCCACCCTGGTGATGGCGGTGAACGAGAAGCGCAGCGAGATCGCCATCCTCAAGACCATGGGGGCGAGCCCGGGCCAGATCCGGCTCACCTTCGTCATCCAGGGCATGGTGAACGGGGTGGCGGGCGCCCTGCTCGGGGCCCTGCTCGGTGGCCTGCTCTCCAGCAAGCTGACCCAGATCCTGAGCTTCATCGAGGGGGTGATCGGCCATCGCTTCCTCAACCCGGACATCTACTTCATCGACTTCCTGCCGACCGAGCTGCACCTGCAGGATCTGGTGATAGTCACCAGCGCCGCCATCCTGATGAGCCTGCTGGCGACCCTCTATCCCGCCTGGCGGGCGAGTGGCCTGGTGCCGTCCCGCGAGCTGGGACACTGATCGACGCCGGATGCGAAGATAAAGAAGAAGGGCCCGTTACGGGCCCTTTGCTTTTTCTGGTGGCGGCGATGGAAGGCTCAGTGGGCGTTGAGTTCATCCAAGGGCAGCGAGAAGCTGGCCACGAACACGTCGATGAAGTAGCGCATCGCCGGGTTCATGCGGGCGGCCAGCATCTGCTCGAGCCGCTTCCTGGCCGGCTCGAACTCCCGGTTGCCGGCATTGATCTCTTCCAGGCACTTGGTGTAGGCGCAGAGGGTGTCGGCATCCTTCACCAGCCGGCTGAGCTCGCCATCCTGGGCGCCGGAGTCGAGCAGGGGGCGAAAATCTTCCATCAGCTCGGGGGGCAGCATCCCCAGCAGGCGCTGCTCGGCCGCCAGCTCTATCTTCTTGTATTCACGGGCTATCTCGGGGTTGAAATACTTGACCGGGGTCGGTAGATCACCGGTCAGCACCTCGCTGCTGTCGTGGTAGAGCGCCATCACCGCGGCCAGGTTGGCATCGACCCTGCCATCAAACAGGCGATTCTGGATGACCCCGAGGGCGTGGGCCACCATGGCGACCTGCAGGCTGTGCTCGGCGATGTTTTCCGGCTGTATGTTGCGCATCAGCGGCCAGCGATAGATGAGTCGCATGCGGGCGAGGTTGGCGAAGAAGTGGCTGGGGAGCATGAATGACCTCGAACGGGGGCAATGAAAAAGGGCAGACCCTAGTCTGCCCTTTTTTTACCTCGCAGGCATAGCCCGCCGCCGCATTCTTGTTTAGCGAATGTAGCGACCGGATTCGGCCTCGTGATTGGTCACCACCATCTGCCCGATGGGGGCCAGCGCGATCAAGGCGAGCTTGAGGTGCTGGATGCCAAACGGGATGCCGATGATGGTCACGAAGCAGGCCAGCGCCGAGGCGATATGGCCGATGGCCAGCCAGACCCCGATCACCAGGAACCAGAGGATGTTGCCGATGAGCCCCAGCACGCCGGAGCCGATGTCGCTCTGGCCGGTCATGCTCTTGCGGCTCACCGCCTGCTTGCCAAACGGGAAGAAGGTGAAGGTGCCGATGACGAAGCAGGAACGCCCCCAGGGGATACCTATCAGGGACACGAAGCAGAGCAGCCCGGCCAGCCACCAGGCCAGCCCCATGACGACGCCCCCCAGTACAAACCAGAGCAGGTTAAACAAGAAGCGGAAAAAGGACATGTGGGTCACTCCAGACTCATAAATTGGTTGTCACCATAGCGAGCGGCGTCGAGGGACGCAATGGCTGATGCGAGAAGGTGGACAATTTGGGTCGCAGCCGCCCTCGGCGGGGCCGTTTTGCGGGCCACAGGGGTGGAAAAAGGGAGGGTTGGTGCGTAAAAAGGTGAGCGAGTGCAAATTATTGCTAACCTGGCGCTTGAACTGGGGCCAGGGCTTCCCCATATAAGGGGCAGACATGCGCAAATTGTGCCGTCTGTGCCCCGGATGGGGGATGTGCGGCTCGACGCGACCAATGTGCGCCGCTATAATGTCGCGTCATATTTTCTCATCACAAAGACAGTCGTTGTCTTTATAAACAGGAAGACTCCGGGTTTTACCCAGGGGTAATAAAGGGTCAGCACACAGTGCTGAGTTGAACGAGGTAAAAGAATGCAAGTTTCTGTAGAGACAACCCAGGGTCTGGAACGCCGTCTTACCATCACTGTACCGGCTGCTACCGTTGACGCTGCCGTGCGTAAAGAATTGAATGGCCTGGCCAAGACTCGTCGCATCGACGGTTTCCGTCCTGGCAAGGCTCCGGTTGCCATCATCAAGAAGATGTTCGGCGCCATGGCCCATGCCCGCGTTGCCGATGAAATGATGCAGAACAACTTCATCAAGGCCATCATCGAAAACAAACTGAGCCCGGCCGGCGCGCCGACCATGGATCCGAAAGAGATCAAGGAAGGCCAGGATTTCGAGTTCACCGCCACTTTCGAAGTGTACCCGGAGTTTGAAGTTGCAGGCCTCGAGACCATCAAGGTCGAGAAGCCGGTTGCGACCGTCAAGGATGAAGATCTGGCCAACATGATCGACACCCTGCGCAAGCAGCACGCGACCTGGACCGATGTTGACGCCGCTGCCGCCAAGGGCATGCGTGTCACCCTGGACTTCGTCGGTTCCATCGACGGTGAAGAGTTCGACGGTGGCAAGGCCGAAGGTTTCACCCTGGAGCTGGGCGCTGGCCGCATGATCCCGGGCTTCGAAGATGCCATCCTGGGCAAGAAAGCGGGCGACGAGTTCACCATCGAGGTGACTTTCCCGGCTGACTACCACGCCGAAAACCTCAAAGGCAAGGCGGCCAAGTTTGCCTCCAAGCTGAACAAGGTTGAAGAGCAGGTGCTGCCCGAGCTGACCGAAGAGTTCGTCAAGCGTTTTGGCATCGAGAGCGGTAACGTTGAAGAGCTGAAAGCCGAAGTGCGCAAGAACATGGAGCGCGAACTGGCCCAGGCCCTGAAAAACAGCGTGAAAGAGCAAGTGCTGAACGGCCTGGTTGAAGCCAACCAGATCGATCTGCCGAAGGCTGCCGTTGCCCAGGAGATCGACACCCTGCGTCAGCAGGCGCTGCAGCGTTTCGGTGGCTTCCAGGGCGGCAACGCTCCCGAGCTGCCGGCCGAGCTGTTCCAGGCCCAGGCCGAGCGTCGCGTCCGTGTTGGTCTGCTGCTGGGTGATGTCATCCGCACCAACGAGATCAAGGCTGACGATGCCCGTGTGACCAGCATCATCGAGTCCATGGCCACCGCCTACGAAGATCCGAAGGAAGTGATCGAGTACTACCAGAAGAACGAGCAGATGCTGAATGGCGTCCGCAATCTGGCGGTTGAAGATCAAGCCATCGACCTGATCCTGTCCAAGGCGCAAGTGACCGAGAAAGAAGTGGCCTTCGACGAAGTGATCAACAAGTCCGGTGCCGCTGCCTAAGAACATTTGACTTAAGGTCAAAACTGTTAAGTATAATGGCTCGTGTGATCTCCACTCGGGCCATTTTATTTTAGGGACAATGCCTTATGTACAAGAACTATAACGATGTGACTGAATCCCCACGCAATGCGCTCATCCCTATGGTGGTCGAGCAGACGGCGAAAGGGGAGCGTTCTTACGACATCTATTCCCGCCTGCTGAAAGAGCGGGTCATCTTCCTGACGGGTCAGGTTGAGGATCACATGGCGAACCTGGTGGTGGCTCAGCTGCTGTTCCTGGAGTCCGAGAACCCGGATCAGGACATCAGCATCTACATCAACTCGCCGGGTGGTGCCGTCACTGCGGGTATGTCCATCTATGACACCATGCAGTTCATCAAGCCGGACGTCAGCACCGTCTGCATGGGGCAGGCCTGCTCCATGGGCGCCTTCCTGCTGGCCGGTGGTGCCAAGGGCAAGCGCTTCTGCCTGCCCAATGCGCGCGTGATGATCCACCAGCCGCTGGGCGGCTTCCAGGGCCAGGCATCTGACATCCAGATCCATGCCCAGGAGATCCTGAAGATCAAGAATACCCTGAACGAGCGTCTGGCCTTCCACACCGGCCAGGACATGGCCACCGTCGAGCGCGACACCGATCGTGACAACTTCATGTCGGCCGAGCAGGCCGTGGCCTATGGTCTGGTCGACGGCATCCTGAGCCAGCGCGGCTGAGCAGGGTATCCCGTCCTGTTGTAAACTCAACAGGACGATCCATCCTCTATTGATAGAACGAGGTTGCTGAATGACAGAGAAACGCAAGGGTGAGGGCGACAAGCTGCTTTATTGCTCTTTCTGCGGCAAAAGTCAGCATGAAGTGCGTAAGCTGATCGCTGGCCCTTCCGTCTACGTATGTGATGAGTGTGTCGAGCTGTGCAACGACATCATCCGCGAAGAGATCCGCGAGATCTCTCCCAAGCGCGATGGTAGCGAGCTGCCGACCCCTCATGAAATTCGTGCGCACCTGGATGACTATGTGATCGGCCAGGAGTACGCCAAGAAGGTGTTGGCCGTGGCCGTTTACAACCACTACAAGCGTCTGCGCAGCGGCAGCGAAGCCGGTGGTGTCGAGCTTGGCAAGTCCAACATCCTGCTGATTGGCCCGACCGGTAGCGGCAAGACCCTGCTGGCCGAGACGCTCGCCCGCCTGCTGGATGTACCCTTCACCATGGCCGACGCCACCACCCTGACCGAAGCCGGTTACGTGGGCGAAGACGTGGAGAACATCATCCAGAAGCTGCTGCAAAAGTGCGACTACGACGTAGAGAAGGCCCAGCGTGGCATCGTCTACATCGACGAGATCGACAAGATCTCCCGCAAGTCGGACAACCCCTCCATCACCCGCGACGTGTCCGGGGAAGGGGTGCAGCAGGCGTTGCTCAAGCTGATCGAAGGCACCATAGCTTCCGTCCCGCCGCAAGGTGGTCGCAAGCATCCGCAGCAGGAGTTCTTGCAAGTTGATACCTCCAAGATCCTCTTCATCTGCGGTGGCGCCTTTGCCGGCCTGGACAAGGTGATCGAGCAGCGTTCCGTCAAGGGTACCGGCATTGGTTTTGGCGCTGACGTCAAATCCAAGAACGCCAAGGCGACCTTAAGCGAGAACTTTGCCAAGGTGGAGCCGGAGGACCTCATCAAATACGGTCTGATCCCCGAGTTCATCGGTCGTCTGCCGGTGGTCGCGACTCTCACCGAGCTGGACGAGGCTGCCCTCATCCAGATCCTGAAAGAGCCGAAAAACGCGTTGACCAAGCAGTACGCCGCGCTGTTCGCCCTGGAAGAGGTGGAACTGGAGTTCCGTGACGACGCCCTGAACGCCATAGCGCGCAAGGCGATGGAGCGCAAAACCGGTGCCCGTGGTCTGAGATCCATCGTCGAAGCCGTGTTGCTCGACACCATGTATGACTTGCCCTCCCTGGAAGGGGTCAGCAAGGTGGTGATCGACGAGACGGTGATCAAAGGGGACTCCGCGCCTCTGATGATCTACGACAATCCCGAGACTCAGGCCGCCGCCTCAGAGTAACTGGCTGATTTTTAATCACATAAAGGGGCATTTTGCCCCTTTCATGCTTTTTACGGCCAAGGCGATTGAATCTCATCTTAGCGCCCCCATATACTCAGCCAAGCGCTTTGCCAACGGTATAACAAGCCGAGAGGACATATATGAACCTAGAGCGTTCAGAACGCATCGAGATTCCCGTCCTGCCTCTTCGTGACGTGGTGGTTTACCCCCACATGGTCATTCCACTCTTTGTGGGGCGGGAAAAATCCATTCGCTGTCTGGAAGCGGCCATGGAGCAGGACAAAAAAGTCCTGCTGGTGGCCCAGAAGGATGCGTCGACAGACGAACCTACGGTAGAGGAGATCTTCTCCGTCGGGACAGTGGCCAATATCTTACAGATGCTCAAGCTGCCGGACGGCACCGTCAAGGTGCTGGTGGAAGGGGGCCAGCGTGCCCGTCTTGAGCGGATGATCGATGACAAGGACTTCTTCGTCGGTGAGGCGCAGTACATAGCGTCTGCCGCCATCGAGGAGAAGGATCAGGATGTGCTGGTGCGCTCCGCCATCGGCCAGTTTGAAGGTTACATCAAGCTCAACAAGAAGATCCCGCCCGAGGTACTCACCTCGATCTCGGCGATCGACGATGCGGCGCGCCTGGCTGACACCATGGCCGCGCACATGCCGCTCAAGCTCGAAGACAAGCAGAAGGTGCTGGAAATCGCCTCTGTGTCCGAGCGCATCGAGTTTCTGATGGCCATGATGGAGTCGGAGATTGACCTCTTGCAGGTCGAGAAACGCATCCGCTCCCGGGTCAAGAAGCAGATGGAGAAGAGCCAGCGCGAGTACTATCTCAACGAGCAGATGAAGGCCATCCAGAAAGAGCTGGGTGAGCTGGAAGACAGTCCGGACGAATTCGAGGCCCTCAATCGCAAGATTGAAGAGGCTGGAATGCCGGACGATGCCCGTGAGAAGGCGCTGGCCGAGCTCGCCAAGCTGAAGATGATGTCCCCCATGTCGGCCGAGGCCACAGTGGTGCGCAGCTACGTGGACTGGATGGTGCAGGTGCCCTGGAAGGCCCGCTCCAAGGTCAAGAAAGATCTCGCCAAGGCACAAGAGGTGCTGGATTCGGATCACTATGGCCTGGAGAAGGTCAAGGATCGCATCCTCGAATACCTGGCGGTGCAGGCAAGGGTCAACAAGCTCAAGGGGCCGATCTTGTGTCTGGTAGGGCCTCCCGGTGTAGGCAAGACCTCGCTGGGTCAGTCCATCGCCAAGGCGACCGGTCGCAAATATGTGCGCATGGCGCTCGGCGGCGTGCGTGACGAGGCGGAGATCCGCGGTCACCGTCGCACCTATATCGGCTCCATGCCCGGCAAGCTCATCCAGAAGATGGCGAAGATCGGCGTGAAGAACCCGCTGTTCCTGCTCGACGAGATCGACAAGATGAGCTCGGACATGCGTGGCGATCCCGCCTCCGCATTGCTGGAAGTGCTGGATCCGGAGCAGAACAACAGCTTCAACGATCACTATCTGGAAGTGGACTATGACCTGTCGGACGTGATGTTCGTGGCCACCTCCAACTCCATGAACATCCCGGGCCCCTTGCTGGACCGGATGGAAGTGATCCGTCTGTCCGGGTACACCGAGGACGAGAAGCTCAACATCGCCAAGCAGCACCTGGTCGCCAAGCAGATCCAGCGCAACGGTTTGAAAGAGTCCGAGATCACCATCGAAGACTCCGCTCTGATCGGGGTGATCCGCTACTACACCCGCGAGGCGGGGGTGCGTAGCCTGGAGCGCGAAATCTCCAAGATGTGTCGCAAGGCAGTCAAACGCATCCTTCTGGACAAGAGCATCAAGCATGTTCTGGTCAATCAGGAGAACCTCAAGGAGTTCCTCGGGGTCCAGCGTTTCGATTACGGCAAGGCCACCAGCCAGAACCAGATCGGCCAGGTGTGCGGGTTGGCGTGGACCGAGGTGGGTGGCGATCTGCTCACCATCGAGACCACCAACATGCCGGGCAAGGGCAAGCTCACCTACACCGGCTCGCTCGGTGATGTGATGCAGGAGTCCATCCAGGCCGCCATGACGGTGGTGCGGGCCCGCGCCGAGATGCTGCGTATCAACGCCGACTTCTACGAGAAGCGTGACATTCACGTGCACGTGCCGGAAGGGGCGACCCCGAAGGATGGCCCGAGCGCCGGTATCGCCATGTGTACCGCCCTGGTCTCCAGCCTGACCGGCAACCCGGTCCGTGCCGATGTGGCCATGACCGGGGAGATCACCCTGCGCGGTGAGGTGCTGCCCATCGGCGGCCTCAAAGAGAAGCTGCTGGCGGCCCACCGTGGCGGCATCAAGCGGGTGCTGATCCCGAAAGAGAACGAGCGCGACCTGGAAGAGATCCCGGCCAACGTCAAACAAGACCTTGAAATTTATCCGGTTCGCTGGATTGATGAGGTGCTGGCACTGGCGCTGCAGGACAATCCACAGGGTTTCGAACGCGTTTCTGTCGTATAAATGTTGATGCGCCGCAAATTTGGCGCATTCGGGAGGTGGTTAAGGCTTGCATGCGCCGGATAACGGAAGTAGCCTTGACCACCGATCGGGTACTCATGATGAGTCGCAATGCGTGATGTGGCGCGGGTTTGCGCCAGATTGTCACTTGCAACTGATCAGGAGGCTTGCTATAAAACCTCCACTTGTTGTGGCCAGGGAAATCAGCGCCGCAGCGATGTTCGATAAAAGGGGAATATAAGAGTGAATAAATCTCAACTGATTGACAAGATTGCAGACGGTGCTGATATCTCCAAAGCCGCTGCTGGCCGTGCGCTGGATGCCTTCATCGAAGCAGTAGGTGAAGCTCTGAAAGAGGGTGACCAGGTTGCTCTGGTTGGTTTCGGTACTTTCGCTGTACGCGAGCGTGCTGCTCGTTCTGGCCGTAACCCGCAAACTGGCGCGACCATCGAAATCGCCGCCGGTAAAGTTCCTGCCTTCAAAGCGGGCAAGGCCCTGAAAGACGCGGTCAACTAAGCCGGGCGCTGATTCTCATCGGCACCGTCCTTGGTCGCAGACCAGACAAGTTAGAGGGCTCTCCCTCATACTGATTGACCAAGGCGCATCGCAATCGGTGCGCCTTTTCATTATTTAGGCCCATCGAGTTCGGGAGCATAAGTACAAACATGATGTTGGATAAACTACGCGAAGGGGCGCAGGGCAAGGTAGCCAAGGTTATCTTGGGCCTGATCATTCTCTCCTTTGCCTTGGCCGGTGTAGGTAGCTACCTCAACGGCCCGGCACGTACCGCCCCCGCCACCGTCAACGGCAATGACATCAGTGCCCCCGCACTGGAGAATGCCTATCGCAACGAGCGGGCCCGCATGGAATCCCAAATGGGCGAGGCCTTCAACCAGATGGCCGCCAACCCCGATTACATGAAACAGTTCCGCCGTGGTGTGCTGGACCGGCTCATCGATCAGGCGCTGATCGATGACAAGGCCCGTGAACTCGGCCTGCGCATCAGCGACGAGCAGATCAAGCAGGCCATCGTCGCCATGCCGGAGTTTGTCGAAGAGGGCAAATTCAGCAACGAGCGCTACCTGCAGCTGATCCGCCGCGCCGGCATGACGCCGGAGATGTTCCGCGACTCCCTGCGCCAGGACATGGTGCGCCAGCAACTGATGGGCGCCCTGCTGGGCTCCGAATTTGCCCTCAAGGGTGAAGCCGAGCAGCTCGACAAGCTCTATAACCAGACTCGCGATCTGCGCCTGGTGCGCCTGGCTGCTTCTGCCTATCTGGGCGAGGTCGAGGTCTCCGATGCGGAGGTGGATCAGTTCTACAAGGCCAACAGCGCGCGTTTCATGAACGACGAGCAGGTCAAGGTAGACTACCTGCTGCTGGATGCCGCCAACCTGGGTAAAGATATCAAGGTCACCGAGCAGGATGCCCAGGATTACTACGATCAGCACCAGGACCTGTTCCAGCGTGCCGAGCGTCGCCAGGTGGCGCATATCCTGATCCCGTTTGGCAAGGACGAGAAGGCCGCCGAGAAGAAGGCTGACGAGCTGCTGGCCAAGGCCAAGGGCGGTGAAGACTTCGCCGAGCTGGCTAAGGCCAACTCCAGTGACAGCTTCTCCGCCAAGAAGGGTGGCGAGCTGGACTGGTTCGAGAAAGGGGTGATGGATCCGGCGTTCGAACAAGCCGCCTTTGCCCTGAACAAGGCCGGCGATCTCTCTGGCGTGGTGAAGAGCCCGTTTGGCTTCCACGTCATCAAGCTGCTGGCCGTCGAGCCCGCCAAGACCAAGCCGTTCGTGGATGTGATGAGTGACACCATCAGCCGCCTGCAAGCGGACAAGGCCAAGGAGCTGTTCTTCGCCGAGCAGCAGAAGATGGCCGATAGCAGCTTCGAGAACCCGGACTCTCTGGACCTGACCGCCGAGACCATGGGTCTGAAGGTCATCTCCTCGGATTACTTCGGTCAGGCCGATGCCCCGGCCCCGCTCAAGGATCCCAAGGTGCTGGCGGTGGCGTTCTCCGAACAGCTGCGCGATGACAACACCAACTCGGATGTGATCGAGCTGGCGGATGGCAAGGCGCTGGTGCTGCACATCATGGGTCATAAGCCCAAGGCGGCCAAGCCGCTGGCGGAGATCAAGGAGCAGGTGATCGCGGCCATCAAGCATGACAAGGCCAGCGAAGTGGCCCGTGGCAAGGCGCAGGCCCTGCTCGACAAGCTGCACGCCGGTGAGGACATCCAGGCCGATCTGACCGCCCTTGGACTGAAGGTGGAGACCCACAACGGCGTCGCCCGCTTCACCCAGGAGATGGATCAGACCCTGCTGGCCCAGGCGTTCCGCATGCCCCATCCGGTCGACGGCAAGCCGAGCGTCGAGCTGGTGGCCGAAGCCAATGGCGATCGCGTCGTGGTGGCGCTGGACAAGGTCAACGTGACCAAGGAGCCGTCCCAGATGGTCAGCCTGCTGCAAGGCCAGCTTGGCCAGGGCAAGGCGCAGGCCTCCTACAAGTCGCTGATCGATGAGCTGCGCAAAGCGGCCAAGATCGAGTACTTCACCGATGTGGAAGCGACCGTCGAATAATCGACTCGCTCACCCCATTGAAAACGGCTCCTTGATGGAGCCGTTTTTTTATCTGCAGGAAAGGACGCTCATGATGATGTTGTCAGCCTCAGCCTCAGCCTCAGCCTCAGCATCCTCAGCCTCGGCTGGGCATCCTGGGCATAGGGCATGGGCAAGCCAGCGGCGGCAGAGACAAGCATAAAAAAACCGGCGCCTGTGGCGCCGGTTTTCATTTAGGAACCGCGAGGGTAGGGGCGGTTATGCCACGCCCTGAGTACGCAGGTAATCCTCGTAGGTGCCGCCGAAGTCGCGGATGCCGTTCTCGGTCAGCTCCATGATGCGGGTCGCCAGGGAGGAGACGAACTCACGGTCGTGGGAGACGAAGATCAGGGTGCCCTGATACATCTCCAGCGCCAGGTTCAAGGATTCGATAGATTCCATGTCCAGGTGGTTAGTCGGCTCATCCATGATCAGGATGTTGGGGCGCTGCATCATCAGCTTGCCGAATAGCATGCGGCCCTGTTCGCCACCGGACAGCACCTTGACCGGCTTCTTGATGTCGTCCTGGGTGAACAGCAGGCGACCCAGCACTGAGCGTACCGCCTGCTCGTCTTCGTTGGCCTGTTTCCACTGCGCCATCCAGTCGAACACGTTCAGATCGGTGTTGAAGTCTTCGGCGTGATCCTGGGCGTAGTAGCCAATCTGGGCATTCTCGGACCACTTGATGGTGCCGCTGTCCGGTGCCAATTCGCCCATGAGCGTCTTGATCAGGGTGGATTTACCGATACCGTTGGTACCCAGGATGGCGACCTTCTCGCCCACTTCCAGCATCATGCTGAGGCCCTTGAACAGGGGCGCCTCACCATAGCCTTTGGACACCCCTTCCACTTCCAGGATGTTGCGGTACAGCTTCTTCTCCTGCTCGAAGCGGATGAAGGGGTTCTGACGGCTGGAGACCTTCACCTCTTCAATCTTGATCTTGTCGATCTGCTTGAGGCGGGAGGTGGCCTGGCTGGACTTGGAGGCGTTGGCACTGAAACGGGAGACGAAGGATTGCAGGTCGGCAATCTGGGCCTTCTTCTTGGCGTTGTCGGAGAGCAGACGCTCGCGGGCCTGGGTGGCCGCGGTCATGTACTCGTCGTAGTTGCCCGGGTAGACCCGCAGCTCGCCGTAGTCCAGATCCGCCATGTGGGTGCAGACCGAGTTCAGGAAGTGACGATCGTGAGAGATGATGATCATGGTACTTTCACGATCGTTGAGCACCTGCTCCAGCCAGCGAATGGTGTTGATGTCCAGGTTGTTGGTCGGTTCGTCCAACAGCAGGATGTCGGGGTTGGAGAACAGCGCCTGCGCCAGCAGCACCCGCAGTTTCCAGCCCGGCGCCACTTCGCTCATGGGGCCGTTGTGCAGCTCGATGGGAATGCCGGCGCCGAGCAGCAGCTCACCCGCACGGGCCTCGGCGGTGTAACCGTCGTATTCGGCAACCAGACCTTCCAGCTCGGCGGCCTTCATGTAGTCGTCGTCGGTGGCTTCCAGATTGGCGTAGATGGCATCGCGCTCGGCGATGGCGGCCCACAGCTCGTTATGGCCCATCATGACCACGTCCAGCACGCGCATCTCTTCGTAGGCGAACTGATCCTGGCGCAACTTACCGATGCGCTCGTTGACGTCCAGGCTCACATTACCGCCAGTGGGCTCAAGGTCGCCGCCGAGGATCTTCATAAAGGTGGACTTGCCACAGCCGTTGGCGCCGATGAGGCCGTAGCGGTTGCCGCCGCCAAACTTGACGCTGATGTTCTCAAACAACGGCTTGGCGCCGAACTGCATGGTGATGTTATTGCTGCTTAACATATGATTGTAAAAAAATCCTTAATTATCAGTGCTCTATGTCACTGGTTGAAAATTCTGGGGCGCTATTGGGGCAAATGCCCATTTTTCTGCATTGCACTCCAGATCAAGTCGGCCTCACTGCGGCTTGCGGATTCGATCCATTTTCCATAGACCTCTTGCAACATCCTTGCGGAGTTGTGGCCCATCTGTTCAGCTATGAACGCAAGATTTCCGTGAGCAGTAATGTTCCAACTGGCAAAAGTATGCCTAAGTTGGTAGGCACGACGATATCGAACCCCAGACTTTTTGATTGCTGCTTGCCATGGTGCCACCAGGAAAACTGCGGAGTAAAACGGTGGTCTACCTGGCACAAGCCTGGTTGGACGAAAAACTGGACGCAATGTTTGGCGCACGATCATGCCACCTGGTAAGTGCATGTCAATCTTTGCGTCCGAAAGTGCCCCAGTTATCTTAAATTGTTCCTGTAATGCGGCCAGAGCTGGGGGCATCAGCTGCACAATCCGAGTACGATTTGTCTTTGGCAGTTTGAACTGCATCTTCTGTTGAGTGATGTTGCGCCGGATGTGGATCTCCCGCCGCTCCATATCGACATCCCCCCAACTTAGGGCCCGTAGCTCACCGGGGCGGATTCCGGTATAGGCCAGTACCAACAATATGTTCTTGAATTGCTTGTTAGAGGTTACCTCCAGCAACTTTTGAAACTCCCAATGCTCAAAAGGGTCAGCGCTCTTTCCTGTACATAACTTTGCTGCATGGACGCGTACATCAAACTCTCTCTCGATAAGTTCATTCCTAGCTGCCCAGTGCAGTAAATTCCCTACATGCCCCAGGTAGGTCTTGACTGATCTGGGCTGGCAATCGCTGAGCAAGTCGTTGCGGAGCTTCTCGATATGCATAGGTAGCAGGTCAGAAATCGGCATGTCTTGGCCAAGGAACAAGGTCATTCTGCGAAAGGCGCTAAGGTATGAGCGCTTGGTTGAGATGCCGACGGTTGGACCTACGCTCTCCATAAATGCTGTGACGGCCTCAGCCAAGGTCATTCTGGTGGCATGGCTCATGCCTAGGCGCACGAGAGCCTTGGAGTTTGGGAAGTGTTTGGCATAGTCGAAATTGCCTAGCGCGATCTCGTGCTTAATCGCCGCCAGTTTGTTTGCTGCGAATTTGATGTTGGCTTTGCTCAGGGGAATGTCGAGGACTTCGCGGCAGCGGTTGCCTTTGTAGCTGAAGCAGAGTCGCAATTTGTTGCCGTGTACCTCTATCCCGGTCAGTCCTGCAACCAGGGTGGTCAGGTTATCTACTGCGTTGACTCTACCCACTTGTCGTACTCCTCAATGCTGTAGCGTACCTGCCCGTCAGGGCCATATTTCCAGATCACTCCCTCTGCCCATTCACCTTTAAGACGACGGCCCTCGGCAGCCTTTTCTGTCATTCCTGTGAGTGCTTCGAATAGGCGCGGTCTTATCCATCGAGCGCAGGGGTAGATGTAGTTGTGTCGCATGTGGTCCTCGATTTAAGTATCTCCGCGAGCCGGTAACGCCCGGGAGTGTTGTAGTAGAAGGTTTGAACTTGTTTGCGTGAGTGTGACGCTTGGTCAAGGCGGAACTCTCCAAACTCCGGAGTCTTCAGCTTGTGCAGATTGGCGAGCCTGCCGATGGCTTGGGCGCTTACCCCCAGGTCCTTGCCTAGTTCGGTGGCGCTCCAGAGCTGGCCGTTAACCCTGGGGGCTTCGATAGGCAGATCGAAGTGCGCCAGGATGCGGCCAATCTCGGTGAGCTTCGCCGATCGGGAAAGGGTGAGGGAGCGCACGGTGCTGACCAGCTCGTTAAGTAGCTGGTTGTCCTGGTCGATGGTCAGTTGAAGTTGTTGCATGTGGCGTGGCCCTCCTGTCCTTGAGGATGGGGTGCCAATTGGATTGAAGGAAGGGCCGCTTAATATTTCTAGCTGCCCATACCTTTAGCAATAAATTGATATAATTATATTTTCTCTACTCTCACTGCTGTTCCATAGCACAGAACTTCTGAAAAGTTGGATACGTCTGCAGTATCAAATCGCATTCCGATGACAGCGTTCGCATCAAGTTCGATGGCGCAAAGTTCCATCTTCTTTTGAGCCGTCTCTCTGGTTTGTTCACACACTTCAATTAGTGCACCTATTTCACCACCAACTATTGCTTTCAATCCGGCGCTAAACCCTTGGGACATTGTCGGTGAACGAACAACAATTCCTTTTACTAATCCTTTAAATTCAATGACTTTGTACCCAGGGATATCTTGAGTTGTTGATAGTAGTAATAGGCTAGACATCGGGGATCCTCAATATGGGCTTTGTTGTAGGGGTTCGAATGAGTTTAATTCTAAAGTTTGATACCAATGATACTCTTTGAGTCCATTGTAAGTATATGTTTTACATAATTTTGTCCGTTTTTCGTCTTACTAGGCGATAACTAATTCTTGGGTATTTGGTTCTCTACTCATTGGTGTCGAGTGGTCGGCTATTCGGTGATTGTCAACATCTCCATCCGCGGTACCCAACATAACCTGGGGCCAGCACCTGCCGGAACGGCAAGACGGGCAGGTGGGCTATCAGGGTTTTGAGCTGGGGGTTGTCGGGTTGGCTGTCTATGGTGACCCGGGCACCGGGGTTGATGCGGATGTATCTGTCACGGGTCTCTTCGGCTTCGGTTCGGGTCAATCCTTGCTGGATGATGGGCTCTCGATAGCGCACGGAGCATCTCCTTTGGCTTCTGCTGCGGCCAGCATCAACTGAACAACGTCTGTCGCTGAGCCATGGTCTAGCCCTGACAGCGTTGTTGCTGCACTAAGTCCGGCAAAAATCTGTCCGCTCAGGGATGAACGTTGGTTGCAAGACAGCTCAGCTTGGCCTGCAGCGCCGACTGATTGGTCGTTACGAAAAAGGGCCTGCAGGCCCTTGGTGTGTTCGCTCACAATTTCTTCCCCCATTTGCTCATTGCCTGCCGCTTGGTCAGTCCCTTGGCTCCGCCAAAAATCATCTTGCTCATGATGTCGCCCCGACTTCTTCCGACATCCATCACTCTCGAATCGCCGTGCTGCAGAAGTACTTAAGCCTTCTTCAACCGGCCTGACTTGATCTGCACGCTGTAGAACGCCAGGCGCAGGGCGGTTCTGAAACTGTCCGTATCATCGCCTGCCTTCATCCGGCGAATGTAGAGTGCCCCCTTGCGGTACTTGCTCATGCTGCCTTCCTTCCTGAATTGCCCATCAGCTTGCGGGCACGTGTTTGCTTGAGGCTGTCTTTGACCTTGAGTGGCGTCAGGTTGTGGTCGATGCTCTCGAGCTCCGCCAGGATGTTCGAGAGTTTTCCAATCCCCTGATCCATCTCATCGCTACGTAGGTTAATGTGCTCCAGTTCAAACAAAGGGCTCTGCTTGTACTCGTTGACCAGGTACTGTTTTACTTCCTTTGGCATGGCGCGCTGCTTCACGATACCCACATCACCATCTACCAGAGGAATTGCATCCCAGTGGTAGCCAGCGCTGGTCTCGACGCGAAACACATACATGTGATCTCGGCTCGCCACTTGACCATCCGTGGGCTTGAAGGCCTCCGCTACGATGCAGGGGCGGCGATAGATGTAGTAATGGACTCCCTTCACTTCGATTGTCACTTCGGCCTCAAGGCCATCCTGCATCATGCGGTGCTGGACGTTCTGTACCGTGTCTTTGGCCTGAATAACGCCCCGGGCAGCTCGCATCAGGAGGGATTCTGTACGCTGCAGCTTCATCTTGAGTTCGTTGTGCTCGGCCTCCCTTTTGACGGCGGATTCTTCCAGTCGCTTTAACCTGGCTTTGGCCTTGTCCAACTCAGGTTTGTGGCGACGGCCCTCTTCTGCATCGCGTTTGTAGGCGTCACGTTGGTGGGCTATTTGGGCGCTGGTGGCCTCAATTTTGCGAACCATATCTTCGTCGTTACGGCGGGCCGCTATCAGGCGAGAGCTCTGGATCTTGAGCGCGCTGTGCTCCTGGGTGATGGTTTCGATCTCCTGATCCCGGGCCTCCAGTTCACCGATCAGGGCATTGAACTCGTCGATATGTTCGTTTGCCGCGTCGCTGATCATGGTCAGGTTGGCGGCGAGAAGAATTTCGAAGCTGGCAATGGCGGCTTTGGCCGGGCCGTCCGGCATCTGGAGGATGGCCCGAAGTTGAGTGCTCAGGGTATTCAGGGCGAGGCTGGTTGCCTCGCTGGGGTTCAGCTGGGTGGTCATGGTTGGGTCCTTGGAGAAAAGAGCCCACTGGTTTGTGGGCTGGATAGATGGGTTATGCAGCTTTCTTGGTACTGAGCCCAAGCCGGTCAACGTTTTTCTGGTAGATACCAGATGCTGACTTCTTCTGTTCAGTGGTAAGGCGGGGACCCAGCTGGCTGACTTCAGTAACCAGGGTTTTCATCTCTGAACCAGACTGAGCAAGATCCATCCTGAACAGGATATCTGCGAGGAGATCTTCTGCTTCGATGTCCTTTGGCTCACGTTGCTCATTGGTATCTGAATTAGGCTCCGCCGCGGGCTTATGTCCAGCGCTTACGACCTGGGCTTCACCTTCGATAACCTGTCCTTTTTGCTGCTGGGCGCGGCGTTCGGCAGCTTTGCGGGTGAGTTCTGCTTTTGCATCAGCTCCGCTTTGCGGGCCGTCACTCGGGGGCGTTACGTCTATCTCCTCCAACTCATCGACGGAGTAAACCCCGAGGATCACGTCCGGGGTGTAGAGTCGGGCCCACCGCTTGACCCCGAGATAGGCCAACTGCTGCTTAGGGTCATCAGCCCAAAGGGTGGAGTTACGGGTACGTGCCTGCTGTAGCAACAAAGTCACTTCACGAGTCTGACCGCTGGCAAGGTGCGCAATGACCTTGACGCCGCACCCAGCCTCATCAGCAAAGGTCCAGTCTGGTACTCGATATTCGACGGGTTTCCCTTCTTTCTCTTTGCGTATCACCTTGAACTTGCCGATCACCCGTTCCCATGGCCCGAAGAACTCGTAGTCAAAGCGCCCCTTGATCGCACCGGAGTTGACCACCACGGCGTTGACCAACTGTGCCTCGTACCCGAGTGTTCCATTGACCAGGTGTGTCTTCTGGGCCACGGGGAAGGGGTTCATCCCCCATTGGATCGCCTGCAGGCAGATGGCGAAGCAGTCAGCCTGGTTGCCTCGCAGATGCTGAGGAACAGTTGTCTTACCGCTGGCCATCATGGATGCCATCTTGTCGATGCTCGCCATGAAATCGACGTTCATCATCAGGCTGAGCATGTTGGCTTGACCACGCTCATTGGCCAACACAGGGCTGGCCTCTTGGGTTGCTACTTGGTTGCTCATCATGCTGCCTCGCTGCCAAAGAGGTTGTCGGGAAGGACGTCAAGCGGCTGCTCAATGTCAGTGATCTGAGTGAACGTTATGCCACTCTCATCTTCATTGAGGGTGCTGCGTTCGGCATTGGCCTGGTACGCGGGGACGATGATCTCCCCCATACCATCGTGACCAGGCCAGTAGTTGTCCTGGCTCCAGCGCACCACGTTTCGTACCGCCATATTGCGTAACTCGATTGCACGGCGCTGGTCATCTTGGCCGTAGTAGTAAACGCCGACCAAGATGGGCTTGAACACGTCCCGACCCAGGGGACCGTCCTTCTCGACGGCGACAAATACAAAGCTCGGCTTGTGGCCAGTCAGGGTTTCATATCCATCGCAGTAGTGGGCGTCCTGAACGTGGTAGTTGTGGGCACTGCCATCACGGGCGAAACCACTGGGACTGGCATTGCGCACGAATTTCAGATCAACAAGAACGTGATCGGGCCGCATCCAGTCTGGCCGGCACTTGAGCAGAGCTTTGGTTTCGGGGTGATGCCAGTAGAGGCTTGATTCGGCGACCCCTTCATCAAGCAGTACCGCTGCTTCGGGATGGGCCAAGACAGCCTCGCGATAGCGAAGAGCATGCTGATACTCATTGGCTGTTAACACTTCGCGGCCACCGGCCTCCTGCATGAATTGCTCTTTGAGCTCCTCGAGGAAAACAGCATCGGGGTTGAAGGTACGGATCCGCTCCGCCATTTCAGCCTTGGTGCCATTCAAAGGATGCGGGATCGGCAGGGCATGGATATGGGCCGCATGCTCTGCTTGCTGGATGCCCAGCAGGGCGTAGTTCTCGAGCACCGCTTGATAGCTACCAGATGTTTTAATGGGCTTGGGCAGGCTGTCGTTGTGGGCCTTGATACAGGCTTTGAGCGCCGTGGCGGTACGCTTGTCATCTTCACCCAGAGTTTGGAATGCTTCGGGCAGCAGTTCATAGGCTGCCTCGTATTCACCCACGCTTTTGCCTGTATCAATGGGCTTTGGCAGTTTGGCGTTGTGTTCCTCGATCGCCTGGATTAGTTCCTCGACTGCTGGTTTCTGCTCGAGGCTCTCGTTGTAGGCCTGGATGAGGGCCTTCATCTGGTCGGCACCACAGATGGCCTCTTCTGGCCACACAGGTTCAACAACGAATTCGCTGTTAAAGTCCTCAAACTCTAGTACGACCTTGTGCAGGATCCGGCCTTCACGCAGGGCTGCAGTGAGCTTCTGATCGTTTCCTTGTACTTGGTAGTAGTGGTAGTGCTGGCCAGACACCAACGCCCAATCCAAGCCGCTCTTGGATAAGCCCGGCCCACCGTGGTAGGCATCGCCGGAGATTCCGGGGTAAATGCCAGGGCCTGCCGGCTCGAACTTGGTGACAACGGCCTCTGCAATCTGGGTTTTCTGGTTGGAGTTTTCCATGGTTGGTCCTCGTTTGTTAAATAGTGCGTCCATGGCAGCTAGCGCCTTATCAAGAGCGATCGCTTTGGCGTGGTCCATGCGCGCCCTGGATTCGGTGATGATGCGAAATTGACGAAGGTTGATGATGTGGAGCGGAGTGGGGGGACCAATGAGATCCGGTTCTGGGGCGTTGCTTGTTACTGCTGGGTCAGGCTCCGGCCCTCGCTCGGAATAACGGTGTTCGATGCCTAGACTCATGGCTAAGGCTCCCTTTAAGCCGCACCTGCCGGCTCAGCTATCTGGCCAGTCATCAGCCAAGCGAAGTGGGCGGAAAGCTCGGGGTGATGTGCAATCAGGAGCAGGGTGCCGCCGCTGATTTCCCGGTAGTTCAGCTCGTAGTTCTTGAGCGTGGTAGCCGGTATACCCAGGATATCGGCGAACTTCGGCCGGCTGAGGCCGAGGCGCTCCCGCAGCTCACGAAGGCGCTTGCGGCATGCATCATTGAGTGGGGGGATGGTCTGGTTGCTCTGTTCGGTACGTTTTTTCATGGTTGGGTCCTTTGGTGGTGAAAACAAAAACCCCAGCACGAGGGCTGGGGTTAATTGGATGAAGTAGGGGGAGTTACTGCTTAGGTGGGTATTGTTCGAAGTAGCTGGCAGCGAGCTCCTGGCCTTTCTCCAACTGCGATGGCGTCATTGATCTCGCAACTAAGTCACGAGTTTCAGTAGCAAGTTTGAGGCCGGTTGTCGCAGCCACAGAGAGCCAAGCATAGGCTTGCACATGATTCTGTGGCACCCCCTCACCCTGAGCGTATGAAACGCCCAAGTTGGTTTGGGCTAATGGCAAACCTTGCTTGGCCGCTTTTTCATACCAGAAAACTGACTGTTGATAATTTTGTGGGAGCCTGTAAATAATTCTGTGTAACTGCCCACTCCATTACAGGTGACCGTTCAGGCGATCACCGAATTCGATAATAAAGCGATTTAGGGCAAGCTTCCAATTCTGGATCGGCATAGTCCATTTCTTG
>NZ_JAHUXC010000011.1:0-145845 GCF_019218665.1 Aeromonas sp. sif2416
TCTCCTTGCGCCAGAACTCCCGCATGTTCCAGGCCCAGAAGCCCGACGAAATCCTCTCCATCCTGCTGCAAGAGCACGGCATCACCGACTACGCCTTCGCTCTGAAAAACGAGCATGCCAAGCGGGAGTACTGCGTGCAGTACCGGGAGACGGACCTTGAATTCCTAAACCGCCTCGCCGCCGAAGAGGGACTGTTCTACTTCCACGAGTTCGAGCAGGGCAAGCACCGCATCGTCTTTGCCGACGACGCGGCGGCCCTGACCGCCGGCCCGGAGCTGTTCTTCAATCTGGGCAACCGCTCGCTGGAGCAGGGCCCCTACGTGCGCCAGTTCCACTACCGGGAGGCGGTGCGCCCGAGCGACGTAGAGCTGAAAGACTACAGCTTCAAGACCCCGGCCTATGGCCTGTCTCACAAGAAGCTGGGGGCCGAGCTTGAGCACCAGCGGGGCAGCTACCAGCACTTCGACTACCCGGGCCGCTACAAGCTGGACCCGAGCGGCAAGGCCTTTACCCAGCACCGGCTGGATGCGCTGCGCAATGACGCGGTGACCGGCTTGGCTAAGTCCAACTGCGCGGCCCTGCTGCCGGGCCAGACGTTTTCGCTGACCGAACACCCGAACGGCGGCTTGAACACCGATTGGCAAGTGGTGCGCATCAGCCACACCGGATTACAGCCCCAGGCGCTGGAGGAAGAGGGCGGCAGCGGCCCGACCGTCTACCACAACGAATTTGCGGTGGTGAAGGCCAGCACCAGCTGGCGTGCCCGCATCGGCAGCCCACAGGCGCCCCACAAGCCGATGGTGGACGGCCCGCAAATCGCCACCGTGGTGGGCCCGGAGGGGGAGGAGATTTACTGCGACGAGCATGGCCGGGTGAAGCTGCAGTTCCCCTGGGACCGTTACGGAAGCTCCAACGACCAGAGCTCCTGCTGGGTGCGGGTGAGCCAGGGCTGGGCGGGCGGCCAGTACGGCATGCTGGCCATCCCACGCATCGGTCATGAGGTCATCGTGAGCTTTTTGGAAGGGGACCCGGACCAGCCCATAGTCACAGGCCGGACCTTCCACGCCACCAACAGACCCCCCTACGAGCTGCCGGCGCACAAGACCCGCACCGTGCTGCGTACCGAGACCCATCAGGGGGAGGGGTTCAACGAGCTGCGCTTCGAAGACCAGGCGGGGCAGGAAGAGATTTACCTTCACGGTCAGAAAGACCTGAACCTGTTGATTGAGAACGATGCGGCCTGGCACATCAAGCACGACCAGCACACCGACATTGACAATGAGCGGGTGACCCGCATCAAGGCCAATGACCATCTCACCGTGAATGGCGAGAAGCGGGACCAGGTCAAGGCCGACTATTCGCTGACCGTGGATGCGTCTATGCATCAGAAGCTGGGGCAATCCCTGCTGGTGGAGGCGGGGCAGGAGGTGCACATCAAGGTGGGTGACAAGCTGGTGCTGGAGGCGGGGGCCGAAATTACCCTCAAGGGCGGCGGCAGCTTCGTCAAGGTCGATCCGAGCGGCATCAAGCTGGTCGGCCCCGCCATCAAGCTCAATGCCGGTGGCAGCGCAGGATCGGGCTCAGGTTGGGCGGGCAAGGCTCCCGTGGTGCCCAAGGCCGTGGAAGTGGTCAAGGCGCCCGATGCGGTAGAGCTGCTCAAAGCCATTCCTACCGAGAAGGCGATGGAGGCGCTGCTCAAGGAGCAGAAGCCCGCGGCCTTCTACCTCTTTTCTGAATAAGGACGCAGCATGAAGTTTGCATTTCCCATCCTCACGGCCAAAGGGGAAGAGTTCAAAGACGTCAAGGCGCTGACAGCGTTGATCAATGGGGAAAAGTCAGGTCACTATCTGCTCGGCAATCACAACAAGTGGCACGGTGGCATTCATATCAGCGACAAGAGCGCCCCTTGGTGCAAGGATAAATACCCCGTCAGGGCCATCGCCGATGGCAAGGTAGTGGCATTCAGGATGATGGAGGATTACCTGATCTCCGAATTCCAGGGAGAATCCCTGCGCTATTCCAACTGCTTCTGTCTGGTGCAGCATGAATATTGTGAAATGAATCCAGAGACAAAGGCGAAAAACGAGTTCACCTTCTATTCGCTCTATATGCACCTACTGCCTTGGCAGCATTATCAGAATACCGAGAAGTTGGTGCTGAAAAAGAACTGGAATGCCCGCAATTCGGTGCCCCATGCCAATCCCGATGAGGATCAGAAACGTGTAGATGCTGTCTTGCCCTGTTTCGCCCTGCCCAAGGATACCGAGCTGGAAATGGACAGCGGCACTTCGTCGCAGAGAGGAAAGGTAGGCGGCAAGGAGTACGACTTCATCAAGGTGACCATCAAGAGCCAGCTTTCAAGTGCACAGCTCAAAGAGGGTGAGAAGGCGGGGGTATTGGTAAGCGAAGGGAGTTCGGTCTGGATTGCCAATAGCCCGGATGCGGTGACTTTTATCAAACCCAATCTGCCAAGTTGGCTATTCGATCAGATAGACGCCGAATTGCTGACCAATATGGCGGGTCGGGCAGATCCTACTCCTGATAATGAGACAGGTCGCCTGATGGCCGGCAGTGGCAGCGTCTCCCTGCCAGCGGGCACTAAAGTGCAGTATGATGCGCACCAACTCGAATTTCATTGGGTGGGTGACAAGGCGCGCAAGATGGCCAGATGCAAATATGTGATGCCGAGTGTGGACGGGGTGCCTGGAAGTTGTGGCTTGGCCTGGGTATGTGTGGAAGATGAATATATCAAGGTGAATGCGCGCGCACCGTCTCATCTTGGCGAGTTATATGTATTGTCTTCGCCGGTCGCCATCGCGGCGGGGGAGACCATCGGTTATCTCGGCCTGGTGGAAACACCGGGCTCGCTGATCGGGGGCAGGAAGAGCAAGCATCAGGTCCATCTTGAGGTATTCACCCAGGATCCCAGACTGGACGATGTATTGGCCAACAAGGCCAATACAAAAGGCGGTGCTACCTATGCCAAGGTACCGGCAGAGCTTGTCTTGTATGAGAAGCAGAAGCAGGACGGTAAAGATCAGTGGGTGAAGACCGAGGGCAAGAGCCTGGAAGAGCTGATTGAATCGCCCAAGCTGGAGAAAGATGACGCAAAGAAGGAGTGGGTCTGCGTCTCGTCAGGAAAATATGTCGAGAAATCGCAAGTCGAGCTACTGAGTCAGCATGACTGGCTGAAGCTTGGTTTTAAAAAGGTCGATGGCTCTGGCTCCGATGGCTATCTGGATCCCGATGCGCCGCCGACCTTCTTCACCGACCTGGTCAAGAGCTTCGATACCGATGGTAATAATGAGCTCAGCAGTGAAGAGATCCTGGCAGCACTGCAAGACAGCGGTAATGCAGAGCAACTCCACAAACTTATCGTCAAGCATCCCAGCGAGTGGTACGAAAAATCCTCGGCCAGCAGTTATCTATGGCTGGACAAGTTGATGGCCAAGATTGGTCTGCCCGATTTTGACCAACTGGTGGATCATGAAAAACAGCGGATCGATAAGCTGGAGTGGATGCAGAGTGCTGCCAAGTTAAAGTTTGAGAAGGAGATTTGGCATCTATACCCATTACTTTATTTGCAAACAAATTTAGTACCGACGTTAAGTGATGCTCGAGTTAGAGCTTTTATGAGAATGCTACGAGTAGGTGAAGGTACTATTGGAGATAAAGGATATGAAACGCTCTTTAGTGGCAAGTCATTTATAAAGGATTACAGTCGAGACTTTGCTGATCATCCTAGAATAAAAATAAAATCTGGTAAGTTGATTTCCAGTGCGGCAGGGGCATACCAAGTAATGGGTTATACGTGGGATGACCCATCGATGGTTAAGGCTAGGAAAGAATATAATGTAAATGACTTCTCTCCATTGTCCCAAGATATTTTTTGCCTTATCTTATTTAAGAAGAAAAGGGAAGGAACATTGGATAAAATAAGACGAGGTGAAATTGAGGGAGCATTAGATAAGTTAAGTTATGAGTGGGCAAGTCTTCCACCTGGCCGATATGGGCAACCATCAAAAACGATGGGAGAGGCATTGTCTATTTTTGATCAATATTTAAAAGAAGAACTTGATGGAAAAACGGACTTAAAAATATCTTTGGGGGTGACAAATGAGTTTTAGAATTTATTTTTTTATTTTTACATTTTTATTTTCATTTAATGTTGGTGCCAATGAACGGTGGGCCATTGATTGTGAATCAGGAATAGGGAATATTCTTTTTAAGAATAAAGATGAAGCGGAGATGATAGTTAACTCAAATCAAATTGTAGTGGGTGCTGCAGTAGTTCGGAATGATAATTCATTATCGTTTTTTCTTGAAGAACCACTTGATTTGGGGCGGGGAGGGATGATGCTTAATTGGGATGAATTTTCCAAGAAAAATGCTATTGCCGATGCTGTAATAAGTGGCGATAAGATGAAGTTATCATGGAAGGGCTTTTTCGAAAAAAATACATCAAAATATATGTGGAAAGCAGACTCTGATTTTTCCGCGTTAAGTGATAAAAATGATATCGTCATAAATAAATGCGAGTGAAATGTATTTAACATCTCTTGATAGATTATAGAGGCACTGGCGATAGTCAGTGCTTTTTATCACATTATATTGAATTATCCATGTAGTAGAAGCATTTCACTATAATCGCTTAAATATAATAAGTCGATATTCTTTACTATCAATGATTTTAGTGAATCACATGAAATAATATAATATTACAAAGCGAATGTACGGGGTGAGTATAGGCATGAATAAATGAGGTTGTTTTGAAATGAAATACCTATATATGCTCGTTTCTTTAGCAACACTTTCGTTAGCCGTTACATGCTAACGGAGAAGATAATAGCTTATGTCTATCTGATGAAATAAAAATAGCAGCATGTCATATAGATGAACGAAAACAAAGGTTGGTGTCATTTTTTTAGATAATAATAAGCTATCGATTTGGTAAAAAAGATGCTGTGGTGTTGGTTTTAAATTTTGATGATAGAAACCAACTTCAACGATGGACTGATATGGGAACATATACTGTTTATTTTGGTTTTAAACGTGAATAATATTATATATTTGGTGTTCCGCAGAAAACACTGGATGCAAAGGCATTTCTTACTGTCAATAAAAGCAATGTTGAGTTAGATCTTGATAATTTCTATGTAAGCAATCCATTTGGCGAAAAAATATATCTAGTCATGCGATAATCGATATTGATGATAACGTAGTAAGAGATAATGAATTCAATTTCCCTAATTGATTAGTGCCCTTGCTAGTGGTCTCGAACACCGGCTTCAAGCCGGTGTTTTTTTATGTCGTTTGAGTTCATGTCTTATTCGAGACCTATATCACATTTGTTTTGAACAGTACCCTCCTCCCCAGCCCCATAGGGGACCCTCCTAAATATTCTCAATCGGGGCTATAGCCGGTCGTTATAAAGATCTGTATGAGGCTCCCTGGCGCTCGATATCGGGCCAGAGCGTCTTTCAACCCTCAGCCTAGTTCAGCCAATATCGATTCATGATTAATTAATTTACGGCTTTGTGGCCCCTGGCTGCGATCGTGCTGTGGGCGGCTCTATGGCCGGAAATCGGAAAGAAGCTAATAACAGTTGCGAATGATAAATGCTGTGACAACGCTTTCATTTTGAGCCACTGAATACCGGGAATAGACCGAAGTTTAAATGTGGTTAATTCACGGCTATCGAAATCTATCCCCTAATAGGTATTTGTTGCTTGAGAATGATTTTCGATAAGCCTTTGCTGCATATGGTTTTTTTATTTTCGTTGATGAGTTTTCTCCACGACTAATGCCCCGCGACTTGATGGAGATCAACATGAGGGCCTGGGGGGAGGCATAGCATTCCCGCAATTAAGCATTTGCCAAACAATGCTCACTGACGGGAATAAGACGAATGGTCGCGGATAATTTTTTATCGGCTCATGGAATTAATCGCCGTGATTTTATGAAATTGTGTGCCGGGATGGCCGCAACCCTGGGATTAAGTAATCAGGCGGTGGCGAAGATGGCCACCGCACTCACCAGCCCCGAGCGGCCTCCGGTGATCTGGATAGGGGCGCAGGAGTGTACCGGTTGTACCGAGTCGCTGCTGCGGGCAACCCACCCCACCATCGAAAACCTGATCCTCAATACCATTTCGCTGGAGTATCACGAGGTACTCTCGGCGGCCTTTGGTCATCAGGCGGAAGAGAACAAGCACAACGCCATCGAACGCTATAAAGGCAAGTATGTGCTGGTGGTGGATGGCTCCATTCCCCTCAAGGATGGTGGCGTCTACTGCATGGTGGCCGGTGAGCCCATCGTCGACCATATTCGGCGCGCCGCCGCCGACGCGGCCGCCGTCATCGCCATCGGCTCCTGCTCCGCCTGGGGCGGGGTGCCCGCCAGCGGCAGCAACCCTACCGGTGCCGTCAGCCTGGAGGAGGCCCTCGGCAGCATAAGCGCCCCCATCATCAATATTCCGGGCTGCCCGCCCAACCCCCACAACTTCCTCACCACCGTGGCCTACTACATCACCTACGGCAAGCTGCCGGCGCTCGATGCCAAGAAGCGGCCGCTGTTTGCCTATGAGCGGTTGATCCACGAGAACTGCGAGCGTCGCCCGCACTTCGATGCCGGCCGCTTCGCCAAGGAGTTTGGCGACGAGGGCCATCGGCAGGGCTGGTGCCTCTATCATCTGGGCTGCAAGGGGCCTGAGACCTACGGCAACTGTTCGACCCTGGAGTTCTGCGACGTGGGCGGCGGTATCTGGCCGGTGGGCATAGGCCACCCCTGCTATGGCTGCAACGAGCAGGGAGTGGGTTTTAGCAAGGGGATCTTCCAGCTCGCCAAGGTCGAGAATCCGACCCCGCGGGTGGAGAAACCCGACGTGGCCATCCAGGAGGGGGGCTATACCTCGCCCACCGCCACCGGCCTCATCGGCGGCGCCCTCGGGGTGCTGGTGGGGGTGAGCCTGATGACGGTGCGTGAACTCGGTCGTCAGCAGAAGCGCCACGAAGCCGGGCAGCACCCATCACGGGAGGAGTGACCGTGAACAGACGCAACTTCCTCAAGTTTGCCTCCGTCGGGGCGCTGGCGGCAGGCACGGCCGTACCGGGCACGGCCATGGCCGCCGCCAAGAACAAGCCGCCCATTCCCGGCTCGCTCGGCATGCTCTACGACTCCACCCTCTGCGTCGGCTGTCAGGCCTGCGTGGCGGAGTGCCAGCGTCTCAACGGCAACCCGGCCAATCCGGAGGGAGCTCAGACCTGGTCCACCAACGACAAGCTGACTCCCTTCACCAACAACATCATCCAGATCTGGAAGAGCGGCAGCGGCGAGCACAAGGATCAGCTGGTGGATGGCTATGCCTACATCAAGAAGCAGTGCATGCACTGCGTCGATCCCAACTGTGTCTCGGTCTGTCCGGTGCAGGCCCTCAAGAAGGATCCCAAGACCGGCATAGTTCACTACGATCCGAGCGTCTGCACCGGCTGCCGCTACTGCATGGTGGGCTGCCCGTTCGACGTGCCCAAGTACGACTACGACAACCCGCTCGGCGCCATTCACAAGTGTGAGCTGTGCAACCAGCAAGGGCTCGAGCGCATCGATCAGGGCAAGCTGCCCGGCTGCGTCGAGGTCTGCCCCACCGGCGCCGTCATCTTCGGTACCCGCGAGGATCTGATGGCCGAGGCCAAGCGCCGGCTGCTGGCCACCCCCGGCAGTGAATACGCCTATCCCCGCCAGACCCTGGTGGCCAACGATCCTTATCGGCATGAAGTGCCCAACTATCAGCCTTACGTCTATGGCGAGAAGGAGGGGGGCGGCACCCAGGTGCTGGTGCTGGCCGGGGTGCCTTACACCAAGCTCGACATGCCTGACCTGCCCGAGCTCTCCTCCGGGGCGCGCTCCGAGCATATCCAGCACACCCTCTACAAGGGGATGGTGCTGCCCATGGTGGTGCTGACCGGTCTCTCCGTGTTGATCCGGCGCAATGCCAAGAAGCAGGAAAAGGACCATGATCCCGAGCAGGGCCAGGGCAAAGAGAAGGGAGGCGACGACCATGAGTGAACATAAAGCGCATCCGCTCGGCGGCAAGCTGGTCAGCTGGCCCGTGCTGGTGCTGGCGCCCTTTGCCGTGCTGTGCGGCATCCTGATCTTGAAGCGCCTCATCTTCGGGTTGGGCTCGGTGACGGATCTGAACGGCGGCTACCCCTGGGGGTTGTGGATCTCGTTCGATCTGCTGATCGGCACCGGCTTTGCCTGCGGTGGCTGGGCCCTGGCCTGGGCCGTCTATGTCTTCAACAAGGGCGAATATCACCCCCTGGTGCGACCGGCGCTCTTGGCCAGCCTGTTTGGCTATTCGCTGGGCGGTCTCTCCATCACCATAGACGTGGGCCGTTACTGGAACCTGCCTTACTTCTATATTCCGGGTTTCTTCAACACCTCCTCGGTGCTGTTCGAGACGGCGGTCTGCATGACCATCTACATCGGGGTCATGGCGCTGGAGTTCGCCCCCGTGCTGCTGGAGAAACTCGGCTGGAAGGCGTCGCTGATCCGGCTCAACAAGATCATGTTCTTCGTACTGGCGCTGGGGGCCCTGCTGCCCACCATGCACCAGTCCTCCATGGGATCCCTGATGATAGTGGCGGGGGAGAAGATCCATCCGCTCTGGCAAAGCTATGAGCTGCTGCCGGTCTTCTCCCTGCTGACCGCCTTCATCATGGGCTTCTCCATAGTGGTGTTTGAGGGCTCCCTGGTGCAGGCGGGCCTGGCGGGACGCGGGCCGAACGAGAAGCCGCTGTTCTACAAGCTGACCCAGGTGATCGACATCTTCCTGATCCTGTTTGTGGCGCTGCGCTTCGCCGAGATCGTCATCAACGACAAGTCGGAGTACCTCTCCGAGTTCAACCGCTACGCCATCATGTTCTGGAGCGAGATCGCGCTGATGATCTTCCCGCTGCTGGTGTTCCACTGGGACAAGAGCCGTCGGGACTCCCGCATGTTGTTCCTGGGTGCCCTCAGCATGCTGCTGGGCGCCGCCCTCTGGCGACTGGATTACTCCCTGCTCGCCTTCAATCCAGGCAATGGCTATCACTACTTCCCCAGTGCCGAAGAGGTGCTGATCTCCCTTGGCTTCGTCGCCATCGAGGTCTGTGCCTATCTGCTGCTGATCCGGCTGTTGCCGGTGCTGCCATCGCTGGAACGTGTTCACCAAGATTATCAGGCCCGAGGGAAAGCCAACGTATGAGCCAACGTATCACCATAGACCCCATCACCCGTATCGAGGGTCACCTGCGCATCGACTGCGAGATCGACGGCGGCGTCGTCACCAAGGCCTGGTCATCCGGCACCATGTGGCGCGGGATGGAGGAGATCCTCAAGGGCAACGATCCGCGCGATGCCTGGATGATAGTGCAGCGCATCTGCGGGGTCTGCACCTCGATCCACGCCATCGCCTCGGTGCGGGCGGTGGAGAATGCCATCGGCGCCAAGGTGCCGGTCAACGCACAATTCATCCGCAACCTCATCATCGCGGCCCACAACATCCACGATCACATAGTCCACTTCTACCAGCTCTCCGCGCTGGACTGGGTGGACATCACGGCGGCGCTGCAGGCCAATCCGCAAAAAGCGGCGGGCATCCTTAAAGGGGTGTCGACCTGGTCCCTCAACAGCGCCGAGGAGCTGACCAAGGTGCAGGAGAAGATCCGCGCCCTGGTGGCGAGCGGCCAGCTCGGCATCTTCGCCAACGGCTATTGGGGCCACAAGGCGATGAAGCTGAGCCCTGAGGTGAACCTCATCGCCGTGGCTCACTACCTGCAAGCCCTGGAGTGCCAGCGCGATGCCAACCGCATCGTCGCCATCCTGGGGGGCAAGACCCCCCACATCCAGAACCTGGCGGTGGGCGGGGTGGCCAACCCCATCAACCTGGATGCGCCCAGCGTGCTCAACCTCGAGCGGCTGCTCTATGTGAAAACCTTCATCGATCGGCTCGGCGAGTTTATCGAGCAGGTCTACAAGGTGGATGCCGCCATCATCGCCGCCCACTACCCCGAGTGGCTGGCGCTGGGGCAAGGTGCCAAGCACTATCTGAGCGTGCCCGAGCTCCCCACCGATGCCGACGGTGGCAGCTTCCTGATGCCGGGTGGCTACATCGAGAACGGCGATCTGGCGAATTACCGCCCCATCGAGAGTCACCAGGATGCCTGGCTGATGGAGGGCATCGCCGAAAGCAACAAGCACGCCTGGTACAAGGACGATGCCCCGCTCAAGCCCTGGGAGGGCAAGACGGAGCCGAACTACACCGGCTGGCAGGATGACGGCAAGTACTCCTGGGTCAAATCCCCCACCTTCTACGGCAAGGTGGTCGAAGTGGGCCCGCTCGCCGACTTGCTGGTGAAGCTGGCGGCCAAGCACCCGGGCACTGTGACCCATTTCGATCAGCTCAACGGCATCTACCAGGCGCTGTCCGGCTCGGCCATCAAGCCTGCGCAGCTGCACTCCACCATGGGCCGCATCATAGGCCGGGCGGTGCGTTGCTGCGTGCTGAAAGACACCTTGTCTCACCAGTGGCAGGCGCTCATCGACAACATCGGCAAGGGGGACTTCAGCGCCTACATCAAGGCCGAGATCCCGGCGGACAAGGAGTTTCGCGGGGTGGGCTTCGAGGAGGCGCCGCGCGGCATGCTCTCCCACTGGATCGTCATCAAGGGCGGCAAGATCGAGAACTATCAGGCGGTGGTGCCCTCCACCTGGAACTCGGGCCCGCGCAACTTCAACGACGAGCCCGGCCCCTACGAGCAGGCGCTGGTCGGCACCCCGGTGGCGGATCCCGCCAAGCCGCTCGAGGTGGTGCGCACCATCCACTCGTTCGATCCCTGCATGTCCTGCGCGGTGCACGTGGTGGACACCCAGAACGGGGAAGTGACCCAGGTGAAGGTGCTGTGATGAACACCTTGATCCTGGGGGTCGGCAACCTGCTGCTGAGCGACGAGGCAGTCGGGGTGCGCATCGTCGAGGCGCTGGAGCGCGAATACCGTTTCGCCCCCGGCATCGACCTGCTCGATGGCGGCACCGCCGGCATGGAGCTGCTCGAGGAGATGGCGAACCGCGACCACCTCATCCTGGTGGACGCGGTGCGCAGCGGCAACCCGCCCGGCACCGTCGTCACCCTGAGTGGCGAGGAGATCCCGACCCTGTTTGGCCGCAAGATCTCCCCCCATCAGCTCGGGCTGGCGGACGTGCTGTCGGCGCTGCACATGACCGGGGAGTCGCCCAGGCGGCTCAGCCTGATCGGGGTCGAACCCGAATCCCTCGAACCCCGCATCGGCCTCACCTCTGTGGTGGCGGCGGCGATGGGGGAGGCGAGGGCGCGGATCCTGAACCTGCTGGCCGAGGCCGGTTGCCCGGCCATTCCCCTCTCCGAACAGGAAAGGGCCGCACGAGAGCAGGAGGGCGTATGGCGCAATCCCATCTGACCGAGGCAGCGGACGCGGTGGAGGAGCTTGCGGGCTTCGCCGCCGATCCCGCCCCCCTGCTGGTGGCCCAGTACGAGCGCATCGCCCGCGAGCAGATGGCCGATCTGCCCTTCTACCACACCGCCATGCCCATAGTGGCCGAGTGTGTGTTGTTCGAAGATCAGTGGCTCGGCTGCGTGCTCACCCCCTGGATGCTGAGCGTGGTGGTGTTGCCCGGGCCGGATCAGCGCTGGCCAAGGCGCGGCAGCGGCGAGCGGCTCGCCCTGCAACTGCCCTGTGGTGACATGACCTTCATGGTGGGGGAGCTGCCCGAAATAGGCCAGCTGCTCGCCTGCTCGCTGATGTCGCCGCTCGACCCGCACCTGGAGGCCGAGACGGGCAGGGCGCTGGTGGCCGGCACCCTCAGGATGCTGCACTCCCTGCCGCTGCAACAGGGCACAGGGGCGGTGGATCTGGGGCGCAGGCGGCTGTTTGGCGCGAGAGAGCGCTAGCCTGCCAGCACCGGCAAAGATAGACATGGGGCCCATCAGGCCCCTCATTCGCTTTTAGTGGTGGCCACTTTTCTTCCCGGGTGGCAGCAAGAGACGAGAACATTGATGACGATCCGACCCCTTGGCGCCGCCGTGCTGCTGGCCCTCTCGATGGGCGCCGGCGCGCAGAGCGCCGCCCCCCAGTCCATGCCCGCCGAGCTCAAGCTCGCCATCGGCAGCGAGCCCACCGAGGGCTTCGATCCGCTGCTCGGCTGGAGCCACGGCAGCTACCTGCTGCTGCACAGCCCGCTGCTCAAGCAGGGGGCCGACTTGAGCTGGCAGAATCTGCTGACCGAGTCGGTCAGTCCGAGCGAGGATGGCAAGGGCTGGCTCATCCGCCTCAAGCCCAGCCTTAAGTTCTCCAACGGCGCGCCGCTCGATGCCGAGGATGTGGCCTTCACCTACAACAGCGCCGCCAAGGGCGGTGGCAAGATCGACATGGGCAACTTCGTCGCCGCCCGGGTGGTCTCCCCGCGGGAGGTGGCCATCAGCTTGAGCGCCCCCCAGAGCACCTTCGTCAACGTGCTGGGGTCGCTGGGCATAGTGTCGAAGCGGGATTACGATCCCAAGCGCTACGCCCGCCAACCGGTAGGCGCCGGCCCCTACCGGCTGCGAAGCTTCCTGCCCGGCCAGCAGCTGGTGGTGGAGGAAAACCCCTATTACGCCGGGGAGCACAACGACTTCAAGCGGCTGGTGTTCGTCTTCATCGACGAGGAGAGCGCCTATGCCGCCGCCCAGAGCGGCCAGCTCGACGTGGTGCGCATCGCCCCCTCCCTGGCGCCGACGGTGCCGGCATCGCTGAGGCTCTGGGTGCGCCCGAGCGTGGAGAACCGCGGCATCGTCTTCCCCATTCCGCCCGCCGGCGGCAAGGATGCCAAGGGCAACCCCGTCGGCAACGACATAACCTCGGACGTGGCGGTGCGCCGCGCCATCAACTACGCCATCGATCGCCAGCTGCTGGCCGATCAGCTGCTGGAGGGGCACGCCATCCCCGCCTACAGCGCGGTGCAGGGGCTGCCCTGGTACAACCCGGCCAGCGCCTTCAAGGACGGGGATGCCGCCCATGCCAACGCCCTGCTCGAGGCCGCGGGCTGGCAGCGGGGCAGTGACGGCATCCGCCACAAGGGCGGGCTGCGCGCCGCCTTCACCCTCTGGTACACCAGCGGGGACAGCACCCGGCGGGATCTGGCCGAGGCGGTGCGCGCCATGCTCAGGCCCATCGGCCTCGATGTAGGACTCAAATCCGGCAGCTGGGAGCAGGTGGAGCGGGAGATGCACGCCAATCCGGTGATGATGGGCTGGGGCAGCCTGGATCCCATGGAGCTCTATCACCACTACCAGAGCGACGCCGGCGGGGTCGAGTTCTACAACCCGGGTTACTACCGCAATGCCGCGGTGGATGGCCATCTCAAGCAGGCGCTGGATGCCCCCGACTGGCGGGCGGCGCTGCCGTTCTGGCAACAGGTCGAGTGGGATGGCAAGACAGGCGCCGGGGTGCAGGGGGACGCGGCCTGGGCCTGGCTGCTCAATGTGCAGCACACCTACCTGACCAATGCCTGTGTCGATCTCGGCAAGGGGGCGCCGGAGATCCACGGCAGCTGGTCCCTGCTGAACAACCTGCAGGATTGGCGGTGGACGTGCCGGTAGCCTCACCCCTGAGCACATCGGGTAAAGCCTTGGGCAAAGCCCTGCTGCGGCTGGCGGGGCTGCTCTGCCTGGTGTCGGCCGCGACCTTCGTGCTGCTCAGCTACTCCCCCATCGATCCCATCAAGGCCTATATCGGCAACGATCTGCTGCACGTGCCCCCTGCGCAGTACGCCAGCATTGCCGCCCGCTGGGGGCTGGATCAGCCGCTGTGGCTACGCTACTGGCTCTGGTTCGGCCAGGTGCTGCGGGGGGATCTCGGCTACTCCATGCTCTACAACGCGCCTGTCACCGAGGTGATCGGCAGCCGCTTCGCCGCCTCTTTCGCGCTGCTGGCGGGGGCCTGGCTGCTGTCGGGCGGCGCCGGCATCCTGCTCGGCCTGTGCGCCGGCCGTTATCTCAACCGCTGGCCGGACAGGCTCATCTGCGGCCTCAGTTACCTGCTCGCCTCCCTGCCCACCTTCTGGGTCGGTCTGCTGCTGCTCGCGCTGTTCGCGGTGCACTGGCCGCTGCTGCCGGTCTGCTGCGCCTGGACCCCGGGCCTCGGCGCGGACCAGGTGGACTGGGCCGAGCGGCTGCGCCACCTCATCTTGCCGATCACCACCCTGGCCCTGCTCGGGATGGGCAACATAGCCCTGCACACCCGGGGGCGGGTGGCCGAGGTGCTGGCAAGCGACTTCATCCGCTACGCTCGCGCCCAGGGGGACGGCGGCTGGCCCATGCTGCGCTTTCACGTGCTGCGCCACGCCCTGACCCCGGCGCTCTGCCTGCAGTTTGCCTCCTTGGGAGAGCTTATCGGCGGCTCGCTGCTGGCGGAGAAGGTGTTCGCCTACCCTGGGCTCGGGCAGGCGACGGTGGACGCCGGGCTGCGGGGGGACATTCCCCTGCTGATGGGCATAGTGCTGTTCTGCACCCTGCTGGTGTTCCTCGGCAACGGCGTCGCCCGCCTGCTGGTGGCCCGCATGAACCGGGGTTGGGAGGGTCCGCATGCTGTTTAATCCGCTACCCTCCCTGCTGCGCCTCGCGCTGGCCCTGAGCTGCCTCGGGCTGCTGGCCTGCTATGGCTGGAGCCTGTCGGTGCAGGACGTGCCCATGGATCTGCTGGCCCGCCAGCAGGCCCCCTCGGCGCTGCACTGGTTCGGCACCGATCAGATGGGACGGGATCTCTGGCAGCGCGCCTTCCTCGGCACCCTCACCAGCCTGGAGCTCGGCGTCAGCACCGCCCTGTGCAGCGGCCTGCTGGCCATGGTGGCGGCCAGCCTCTCGCTGCTGCACCCCAGGTGCGACTATCTGGTGCGGCTGCTCATCGACGCCATGCTGGCGCTGCCCCACATGCTGCTGCTGATCCTCATCTGCTTCACCCTGGGGGGCGGCCTGCACGGGGTGATCCTGGCGGTGGCGCTCACCCACTGGCCCAAGCTCGCGCTGATCCTGCGGGCCGAGGCGAGGCGGATCGCCTGCAGCGACTACGTGGTGCTGGCACGCTGCCAGGGGATGGGGCCGCTGCGGCGCTGGTGTACCCACCTGCTGCCCGGCCTGCTGCCCCAGTGGTTCATCGGCACCCTGCTGATGTTCCCCCATGCGGTGCTGCACAGCGCCGCCCTGAGTTTTCTCGGGTTTGGGCTGGCGGCCCACGAGGCCTCCCTTGGGCTGCTGCTGGCCGATGCCCTGCGTTATCTGGCGGGGGGCGGCTGGTGGCTGGCGCTCTTCCCCGGCCTGATGCTGTTGCTGCTGGTGCTGCTGTTCGATCAGGCTACCCGCGCCCTGCAGCAGCTCTGGTTTGGGGGTGAACCATGCTGATATTTAAAACCGCCACCTGGCGTCCGCACAGTCTGGCTGGCGCTCTTCCTCAGTTTCATGATGTTGTCGCTGGCGCTGCTGTTCGATCAGGTTACTCGCGCGCCCTGCAGCAGCTCTGGTTTGGGGGTGAACCATGCTGATATTTGAAACCGCCATCTGGCGTCAGCACAGTCTGGCTGGCGCTCTTCCTCAGTTTCATGATGTTGTCGCTGGTGCTGCGGTTCGATCAGGTTACTCGCGCGCCCTGCAGCAGCTCTGGTTTGGGAGCAATGAGCGATGCTGAGCTTCGACAACGTCACCATAGAGGCGGCCCGTTACAACTGGCTGGGGCGCCGCCGCTGGCAGCCCTTGCTCTGCGACATCAACTTGCAACTGGCCCCCGGCGAGATAGTGGCGCTGGTGGGGGGCAGCGGCGAGGGCAAGAGCCTGCTGCTGCAGAGCGCCCTCAGCCTGCTGCCGGACAACCTGCGCATGAGCGGCACCATAGCGCTCGATGGCGCCCCGCTGTGCGACGAGGGGCGGGCCCGCCTGCGCGGCCACACCCTCTGCCATGTGCCGCAGGGGGTCAGTGCCCTCAACCCCCTGCTGACGGTGGAGCGCCAGCTCGGTCGCGCCGCCCGCCTCAGCGGCCAGAGCGGCTCCCACGAGCGGCTCTGCCAGCAGTTGCAGCGCTACCAGCTGCCGCCAGCGACCCTGGTGCATTATCCGCGTCAGCTCTCCGGCGGCATGGCCAAGCGTATCCTGGCCTGCGCCGCGGCGCTCGGCGGGGCGCGCTTCATCCTGGCGGACGAGATCACCGCCTGGCTCGACGAGGCGCTGGCCTGCCTGCTGCTGGGCCAGCTGCGCGAGCTCGCCCGCCAGGGCAGCGGCATCCTCTGGGTCACCCACGATCTGGCGTTGGCGGCCCGCTTCGCGGATCGCATAGTGGCGCTCCATCAGGGGCGGGTGAGCGACAGCCTGAGCAGCCAGCAGCTGCGCCAGGGGCAGGGCAGTCCCATGTTGCGCGCCCACTGGCAGGCGCTGCCGGAGTTCAATTCACTCTTTTGCACGCCGGAGGCTTCCCGATGATGGCGTCGCTGGAACGGATCGCTTTTCAGGCTGCGGGCATTCAGTGGCAGGCCTTGTCGGAGTTCAATTCACTCTTTTGCACGCCGGAGGTTTCTTGATGATTGAGTCGCAATCTTTGGCCTTCTCTCTGGCTGCGGGTGGCCGGTGGCAGTTGCTGCCGGGGTTCAATTCACTCTTATCTGCACCGGAGGTCTGCTGATGTTCGAGGTACGGGATCTCAGCCTCCATCAAGGGGAACGCCCCCTCTGGCAGGGGCTGACGCTGGCGATCAAGGCCGGTGAGCGGCTCGGTCTCGCGGCCCCCAGCGGCCATGGCAAGACCACCCTGGGGCGGGTGCTGGCGGGCTGGCAGCCGGCGGGAGAGGGGGGTCAGATCCTGCTGGATGGCCAGCCTCTGCCACTCAAGGGCTATCACCCGGTGCAGCTGGTGCCCCAGCACCCCGAGCTCTGCTTCAACCCCTATCGCAGCACCGGCCAGGCGCTGTGGGACGTGTGGCGACCGGACGAGGCCATGCTGGCGCGTTTCCTGGTCAAGCCCGAGTGGCTCGGCCGCAAGCCGGGTCAGCTCTCCGGCGGCGAGCTGGCACGCATCGCGCTGCTGCGGGCGCTCGATCCCCGCACCCGGCTGCTGATCGCCGACGAGGTGACCGCCCAGCTGGATCCGCAGATCCAGCGCCACATCTGGCAGGAGTTGATGAGGGAGTGCGAGAACCGGGGGCTCGGCATGCTGGTGTTCAGCCACCAGCAGGCGTTGCTGCGCCAGGTATGCCACCGGCTGATCCGCGTCGGCGAGGGGCCATCCGAGCAGGCGTCCGTCGTGAGCAGCGCAGCCTGAGCGCAGGCGTTCCCCCTCATCCCCAACCCTTCTCCCGCGAGGGGAGAAGGGAGTGCAGATGGCGACCTCGGATGATCTCTTCGCTTGAACGAGTTGTGCCAGTCGCGGTGGTGAGAGGTGGTCAGGTATGAGCAAAGATGCAGTCCCCTCTCCCTGGGGAGAGGGCCAGGGTGAGGGGACGACGCATATGAGAAGCGGGCAGTTTGGCGCAGATAGCCATGCAAGGTTCGAACATAACAAGAGAGGGAGGCCTATGCCTCCCTCTCTTGTTATCAACATTCCCGGCACCTTGGTGACGGTAGGTTCGATTAGCGCAGCGTAATCGGACGCTCGTAACCTCAGGCGCTGGCGAGCCAGTTGAGCCAGGCGTCCATCCCTTCACCGGTGGTGGCGCTGAGCTGGATCACCTGGATGTAGGGGTTGACCCGCTTGGCGTTCTCGATGCAGCGCGCCACGTCGAAGCTGACATGGGGCAGCAGATCCGTCTTGTTGATGATCATCAGCTGGGCGGCGGCGAACATGTCAGGGTATTTCAGCGGTTTCTCCTCCCCCTCGGTGACCGAGAGGATGGCGACCTTGTACTTCTCGCCGAGATCGAAGCCGGCCGGGCAGACCAGGTTGCCCACGTTCTCGATGAAGAGGATGCCCCCTTCATTGGCGGGCAGCTGGTGGCAGGCGTCGTGCACCATCTTGGCATCCAGGTGGCAACCCTTGCCGGTGTTGATCTGGATAGCGGGCACCCCGGTGGCCCGGATGCGATCCGCATCGGCACTGGTCTGCTGATCCCCCTCGATCACGGCGCAGGAGCGCTGGCCCTCCAGTCGGCGCAGGGTCTCGCACAGCAAGGTGGTCTTGCCCGAGCCCGGGCTCGACACCAGGTTCAGCACCAGCTGACCGGCCTGGTCGAAGTGCTCCCGGTTGTGGACCGCCAGCTTGTTGTTCTTGGCCAGCACATCCATCTCGATGGCGATCAGCTGACGCTGGCCCATGCCCGGCACCGACAGCCCCGCCGCGCCCTTGCCATAGTGCAGATCCGCATGCTGATGGGCATGCTGGTGAGCCTGTTTATGATGGTGCTCGTGCTCGTGCTCGTGCTTGTGGCCGTGATCATGGGAGTGGGCATGATGGTGCTCATGCTCATGCTCATGCTCATGCTCATGCTCATGCTCATGCTCATGCTCATGCTCATGCTCATGTTCATGTTCATGTTCATGTTCATGATGATGTTCATGGTCGGCGGCGTGATCGTGGGGGTGAGCGTGATGATGCCCATGGTCGTCGGCGTGGTCGTGGGAGTGAGCATGATGATGCCCGTGAGCCTGGGGCTGGCCGGCCTGCACAGTGCCCACCCCGTGGTAGTGGTGATGGACATCCCCCTGATGGTGGTAGTGGTGGTGAATGATCAGGGTGCGCGGCGCTGGCTGCCGATGAGCATGCTCATGGCTGTGCTCGGCATGATGCTGGTGTTCGTGCTGGTGTTCATGTTCATGATCCTGATCGTGCCCGGCGATTCGTGCCTGGCCGCATCCGCATACGCTACACATATCAACTTACCTCGATGTCGGTGATGCGCAGGCTATCGCCCTGCGCGACTCGTAATTTGTATCCGCCACACAGGGGGCAGGCCTGGCCGCGCTCGGTGAGGGTCACCGTCTTGCTGCAGTCGTAACACCAGCCCTCGGCGGCCTGGTGCTGAAAATGCAGGCTGGCGCCCTCGACGGCCGTGCCTTTGGCGGCGGCCTCGAAACAGAAGGCGATGGTATCGGGGTCGACGCAGGAGAAACTGCCGACCTCCAGCCAGAGTGCGGTGACCCTGGTAAAGCCGCGCTGGCTGGCCTGCTCGGCCGCCAGATCGATGGCCGCCATGGCAAGGGACATCTCGTGCATGATCAGGGATCCTTTGGTCGGGTGCTTAGCAGATGCGGGGGAGCAGCTCCCCCTGTGGCAGTTCGAGATAACGGCGGCTGCCCCAGGGGTTGTTGAGGATCACCTTGTGCTGGGCGCTCTCTTTCACCACCCCGATCCGGCTGGCGGAGGGGTTGAAGGCGCGCAGCAGCGCCAGCGCGGCGTCCGCCTGCTCGGCGGGCAGGGCCAGCACCATGGTGCCTTCGTTGGCGAGATCATGGGGCTCGAAGCCGTACAGCTCGCACAGGCCGCGCACCGGATCGCACACCGGGATAGCGGACTCTTCCAGCTCGATGGCGACCCCGGAGGCGGTGCTCCATTCGTTGAGCACGGCGGCGAGCCCGCCCCGGGTGGCATCGCGCAGGGCGTGGGGGGTGAGCCCCGCTTGCAGCAGTGCCTCGACCTGCGGCCAGAGGGTGGTGCAGTCGCTCTTGAGCGCGGAGCCCAGCTGCAGGGCGTCGCGGGCCATCAGGATGCAGGCGCCGTGGCTGCCGATATCCCGCGACACCAGGATGGCGTCATCTGGCTTGAGGTTGCGCACCGAGATCCCCCGGCTCTGCTCAGGCAGGGGGAAGGTGCCGACCCCGCTGGTGTTGATGAACAGCTTGTCCGCCGCCCCTCTCGGCACCACCTTGGTGTCGCCGCAGACGATGCGGGCGCCGCTCTTGGTCAGTTCGGAGGCCATGGACTCGACGATGCGGGCGAGATCGGCGTAGGGGAAGCCCTCCTCGATGATGAAGCTGCAGCTCAGGTACTCGGGCCTGGCCCCCATCATGGCGAGATCGTTGACGGTGCCGGCGATGGCCAGCTTGCCGATGTCGCCCCCCTCGAAGAAGAGCGGGGAGACGGTGAAGCTGTCGGTGGTGAAGGCGACGGGGCCTTGCACCGGCAGCAGGGCCGCGTCTTCACCGCGCAGCAGGATCTCGTTGCCGAAGTGGCGGAAGAAGAGCTGGTTGATCAGCTGGTTCATCTCGACGCCGCCACCACCGTGGCTAAGTTGAATCTCTCTCATCGTGACCGGGTCTCCAGACCGTGATAGAAGCAGACGGGTTCATCTCGCCCCATCACCCGGCCACAGTGGCTAAGTTGAATTTCTCTCATGCTCATTGGATCCCCATATAGCGGTAGTAGGCGTTGCAGGCCCCCTCTGAGCTGACCATGCAGCTGCCCATGGGCTGGGTCGGGGTGCAGCCCCGGCCGAAGACTTTGCACTGGTTCGGCTTGGCCAGCCCGCGCAATATGTCGGCGCACTGACACGCCTTGTGATCGTCGATGGGGGTCTGACTGAGCTGGAAGTGGCGCTCCGCATCGCGGGCGGCGAAGGCGTCCCGCAGGCGCAGGGCGGAGGCGTTGATGTCGCCGAGGCCGCGCCAGCGAAAGTGCTCGCGGGTCTCGAAATAATGGGCCACCAGCCGCTGGGCGGCCTGGTTGCCGCTGGCGGTGACGGCGCGGCTGTACTGCACCTCCAGCGCGCAGCGTCCCTCGACCTTCTGGCGCACCATCATCAGCAGCGCCTCCATCACGTCCACCGGCTCGAAGCCGCTCACCACCACCGGCACCCGATAGCGCTCGACGATCGGCAGATAGATGTCGGCGCCGGTGATGACGCTGACGTGGGAGGGGCCGATGAAGGCGTTCACCTTGGCGACCCCATCGGCCATCACGGCGTGAATGGCGGGGGGCACCAGCACATGGTTGATATGAAACAGCAGGTTATTCACCCCCGCTGCGTCAGCCGCCGCCAGCAGCGCGGCCGTCATGGGGGTGGAGGTCTCGAAGCCGATGGCGAAGAAGACCACCGTCTTGTCCGGGTTCTCGGTGGCGATGCGCAGCGCATCGAGCGGGTCGTAGACGGGGCGGATGTCGCTGCCCCTGGCCCGCTGCTGGGCCAAGGATCCCTTGGAGCCCGGCACCCGGATCATGTCCCCCAGGGTCACCAGGATGACATCGGGCTGACCGGCCAGCTCGATGGCCTGATCGATGCGCTCCTTGGGCATCACGCAGACCGGGCAGCCGGGGCCGTGGACGAATTCGATGCTGTCCGGCAGCAGCTGGGGCAGGCCGTACTTCATGATGGTGTGGGTATGGCCACCGCACACCTCCATCACCCGCAGGGGTTCGGGCATATCCTTGGCCAGCTCGTGGATCTGGGCGGCGAGGGCGCGGATCACCTCGGGCTGGCGAAAGCCCTGAAACAGGTCATTGAGCGTCAGCATGGCAGTATGTCCTGCTTGGGCATCAGCGCCACCATCTGGCGGAAGCTCTCCAGGCTGGCCTGGGCCTCCTCCTCGTCAATCTTGCTCATCACGAAGCCGATGTGGAGCAGCACATAATCCCCGAGGGCCAGGGGATCCTCGAGCAGCATGCAGCTGACCCGGCGCTGCACCCCCAGGGTGTCGACGGTGACGCAGTTATCTTCGGGGTGCAGCTGCACCACCTGAGAGGGAATGGAAAGGCACATGAGAGACTCCTAAATGGCGGGGGAGAGGGGCTTGGCCCTCTCCTTCGCAACATGGTGGATGGCAAACCAGAGCTGGCCCGCGGCGATGCCGCCGTCGTTGAGGGGCAGGGTCTGGCTTATCAAGACCTCGCGCCCGGCCTCGGCGAGGCGGGGGAGGAGCTGGTCCATCAGCACGCGATTCTGGAAGACGCCGCCCCCCAGCGCCACAGGGTGGGCGGGGAAACGCTGGCTCAGGGTGAGGATGAGCTCGCCGATGGCGCGGATAAAGCCGGCGGCCAGCCTGGCGACCTCGACGCTGGCGTGCCGTTGCAGCAGCTCGGCCAGCAGCGGCGCCCATTCGATCAGCAGGGGGCCGTCTTCTTGTTCGGTGATCCCGAATTGCAGCGGCCAGGGCGCGGCACCGGGTGCGAGTCGCAGCGCCGCTGCCTCCAGCAGCAGCCCCGCCTCGCCCTCGTAGTCGGGGGTATCGATCAAGCCGAGCAGGGCGGCGACCCCGTCGAACAGTCGGCCCATGGAGCTGGTGTGGGGGGCGTTGCGACCGAGGCGCCACAGCTGGTGCAGGTTATTGATCCGATCGGCGGGCAGCTGGTCGATCACCGCAATATTCAGCTCGCCGATCTCGCCCGGGGTCGCGGATTCAAACAGCAGCCCCAGCAGCTGGCGCACCGGCTCGCGGATGGCGGCTTCGCCGCCGATCAGCCGAAATGGCCGCAGGTGCGCCACTCGCTCAAACCCCCGTACGTCGGCGACCAGCAGCTCGCCGCCCCAGAGGGTGCCGTCGTCGCCGAGGCCAGTGCCATCGAAGGCGAAGCCGAGCACGGGCCCGCTGTGGTCATGCTCGGCCATCACCGCCAGCAGGTGGGCGTGGTGGTGCTGCACCTCGAGATGGGTCGCACCCTGCTCCGCGCAATAGTCCTTGGCCCACTGGTGGCTCAGATAACCCGGGTGGCGGTCCGACACCAGCAGGGTTGGGTTGAGATCGTAGAGCTCGCGGAAGGTGGCCAGGGTCTGCTCGAAGTGCCCCTGCATCGGCAGGCTGTGCAGATCGCCGATATGGGGGCTGTAGATGCGCTGGCGGCCGAAGGCGAGCGCCAGCTGGTTCTTCTGCTGCGCCCCGACCGCCAGCACTGGGGTGCTGACCGGCTCTTTCAGGCTGGGGGTGCAGGGGGCATAACCCCGGGCGAGGCGCAGAGTCTGGCGCGTGCCGCCGGCCCACTGTACCAGGCTGTCGTCGCAGGGGTGCAGTATGGGGCGATCGTGGTCCAGGATGCCGTCGATCCGGTTCCCGAGTTCAGCTATCACCGCCTCGCATTCGATGAGGATCGGGCTGCCGCGGCCATTGGCGCTGGTGGCCACCAGCGGCATGGCGCAGGCCTCCAGCAGCAGCTGGTGCAGCGGGGTGTAGGGCAGCATGACCCCCAGGTAGGGGATGCCGGGGGCGATGGCGTCTGTGAGCGGTAGGGTGTCGGGCGACCGCTGGTCAGGCTCCCGCTTGCGCAGCAAGGTGATGGGTCTTGGCTGGGATTGCAGCAGGGCCCACTCGGCCTCGCTGCCGGTCACGTGCAAGCGCGCCTCTTCGAGGGATCTCATCATCACCGCCAGCGGCTTGCGCGCGCGGCGCTTGAGCTGGCGCAGCCGGGCCACGGTCAGTTCATTGCGGGCATCACACATCAGGTGGTAGCCCCCCATCCCCTTGACCGCGACCAGGGCTCCCGCTTGCAGGGCCTGGGCGGCCATTTTCAGGGCATCCTCGCGCTCGACCAGGGCATCACCCTTGCCAGTGCGCCAGGTCAGATGAGGCCCGCACTGGGGGCAGCTCACCGGCTGGGCGTGGTAGCGCCTGTCCAGGGGATCCTCATAGGCGCGAGCGCAGCGCGGGCACATGGCGAAGCTGGCCATGGCGGTGTGGGGTCTGTCGTAGGGGAGGCGGCGAATGATGCTGTAGCGCGGGCCGCAGTGGGTGCAGTTGGTGAAGGGGTAGCGATGGTGGCGATCCGCCGGATTGGCGATGTCCCGGGCGCAGGCCTCGCACATCCCCTGATCCGGCGAGATGGCCACCGTGGCCGCGCTCTGCTGCTGGCTGGCCCTGATATGAAACTGGCCATCGAAAGCGGGGTCGCTCGTCGGCGGCAGCGCCCGCTGGTCGAAGCTGTCGATGCGACTGAGCGGCGGTGCCAGCGCCCGCAGGTCGCGGCCAAAGGCGGCGAGCTGTTCGGAAGAACCTTGCGCCCCTATGGTGACGCCGCTGGCGTCGTTGAGCACATAGCCGGTGAGGCGATGGCGCAGGGCCAGGCCATAGACGAAGGGGCGAAAGCCGACCCCCTGCACTATGCCGTTGATCTGAAACTCGAGGCGCAGCGGGGTGCTCGCCGCTGGCGGCTGGGTCACCGGGGTTGTGGGCGCCGTCATGCCGGCGTCTCGTCAGCCAGGGGATTGCCCTCGGGCAGGCGCAGCACCCGGCGATCGTTGTCTTCCCGTCGTACCCAGCCGTCCATCTCCATGCGCAGGCAGAAGGGGATGGCGTATTTGCGCGACAGGCCGGTGATCTCCTTGAGCGAGCCCATGTCGATCAGATCCCCGACCCGCTGGCCTGCCAGCACGGCCCGTACCATGTGGTGATAGAGTTCGGCATCGTAGTAGATGGGACCTTCCAGCTGTATCAGGTAGGTGAGCCTTGCCAGATTGCGCAACTGCTTTTGCAGTGCCCCCTTTTGCCGTAAACCGGCTGGCAGGGTGAGATGACGCACCGGGTCTATCTCCACACCGCCGGGGCCCAGTTTACCGGGCTGGTAGCCCTCTTTGCCTTGATCTCGCACCAGTTTGAGCACCAACAGTGCCTCTTCCCCGAGATCGTCTTCCGACTCGCCACCGCCGGGCTGCCACTTGTCGTGGTGCAGCCGGATCCGTTGCTCGGCCTTGAGCGCCAGCAACAGTTGTTGGGTAGCCTCGGGGTCGATGCGCAGCCTGCCGGCGAGCTCGGCGCCGCTCAATGGCTCGGCCTGCAGGGCGGCCAGCATGGCCTCGCGGGTCTGCGCCAGCCAGGACCGGCTCATCATCCATTCGCCCTGCTGCACCGCCCCGGCGGGAGGCGCGTCAAAGCGGTCGGCGGGGGCATAGCCATTGAGCCCCAGCTGCAGGGTGGCGGGGTTGTGGCCCGCCAGATCCTCCGGCAGCGCCCGCAGCAGGGCGTGCAGCGCCTTGCGCCTGGCGGGGGAGATGTCGCCGCACCAGAGGATGCGGGCGCCGTGCAGCAACTCGCTGCTGCCGTGGCGGATGATGGCGAGCGGCTGGCCGAAGAAGCAGGGCAGGGGACTGGCGAAGACGAGGCGGGCGAGCCCAGGGTGATCGGCATCCTCTGCGTCAGCGCCGCGGATATAGATCAGCTGGGCCCGGCCATGCCAGCTGCCCAGCGCCACCTCGACCTCCTTGTTGCGCAGAGAGGTGCGCAGTTCTTTGCTGGATTGGCCATCGGCCTCCAGGCGCACTATCAGGTGGGTCGCCGCCTGACAGTCCCCGGCCGCGCTGCCGAGGCAGTGGCCACGGGCCACCTCCTTGTGGGGCACCTTTTTCAGCCCCACCGCCACCCGGCAGACGGCGCCTATCTCGTCGACGCTCTGGTGATAGGCCTGCAGGGAGCGCACCTGCACCTCCCGATCGGCGGGGTAGAGGCGCAGCTTGTCCCCCACCTTGAGGCTGCCCTGCTGCAGGGTGCCGGTCAGCACTGTGCCGGTGCCGCTGGCGGTGAAGACCCTGTCCACATAGAGGCGCGGTGGCGCCTCTTCACGAGAGCGACGCGGCGCGCCCTGTTCGCGGGCAGCTTGCGATTCTTGTACATCGGCAAGCTGGCCCACGATGGCGGCGTGCAGGCCGTCGATGTTGTCGCCACTCTTGGCGCTGACGCAGACGATGTCGGGCACCATGCCGCTCTCGTCCATCACCCGCTCCAGCAGCGTCTCCTCCAGCAGTTCAAGCTCGTCGGGGCTCACCAGATCGCACTTGTTGATGCAGACCAGCAGGCGCGGCACCCCCATCGCCTTGAGCAGGCGCAGGTGATCGCCGGTCATCGGCATCCAGCCCTCGTCGGCGGCGATGACCAAGAGCACCAGATCCAGGCTCCAGAGCCCCGCCACCATGTTGCGGACATAGCGCTCGTGACCGGGCACGTCGATCACCCCTATGGTGTTGCCCTGGCCGTCGTCGAAGTGGGCGAAGCCGAGATCCTGAGTCATGCCGATGGCCTGCTCGTGGGCGCGGGCCGTGGTGATGCCGGTGAGGGCCTTGATCAGCAGCGTCTTGCCGTGATCCACGTGGCCGGCCAGACCGATGACGGCGCGGTAGGAGGTCATGGGATCAGGGCTCCTGTGCGGCGGGCATGAGCAGCTCGCTCAGCTGGGCGATCAGCAGCGGCATGTCGTCCGCCAGCAGGCTAGCCACGTTGAGCAGCACCTTCTGCTGGCGCACCGTGGCGATCACCGGCACCGGCAGCTCCCGCAGGGCATCGAGCAGTTGCTGGGCCGGGCGCGGGTCGCGGCACTCGAGCGCCGGGGCGGGGTAGAACTCGTCCGGCAGGGTGCCGCCGCCGACCACCAGCTGGGCGGGCACCTGTATAAAGCAGCCGGGCAGGGCGGCCAGCAGCTGGTCGGCCCTGGCCTGCATGGCGGCGGGGGAGCTCAGGGTGCGCTGGGCGATGCCGGCCCCGGTGGGGGACTTGTTGAGCTTGTGGATCAGCAGGCGCTCGAGCAGGGAGTAGACGATGCGGCTCGGGCGGAAGGTGCGCATCATGGGGTGCTTCTCCAGCCGCTTGATGAGATCCGCGCGGCCGCCGATGATGCCGCACTGGGGCCCCCCCAGCAGCTTGTCGCCGGAGTAGCAGACCAGATCCGCCCCCGCCTTGAGGTACTGGCGCACCGAGGTCTCGTCCGGCGCGAACTCTTCGGTGGTGAGGCCTGAGCCCTGATCCACCGCCAGCACTATGTGATCCGGCAGGGCGCGGGCCACTTCGCCGATGTCGGGGGACTCGGTGAAGCCGCGAATGGCGAAGTTGGATCTGTGCACCATCAGCACCAGCGCGGTCTGATCGGTGATGGCGTCGAGGTAGTCCCGGGCCGTGGTGATGTTGGTGGTGCCCACCTCCACCAGTTTGGCGCCGGACAACGCCAGTATGTCGGGGATGCGAAAGCCGCCGCCTATCTGGATCTGCTCGCCCCGGGAGACGATCACCTCGCGCCCTTTGGCTATCTCCTGCAGCAGCAGAAACAGCGAGGCCGCGTTGTTGTTTACCACCAGGGAGTCTTCGGCCTGGGTCAGGCAGGCGAGCAGGGGGGCGATCAGCCCCTTGCGCCCGCCGCGCTTGCCGGTGGCGAGATCCAGCTCCAGGTTGTTGTAACCGGTGTTGAGCTCGCGCACCTCGTCCCACAGTTCGGCGCAGAGCGGCGAGCGCCCCAAATTGGTATGAACGAGCGTGCCGGTGGCGTTGATCAGCCGGGTCTGGCGCTGGCGCACCCACTGTTGGCAGCGACTGTCGATCAGCCCCTCAAGCCGGGCGAGCGCCACCCCGTGCTGGCGAAAGCCTTCGCTCTGGCGCAGCTCGCTCAAGGTGTCGCGCACCAGCTGGGTCACCAGCGGCCGACTCAGACGGGCGATATGGGGGGCGAGGAAGGCTTGCTGCAGCAGTTGTTCGACCTGTGGCAGGCGATGGCTTGGCTGGTCGATGGCGGACGCTTGAGGCTGTGACTGGTTCGGCATGGGGGTTACCAGGGCAGTGCGTGGATGACGGATGCACACCGGTTTGCCGATAGATTGACGGGGCTGGCGGTTATTTGCGGGCGGACAACTTGCACAGAGTGTTAATGCTGAAACGGTTCTGACAAATTAATTTACGACCGAGGAAGCCATCCCGGAATAATATTGGCAAGCGGTATCTAGTCGATGCATCCAATATAGGAAAGTGGCGGAAGAGGCAGGAATCGAACCTGCCCGAGCCTTCTCGGCTCACATCGGTTTTGAAGACCGAGGAGGCCACCAGACCCCATCAACTTCCGCAGTGGCCGCCATTTTGGGGCAAGGCCCCCTGGCTGACAACGCTTTTTTTGCCATATAAAAACGGTATTTATATTATTTAACGGAGAGTTGTTTTATATCAAAAATAGGGCGATTAGCCCGATGTTTTTATTTTAACATCGGGCGCCGATTAAATTCCTGACTGGCCGTTTTTAACAACTCGGTAAATTATAGTGCCGCATCGTTGACCTTATTCCACTGCGCGAGCTGGCGTATTAACAACTTGGTATCCTTGGCGGTATCCAGATGCTGATGGAGGTAATCCATGGCACCGCTCACCATCCCGGTCATGGGGAAGGAGAAGGCGACGATGGCGGGTTGCACCCCGATGAAGATCACCTCTGGCACGAAGCGCTTGAGCTCGTCGATGAGAAAGTTCAGCGGCATGTTGTGGGTCGAGAAGATGAACATGTCGGCTATGGTGTCGGGGGGGATCACCTTGAGGGTGCCCGCCTTCTCGCCGAGCTCGGCGGCATCCACCAGCAGCACCCGATCCGGGCGCAGCTCCCGCACCTGGTGCACCCTGTTCTCCGGCGCTATGCCTCCGTCGATATGGACCCAGCCGGGCAGGGGGGCGGCCTGCAGCTTTTCGGCCAGATAGGGGCCGGCGCCATCGTCACCCATCATGGCATTGCCCACGGTCAACACGAGATTGCAGCCCATCAGCGGCTCCTTACCATCAGGTACATATGAGGATCGTTATGCAGGGCGGTGAGCTGGTTCATGAAAGTGTCGGTCCACTCCCGCTCCTGCTCGTTCAAGGCGCCTTCGGCCTGGCGCAGCCGGTCGAAGGCGCAGGCCAGCATGTGGCAGTGCTCCCGATAGACGGTGATCTCGCCGAAGGTGAGGAAGCCCTCCATCTTGCGGCGCGCCTCGCTACCGGCGGGCAGCTTGGCCACCCAGTCCCGATAGCCGGCAAGGGGGCAGACCAGATCGGCGCTGAGGCAATCGACGATGCCGAGGTGGTGGCCGATGGCGAGGCTGTAGTACATCACCTCCTTCGCCTCCTCGGGCACGTCGAACTGCTCGTCCACAAACTTGCGGGAGAGGCGATAGAAGAACACCTGGTCAGCCATGGGCGACCTCTGCTTTCCCCGCCACCCGGTTGAGGCAGGCGTTGGCCAGGTTGTTGACGATCTCGGAGAGGCGTGGGTCGTCATGCTGGGCAAGGTAGCCCTGGATACGCAGATCCACGTCCTGCTGGGTGGCCCCCTCCAGCAGCGCCATGAACTCGTCGGCGATGATGCGACCCTGGCGGTAACCCGCCATACGGCGCGCCTCGCGCTCTATCATCACCCGGATCTCGCTCGGGATGCCGGTGTGGCGCAGCTCCACCCGCTCGCCCGCCTGCACCTCGTGGCTGGTGGCCTTGAGTTTCTGCTCGAGCAGGCCGAGCGCCACCGCGAAGCCGTAGATGGTGGCGGCCGGGGTGGGCGGACAGCCGGGGATGTAGACATCCACCGGCACTATCTTGTCGGTGCCGCCCCAGACGCAGTAGAGATCGTGGAAGATGCCGCCGTCACAGCCGCAGGCGCCGTAGGCGATGCAGATCTTGGGATCCGGGGCCGCCTCGTAGGCGCGCAGGGCCGGCACCCGCATGGCCCGGGTCACGGCGCCGGTGAACAGCAGGATGTCGGCGTGGCGGGGGGAGGCGACCACCTTGATGCCGAACCGCTCGGCATCGAACAGCGGGGTGATGGTGGCGAAGATCTCTATTTCGCAGGCGTTGCAGCCGCCGCAGTCCACCCGATAGACATAGGCCGAGCGGCGAATGTCCTTGAGCAGGGTCTGCTTGAGGCGGGTGATCTCCGGATCCTGTGCCAGCGGCACGGCGCGAGTATGGGCATCGCCGACAACGGCTTCTATGCCTTTGATCTTGCTCATCACATCGACTCCTGTTGGGTGAGCGTGGCGGCGCCTGATGCGGGCTGGCTCAGCATGCTCTGTTTGCGTTTGCAGTCTGGGCAGTGGTGCAACCGCTGTGGGTGGGCCAGCGGCTGGGCCGCCAGCGCCAGGGTGTCTTCCACCAGTGCCACCAGCCGGGCCGGGGCAAAGTAGGTGCCGCACAGGGAGCAGGGGGCCAGCGGGAAGCGGGCCTCCTCATAGAGATCGGCCTTGTTGGTCACCGCCAGCTCGAAGTTGGGGGAGAGGGCGATGGCGCGAGTCGGGCACACCTCCTCACAGCGGCCGCAGAAGATGCAGCGGGCTATGGAGAGCTCCCAGCGCCGCTCACCGGTCTCCAGATCGGTCTCCATGATCAGCGCATTGGCCGGGCAGGCCTTGGTGCAGGCGGCGCAGGCGATGCACTTGTCGGCCTGGTATTCGGGCTTGCCGCGAAAATCCCGGTTCACCTCATAGGGGGCGAAGGGGTACTTGGCGGTCGGCGTGCCGGCCCGGAGTATGGTCTTGAACAGCTTGATCATGATGACCCCTTACTTGAGCGGAGAGTTTTTGCGATCGATACCGTAGCGCTCGATCTCCTTGTAGGAGACCACGGTGGACTTGCCCTTCTTGGGATCGACCAGGGTGACCCGATCGGTGCAGGAGTAGCAGGGATCCAGGCTGCCGATGATGAGGGGCGCATCCGCCACCGTGTTGCCCCGCAGCATGTAGCGCAGGGCGGGCCAGTTGGCGTAGGTGGCGGCGCGGCAGCGCCAGCGGAACAGCTTCTGGTTGTCCCCGGTCATGCTCCAGTGCACGTTCTCGCCGCGGGGCGCCTCGGTGAAGCCCAGCGCAAACTTGCCCGGCTGGTAGGTGAAGCCCTCGGTGAGCAGCGGCCCTTCCGGCAGGTGCTGCAGGCCGAATTCGATCATGTCGAGGGAGTCGTAGAGCTCGTGGATGCGCACCAGCACCCGGGACTGCACGTCGCAGCCCGCCAGCGTCTGGATCTCCATCGGCAGTTCGCGGTAGGCGGCGAAGTCGTGCACCCGGCGCACGTCGCGCTTGAAGCCGCTGGCCCGCACCATGGGGCCGACGCAGCTGAAGTCGCGGGCCACTTGCGGATCGAGCCGGCCGATGCCCACCAGGCGGGAGCTGATGTTGGCGGTATCGAGCAGCATGGCCACCAGGGGCTTGAGCTCGTCGCGCAGTTCGCGCACCAGCTGGGTGCCCTTGATGCGATCCTCCTTGAAAATGTCGCGACGCACCCCGCCGATGAGGTTGAGGCCATAGGTCTTGCGCGCCCCGGTCAGCAGCTCGGCCAGGGTCATGGATTTCTCCCGCACCCGGAAGAACTGCATGAAGCCGGTGTCGAAGCCGGTGAAGTGGCTCGACAGGCCGATGTTGAGGATGTGGCTGTGCAGCCGCTCCACCTCCAGCAGCACGGCGCGGATCATCTTGGCCCGCTCCGGCACCTGGATGCCCATGGCGTTCTCCACCGAGGTGGTGTAGGCGACGCTGTGGGTGAAGCCGCAGATGCCGCACACCCGATCGGTGAGGAAGGCCACCTCGTTGTAGCCCATGCGGGTCTCGGCCAGCTTCTCCATGCCACGGTGGACATAGAACAGCCGGTAGTCGGCGTCGATGATGTCTTCGCCATCCACGAACAGCCGGAAGTGGCCCGGCTCGTCCGAGGTGATGTGCAGCGGGCCCACCGGCACTATGCGGTTGGCCTCGTTGCCCAGCTCGTTTACGAAGGGGTAGGTCTCGGTGTCCGTGGTGGGCATGGGGCGCTGGCGGTAATCCATGGCGTCTTTGCGCAGCGGATGGATGTCTTCCGGCCAGTCATCGGGCAGCACCAGCCGGCGCTCGTCCGGCAAACCGACCGCCCGCAGGCCGTACATGTCTCGGATCTCCCGCTCGCCCCACACCGCCGCCGGAATGGTGGGGGTGATGGAGGGGTACTCCTGCGAGGTGGCTTCGACCAGCACCTTGACGGTGATCCAGCTCTTGGTCTCCCCCTCCATGGAGAAGACGTGGTAGACGGCGAAGTGGCCGTTCAGGCTGCGCTCGTCGTTGGCGAAGGAGACCGACAGCCAGCCGCCCAGCTTGTGGAACAGCAGGCTGGTGAGGGCCACCAGATCGGTGGGCTTGACGGTCAGGGTGGCCTGATCGACGGTCTGCCACTGCTCGTCGATGATGGCGTGGGGCAGTTGCTGTCGCAGCTGCTGGATGTAGTCGCAACCGATGCGATCCATGATGGCGATGGTCATGCAGTTCTCACTTTAAAATCGGAAAATATGAAATCGGAAAAGGCGGCTGTGGCGGGCATGGCTTATACCCCGACCAGATAGGCGAGCAGGGCCAGCAGGGCCAGCCCCAGGCCATAGCGCGTCAGCTTGTGGGTGCGCACGAACTGGGTGCGGGCCATGGCGTTTTCGATGAGGCCCGCCAGTGCGAAGGCCACCAGCAGCTTGCAGGCGAGGATCAGGGCTGCCACCGCCAGCGCGGGCAGGCTCCAGTCCGCCGCCTTGCCGAAGGGGAGGAAGATAACCAGGAAGAGTTGCACCACCACCAGCTGCTTGAGGCCAAGGCCGAGCTTGAGCAGGGCGAGGCCCGCGCCGGAATACTCGGTGAGCGGCCCCTCTTGTAGCTCCTGCTCGGCTTCCGCGCAGTCAAAGGGCAGCTTGCCCATCTCGACGAAGACCGCGAAGGCACAGGCGGCGCCCGCCAGCAGGGTGGCGACCGGGGCGGCCAGCGGCTGGGTGGCCACGTAGGTGCTGATGTTGCCCAGATCCGAGCTGCCCACCATCATCGCCATGATGAAGCAGGCCAGCACCAGGATGGGCTCGACCAGGATCCCCAGGGTCAGCTCGCGGCGGGCACCTATGCCGGCAAACATGCTGCCGCTGTCGAGCCCCGCCAGGGAGAAGAAGAAGCGGAAGATGGCGAACAGGTAGATGTCGGTGATGAGATCCCCGGCGATGGGGAAGGGGGATTCATGGGTCAGGGTCGGCAGCGCCATGGCTACCAGCAGCAAGGCGGCGATGAGCACCGCCGGCATCAGGTTGAAGATGATGCCGGCAGGCTCGGGGGTGACCTCCTGGCGGCGCAGCAGTTTCCCGATATCGCGGTAATCCTGCAGCAGGCCGGGTCCCTGGCGCGAGTGCATCTTGGCACGCAGCACCCGGTTGAAGCCGGTGGCGAGCGGAGCCAGCGCCAGCATGGCGATGGCCTGGGTGAGGGCCAGGGCAAGCATGCCCCAGCTTGGCATTTCGAGAGCGGGCATCATTGAACTCCAACAGCCATCAGGATAAAGAGCACCAGCACCAGGCCATGGAGCAGCCAGCCAGCGGAGGACGGCGCCGCGCTCACCCCTTGCAGCGAGCTGGCGAGATCGAGGCGCGGACGCTGCCGATAGAGGGGGGCGCAGATCTGGCGCAGGGTATGGGTGATACCGCCGGAGGTGAGGCTCATGCGCTCCTCATAGGCGTAACCACAGGCCCAGGGAGTGCCGGCGTGGCGACGACCGAGCTTGGGCCCTTTGAACAGCGCCAGGATCAGCAGCGGCACCAGCAGCAGGCCGAGCAGAGTGAGGGCAATCACCGGCGGGGAGAGGATCGCCTGAGCACTATCCAGCGGCAGCAGGGTGGCACCGGTCGCTACCTGGCTCGCCACTTGCTCGGCGATCAGCGCCTGGCCGTAGCCGTTGACCAGGGGGGCAATCCAGGGGGCGCCCAGCCCCAGCACCAGACAGACCGCCGCCAGCAGCAGGGTGCCCGCCACCATGGTGCTGGGCACTTCGCGGGCCTGACTCGCCTTCTCGCTGCGCGGGGCGCCGCAGAAGCAGATGCCATAGACCTTGACGAAGCACATCACCGCCATGGCGCCGGTCACCGCCAGCATTACCACCGCCAACGGGGCCACCACCGAGGTGCCGAGTTTGGTCATGGAAAGGAGCGCTTGATAGATAAACCACTCGCTGACGAAGCCGTTGAGCGGCGGCAGCGCCGAGATGGCCATGGCGCCGATGAGGAACGCCAGCGCGGTCCAGGGCATCAGCTTGGCGAGGCCACCCATCTTGTCCATGTCACGGGTGTGCAGGCGGAACATCACAGATCCTGTGCCCATGAACAGCAGGCTCTTGAAGATGGCGTGGTTGAGCAGGTGATAGAGCGCGCCGAGCAGCCCCAGCACCACCAGGGTCGGTTGCTGGTTGGCCAGGCCAATCATGCCGATCCCCATCCCCATCAGGATGATGCCGATGTTCTCCACCGTGTGGTAGGCGAGCAGCCGCTTGAGATCGTGCTCGGCGAGCGCAAACAGCACCCCGAGCACCGCCGAGCAGGCGCCGAAGATCAGCACCATGTAGCCCCACCAGAGCTGGCTGGCGCCGAGAAAATCGATGGCCACCCGCAAGATGCCGAAGAGGCCCAGCTTCACCATGACCCCGGACATCAGCGCCGAGATATGGGAAGGGGCGACGGGCTCGGCCACCGGCAACCAGCCGTGCAGCGGCACGAAGCCGGCGCGCAGGCCAAAGCCGCAGAAGCTGAGCAGGAACACCAGTGAGGCCAGGGCGCCGCCGAGGTGATGCTCGCGCAGCACGCTGAATTCCAGACTGCCGCTGCCCTGGCAGAGCAGCCAGAAGGCGACCAGCACCAGCGCCATGCCGATGTGGTTCATCACCAGATAGAGGCGGCTCTGCTTGGCGGCGTCCGGGTTGGTCTTGACCAGCCAGTAGCTGGTGAGCGTCACCAGCTCGTAGCTGAGCAGGAAGCCCAGCGCGTTGTCGCACAGCACCATGGCGACCATGGCGAACAGGAAGAGGTTCATCAGCACGCCTATGCTGACGTCCCCCTTGCCCTGGTACTCCTTGATGTAGGCAAAGGAGTAGAGCGCCACCGCCACACCGACCAGCGTGATCACCAGCAGCATCAGCGCCGCCAGCATGTCGAGGTGCACCGAGCCCAGCAGCCAGAGGGTGCCGTCAATGGGGGTGCCCCGCATCAGGGTCTGCCCGGCGACCATGACACCGCAGAGGGAGCCCAGCAGGGCGAAGCCGCTGTTGAGGCGGTTGGCGAGGGCGGCACTGTTCAGCAGCCAGCCCGCGGCGGCGCCCAGCAGTGCGCCTACCAGAAGGAGCAACAGGGTGCCCAGTAGAAGAGGGGGCAGCATCAGCGATCTCCCTTGGCTGTCAATGAGTGCGGTGAAGAGGGCGAGGCCGTGGCACTGAATGCGGGGGCCCCTTCCGGATGGGATTGGGCGGCCTGCAGGCGACGCTCGCGGGCGGAGCGGGCGCTGTCGTCCTCGCTCACCAGGGTCAGCGCCTGAGAGGGGCAGGCATCGATGCAGGCCGGGCCCTCTTCGCGAAACGCGCAGAGATCGCATTTGACCGCGATGGCGCGCACGCCGGGCTCCCAGCTCAGCAGATCTTCCCCGAAGCAGCGCAGGCCGGCGGAGGTGGAAGGGTTGCTGGAGCGCACCGAGCAGGGGATGTAGCTGTCATAGCTGGTGGCCATGGCCACCGGACGGCTGCCGCCGCTGCTGATGGCGCCGAAGGGGCAGGCCACGGCGCACAGGTTGCAGCCGATGCAGAGCGACTCGTTCAGCTGCACCGCATCCTCGGTCTGGCAGATGGCCTCGACCGGGCACACCTTGATGCAGGGGGCGTCGTCACAGTGACGGCACTGAACCGGCATGGTCGCCTGCTCGTGTCGCATGACGGTTAATCGGGGGGCCTGTTGCAAACCCTTGGCCTTGTGAACCGTGCTGCAGGCCGCCATACAGGTGCCACAACCGATACAAAGTTTGGGATCAGCGATAACGAAGCGGTTCATAGCCTACCTTGTCGTGTCGCGAACGGAGAAAGTAGGGGCAGGATGGCAAGATGCGGGCCAGATTGTGTGTGGCGCTGGGAATGAGTTTAACTGACTGTTTTCATGTGTATTTTAATTTTGTCTAGGGGTGTGTCACAGAGGCGGGCAGCTGTCGAACCGTGACGTTCGTCACTTGTGACGAAGGGCCGGACAGGGTTCGTCACTCCAGGGGCGCAGGAGCATGAGGAGGGCAATCTCGGCTAACGGGGAAAAGAGAGGGAGGCCGATGCCTCCCTCTTGTGTCTCAGGTGTACTTGCCAGGGACCGCAAGCAGGTTCGATTAGCGCAGCGTCATCGGACGCACGAGAACGCGAACATCCCGTCAGAGGGAAAGCAACCTTGCGATATCAGCGGTACGCTCCCTTCTCCCCTCGCGGGAGAAGGGTTGGGGATGAGGGGGCAGGCAATCTCGGTTAACGGCAAAAAAAGAGGGAGGCAATGCCTCCCTCTCTCTTGCTGGCGTTCTTTATGCCATCAGAATGCGATCAAATATCTACCTGCGAGCCCAGCTCGATCACCCGGTTGGGCGGGATCTCGAACTGATCCGGCGCCCGCAGGGCATTGCGCTGCAGCAGCATAAACAGCTGGCCGCGCAGATAGAGGTACCAGGGGCGCTCCTTCATGATCAGCGACTCGTGGGCCATGAAGAAGGAGGTCTCCATCATGCGGCAGCTCAGGCCCTCCGCATTGCAGCGATGGAAGATCTCCTCCATGTTCGGGGTCTCGCGCCAGCCATAGCTGGCCACCACCCGCCAGAAGGTGGGGGAGAGCTGCTCGATGCAGACCCGGCGCACGTTGTGGACGTAGGGCACGTCCTCCACCCGCAGGGTGAGCAGAATGATCCGCTCGTGCAGCACCTTGTTGTGCTTGAGGTTGTGGAGCAGCGCATGGGGTATCACATTGACCACCCGCGACATATAGACGGCGGTGCCCGCCACCCGGGTCGGCGGGGATTTCTCCAGCGAGGCGATCATCGGCTCCAGCGAGTTGCCGTGCTCGTTAAGGCGGCGAATGAGTTGAAAGCGCTCGCTCTTCCAGCTGGTCATCAGGGTGAACATGACCGCGCCCAGAGTGAGGGGCAGCCAGCCGCCGGAGAAGATCTTGGCGAGGTTGGCGACAAAGAGCGGCACATCGATGGCCAGCAGCAGGGCGAACAGGGCGGCCACCAGATAGGGGTGCCAGTGCCAGCTGTTCTTGGCCACCGAGCAGAAGAGGATGGAGGTGAGCACCATGGTGCCGGTCACGGCGATGCCATAGGCGGCCGCCAGATTGCTGGAGTGCTCGAAGCTCATGATGACGATCACCACAGAGACATAGAGCATCCAGTTGATGACCGGGATATAGATCTGGCCCGACTCCTGCTCGGAGGTGTGCACGATGCGGATGGGTGAGAGATAACCGAGCCGCACCGCCTGCCGCGTGAGGGAGAAGACCCCGGAGATCACCGCCTGCGAGGCGATCACCGTCGCCATGGTCGCCAGCAACAGCAGGGGCAGCAGCGCCCAGGTGGGGGCGAGCAGGAAGAAGGGGTTGGCGATGGCCTCGGGGTTGCCGAGCAACAGCGCGCCCTGGCCGAAGTAGTTGAGCACCAGCGACGGCAGCACCACCACAAACCAGGCGAGCCGGATCGGGTTCTTGCCGAAGTGGCCCATGTCGGCATAGAGCGCTTCAACGCCGGTGATGGCCAGCACCACGGCGCCGAGGGCAAAGAAGGAGGTGGTCTGGTAGGTCATAAAGAAGCGCAGGGCCCAGACGGGGTTGAGCGCGCCCAGCACCTCGGGATTCTGGAGGATGCCGCGCAGGCCCAGCACCGCCAGGGTCAGAAACCAGGTCAGCATGATGGGGGCGAACAGCTTGCCCACGGTGGCGGTGCCGTGTTTCTGAATGGCAAACAGCAGGGTCAGCACCAGTACCGAGAGCGGCACTATGTAGGGATCCAGCGAGGGGGCCACTATCTTCAACCCCTCGATGGCCGACATCACCGACATGGCCGGGGTGATCACCACCTCGCCATAGAAGAAACTGCCGCCAATCAGCCCCAGAATGATCAGTACAGGGGCCAGCCTCTCGGGGCTGTTGCGGGTCGCCAGCGACATCAGGGTCAGGATGCCCCCTTCACCTGCATTGTCGGCCCGCATCACGAAGGAGAGGTACTTGACCGAGACCACCAGGATCAGCAGCCAGAAGATCAGCGAGAGAAAGCCCAGGATGGAGGCGGGTTCGACCCCGAACCCGAATTGGCCCGACAGGCACTCGCGCAGGGTATAGAGCGGGCTGGTGCCGATATCGCCATAGACCACGCCGATCGCCGCCAGGGTGACGCCGGACAGGGCGGGTTTGTTATTGCAGTTCATGAAGTTGTCTTGTCAGTTTGATGCGGACATATTTGCCAGCACAGGGGCCCCGAGCTATCAGCTAACACAGAGAGTCGATCGGGAGGGGATCAATGAATGGTGATGGGAAAGGGAATCAACTGGATAGGAATAGGTTCATCATGGGGCACAGTCTGTTCATCTGCGATTCAGCTCATGATGACACAGAGTCTGTGGGAATAGGTGCTGGTATAAATAATCAAAAAGGGCTTTTGAACGAGATTATTAATTACTCTGTGATTGACATAAACCCCTGGGCAGCGAGCAAGCGTTTGTTTTCTCTGAGTATCCATTTTGGCTAGTTTTTCCTATCAATCTGGCTGAAAAATAGACGATAAAATGCTGGCCAATAAATTACCGGCTCGCGTCGCAAAGAGTGGGGCGCGGGGAGGCAATGGAGTCTTTATTTAGTGCATGGCATGGCATGGCATGGCAGTGGAGGGGAAGAGAAGTGACCGTAATAAAGGCGGTCATGATAAAGGGAAGAGATAAATAAAGGATGTAAAGTTAGGGTGTAATGAACGAAGTGAATTGTACCAATTACCCAAGATCTTAAAGCGGCGCGATACGCTGAGCTCATTACATCCTACGATACTCATATTGTTTTATGCCTCTTTTGGCAAGCTAGTTGTTAGGGCTGTAAGTGCAATTTTAAAGTCCTCTGCTGGACCACAGCTAGACAATTGAATTAACTCATTTAGACCAGTAGAGCTGGTGAAAGAAATTTCTTGATATAAACAAATTGGCAGCTCATGATTGTCCTTGAACCTACGGTCAGGACCACCAGATTTATTTACGTATTTCCACGTTCTATCAATAATCAAGGCATCACTTGGAACCGTCTCGTCTTCAATAAATCTTTTATCACGAATCGTTACAACTAATTTTTGATAGCTTACAGCACCAACCCCCGCGGCATCGTAAACCAATACGCGATCAGGGAAGAAATGCAAAGTTTGACGACCAACTGCAAGTGAGACTGTTCTTACGTTTGTTTTTAAATATGGAGGATCAGTGATACGAATTATTGTCGGTTTTCGGTCGACAAGATTACTGGCTCCTGCATGATATTTTTTATCAATGACCTTTCCTGCAGCTGATACATGCCAAGACTTGCTACATTTTTCCAAGCGTTCAGCGGCTTGGAATAGTTTGTCATATATAGACTCCATCTCGGAATCAAAGTCATAGAATAACACTGTTGTTTTAGTCAACATATCTCGTATATGAGACAGCCAAGTGAATATTAGACCCAATACAAGGGTTGATATTACTACCCACTCAGGGAACTGAATATAGTTAAAAAGGTATGTTAGGGATAAGAATGCAACAAAAATAAAAGGCCAAGTTCTAGCTCTCTTTTTCTTATCATTTAACTCTTTAAGCAATTCTGCTGAAGACGAGTCTACGATCTGTGTGACATGTGCTGACTCAATTTCATTTAACGGCTCGTGAGTTGGAGCCTGATCATAATCTTCATAAATTGGTTCAATGTTTTTAGTTGGAATTCTGTCAGATGAACCACTAGGAATAGTTGAACGATAATAAATACTTCGCGCACCTATTCTGACATAGTTTCCTCTCGGACCAGTGCCAATCCTTAAACCTTTAATGCCAGCAGATACCCCTAGCCCAGATTGTGATAAATTGAAACGAAAAGGACCAACGCTAATACTCTTCCTTGTATAAATCCCCATGTTCACTCCGACTTAAAATAACACATTTATGACATAGCGCCCTGCGAAAGGGTTAGCAGCATGAACACGCCCCTTGCAGAGCTAGATGCCATGTGAGACATGCTAACTGGCCGGATAAAAAATAGAAGTGGGAGAGGTTAAAAACCGGCTCCAGTTCAATAAATTTGTCAGTAGAGGGGCTCTTCCGTTTGCTTTGGCTTTGCATACCTCTCACAGCAGAGAACCGGGCTAAACCACGGGTCGCTGCTTTATCCCCTGCTGTGGCAATGCAAGGGCCATTGATGGCCCGTTTTTCACCTCTGTATTTCCTCTGGCCGATAGCGACTTAGTTCCTGAGCCTCTCCCGTTCCTCTTCCGGTCATCAGCCGGGGCAGGGGCATGTCACTCTGTGTCGAGCTCGTCACTTTTGTCGTGTCGATCGCCGTGTCTGGTCCCTGTCGTCATCGTCACCCTCCGAATAAAGCAGGGCTGCCATCCTGATTACTCCTTTATTTTCAGCTGCTTGTGAACTTTATCCCACGTCTGGCCTGAGTTGGTCTGATTAATGCCTAGTGGGATGGCTGGCCTGTCTCCCCTGTGAGCCTGGCCGGCAGGGTGTAACGAAACATTTAGGATCCCTCTCTATGAACAGCTTCGTGATTGCCGATCCCAGTCTCTGCATTGGGTGTCGTACCTGTGAGGTGGCCTGCGCCGTGTCACACCAGTCAGCGTCCTGCGCGGGCACCGTTGAGCGGGAGGGCGGTCTGCGTCTTGCCATCGAAGATGGACATCTGGTCTCAAAAGACAGCTATTTTCAGCCCCGCCTGAAGGTGGTGGTGGGCAGCAAGGTGACCACGCCGGTGCTCTGCCGCCAGTGTGAAGACAAGCCCTGTGCCAAGGCCTGCCCCAACAACGCCATCGTTACCGAGGATGGCCACGTCAAGGTCTATCAGGCGCGTTGCATCGGCTGCAAGTCCTGTGTGGTGGCCTGCCCTTACGGCGCCATGAACGTGGTGGTGAAAGAGGTGGCCCCCGCGGCCGGTGCGCTGTTCAAGGGGGTGCAAACCAAGGCGCTGGCCTTGAAGTGCGATCTCTGCAGCCATCGCGAGGGGGGCCCGGCCTGTGTCGAGGTGTGCCCCACCCAGGCGCTGCGGCTGGTGACCCCCGCGTCGCTGGACTCCCTGAACCGGCAGAAGCAGCTGGCCAGCGCCGAGGCCATGCCGTCCAGTCAGCGGGCATAAGGCCCAGAGCCGGAGGATGGTGCTCACTGGGCCGCCATCCCGCCGTTTATCGTTAACAAACAAGAGTGCGACTCATGAAAAAAGTCATTACCGTCTGCCCCTATTGCGGCACCGGTTGCAAGATCAACCTGCTGGTTGAAAACGACAAGGTGGTGGGGGCCGAAGGCGCCAACGGCCGGACCAACGAGGGGCAACTCTGCCTCAAGGGTTACTACGGTTGGGATTTCCTCAACGATACCAACCTGCTGACCCCCCGTCTCAAGAACCCGATGATCCGCCGCGAGCGCGGTGGCAAGCTCGAAGCCGTCTCCTGGGATGAGGCCATCGGCTTTGCCAGCAGCCGCCTCTCCGCCATCAAGGCGAAGTACGGTGCCGACGCCATCATGACCACAGGCTCCGCCCGCGGTCCCGGCAACGAAGCCAACTATGTGATGCAAAAATTTGCCCGCGCCGTGATTGGGACGAACAACGTCGATCACTGCGCGAGGGTGTGACACGCACCCTCAGTCTCCGGTCTGGAGACAACTGTAGGTAACGGCGCCATGAGCAACGCCATTCCCGAAATTCAAGAGACCAAGTGCCTGCTGGTGTTTGGTTACAATGCTGCTGACTCCCATCCCATAGTGGCGCGCCACATCCTCAAGGCGAAAGCCAAGGGTGCCAAGGTGATCGTCTGTGATCCGCGCATGGTGGAAACCGCCCGTATCGCCGATCAGTGGCTGCCGCTGAAAAACGGCTCCAATATGGCGCTGGTCAATGCCTTCGCCAACGTGCTGATCGCCGAGGGGCTCTACGACAAGGCGTTCGTCGCCAACTACACCGAAGGTTTCGATACCTTCAAGGCCACCGTGGCCAAGTACACCCCGGAATACGTGGAGGAGATCACCGGCCTCAAGGCGGCGGATATCCGCGCGGCCATTCGCACCTATGCCGAGTCACCCGCCTCCATGATCCTGTGGGGCATGGGCGTGACCCAGTACGGTCAGGCGGTGGACGTGGTGAAAGGCTTGGCGGGGCTGGCCCTGCTGACCGGCAACTTCGGTCGTCGCGGTACCGGCTGCGGCCCGGTGCGTGGTCAGAACAACGTGCAGGGCACCTGCGACATGGGGATGCTGCCGCACCAGTTCCCGGGCTATCAGTCCGTGGCCGATCCTGCCATCAGCGCCAAGTTTGCCAAGGCGTGGGGCGTGGAATCGCTATCCCAGAAACCGGGTTATCGCTTGACCGAGCTCAGCCACAAGGTGGAGGAGGGCAAGTGCAAGGCCTTCTACATCTTCGGCGAAGATCCGGCCCAGACTGAAGCCGACTTGGCCCAGTTCAGGCGCACCCTGGGCGGCATGGAGCTGGTGATAGTGCAGGACATCTTCATGACCCAGACCGCCGAGATGGCCGACGTCATCCTGCCCGCCACCAGTTGGGGCGAGCACGAGGGGGTCTACAGCTCGGCGGATCGCGGCTTCCAGCGCTTCTACAAGGCGGTCACCCCCCCCGACAACGTGAAGCCGGACTGGGCGATCTTCTCGCTGATGGCCAGCGCCATGGGTTATCCCATGGAGTATCGCGACACCCAGCAGATCTGGGACGAGATGCGCGCGCTCTGCCCGCTCTATACCGGGGTCAGCTACGACAAGATGGCGGATCTCAAGAGTGTGCAGTGGCCCTGTCCGACCGAGGATCACCCGGGCACCAGCACCCTGTTCGAGGGCAATGTGTTCACCACCCCGAGTGGCAAGGGGCAGCTGATCGCCTCCGAGTGGCGGCCGCCGCTGGAGCAGCCCTGTGCGGATTACCCGCTGGTGCTCTCCACGGTGCGGGAGGTGGGTCACTACTCCTGCCGCTCCATGACCGGCAACTGCTCGGCGCTGCAGACCCTGGCCGATGAGCCTGGCTATGTGCAGATCCACCCGAGCGATGCACAGAAGCTCGGGGTGAAGGATCAGGCGCTGGTCTGGATCTCGTCCCGGCGCGGCAAGGTGATCACCAGGGCGAACTACAACGACAGGGTCAACGCCGGTGTGGTCTACATGACCTACCAGTGGTGGATCGGGGCCTGCAACGAGCTCACCATAGAGCACGTGGACCCGGTCTCCTACACCCCAGAGTACAAGTACTGCGCGGTGAAAATTGAGCGTATTGAGAATCAGCCTGAGGCGGAGAATTATGTCCAGACTGAATACAGTGCACTCAAGGCGAAATTGCGCAGCGCCGCCAAAGGCTAATCAGCGTTAAATAAAGTGGATCCAGGCTCTGTTCACAGGGCCCGGATCCCCTCATCCTTTTTTCAGCGGGCAGGTGTCCATCATGAAAAATGAATTAAATGTCTCGTTCGGGATCTTTTACGTTTCCGCCTATTTATTGGTGATGTTATTGGGGGTCGGCTGCTATCTGTGGTACGACGAATTGATATTCTTGCTGGGCTTTGGATTCTTCGGCTGTTTCATCGCCGCGCGGATCGCCATGGGGGCCGTGCTGGCGTCGCTGAGCGTGCAGGTGGCCTGGCTCATCGCCTTCCTCTCCACCACCCTGATCAACAGCCTGCTGATGGGCCTGGTTGCGCTGGTTATCTACCTGAGTCATCAGGCGGTATCTGAAGAAATATCCGATAATATCAGTGGGTTGTTGGTCGCCTTCCAACTGCTGTCGGCCGGCTTCATCTTCGGCGGCCTCAAGCTCCACAACTACCAGCTGAGCTCCTCTTGAGGGCGACGACGGCAGGAGTTGGGAACGGGAATCATCCGGCCAGGGCCGGCCGCTTACCACATTCATGATGGCGATATATTGATGATTGCCAATAAATAGCTGTGACGGCTGATGAATATTGCCCAGGGCCGCTTGGTTGTAATGACGGCGGGGCTACTTTATTATGCGAACACCAGCGCGATGCTATTTCTAGATATGTTAGTTTTTATAATTAAGCGTTAATTTTTTAAAAATTAATTATAACATCTGACGGAGTTGGCTGACTTATTGTTTACCGTCGTCGCTGACCGCAATTTGCCTGCAACTTGTTGCTTATACAGATGTAATGCGAGGCCAGAATGCTGAATGTGAGTGCCATTCCGTTGACCGACATCTCACCCATCTGGGATGACGGTTTTCTCTCTCTCTCCAAGAACCTGCTCTCCGCCGTCACCCTGGATGATTTCATCAAGAAGCTGAACCGGATCGATGCCTGCTTCGGCGGCGTGACCCGGGTCAACCTGATCCTCAACCTGGGCACCGGGGAGGAGGCGGTCTGCTACTTCATGGGGGGGCAGGGGCCACAGCACTTGATCTGCCACAAGGCCGATCTGCATTTCTCCAAGGAGCAGGCCATCATACTGCCGGCGGCCCGCTTCATGAATCGCTGCGCCAAGCTCGCCAGCACCCCTGTCTACGACGGCTTGCAATCCTACTGCCAGTTGCCCATCACCACGGCCCGCAGCCACCTGGGCGGCATCGAGTTCATCAGCACCGAGGCGAACGCCTTCCCGATGGAAACCCTGGCCAAGCTGACCCAGCTCGCGGCCATCGTCGCCATCGCGCTGGAGAACGTGCTGGACAAGGAGCGCACCCTGGAGCAGGCCAACTCCCTGCGCCTCGAGCGCGACAGTTGCAAGATCCTGGTGGACGTCACCAATGCGGTGATCAAGCTGGTGCGCATCGCCGAGCTGCCGAAGAGCCTGTTCACCATACTGCAGCACCACTTCTCCATCAGCAGCCTCTGCCTCGCGGAGTACAACGCCACCTCCGACAGCTTCAAGAGCTATCTGGTCAATCAGCAGGCCTGCGATGCGCCCGGCATCATCAACCACTCCTGCTTCGAGAAGAACTGCCTGCAGGGGGCCCTCGGCCACAGCGAGCCCTTCTTCATCTACCGGGAGCAGGGCCACGGCTGCAACGCGAGCTGCCGCTTCACCTCCCAGATCCTGCCGGCCGATGCGGACAGCTCCTGCATACTGCCGCTGCGTTATCGCGGCAACCTGCTGGGGGTGCTGATCCTCTCCCATCCCCAGGCGGACTTCTTCGCCGACATCGACATCTCCCTGCTGGAGCAGGTGGCGGCGCGCACGGCGATTGCCATGAACAACGTGCAGGCGCAGCAGGAGATCTCCAACACCAACGGCGCTAAGGAGAAGACCATCAGGGTCGCCGAGCTGCCGTCCAGCGCCGACTTTGCCAACATCATCTACCGGAGCGCCGCCATGGAGGCGGTGCTGGAGAAGGTGAGGCTGGTGGCCCAGAGCGACTGCTCGGTGCTGATCCTGGGGGAGACAGGCACCGGCAAGGAGCTGATCGCCCAGGCCATTCACGCCCTGAGTACCCGCCGCGAGCAGGAGATGGTGAAGGTGAACTGCGCCGCCATCCCCACCGGCCTCATCGAGAGCGACCTGTTCGGCCACGAGAAGGGGGCCTTCACCGGCGCCCTGACCCAGCGCATCGGCCGCTTCGAGCGGGCCCACAAGGGCACCCTCTTCCTCGACGAGGTGGGGGACATGCCGCTCGACTTGCAACCCAAGCTGCTGCGGGTGCTGCAGGAGCACGAGCTGGAGCGGGTCGGCAACAGCAACCCCATCGCCATCGATGTGCGGCTGGTGGCGGCCACCAACTGCGACCTGCTCTCCATGGTCAAGAACAAGCGCTTTCGCAGCGATCTCTACTACCGGCTCAACGTCTTCCCCATCGAGCTGCCGCCCCTGCGCGAGCGGCGCGAGGACATACCGCTCTTGGTCAACTTCTTCATCAAGAAGATCGCCAGGCGGATGCGGCGCAACATCACCTCGATCCCGGCCGATGCCATGAAGATGCTGGTCTCCTTGCCCTGGTACGGCAACATCCGCGAGCTGGAAAACATCATAGAGCGGGCCGTGGTGATGACCCGCGGCCATGTGCTCAACCTCTCCCCCGACGAGCTGATGCCGCTCAAGGGCTACCACAAGATTGAGACCCTGGTCTATGACGAGCTGGCGCCGACCCTGTTCCGGGAGAGCCAGGGCCAGTCTGACGAGGGGGATGAGCGCCAGCGCATCATCGACACCCTGCGCGAGTGCAACGGCATCGTCGCCGGGGAGCGGGGCGCCGCCCAGCGGCTCGGCATGAAGCGCACCACCCTGCTGTCGAAGATGAAGCGGCTCGGTATCTCGGCGAAAGCCCCCCAGATCCTCGACTAAGGGGCACCCTAGATGTTGTCAGATACCGAAACCCCGCTGCACGAGCTGTGCGCGCGGCGCGAGGTGGTTCACTATCAGCGGCGTGGCGTCACCACGGACAGCGCCATGCTGCTGCCCTGCGAAACCCCGGTGGCGCTGGTCTACAACGGCATCGCCCACACCGTGATGATGTGCAGTCCCACCGAGCTGGAGGATTTCGCCATCGGCTTCTCGCTGTCCGAGGGGATCATCGACAGCCTGCAGGACATCCACGACATCGAGCAGGTCGCCAGCTGTCAGGGCATCGAGGTGCATGTCACCCTGGCCAATCGCTGCGTCCATCGCCTCAAGGAGAAGCGCCGCACCCTGACCGGTCGCACCGGCTGCGGCATCTGCGGCAGCGAGAGCCTGGATCAGGTGGTGCGCACCCTGCCGCGACTGCCCGACAGTCAGCGCCTCGAGGTGACCCTGATCGACAAGGTGCTGGAGACCCTGCGCCCCCTGCAACTGCTGGGGCAGAGCACCGGTGCCACCCATGCCGCCGTGCACCTGGATGCGGCGGGCAACATCCTGGCCATTCGCGAGGACGTGGGCCGCCACATCGCGCTCGACAAGCTGGTGGGCCATCTGTGCCGCAGCGGTCGGCGCGATGGCGCCATCCTGGTGACCAGCCGCGCCAGCTTCGAGATGGTGCAGAAATGCGCCAGCGCCGGCATCGAGATCCTGCTCGCCATCTCGGCGGCCACCGAGCTCGCGGTGGAGCGGGCGGAGCAGACCGGCCTCACCCTGGTGGGCTTCTGTCGCCCCGGCCGGGCCGAGATCTACAGCGGTCGCCAGCGCATCAGCCTGGACTAAGCCGCACAAACAGCTCCCCCGTTTCGTCGGCCCCGTCTCGTCAGGTGATTGGCGCTCGGGGCCGGCTCGGGTATAGTCCTGCGCCAACAAGATAGGTTCGGATGGCCGAGCCTGTGCCCGCCCGCCAGCGGTCACGGCCTCTGCCCATTCGACGCGGCTTCAAAGGATATCCCATGAAATTCAGTCCCCTGCTCGATGAGATGATGAAGGCGCTGCAGGTGCTGCCGGGCGTCGGCCCCAAGTCGGCCCAGCGCATGGCGTTCACCCTGCTCGAGCGCGAGCGCAGCGGCGGCCTGCGCCTGGCCCAGCTGCTCAATCGGGCGCTGACCGAGATAGGTCACTGCAGCCATTGCCGCACCTTCACCGAGAACGATCGCTGCGAGATCTGCGCCAATCCCAAGCGCGAGGAGAGCGGCCTGCTGTGCGTGGTGGAGAGCCCGGCGGACGTGGCCGCCATCGAACACACCGGCCAGTTCTCCGGCCGCTACTTCGTGCTGATGGGGCACCTGTCACCGCTCGATGGCATAGGACCGGAGGAGCTGGGGCTCGAGATCCTGGAGCGCCGTCTGAAGGATGAGTCCATCAGCGAGCTGATCCTGGCCACCAACCCCACCATCGAAGGGGACGCCACCGCCTGGTACATCGCCGACATGGCCCGCGCCGCCGGCGTCGAGGTGAGCCGCATCGCCCACGGCGTGCCGGTGGGGGGCGAGCTGGAGCTGGTGGATGGCACCACCCTGTCCCACTCCCTGATGGGACGGCAGCGGCTGAAATAACCGGTCTGGGAGCCGGCCAAAAAACCGGCAGCCGAGGTCGTGATGAGGGGCGAGTGAGCAAGATTGCACACTCGCCCCTTGATATTTGGTGGGCCAGCCCCATCTAGGTTAGGAATCTGTTCAACCGACGTTTTGAGGATTGGTCGATGACCCAAAGTGTTCACGCCGAAACCCACGGCTTTCAAACCGAAGTCAAACAACTGCTGAGCCTGATGGCTCACAGCCTCTACTCCAACAAAGAAGTATTCCTGCGCGAGCTGATTTCCAACGCCTCAGATGCGGCGGACAAGCTGCGCTTCAAGGCGCTTTCCGATGCCTCTTTGTTCGAAAACGACGGCCAGCTGCGCGTGCGCCTGGTGGTGGACAAAGAGAACAAGACCCTGACCATCTCGGATAACGGCATCGGCATGACCCGGGATCAGGTGATCGAGCACCTTGGCACCATCGCCAAGTCCGGCACCGCCGACTTCTTCAAGCACCTGTCCGGCGATCAGGGCAAGGACTCCCAGCTGATCGGTCAGTTCGGGGTCGGCTTCTACTCCGCCTTCATCGTCGCCGACAAGGTGACCGTGATCTCCCGCGCCGCCGGCACCGAGCCGAGCCAGGGCGTGCAGTGGGAATCGGAAGGGGAAGGCTCTTTCACCGTGGCCGATGTGACCAAAGAAGGCCGTGGTACTGACGTCATCCTGCACCTGCGTGCCGAGGAAGAAGAGTTCCTGGACGACTGGCGCCTGCGCGCCGTGGTCGCCAAGTATTCCGACCACATCAGCGTGCCGGTGGAGATGTACAAGGAGGGCACCCCGGATCGGGAAGAAGACGGTGAAACCATCGTCGGCACCCCGGGCGAGTGGGAGCAGGTCAACCGCGCCACCGCACTCTGGACCCGCAATCCGAAGGACATCAAGGATGAGGAGTACCAGGAGTTCTACAAGCACGTCGCCCACGATTTCGAGGATCCGCTGCTGTGGGGTCACAACCGGGTGGAAGGGGCGCAGGAGTACACCAGCCTGCTCTACGTGCCGGCCCGCGCACCGTTCGATCTCTACAACCGCGAGCAGAAGCACGGCCTGAAGCTCTACGTGCAACGCGTCTTTATCATGGATGACGCCGAGCAGTTTATGCCGACCTACCTGCGCTTCGTCAAAGGGGTGCTGGATTCCAACGATCTGCCGCTCAACGTCAGCCGCGAGATCCTGCAGGACAACAAGGTCACCGCCTCCCTGCGCAAGGCTTGCTCCAAGCGCGTCCTGACCATGCTCAACAAGCTGGCCAAGGATGACGGCGAGAAGTACGCCAAGTTCTGGAGCGAGTTCGGCAACGTGCTCAAAGAGGGCCCGGCCGAGGATTACGCGAACCGCGAGGAGATCGCCAAGCTGCTGCGCTTCGCCAGCACCGCCGGCGAGGGCGAAGCCCAGACCGTCTCCCTTGAGGATTACGTTGGCCGCATGAAGGAAGGCCAGCAGAAGATTTACTACATCACCGCCGACAGCTTCGCCGCGGCCAAGAACAGCCCGCACCTCGAGATCTTCCGCAAGAAGGGCGTCGAAGTGCTGCTGATGTGGGAGCGGGTGGACGAGTGGCTGATGAGCCACCTCACCGAGTTCGACGGCAAGCAGCTGGTCTCAGTCACCCGTGGCGAGCTGGACCTGGGCGAGCTGGAGGACGAAGCATCCAAGCAGGCGCAGGAGGAGGCCGAGAAGGCCAACGCCGGTCTGGTTGAGCGGGTCAAGAGCAGCCTCGGCGAGGCGGTGAAAGAGGTGCGTGTCACCCACCGTCTGACCGACTCACCCTCTTGCATCGTCACCGACGACCACGGCATGAGCACCCAGATGATCAAGCTGATGCGCGCCGCCGGCCAGCCGGTACCGGAGCAGAAGTACATCCTGGAGCTCAACCCGGACCATGCGCTGGTGAAGAAGCTCGACACCATCACCGACGACAATCTGTTCGGTGAGTGGGTCAGCCTGCTGCACGAGCAGGCCCAGCTGGCGGAGCAGGGCGGTCTCAATGACCCGGCCAGCTTCGTGTCTCGAGTCAACCGTCTGCTACTCCAGGCGTGATGGCGCAGGCCCACTGTGATGCAGTGGGCCTTTTTATTGGGCGCTCGCTGCCGATGGGGCGAGCGCCTCGTCAGTTGATGGATTGCTGCATTTTCAATCACTTTTTGTGTACGGGCCCTGCGCCTTAAGTCGCATCGCCAGCGCGTACACATGGTGATAATGTGGGCACTCACACGGGGCAAGCTTGTTAAAACGGGCGAAACCGTGTAGTTTTTTGCCTTCTCAAGAATTGAATAACCAATCAATTAGGAGCGTGTATGCGCATTGTTCTGTTGGGAGCACCGGGTGCCGGTAAAGGTACCCAGGCTCAGTTCATCATGGAAAAACACGGTATTCCGCAGATCTCCACCGGCGACATGCTGCGTGCGGCGATCAAGGCGGGCACCGAGCTGGGCCTCAAGGCCAAGGCCGTGATGGACGCAGGTCAGCTCGTCTCCGACGACATCATCATCGGCCTGGTCAAAGAGCGTATCGCCCAACCGGATTGCGCCAACGGCTTCTTGCTGGACGGCTTCCCCCGCACCATTCCCCAGGCGCAAGCCATGAAGGAAGCCGGTGTAGTGGTGGACTTCGTACTGGAATTCGCGGTGCCGGACGAAGAGATCGTCAAGCGCATGAGCGGTCGCCGTGTTCACTCCGGCTCCGGTCGTACCTACCACCTGGTGTTCAACCCGCCGAAAGTGGAAGGCAAGGATGACGTGACCGGCGAGGATCTGGTGATCCGTGCCGACGACGAAGAGACCACGGTGCGCAAGCGCCTGGATGTCTACCACCAGCAGACTGCGCCGCTGATCGGTTTCTACGGCAAGGAAGCGGAAGCGGGCAACACCCGTTACGTCAAGATCGACGGCACTCAGCCGGTGGACGTCGTCAGCCAGCAGCTGGCGGCCATCCTGGGCTAAGTCTGCCCATTGTCGGTTGACAAGACAGCCTGAAGAAAGGGTCCATCCAGGGCCCTTTATTGCATTAAAACAAGAACGACAAAAATAGAACGACAGGAAGCTAACGTGACCACGAAAACCGGGATCTTGCTAGTCAATCTGGGGACGCCAGCCGCACCGACCACGGCGGCCGTCAAGGCCTTCCTCAGCCAGTTCCTCCAGGACCCGCGGGTGGTCGAGATACCCCGCCTGCTGTGGTCGCCGCTGCTCACCTTCGCCATTCTGCCGTTCCGTGCCCCCAGGGTTGCCAAGCTCTACCAGCAGGTCTGGACCGAGCAAGGCTCACCGCTGATGGCCATCAGCCAGCGTCAGCGCGATGCCCTGGAGCAGGAGCTCAAGCGCGAAGGGGTGGATGTGCCCGTGGTGCTCGCCATGACCTATGGCAGCCCCTCGCTCAGCGATGGTTGGCAGGCGCTCAAGGCACAGGGCGTCAACCGGGTGATACTGCTGCCGCTCTATCCCCAATATGCCGCCAGCACCACGGCCGCGGTGTTCGACGGCTGGGCCAGGGTGATGCAGGGCGAGCGCCACCTGCCGGTGATGCGCCTCATCCGTGATTACCATAATCACCCCGAATACATTCAGGCGCTCGCCATGAGCGTGCGCCGCCAGTGGGAGCAGCAGGGCCAGGGTGAGCACCTGCTGATGTCGTTCCACGGCATCCCCCAGCGCTGCGAGGACGAGGGGGATCCCTATGGTCACCAGTGCCGCCGCACCGCGACCCTGCTGGCCGAGGCACTCAACCTGGCCCCCGAGCAGTGGAGCGCCAGCTTCCAGTCCCGCTTCGGCAAGCAGGAGTGGCTCAAGCCTTATACCGATGCCACCATCACGGCGCTGGCGGGGCAGGGGATCAAGCGGCTCGATGTGATCTGCCCGGCGTTCTCGGCCGATTGCCTCGAGACCCTGGAGGAGATCCAGGTCGAGAACCGCGCCCTCTTCATCGATGGGGGGGGAGAGCAGTTCCACTACATTCCCGCGCTCAACAGCGATCAGGCCCATATCCGCATGATGGTGTCACTCATCTGCCGCGAGCTGGCATGATGATGCGCTCCATGTCGCGCACGGCTGATGGTGTCGCCCATTATTTGCCGCGAGCCGGCATGAGCCACATTGCTTTCAGGATCCAACGATAAGGAGTGTCATGATGATGCATATCACGCTGATCTACGCCGGCCTCTTGGGGCTCTTGTTCCTGCTGCTCTCCTGCTGGGTGGTCAAGCGTCGGCGCCAGTTCAGGGTCAAGATAGGGGCAGGGGACGCACCCGAGATGCTGGCGGCGATCCGGGCCCACGGCAACTTCGCCGAATACGTGCCGCTCACCCTGCTGCTGATGGCCCTGTGCGAGCTGGCCGGGGTCGGTGCCTTCTGGCTGCACCTCGGCGGCTCGCTGCTGCTGGTGGGGCGGATACTGCACGCCATCGGCATCCAGCTGCCCGAGGCACCGAACAAGCCCCGGCTGTTCGGCACCCTGTGCTTCTGGTTGTCGCTTGGGATCTTCTCGGTGCTGGCCCTGGTGCAGGGGTTGTCATTCGGTTGAGGCCTGGCCCCGGCAGACAGCGAAACACCACCTCCCCGCGAGGTGGTTTTTTTTGGCTCCAAGATCAAACGTTTGCCTCGCCAGCCCTTGTCTATACTGACCCCATATTTTAATCGGGCGACTTTTCGGCGAGGCGGATTGTGTTAAAATCCCGCCCCTCTTCCCCCCAGAGCACAGAACATTGCCATGAAATTTCCCGGTCAGCGCAAGTCCAAACACTACTTCCCGGTCGACAGGCGTGATCCCCTGATCCCGCAGAATCCCCTGCTCACCGAACTGGGCAAGGCCTATGTAGTGGGCATCGATCAGACCCTGGTGGACATCGAAGCTCATGTGGACGAGGACTTCCTGAACCGTTATGGCCTGAGCAAGGGCCACTCGGTGGTGATCAGCGATGACGTGGCCGAGCGGGTCTACGAAGAGCTCAAGACCAACAACATGGTGGTGAGTGAGTTCGCCGGTGGCACCATTGGCAACACCATGCACAACTATTCTGTGCTGGCCGATTCCCACTCCATCCTGCTCGGGGTGATGAGCCAGGACATCCGTATCGGCAGCTACGCCTACCGCTATCTGTGCAACACCTCCTCCCGCGTCAACCTGGACTACCTGCAACCGGTCGACGGCCCGGTCGGTCGCTGCTTCACCTTCATCACCGAGTGTGGCGAGCGCAGCTTCGGCATCAACGCCGGCAAGATGAACCAGCTGGATGTGCACCATGTGCCGGAAGAGGTGATCAAGGGGGCCTCCGCCCTGGTGATCACCGCCTACCTGGTGCGCGGTGACGATGGCGACCCCATGAAAGAGGCCGCCATGAGCGCGGTGCGCTACGCCCGCGAGGCCGGGGTGCCTGTGGTGCTGACCCTGGGCACCCGCTTCGTCATCGCCGACAATCCCCAGTGGTGGCGCGACTTCATCGCCGAGAACGTGACAGTGCTGGCGATGAACGAGGACGAGGGCGAGGCCCTGACCGGGATCAAGGATCCCCTCGGCGCCGCCGACAAGGCCCTCGACTGGGCCGACATGGTGCTCTGCACCGCCGGCCCCATCGGCCTCTACATGGCGAGCTACACCGAGGAGGACTACAAGCGCGAGACCACACATACCCTGCTGCCCGGAGTCATCCCCGAGTTCAACATGTATGAGTTCAGCCGCCCCATGGCCCGTGCCAAGTGCCGCAAGCCGGCGCGCATCTACTCCCACATATCCCCTTACATGGGCGGGCCTGAGAAGATCAAGAACACCAATGGCGCGGGGGATGGCGCCCTGTCTGCCGTGCTGCACGACATGGTGGCCAACGCCTATCACCGCATGAATGTGCCGAACTCCGCCAAGCACATGTCCGAGTTCCTCACTTACTCCTCCCTGGCCCAGGTGTGCAAGTACGCCAACCGGGTCAGCTACGAGGTGCTGGCCCAGAGCAGCCCGCGCCTCTCCCGCGGTCTGCCCGAGAAGGAAGACAGCCTGGAAGAGGTGTACTGGGAGCGTTGATCGCGGCTTTTGCTGAAGAAGACCAAGGCGCCTGCGGGCGCCTTGGTGCATGTCGGGGCCGGAGCATTTTCTGGCGGCCAATCCCCCGGCCCGGCACCGGCTGATCGGGCAGGCGGTGGACCATCTCGCCCACGCCGGCGACATGTTGAGGGCCCGGATCGCCCAATATCGTACCCTATGGGCCTGATCCCCTCCTTTTTGGGGATAAGGCTTGAGTCTGCGGGGCTTTTGGGACACCATCAGCCCCATTATTGGCCAGCATTGGCCGACCGCCTGCAGGAGAGAGACCCCCATGAGCAAACTAACTGACAATCTTGACGCCAATTTCCAGCTGTTTATCGAAGAAGTCCGCGAGTCGGGTCAGGTGTGGGGTCTGCGCTACGGTGAGGACTGGGTGGTCTGCCGCTCTGCCGAGTTCGAAGACGCCGACGTGATGCCGCTCTGGTCCGCCGAGGCCGATGCCCGTCGCCACTGCGTGGACGAGTGGGCTGACTACGAGCCTGAGGTGATCGAGCTGGAAGAGTTCCTCGACATCTGGATCAACGATCTGGACGAGGACGACGTGCTGGTCGGCCCGAACTGGAACGCCGATCTGGAAGGCCAGGAGCTCGAACCCATCGAGCTGGCCAAGGCCCTGATCGAACTGGATGCCTGAACAGTTCTGCATTGATGGCCCGCATTTGGGACCATGGAATGCCACCAGAACCGATAGCCGCGAGGCTGTCGGTTTTTTTTATGGCCCGCATTGCAGAATATTGAATGAAAAGGCGATTTGGCTTGGCGCTGACGGCGCTATGAGCCATCATCAATCCTTTGCCAGAAGGGAGGTGCCATGTTTGTATTCGACGTGAGCGGACGAGCGGGAGCACGGGCCGAGATCCGCGTGCAGGCGCTGGACTGGGGCCAGAGCGGGCCCGTCACCTTCAGCTGCGACAGCGATGAGCTGGCGCTGGTGCTGCTCACCGGCTGCCGCTGTGATGCGGTGGGCTTCTTCAATCTGCTGGCCGGTTGCAAGCCGCTCTATGTCGAGCAGTGGCTCGCCTACCTGCAGGAGACTGGCCACATCGACAAGCAGAGTTGCCAGTTGGAGAGTCCGGCTCAGGAGGATTACCTGACCCGGGCTGGCTTGGCGGACGATGAGCTCAACGCCCTGTTGGGACAGGTGTATCGGGTGGCCGGTTTCAATCGCCTGCAGATCAACCGCTACCTCAAGAATCGCCACAATCCGACCATGTTGGCGACCCGCTACGATCAGAAGGAGCTGGAGCGCTACCGCCAGCTCAACGACATCATTCTGACCTTGCTGAAGTTGAAGCGTCCTCAGTAAACAATCCGAGCTGACCTATGTCCGGCCTCAGCTCCTGGGGCTTGGCGATCAGATAGCCCTGCAGCCCGTCCACATACATGCCTTGCAGCAGCTGCTTCTGAGCGAGCTGCTCCACCCCCTCCGCGATCACCAGACAGCCCATGCGATGGGACACATCGACGATCATCCGCACGAACTGCTGGTTGGTGAGATCCTGCTCCAGCTCGGTGATGAGGGCGGGATCCAGCTTGATGTAATCGGGTTTGAGTTCACGAAACAGGCTGAACGAGCCTATCCCCTTGCCGAAGTTGCAGATGGCGGAGCGGCTGCCGTGCCGCCTGAGCAGCTCGAACAGCCGTCTGGCCCCCGTTAAGTTGCGCTCCAGCTGCTCCTCGTCCAGCTCGAACACCAGGTTGGCGCTGGTGTCGGGATCTTTCTGCAACTGGTGATCGAGCCAGATGAGGAAGCTGCTGTTCTGCAGCAGGTTGCCCGAGAGGCCGATGCCCCAGCGGCCGTTGTGGCTGCCGAAGGCCCGGTACTGGCGCATGATATTCAGGATCACCATCTGCTCAAGCCGCATCACCATGTCCAGGCGCTGGGCCATGGCGAGCAGGGTATCGCTGGGCAGCACAGTGCCATCGACGCTGCTGAAGCGGGCATAGATGTCGTGGTAGGCGAGCATGCCGGGGTGCAGGGGCATGATGGGCTGGCAGGTGAAGCTGACATGCTCCTGCTCCATCAGATCGGTCAGCACCTGGGTCCAGTGGCGCTGGCCCTGCAACTCGACCACGTCGTCATTCTGCTGGATGGCCCAGCCGTTGACCGCCTCCGTCTGGGCGCGCGCCAGCGCCAGATCGGCCCGGGCCAGGATCGCCTCTATCTTCTGCTCGCTGCTCAGCCGGGTCATCCCGGAATAGGCCGCGCTCTCCAGCCCGTGTTGCCGCTGATAGTGATCGAAGGCGAGCTTGAGATCCCGCCCCAGCAGGTGCGGCGGTATGTTGGCGACCGGCGGCACCAGCACGGCGAAGTCGGCCCCCGAGATGCGATAGACCTGATGGCCGGGGAAGCGGCTCACCGTGTGGGTGATGAGGTTGGCGATGTCCTTGATGTAGGCATCGCCGGACTGGAAGCCGCGCTGGGCGTTGAGCTTGCCAAGCTCGGTGGCGCGGATCAATACCAGGATCGCGGTCTGGGTATCCTCCTGTTGCAACAGCTCGGTCAGATCGCGCCGGAACGCGTGGCGATTGCGCAAGCGGGTCATCTCGTCCTGGGTGGCCTGGTTGTGCAGCTCGCTGATCTGGCGGTGGGCATCGAGTTCGGCTTCACTGAAAGAGACCAGCAGCTGGCGCAGTGCCGCTTGTGCCCGCGGACTCTCCAGCAGCTCGGGATCCTGCTGTTGCAGTGCCTGCAGCCAGCGTTGCTCCTGCCTCGTTCGCTCCGCCTTGTGCGCGGCGCGGATGAGCAGGAACAGCAAGGCAAGGGCGATGACAGTGGTGGCCATGACCAGCAGCAGGGTGAGTGGCGGGACCGGGGGGGCGAGCCAGATTCCTTGCAGCAGCAGCAGGGGCATGCAGACCATGGCGCTGACCAGCAGCAGGTTCCCCTCGAACTTATTCAACATCGTGTCATCCTTGATGATGTCTGTGATGGCTAAATTCTAACCAAGCTGGCGGGACAAAGCATGAGTACTCACGCAACTCCTGGAAAAGCGCCGGTGGAAAGCGACTAAATGTGAGTGAAAACACTTTCACAACCCGTAAAAAAGGCGAAGATGGGTTGAAAACAGCTCCAACAAGGCCGAGGTAATTATGTTGCTAGAACCCGAAAATACTGCCAAAGCACGGCAATTGTTGAACCAGAGTATGGCCTTGGTGCTCGCAGGGGGACGCGGCAGCCGCTTGAAGCAGCTGACCGACAACCGCGCCAAGCCGGCGGTTCATTTCGGCGGCAAGTTCCGCATCATCGACTTCGTACTCTCCAACTGCATCAACTCCGGCATCCGCCGGGTCGGTGTGGTGACCCAGTACAAGTCCCACAGCCTGCTGCGTCACCTGCAATCCGGTTGGTCCTTCCTGCGTTACCAGATGAACGAGTTCATCGACCTGCTGCCCGCCCAGCAGCGGGTGGACGAGGTGCACTGGTATCGCGGCACCGCCGACGCCATCTACCAGAACGTCGACATCATCCGCGACTACGGTCCCAAGTACATAGTGGTGCTGGCGGGGGATCACATCTACAAGATGGACTATGCCGCCATGCTGCTCGATCACGTGCGCCTCGGCGCCAAGGTGACGGTGGCCTGCATCGAGGTGCCGCGGGCCGAGGCGTCTGCCTTCGGGGTCATGGACATCGACGAGCAGCGCAAGATCCGCGCCTTCGTGGAGAAGCCGGCTAATCCGCCCGCCATGCCGGGCAACGATCAGGTCTCCCTGGCCTCCATGGGGATCTACATCTTCGAGGCGGAGTACCTGTATCAGCTGCTGGAGGAGGACATCCACAATCAGGAGTCCAAGCACGACTTCGGCATGGACGTGATCCCGCGCATCGTGGGGGAGGGCAAGGCCTTCGCCCACCCCTTCACTATGTCCTGTGTCGGGGCCAAGGAGGGGCAGAAACCCTACTGGCGTGACGTGGGGACCCTGGATTCGTTCTGGGAGGCGAACATGGATCTCGCCTCAGTGGTGCCCGAACTCGACATCTATGACGAGAACTGGCCCATCTGGACCAGCCAGACCATGACCCCGCCCGCCAAGTTCGTGCAGGACAGGAACGGTCAGCACGGCATGACCATCAACTCCATGTTCGCGGGGGGATCCATCGTCAGCGGCTCCTTCGTGCTGAACTCCGTGCTGTTCACTCACGTGCGGGTGCACTCCTTCTGCACCCTGGATCAGGCGATCATCTTCCCCGGGGTCGAGATTGGGGCCGGTTGCCGGCTGCGCCGGGTGGTGGTGGACAAGGGCTGTGTGCTGCCCGACGGGCTGGTGGTGGGGGAGAATGCCGATGAGGATATCCGTCGCTTCTACCGCTCGGAGCAGGGCATAGTGCTGGTGACCAAGGAGATGCTGGCCAAGCTCGACTGATTAGTTCGCAGACAAATAAAAAGGGAGCCTTGAAGGCTCCCTTTTTCATGGGTCAGGGCTGACTCATTCGCTGACGATGGCCTTGCCTGCCATCACCATGGCGGTGCCGTGCTTGCCACCGGCGGCGGTGACCTGAGGCACGCCGTCTTCGTCGGTATCCTTGCCGGCGCCGTCGATGACGTTCTCACCGGAGTCACCGATCCACTCGGCCATCTGCATGCCGCCGTTGACGGTGCCGCTGAACCAGCTCACGTAACGCTGGGTCAGCTGCGCCAGTTCCAGCTCGGGGGTCTTCTCCGCGCCTTCGTTGCGCAGGTTCAGCATGGCGGAGCGCAGGGCACCCGAGATGGCGGCCTGGGTCCAGGGGGTGTAGGTGCCCTGTTTGCCTGCCAGCCAGGTGCCGGCCTTGGCGTTGAAGAACGCCTTGTCGGTCGCTATGAACAGCTCGCGCGCGGCGCTGCGGTACTTGGCATCCGAGGTGGCCAGGAAGGCCGCCGTCAGGCCACGGATGGCGGCAAACTGCGCCTCGATGGATTGACCCGCATCCGGCTGGCCACCCAGGGTCAGACCGTCATGGACCAGACCGTTCTTGCCCTTGAGCTGCGCCAGGATGAAGTCGGCCTGCTTGCGGATGAGCGCGAGCGCCTGCTGACCTTGCGCGGTTTTCAGGTTCAGCTCGCCGTTGTCACCGGCGGCGTAGCCGACCGGCAGGGCATCCTGGGCCCGCTGGAAGATCTGCAGGGCGACCAGGGTGTAAGCGGCGTCGAAGGTGGTGACGTGCTTGCCCTGTTTGCCGTCCTGCCAGCTGTCGACCAGGGTACCGGCCTTAGGCTCGAAATGCAGGGCATTGAGGTTCTTGAAGGTCAGGTTGGAGAGGTTGAGGGCCAGGGAGAAGGCATCCTCGCCCGCGACCTGCTTGGCGGCCTCGTTGCCCTTGTTGGCGGCCGGTGCGGCGGCGAAGGGGGCACCGTCAAACACGGCGTGGAAGGCCGGGTTCTGGTTGGTGTTGGCGCTGCGCTGATCGGTGAAGGCGTAGAACTCGGACAGGGGCCACAGCAGCATCCAGGCATCGCGCAGCTGGGCAGAGCCATCCACGACCTCCAGCTTGCCGATGGCGCCGACCTCATTCTTGCTGGTTTCGGTCACTTTCACCTGATGAGGGAAGTAGACGATGCCCTTGGCGGGGTCATATTGCGGTGTGATCCTGGCACCCAGCTGCTTGCCGTCGAAGCCGAGCTGGCCCTGCAAGATGGCCAGCTTGTCGATGGACTGCTCGGTCAGCATCATGCCGTTGAAGCCGTCGGCGGCGGAGACGCCGAGCTTGTGCTTGCCATCCTGATCCATGGTGGCGGAGGCCGCCTCCACCTCTTCATCGCTCTCGGCCACGTGCATGCCGCCGAGGAAGTCCTGGGACCACATCACTTCCTTGAGCAGGATGCCGCCCACGGCCGCCGGGTTCAGCAGGCTGTCGGAGCCGCTCCAGCGCAGGGTGGCGTAGTCACGGAAGTAGGCGGGCACCTGGGTCTTGACCGCTTTCTCGGTGCCCTTGGCAGTCTTGATGGTGAGCTGATCGCCATTGACCGGAGTGGTGTTCACCCCTTGCGCAAACTCAGGATTGGCGGAGGCGTAGGGCAGGGAGAGGGGATACATGCCTTGCGGCACTTCGTCAGCCGGGAAACCGACCGCCTCGGCCATGGCCAGCACCCGCTTGCCCAGATCGGCCAGGGTGCCGCCGCGGGCCAGGTTCTGCGGCCCGTTCACCAGATGCGGGCCCATGCCGGACTGATAGTTCAGGGCATACATGGCTTCTTCGGAGTATTCATAGGATTCGATGCCGGTGGCGAAGTCGAACGGAGTCGGCTCATCGTCGCGGTTGGCATCCAGCACGTCCAGATCCAGCCCCAGCGCCTCGGCCAGCGGCTCACCGGAGAGCTCGAATTCGGTGTAGGCCAGCATGCTGGCGGCGGTGTTGAATGTCTTGTCTTCTACCTTGACGGCGGCGTGTGCGGCGCCGCTGAGCAGTGCACAGGCGATCGCCTGCACCAGTACGGTTTTTCTCATGTCCTTTTCACCATATGTTTGATTTTATTATGACGCTTCTCAGAATCGAAATGAGAATGGTGTGCATTATGGGGCAAGGCGAGGGGCTTGAGAAGAAAAAAACCGCCCCCGAGGGAGGGGGGCGGCGCTGGCTTTACATCAGTTTGAAGGGGATCACTAATCGGCCGGGTTCTACCTTGAGCGCCTCGACCTTGTCCTTGATCCTGGCCTCGTTCTGGCGGCTGCTGTCGAGCCGATAGATGGGGGTCTGGGAGAGGAACAGGGAGAGCGACTGGTTGAAGGTCGGCAGCAGCGGGGTGAGGGCGGCCCCCACATCGGCCGGCTCGGTCTTGACCGAGATGAGCTCGAGATCGCGCAGGTAGATGGCGCCCTGCTCGGCCACGTAATCGGGGCGGGCGCTGAGGGAGAGGCGAATACGCATCTGCTGGCTACCGAGCGGGCTCGCCACCTGCAGATCGCCGGCGGCATCCAGCTCGACCCTGTCGGCGCGGCTGCGGCCGATGCGGCTCTGCAGATCGTCGAGGCGGATCTTGCTCGACATGATGCCCGGGATCCCTATCTCTTTCTCGAAGGCGACCCTGTCTTTCAGGTATTGGTTGATCTCGCCCTCGCTGACGTTGTACTGGGTGAGCGAGCAGGCCGCCAGCAGCAGGCTGAGGGGGAGCAGAAGCAGGTGCTTTAACATGGATGGTTTCATCTCGACGGGTGACAACAGGACATGGCGCCATCTTAGGGGCAAAGCGGGGCGGCCGCCAGCCTGGCCGACGCCATCCCGTTTCTGTCGCATCCCCCATATGGGCATGGCAATTTGTTTTCATTCGAGTAGCGTCACCAACCCAGGCGCCGGCGGGCCAGCGCTGGCGTCATCGGCCCAATACCCACAGATAAACTCCAGTTTTATCGACAAAAAATCCCATTGACCGGGCGATTTCAAAGCGAGTATTTTACCGCCGCACAAAAGCAAACTGATAATCATTATCATTTTGAATCTTTTTTGAGGGTGTAAAGTGAATACTCTTGTGATGACCAATGCCGCGCCCGTCCAGACGGGATCGCCGCCCGATTTCTTGTTTACCTCGGGTCAGGGCTCCCTTCGCGCCTATGACCTGGGTCAGCCCATCAGCACCCCCGCCTGTGAATGGTCTCTGCTCGAGCGGCAGATAGTCCAGGCCCTGGCAGTCGCAGAGGACGCAGGCCAGGCCAACCCGCTGCTGATCGGCGCCTTCGCCTTCGATCCTGCCGAAGCCTCCTGCCTCTATGTTCCCGGCCGCTATGAGCGAGGGGAGCGCAGCGCGCCCGAGGCGATGCCCGCCATGGCCAACCAGGTGATCTCGGCCAACAGCACGCCGGCCGCCGCCGAGTTCAAGTCCTCGGTCAGCGCCGCGCTGGATGCCTTCGCCCAGGGGACGCTCGCCAAGGTGGTGCTGTCGCGCAAGCTCAAGCTGCAGCTGAGCCAGGCCGCCGATCCCGAGCAGGTGCTGGCGCGCTTGATGACCCAGAACCCCAACGCCTTCCACTTCTCGCTGCCGCTGGGGCAGGGGCGTCGCCTGCTCGGTGCCAGCCCCGAACTGCTGCTGCGGGTCAGCGGGGGCGCCGTCTTCACCCATCCGCTGGCCGGCTCGGCCAAGCGTGGCGGCGAGCCGAAGCAGGATGAGGCGGTGGCGCGCAAGCTGCTGGCGTCCAGCAAGGATCGGCATGAACATCGCCTGGTGATCGACGAGATCCGCCGGGTGTTGGCACCCCATTGCCGCGAGCTGGCCATTCCGGCCGAGCCCTCCCTGATGAGCACGGACACCCTCTGGCATCTGGGCACCCCCATCGCCGGTCAGTTGCATGCGGGGCAGGCCTCGGTGCTCTCCCTGGCCTGCCAGCTGCACCCCACCCCGGCCCTGTGCGGCTATCCCACCGAGCTGGCGCGCCAGTTCATCCGCGAGCAGGAGCCGTTTCAGCGCGCCCTGTTCAGCGGCATCGTCGGCTGGTGTGACAGCCAGGGCAACGGCGAGTGGGCCGTGGTGATCCGCTGCGGCGTGCTCGATGGCCACCATGTGGAGCTGTTCGCCGGCGCCGGTATAGTCGCGGGATCGGATCCTGCCATGGAGTGGGCCGAGACCGGCACCAAGCTGGGCACCATGCTCAAGGCGCTCGGCCTAGGAACTGAGGTGGCGCTATGAAACAGCACTACCGCCTAGGTTTGCCGAGCTGGCAGCCCAATCCCAAGGCGCTCGGCTTAGAGCCGGAGGTGGCGCTATGACCCAGCCCGATACCTTCCTCCCTTACAGCCGCTGGCCCCAGGATCTGGCCCAGCAGTATCGCGCCAAGGGTTACTGGCGCGGCGAGCCCCTGACCGCCATGCTGGCCCGCCAGTGCGGGTCGGCGCCGGATGCCCCGGCCATTCTCTGCGGCGAGCGCCGCCTCAGCTACCGCGCGCTCGATGCGGGCTCGACCCGGCTGGCCGCCAGACTCGCCCATCATGGCTTCAGGGTCGGCGACACCGCCCTGGTGCAGCTGCCCAACGTGGCCGAGTTCTATCTGGTGTTCTTCGCCCTGCTCAAGGTCGGGATGGCGCCGGTCAATGCGCTGTTCAGCCACAACCGGCTGGAGCTTGCCGCCTATGCCGAACAGATCAGCCCCAGGCTCTTTATCGGTTCAGTCACCCATCCGCTGTTTGCAAGTTCAGGCCGCGACAGTGAGGTTCTGCACAGCATGGGGGCCGAGCTGGTGCTGCTGGATGGTGATGAAGGGGACCATGGCCTATCCCACTGGCTAGGCCCGCAAGAGCTGGGGCCCGCAGAGGCTCCCGACTCGGCCTATGGCCCGAGCCCGGCGGACGAGGTGGCCTTCTTCCAGCTCTCCGGCGGCAGCACAGGCACCCCCAAGCTCATTCCCCGCACCCATGACGACTACTACTACAGCGTGCGCCGCAGCAACGAGATCTGCGGGCTGGGGCCCCATACCCGTTACCTCTGCGCCCTGCCGGCCCCCCACAACTTCCCCCTGAGCTCCCCCGGCGCCCTCGGCGTGTTCGACGCCGGCGGCGCCGTGGTGCTGGCGCCGGATCCCGGTCCCATGAGCTGCTTCCCGCTGATAGCGCGCCACGGGGTCAACCTCTGCTCCCTGGTGCCGCCGGCGGTCTCCCTCTGGTTGCAGGCGGTGGAGGCCGATGCCTCGGTGCGCGCCCAGCTGGGCAGCCTGGCGCTGCTGCAGGTGGGCGGCGCCAAGCTGGCGGAGGCGGTGGCGAGCCGGATCACCCCGCTGCTCGGTTGCCAGCTGCAACAGGTGTTTGGCATGGCGGAGGGGCTGGTCAACTACACCCGGCTGGATGACCCGGACGACAAGATCATCCACAGCCAGGGCCGCCCCATGTGCCCGGATGACGAGGTGCGCATCCTGGACGAGGAGGGCAACCCGGTCGCCCCCGGGCAGCCCGGCGCCCTGCACACCCGCGGCCCCTATACCTTCCGCGGCTACTACCAAAGCCCGGCCCACAACGCCCGGGTGTTCGATGCCGAGGGCTTCTACTGCTCCGGCGATCTGGTGGTGCAAGACCAGGATGGTTACCTCACCGTGGTGGGGCGGCAGAAGGATCAGATCAACAGAGGCGGCGAGAAGATCGCGGCCGAGGAAGTGGAGAACCAGCTGCTGCACCACCCGGCCATCACCCAGGCCGCCCTGGTCTCCATGCCGGACAGCGCCATGGGGGAGAAGAGCTGTGCCTTCATCGTCACCACCGAGCCCGGCCTCAAGGCGCTGGCCCTGCGCAAGTTCCTGCGCGGGCGCGGCGTCGCCGAATTCAAGTTGCCGGACAGATTCGAAATCCTCACCGCCCTGCCCATGACGGCGGTGGGCAAGATTGACAAGCAGGGACTGCGGGCGCGGATTGCCCGGTCGCTCGCGACAACAGACTGACAGCTCAGGCTACTACCGCTTAAAACTAAAAAGGAATCATACCGTTATGGCTATCCCAACCCTCAGCGCCTACGCCATGCCCAGCCAATGGAAGGCCAACAAGGTCAGCTGGACCCTGGAGCCGCGCCGCGCCGCCCTGCTGATCCACGACATGCAGGAGTACTTCACCGCCTTCTATGGCGAGCACAGTCCCCTGATCACCGCTCTGACCGAGCGTCTGGCCGCGGTGCGCCGGCACTGCAAGGCCCTCGGCATCCCGGTCTACTACACGGCCCAGCCCAAGGATCAGGCGCCAGAGGATCGCGCCCTGCTCAACGACATGTGGGGCCCGGGTCTGAACAAGCGCCCGGAGCTGCAGCAGGTGGTGGCCCCCCTGCGTCCCGAGCGGGACGATGTGGTGCTGGTCAAGTGGCGCTACAGCGCCTTTCAGCGCTCCGAGCTCGAGCAGATGCTGCAAGCCCAGGGCCGGGATCAGCTCATCATCGGCGGCATCTATGGTCACATCGGTTGCATGATGACCGCCTGCGACGCCTTCATGCGCGACATCCAGCCCTTCTTCCTGGCGGACGGGGTGGCGGACTTTTCCCTGGCCGATCACCAGATGGCGCTGGACTACGTGGCGACCCGCTGCGGCAAGGTGATCCCCTGTGCCGAGGTGCTGGCCATCGCGGCAGCGCCCAAGCCTGAACAGCAGAACCCGCTGTTGACCTACGACGGGCTCAAGGCCCGGCTGCTGAGCCATATCGACGAGGACGAGGCCGAGTTCGACCCGGACGAGAACCTCATCGACTATGGCCTCGACTCGGTGCGCATCATGTCCCTGCTCACCGAATGGCGCGCCGCCGGGGTGGAGCTCGGCTTCGTGGACCTGGCCAAGACGCCGAGCCTCAACGGCTGGTGGCGACTGATCGAAGCCAAGCTGGCCGAGCAGAAGACCCGGGAGGTGACCCCATGAGTCGCTTCCCCCTCACCATCCCCCAGCAGGGGCTCTGGTCTGGCCATCTGCTCAACGATGACAAGGCGATGTTCAACACCGCCGAGTGCATCGCCTTCGATGGCAAGGTGGACGGCGCCGTGCTGGTGGCCGCGCTCACTCAGGCGGTGAGCGAGTGCGAGGCGCTGCAGGGCCACTTCGACGCGGCCAGCGAGCCGGTCTGTTTCGTCTCCCAGCCGGTGCCCCTTGCCTATCGCGAGCTGGTGCTGGAGGGGGGCGACGAGGCCGCCGCCCGCGCCTGGGCCTGGGCCGATCTGCGCCGCCCGTTCGAGCTGACCAGAGAGTCCCCCTGCCGCTTCGCCCTGCTGCGCGGCGTGGCGCGGGATTACCTCTACAGCTGCGTGCACCACATCGCCCTGGACGGCTTCGGCACCACCTTGCTGTTCCAGCGCATCGCCGAGCTCTATGGCGAAGGGCTGGCCGGGGTGGTGAATTCACCGTCCCCGTTCGGCCTGCTCGATGAGGTGCTGGCCGAGGAGCTGATCCGGGATTCGAGCGGCAAGAATGCCGCCGCCCGCGCCTTCTGGCAGGAGCAGTTGCAAGACTGGCCCGAGGTACGCTCCTTCAGCGAGTCCCGCGCCCCCATCGCCGCCGAGTTTATCCGCGAGAGCCGCCCCCTGCCGGCGGCGTTGTGGCAGACCCTGGTGCGCTTCGCCGATGACAACAAGCTGGGCTGGCCCGATCTGCTGCTGGCCGGGCTCTCGGCCCAGCTGTCGCTTGCGAGTGGTCAGAGCCAGACACTGCTGGGCCTGATGATGATGAACCGCATCGGCTCGGCTTCCCTCACCGTGCCCTGCATGCAGATGAACATCACCCCGCTGGCGCTGGCACTCGATGAGGAGCTGGATCTGGCGGGGGCCGCCGGCGCCGTGGCCAAGGCCAAGCGCGGGGTGCGCAAGCATCAGCACTATCGCTACGAGCTGCTGCGCCGCGACCTTGGCCTGGTGGGCGGTGACAAGCGGTTGTTTGGCCCCCTGGTCAACATAATGCCGTTCGACCACGCCCGCCGCTTCGGGCCGCTCAGTGCCCACATCCTCAACATCAGCGCCGGGCCGGTGGAGGATCTCACCATCGAGATCCAGGTCGGGGCCGACGGTCAGCCCAGGCTGGATCTGGATGCCAACCCCGGCTGCTACCGGCAGGCCGAGCTGGCGCAGATCGCCGATACCCTGTTCGCCCTGCTGGGCCGCTGGCTGGCGCAGCCTTCCCTGACCCTGGGGACCCTCAAGGCCGACTGGCTGGCGGAGCAGCGGCTGGATGCGCTGATCACGGGCCCGGACCATGAGGTGATCAGCGTGCGTCCGGTGCTGGACGCGCTCTGCCACTTCGCCGCCCAGACCCCCCACAAGATTGCCCTGGAGCAAGGGGAAGCCAGCTTCAGCTACGAGGTGCTGCTGGCACGCAGCGAGCAGATGGCCTCGGCCCTGCAGGCCGCAGGCGTGCAGCCAGGCGAGCGTGTCGGCGTCATGCTCGCGCGCAGCCCCCAGGCCATCTTCGCCCAGCTGGCGGTGCTGCTGGCCGGCGCCGTCTATGTGCCGCTCGACCCCGAGCAGCCCCTGGAGCGTCAGGGCCACATATTGCGGCTGGGGGAGGTGAAGAGCCTGATCACCCAGGCGGAGTATCGCCACAAGCTGGCCAGCCTGTTCGAGGGCCGCACCCTGCTGGTGGGGGATCTGGTGAGCGAAAACCGCCTCTGCCAGCCGGCCGCCGGCGGCGCCGTCGCCTACCTGATGTTCACCTCGGGCAGCACGGGTCTGCCCAAGGGGGTGGCGGTCAGTCACGGCGCCCTGGATCACTTCGCCGCCGCCGCCCGCTGCCGCTATCACCTGGATGCGGGGGCGCGGATGCTGCAATTCGCCCCCTTCAACTTCGACGCCAGCATCGAGGAGGTGTTCGCCACCCTGAGCGCCGGCGCGACTCTGGTGCTGCGCACCGACGCCCTGCTCGAATCCATCCCCGCCTTCGTGGCCGGGGTGGAGGAGCTGGGGATCACCCACCTCGACCTGCCTACCGCCTTCTGGAACGAGTGGGTGGTGTCGCTGGGATCGGGCCAGGCCCAGATCCCGGCCCGGCTCGCCACCGTCATCATCGGCGGTGAGGCGGTTTATCCGGAGCAGCTCGCCCAGTGGCAGCGCCAGGGCCGCACTGATGTGCGCCTGTTCAACACCTATGGTCCCACCGAGACCACGGTCGTGGTCACTACTCATGAGCTGCAGGGGGAAGACCCGACCCAGGCCCAGCTGCCCATAGGCCTGCCGCTGCCCGGCATGCAGGCGCTGATCCTGGGGGCGGGGGAGCAACCCGCCGAGGAAGGGGAGCTGGTGCTGCTCGGCCCCCAGCTCGCCAACGGCTATGTCGGCAGCGCGCAGAGCGCGAATGTGGGGAGTGCGCAGAGCAGTTTTGGCACCCTGCGGGTCGGCGCGCAGGAGAGGCCCGTCTATCGCACAGGCGACAGGGTGCGCTGGGTGGCCGGCCGTCTGGTCTACCTGGGTCGGCGCGACAACGAGTTCAAGATCAGCGGCTATCGTATCCAGCCCGGCGAGGTGGAGGCCCAGTTGCTGGCCCTGCCGGGGGTGGATGAGGCCTGCGTGCAGGGGGTGAGCATCGGCAGCGTGCGCCGGCTGGTGGCCTTCGTGGCCGGGGCCGAGCGCGACAGCAGGATCATCAAGGGGCAGCTCGCCAAAGTGCTGCCCGCCGCCATGATCCCCACCGACTATCGCCACTACGATCAGTTGCCCCGCACCGGCTCCAACAAGCTGGATCGCAAGGCGCTGCTGGCCCAGTACCAGGCCACCGACGAGGCGCTGGTGCTTGGCAGCGAGACCGAGAACAGGGTCGGCGCCATCTGGCAGCAGATCCTGGGGCTCGCCACCATGGCGCCAGCGGACAACTTCTTCGAGCTGGGGGGCCAGTCCCTGCAGACCATACAGATAGTGAACCGGCTCGGCGCCGAGTTCGGGGTGCAGGTCAAGGTCTCCGATGTGTTCGATCACCCGCGCCTCGACGACTTCTGCCGCTTCCTCGACGGCAAGCTGACCGAAGACGAAGAGAGCGTGGAGATGGTGTGGTGATGGAGACAAAGATGAAACAGGAGCAGCCCAAAGTGGCCTTTGACTTCAGTGGCAAGCGGGTCTGGGTGACCGGCGCCGGCCGTGGCATAGGGCGCGAGGTGGCGGAGCAGTTCGTCGCCGCCGGCGCCTCTGTGGTGGGGCTGGATCGCGATTTTCCCCATGCCGCTTATCCCTACACCATCCGCGCGCTCGACATCCGCGACCCACAGGCGGTCAACGCCTGCTGCGCCGCCCTGCTGGCCGATGGCGGGCTGGATGTGCTGGTCAACGGGGCAGGGGTGTTGCGCCTCGGCCCCACCGAAACCCTGAGCGACGCGGACTGGGATGACTGCATGGCGGTCAACGCCAGCGGCGTCTTCTACCTGCTGCGGGCCCTGGTGCCCCACTTCAAGGCGCAGCGGCGTGGCGCCATCGTCACCATAGGCTCCAACGCGGCCCATGTGCCACGGATGCAGATGGCGGCCTACTGCGCCTCCAAGGCGGCGGTGACCAGCCTGACCCAGACGGTCGGGCTGGAGCTGGCGCCCTTCGGCGTGCGGGCCAACCTGGTGTCGCCGGGCTCGACCGATACCGAAATGCTGCGCGGCATGCTGCCGGATGAGGCCGCGCTGGCCCGCACCATTACCGGACTGCCGGCCCAGTTCAAGCTCGGCATTCCGCTCAGCAAGATCGCTACCCCGAGCGAGATAGCCCACACAGTCCTCTTCCTGGCCTCGGATCTGGCCAGTCACATCACGCTGCAGGATCTGGTCGTCGACGGCGGCGCCACACTAAGTGCCTGATTGCACACCGCCTAGAAGAGCCAGAGGTAATTTATGAACAATATGATTGCGCTGCTTCGGCAGCTGGAGCGCCAGGGCGTCAAGCTGGCGCTGAACGACAAGGGGCAGCTGGTCTCCCAATCGAGCAAGGAGGCGGTGACCCCCGCCATCGGCGCCCTCATCAAGCAGCACAAGGAGGCGCTGGTGCGCTGCCTGGCCGCCCGCGCCGCCTTCGAGGCGCCGATAGAGGGGCTGGGCGCCCTGCAGGGGCCGCTCTCCTCCTCCCAGAGCGGGCTCTGGTTTATCGAGCAGTATGAGGAGGCCTCCCACCTCTACAACATGCCGGTCTATTTTCGGGTCAGCGGTGAGCTGGACACGGCCGCGCTGGAATTTGCCTTCGATCGGCTGTTCGCCCGCCACCCCAGCATGCGCACCCGCTTCGTCAAGGATGAGGCGGGCAGGGGGGCCCAGGAGATACTGCCCCACACTCCGTTCAAGTTGACCATTGAAGATGTCAGCCAGCAGCCGCAAGCCGAGCGCGAGGCCTATGTGGCCAGACGGGTGCGCGAGGAGATAGGGCGCCCCTTCTCCCTGGTGCAGGGGGATCTAAGCCGGGTGCACCTCATCCGGCTGGGGGCTCGGGAGCATGTGCTGCTGATCACCCAGCACCACATCATCTCCGACGGCTGGTCGGTCAAAAACATGTTCGCCGATCTGAAACGCGCCTTCCTCGCCCATCAGAACCGCGAGTCGCTGGATCTGGCCGAGCTGCCGCTCACCTATATCGACTATGCCCGCTGGTTCAACTCGCCGCGCTTTCTGGATTACCACGCCGAGTTCAAGCCGTTCTGGGTGGACCGCCTCGGTGGCAGCCCCGAGGTGCACGGCCTGCCGCTGGATAAACCCCGCCCGGCTCATCAGGCCAGCGGCGGCGAGCTGGTGTTCTCCACCATAGACAACGCGCTGTGGGACAGCTTCAAGCGGCTGTGCCAGCGCCACAACACCTCCAACTTTATCGGTCTGCACGCCCTGTTTGCCCTGCTGATGGTGCGCCAGAGCGGGGAGAAGGAGGTGGTCATCGGCACGCCGCTCGCCTATCGCGAGCGCCACGAGATTGAGTCCCTGGTGGGTTTCTTCGTCAACACCCTGGTGCTGCGCACCCGGCTCGAAGGCAACCCCAGCTTCGTCGACTATTTGCAGCAGTGCCGGATCGATGATCTCGCGGCCTTCGATCACCAGCTCTACCGCTTCGAGGCGCTGGCCGAGGCCATAGGGGCGGATCGCACCACCGCCATCAACCCCATCTTCCAGATCATGCTGGTCTATCAGGCCAAGGTGGATTTCAACGATCTCATCCCCGGCTGCCAGCTGGTGGAGGAGACCTCCCCCGTGCTGCCCGCCAAGACCGACATCTCGGTCAAGGTGACCGAGCTGATGGACTCGGTGCGGGTGGACTGGCTGTTCGCCACCGCCCTGTTCGAGCGTGCCACCATCGAAGGCTATGCAGACAGGCTGCTGCACCTGATGCGCGCCGTGGTGGCGGCCCCCGACACCGACATCTGGCAACTGCCGCTGGAGGCGGGGATGGACAGGGCGGCCCTCGCCGCCGAGCTGGCCAGCCTGCCGACGGACTACCAACGCCGCGACACCCTGCTCTGCCAGTTTGAGCGCCAGGCGGCGGCTCACCCCGCTGCCCCGGCGGTGAGCGACGGCGAGGGTACCCTGAGTTATGGCGAGCTGGAGACCAGGGCCAACCAACTGGCCCACTGGTTGCTGGCACAAGGGGTGACCCCGGGCGCCGCCATCGGCATTCAGGCCAAGCGGGACCTCGCCTTCGTCATCGCGCTGCTCGCCAGCTGGAAGGCGGGGGCGGCCTATGTGCCGCTCGATCCTGCCTATCCCGCCGAGCGACTGGCTCACATCCTGAGTGACGCCGGTATCAAGCTGGTGCTGGGGGGGGGGCAGGATGCCAGGCTCGCCGAGGCGCTGACCGGCGCCGATGCCGGCTACCACAATCTGCATCGGCTGGTGCTGGAGTCGCTGCCATGCAGCGTCCCCGCCGTCTCGCGGGATGCGGCCATGCTGGCCCAGATCATCTACACCTCGGGCAGTACCGGCCTGCCCAAGGGGGTCATGGTGGAGCAGGGCAGCCTGGTCAACCTGATGGCCGATCATGCGGAGCGTATCGAGCTCGATCGGAGTGGGGCCATGTTCAACTGCATGTCCCTGTCGTTCGATGCAGGCAACATGACAACCCTGCTGCCGCTCTCTTGCGGCGCGGCCCTGCACTTCGGTGAACCGGGGGAGGGGGTGATCGCCGCCGCCATGGCGTGCGGCGCCAGCCACATGATCCTGCCCACCGCCCTGCTGGCGAACCTGCTGCCACCTTTGGATCTCGGCTCCCTGCGCGCCATCGGTTTTGGCGGCGAAGCCTGCCCGAGCACCTTGGTCGATCGCTGGGGCGCGCGGGTGGCCCTTTACAACATGTACGGCCCGACCGAGTGCACGGTGACGGCGCTCTGCGCGCGGCTCAGCCCAGGCCAGCCCATCACCATAGGCCGGCCTATCAACAACCTGAAGGCGCTGATCCTGGACGAGGGGGGCAACCCCTGCCCGGTCGGGGTGCCCGGCGAGCTTTGTCTGGCCGGCCTCGGGCTGGCCCGCGGCTACCTCAACCTGCCGGAGCGTACCGCCGAGGCCTTCGTCGAGCTGACTCACGCCGGTCGTACACATCGTCTCTATCGCACCGGGGATCGGGCGCTCAAGCGCCGTGATGGCAACCTCAACTACCTGGGTCGGCTGGATGAGCAGATCAAGCTGCGGGGCTATCGCATCGAGCCCGGCGAGATAGAGACCCAGCTCGCGGCGATCGAGCCGGCCATCCGCCAGATCAAGGTGGTGGTGCAAGAGGGCCGCCTGCTCGCCTATGCCTGTTTAGACAAGGCCAGCCTGCAAGCTGGTGCGAGCGAGCCCGATGGTGAGGCGCTGCTGCAACGGGCCGGTGAATTGTTGCCGGAATACATGGTGCCGGTGAGGCTCTGCTGGCTGGCCGAGATGCCGCTCACCCCCAACGGCAAGCTGGATCTGCGCCGCCTGCCCGCCCTCCAATGGCAGGAGAGCAAGGGCGAGCCACAGGGCGAGCTGGAGCAAACGGTGCTCGCCATCTGGCAGGGGGTGCTCAAGCAGCCGCTCGGGGTGGAGGATGACTTCTTCCGCCTCGGGGGGGATTCCATCCTCAGCATCCAGCTCTGCACCCGGCTGCGGGATGCGGGGCTGCACTGCAGCGTCAAGGACGTGTTCGAGGCCAAGACGGTGCGCCGCCTCTGCCGCCAGCTTGACCAGCAACAGGCCACAAGCCACCAGACTGAGCAGGGGATCCTGGAAGGGGAATTCCCGCTGCACCCCATCCAGCACTGGTTCTTCGAGCAGGGCTTCGCCAAGCCCGGCCACTGGAATCAGGGGGTGATATTGCGTCTGCCCGCCGGGATCGATGATGACACCCTGGCCGGCTGGCTGACCACCTTGCGCCAGCATCATGACGCCCTGCGCCTCGCGGTGACCCCGGCCGGCCAGCGCTATCTGGCCGAGCTGGCGCTGCCGCCCTTGCCGACCCTGGATGCAGGAACACTCGGCGGGGCGGAACTGCAGGCCCGCCTGACCGAGCTGCAGGGGGATCTCGATCCCGCCAGCGGCCACACCCTGGCCTGGGCCCGGCTCCACAACCTGCCCATCGAGGGGGAGGCGGAGCCCGTGGAGGGGCTCTTCCTGGCGTTCCATCATCTGGTCATCGATGCCGTCTCCTGGCGCATCCTGGCCGAGGATCTCGCCCGGCTGGCCCGCGGCGAGCCCCTGCCCGCCAAGGGCAGCAGCTACCGCCAGTGGGGGGAGGGGCTCGAGGCCTATGCCGGCCGCGAAGCCGCACAGCTTTCCTTCTGGCAGGCTCAGGGGGAGGGCAGCCAGCAAGGCTTGCTGAAGGCGCAGCGCGCCCCGGATGGCCGCGCCGCCGCCAGCCTGCTGCGGCTGGATGCCGACACCACGGCTCGCCTCATCAATGAGGCGAACCAGGCCCATTTTACCCGGGTGCCGGATCTGCTGCTGGCGGCCCTGACCCGCACCCTGAGCGATCTCGGTTACGGGGAAAACCACTGCCTGATGCTGGAAGGGCACGGCCGTGAGGCCATTGACGCTGAGGCCATTGACTCTGAAGCCAGAGCCCCCCAACTCGATGTGAGCCGCACCCTGGGCTGGTTCACCAGCACCTATCCCCTGGCCCTGGCCAACAGGGGCGATTGGGGGGGTCTGGTGTGCGATACCAAGGAGCGGCTGCGTGCGGTGCCGGACAAGGGGGTCGGCTTCAACGCCCTGCGCATGCACCATCCCCGCGGGCGTGAGTTGCCACAGTCGGCCATCGTCTTCAACTACCTGGGGGTCTCCCATCGGGGGACGGCCGCCGCGTCCTGGCAGCCGCTGCCGGTGGCACCTGGCCAGCCCTCGGCACCGGACAACCTGCCGCGCGAACTCATCAGCCTGCATGGCGGCGTCTATGATGGTTGCCTCACCCTGCGCCAGGTCGGCGCCCTGAATCAGCAGGCCAGCGATGCCCTGATGGCGTCCCTGGGGGCCAATATAGAGGCGCTGGTGGCGGCCTGTTGCGCAGTCGAGCGGCCGCGCCACACCCCGAGCGACTTCCCGGGCCTGCCGCTCTCCCAGCAAGCGTTGGATCTCGTGCTGGATCCGGCGGGGGGTGAGGTGGAGACACTGCTGCCCATGAGCTCCCTGCAGCAGAGCATGCTCTACCACAGGGCGCTGGCGCCCCGTGACACGGCTTACCACCTGCAGACCGAGATCGACTACCGCCAGGGGCTGGATGTGGCTGTCTACCAGGCCGCCTGGCAGGCGCAGCTCGCCCGCTGGCCCGTGCTGCGCGCCGCCTTGCTGGTGGAGGAGGGAGTTGCCCTGCAGCGGATCCTGCGCCACGCCGAGCTGCCGTTCCACCACGAGGACTTGTCCGGCATGGCGGGGGCCGAGGCGCACATCGCGGCCTATCGCCAGCGGGATCTGGCTCATCCCATCCCGCTGGATGCGGCCCCGCTGCTGCGCATCGCCTGCTTCACGCTGGCACAGGATCACCACAGGGTGATCCTGAGCGCCCACCACGCCGTGCTGGACGGCTGGAGCGGCCCCGTGCTGCTGGGCAGCCTGCATCGCTGCTATCAGCAGTTAATGACGCAACCCCTGATGAACGGCCTGTCGCCGCAGACCAGCCCGGATCAGGCCTGGCTCGAATTTGGTCGCCATATCGCGAGCCAAACCGCCGCCAACCAGGCTTACTGGCAGGGGCGCAGCGACTTGCTGGCTCGGCCCAACGATCTGGCCGCCCTGTTCGGGGTGGCGCTGGAGCCGCACCTCACCCAACACAGGCCGGCGGTCTGCGGCCAGACCCTGGCGCCGGAGATCTCGGCCCGACTGGAGGCCCGTGCCCGCGAGCTCGGCGTGACCACGGGCCTCTTGGCACAATACGCCTGGCATCGGCTGCTCGCCCGCCGCTGCGGCGACGCCGTAACCCTGGTGGGCAACGTGACCCCGGGCCGGGACTTCCCCATCGAGGGGATCACCCAGAGCGTGGGGCTCTATATCAACAGCCTGCCGCTGGCCCTGGACTGGCGCACCGAGGGGACGCTCGAGCAGCACATAGCGCAGCTGCAGTCGGACTCGCTGGCCCTGAACCAATACGGCACCCAGTCCCTCGTCGCCCTGACCAAGGGCCGGGGCCGGCTGTTCCAGAGCCTGTTCGTGTTCGAGAACTACCCCATGCCGGCGCAGCCCCAGACGCCTGAGCCCCATCAGCTGGTGCCGCACTTTGGTAGCGTGGTGGAGAAGGTGGAGCTGCCGCTCTCGCTGGTGGTGAACGCCCGCGGCGGTCTGCTCAACCTGCGCCTCGAATACGATGGCGAGTTGATCGCACCCGCCAGCGCCGAGGCGGTGCTGGCCCAGTGGCTCGCCGAGCTCGGCTGGCTGGCGCAGGCTGATCTGGCCCAACCCGCCCGTCTGGCTGCCGGCTGCGTCCCTCGTCCGGGCGAACCGTTGCCCCTGGCAAAGGAAGATGAACCAGCGCAGGCGATGAGCCCTCAGGCGAACCAGTTGCTGGCCCTGTGGCGGCAGCACTGCGGCGAGGCGGCGTCCTGGCAGCAGAGTCTGCTTGAGCTCGGGGTGGACTCGGTGCAGCAGCTCGCCCTGCTGGCGGCCCTGAATCAGGCGTTCGCCGGGGAACATGTCCCGCTGACGCTGCGGGAGCTCAAGGCGCAGGGGGCGCCTTGCACCCTGTTCAACCACTGGCTGGCGCGCCTGCCCGAGGAGGTGTCATGACGGCTTCAACCCCTGTCGCTACACAGGTCGCATTAAAGGCGGCGGGGGGCAGCCCGCCCAATGCCGGGGAGTCTAGGGGGCTGGGCGCCCGCCTGACCGACCTGCTGGGCGCCACGCCGCTGGCGCCCGCCATCGGCATGGACGGCCACTGGCTGACCTACGCCGGGCTGAACCTGAGGGTCGATCAGATAGCCGCCAGCCTGCAGGGACTGGCGGTGGGGGAGCGGGTTGGCCTCTACCTGACGCGCAGCCCGGATCTGGTGGCCAGCCTGCTCGCCTGTCTGCGGCTCGGCCTCTGCTTCGTGCCGCTCGAGCCGGACTTCCCGGTGGAGCGGCTGCAGGGCATCGCCCGTCAGGCGAGGCTCTCGGCGGTGATCTGCGACGTCGTGCTGGGGATGCCCGCGTTTGGCTGTCCGCTGCGAACCCTGCCTGCCCCGGGGCAGGGCGAGCGTCGCCCGCGGCCCACCTACCCCCAGGTGGACGATGCCCTGGCGGCCTACATGATGTTCACCTCGGGCTCCACCGGTGAGCCCAAGGGGGTGGTCATCAGCCGGCGGGCCCTGCTCTGCTTCCTCGACGGGATCCGCGAGCGGCTCGGATTGACGCCCAGCTGCCACTGGCTCTTCATCACCACCCCGGCCTTCGACATCTCCCTGCTGGAGATGCTGGGGCCGCTCTGGAGCGGGGGCCGGCTGACGGTGGCGGACAGCCAGCACAACAAGGATCCGCTGGGGATGCTGGCGCTGCTGGCGGCGGACGCCTCCATCGACTGGATGCAGGCGACCCCGGCCTGCTGGCGCATGCTGCTCAAGGCGGGCTGGCAGGGCCATGACGGCCTCACCGCCCTGTGCGGTGGCGAGGCGCTGGATCCGGGCCTGGCCGAGCAGCTCTGTGCCCGCACCCGGCGGCTGTGGAACTGTTACGGCCCGACCGAGGCCACCGTCTGGTCCCTGGTGAGCGAGGTGCGCTGGCCCCCGGCCGATGGGCAGATCACCATAGGCCACAGCTTGCCCGGCTACCGGCACTGGGTGCTGGACGAGACAGGGCGGCCGGTGGCCGACGGGGAAGCCGGGGAGCTCTGCATCGAGAGTCCGGCCCTGTGCGAGGGCTACTGGCGCAAGCCCGCCCTCACCGCGGCGGCCTTCCTGCGGCTGGATAACCACCGCCTCTACCGCAGCGGGGATCGAGTGCGCCGGCTGGGGGTGGACCGTTTCCTCTATCTCGGGCGGCGTGACGATCAAGTCAAGCTGCGCGGGTTTCGCATCGAGCTGGGGGAGGTCGAGACGGCGCTGCGGCGCCAGCCCGGGGTGCAGGAAGCGGCGGTGCGGCTCATCGGTGAGGGGGACGAGGCCATGCTGGTGGGCTATGTGGAGGCCAAAGCCGAGGTGACGCTCAATCGACTGGCCCTGCGCAAGGGGCTGCAGGCCAGTCTGCCCCACTACATGGTGCCGGCGCGGATCCTGCTGCTGGATGCCCTGCCCAAGACCGGCAGCGGCAAGCTGGACCGAAAGGCGTTGCCCTTGCCTGAGTGAAAGGGGATGCAGGCCAGTCTGCTCCAACAACATGGTGCCGGCGCGGATCCTGCTGCTGGATGCCCTGCCCAAGACCGGCAGCGGCAAGCTGGACAGAAAGGCGCTACCCTTGCCGGAGTGAGGCGACGGGGAAAACTCAAGAAGCCGATAAACAAGAAGCCCGCAGCGATGCGGGCTTCTTTGTCTCCGGCATAGAGACGCCGGCGGGGCGAGCGCCTCTAACGGGTGACGGGGGCCGCATCCGGCTTGCTCATCAGCTGCTCGACGTCCTCGATCACCCGCAAGGCCGCCTGGGGGCCGCCGGTGGAGGTCCAGAGCGACCCGTCCACGGCGCCGAAGCGCCTGGCCTTGATGGCACCGAGCTGCTGGAAGGCCGGGGTCTGCTCGGCCTGCTGCATGGCATCCACCGCATCGCCGCTGGCGCTCAGGGTACCGATCACCAGCCAGTCCGCGTCCAGCAGGTTGAGGGACTCCAGGCTCAGGGCCGGGGAGTGGGGGCTCTTGTCACCCATCTGGTGGGGCGGTCGGGCCAGCCCCATCTCCATCACCACGCTGCTGGCGAAGGTGCCGCCGTGCATGTAGCTCGGTCCCTTCGGGTTCCAGCGCACTATGCTGAGGCGCTCGCCCTGATGGGCGGCCAGCTGGGTGCGGGCCTGCTGCAGGCGGGCATCGTACAGGGCGAGGAAGGCCTTGCCCTCGGCCTCCTTGTTCATCACCTGGGCGCTGCGGCTGAACACCTCTTTCCAGGGCTGACCCCAGTTGCCGGTGACCACGGTGGGGGCTATCTCCTGCAGCAGGCTCAGCAGCTCGGGCTTGGTCTGGTTGGTCAGGATGAGATCCGGCTCGAGGTCTATCAGCCGCTCCAGGTTGGGGTTGTCCAGATCGCCGACCACGGCGATATCCGGGCCCGCCTTGTCCAGCAGGTAGCGCGGCAGGGTGGCCTGGCCGCGGCCGTTGACGGTGCCGACCGGTTGCACGCCCAGGGTCAGGGCCGTGTCCAGATCGAGCTCGCTCAGCACCACTATGCGCTTGGGCTGGGCGGGCACTGTCTGGGTCTTGCCGTTGGCATCGATCACCTGGCGGCTGTCAGCCTGGGCCTGAACGCCGACCAGGCTGGCCAGCATCAGCACGGCTGCCAGGGGGGAGAAGATCTTCATGGTTACATCCTTATGGGTGAAATCGGCGGCACTCTTTGTTCGTATGACCTGTTCGTATGACCTGTTCGTATGACCTGTTCGTATGACCTGTTCGTATGGCCTGCCCCTATGCGCTGTCCTGTTGCCTGCCGCCGGCAGGCAGAACCTGGGCCCCAAATGGGCGGGAATATGCTACCACAAGATCAATTGAGAAAGGTTGTCATTTGTATTTGTGTATAGACCAGGGCGGCTTTGGTACCATGGGAGCCCCATTGTGAGGATCCCCGATGCTCCCTTCATCTACAGTCACCCCTTCATCCACGGTCGCACCCTTCCTCCGGCAGACCGATGCCCTGTCACTGCCGGGGCTGGAGCCACTGCCCATCCACCGGATCCGCTTCGATGCCGCGGCCTTCCCCCCGGCCTGCTTCGCGGCGCACGGCATCCTGCTGCCCGTGACCCTGCAGGGAGCGGTGAGCAAGCGTCAGGGGGAGTTTCTGGCGGGTCGTCTGGCGGCCCGTGAGGCGCTGCGCCCCTATGGCCTGGGCGGCGAGACGGTGGCCATAGGCCCGGCCCGCGAGCCGCGCTGGCCCGCGGGGATGGAGGGCAGCATCAGCCACAGCCGGCTGTTGGGGGAGGGGGTGGCGCTGTGCGCGGCGCGCCCCGGCCGAGCCGGGCTGGGGCTGGATCTGGAGGCCTGGCTGGACGGCGAGCAGGCGGACCCGCTCTGGCCCGGCATCGTCGATGAGCAGGAGTGGGGGCGGTTGGAAGCGGGGGCCCTCACCGCCGGGTTGGACAGGGCGCAGGGGCTGACCCTGGTGTTCTCGGCCAAGGAGAGCCTGTTCAAGGCGCTCTATCCCAGGGTGGGGCGCTACTTCGACTTTCTGGATGCCCGCTGGCTGGGGATGACGGAGCAGAGCATCAGCCTAGTGCTCAAGACTCCCCTCGCGCCTGACCTGCCCGCCGGCTGGCACTGCACCCTGCGCTGGCAGCGGCTGCCGGGGGGGCTGCTTACCCTGCTGGCGCTTTGAATCAGCCAGGACATCAGCCAATAAAAAACCGCCGGATGGGCGGTTTTTTATTCAGGCCTGTTGCTTGGTCACGGCATCGCCGCGCCGGCGCGGCACTATGACGGGGGCACCGTCGCCGGGGGCGTGCAGTATGTCGACGTCGGTCTGGTAGAGACGGTCGATCAGGGACTTGGTCACCACCTCCCGGGCCGGCCCCATGGCCTGAACGCCGCCGTCCCCCAAGGCGATCAGCTCGTCGCAGTAACGGGCGGCGGTGGCGAGATCGTGGATGACGATGAGCACCGTCTTGCCCTCGGCGGTGATCTGGTGGATGGCCTCCATCACCTCGGTCTGGTGGCCGATGTCCAGCGCGCTGGTGGGTTCGTCCAGCAGTATGATGTCCGCATCCTGGGCCAGCACCATGGCGAGCCAGACCCGTTGCGCCTGACCACCGGACAGCGAATTGGCGCTCTGCTGCCAGATGGCATCGAGCTGCATCCGCTCCCGGGCCCAGCGCACCATGCGCGCATCCTCCTCGCTCCACTGATTGAACCAGCCCTGATGGGGGTGGCGGCCGTATTGCACCAGCTGCTCGACCCGGATGCCCGCCGGCACCAGCGGCCGCTGGGGCAGGTAGGCCAGCTCCCGGGCCAGCGCCTTCATGCCATAGCCCGCCAACGGCTTGCCCTTGAGCAGTATCTCCCCGGACTGGGGCTGCTCCTGGCCCGCCAGCAGCTTGAGCAGGGTGGACTTGCCGCCGCCGTTGGGGCCGACGATGCCCACCAGCTTGCCGCTGGGGATGCTGAAGGAGATGTCGTCGAACACGCGCTTCTGTTGATAGCCGAAATGGAGGCGGTTAACGCTGAGGGTCATGGTTCGGCCCCTTGTCTGATGAAGATGGTCGGGTTGGGAAGAGGGTGGAATTCATCGTCAGTCGGCCTTCTGTCGGTCTTTGATCAGGATGAACAGCAGCAGCAGGCCGCCGAGGATACGGGTCATGATGCCGGTGGCGACCTCGTGGGGGCTGGCCAGCACCCGCACCAGGGTGTCGCTCGCCAGCAGCAGCAGGGCGCCGCACAGGGCCGCTATCCAGAGCGGCACTATGCGATCCCGACTCAGCCAGGAGGCGAGGATTGGGGCCGCCATGGCGATGAACACCACGGGGCCGCCGATGGCGGTGCCGAGCGCCGCCACCATGATGGCCTGGGCCAGCACCCCGAGCTGCACCCGGTTGACGTTTACACCCAGCGTCTGGGCCGTGATGGGGCCGAGGCGCAGCACGCCGAGGGCGCGGGATAGATAAATGATCCAGGGGCAGATCAGCAGGATCAGTATCCCCACCGGCGCCACAGTGCCATAGCCCTGGCCGACGAAGTTGCCCATGTTCCACAGGTAGAGGCTGCTGAGGTGTACCAGGGACTGGGTGGACATGGCGAACTGGCCGATGGCATTCATCAGCTCGGAGACGCCGATACCGATCACCACGAACAGGTAGCCCTGCTCCCCCGGCTTGTTGCACAGGGCATAGAGCACGGCTGCGGCGAACAGGGCGCCGAGCGGCGCGGCCCACCAGGGCCAGCTGCCGAGGGTGAGGTAGAGGGAGAAGATGATGATGGCCAAGGAGGCCCCCTCGTTGACCCCGATCATGTCCGGGGTGGCGAGGCGGTTGCGGATCAGGGTCTGCACCAGGCAGCCGGAGAGGCCCATGGCGGCGCCCGCCACCAGCACGGCGACGATGCGCGGCAGCCGGATCTTGAACACAGTCACCTCGCTGAGTCGGCTCCCTTCGCCCAGCAGCGTCTGGATGACCCCCATCATGCTGATCTTGCCGGAGCCCAGGGTCAGTGCCAGCAGGGACAACAAGATTAGGGCCAAGATGAGCCCCAGGGTGATCAGCCAGGCGCAGCGCTCCAGCAGCAGGGTACGGCGGCCGAGGCGCAGGCAGAGGGTGCCGGTGGGGAGGGGGGGCTTGGGCGCGGCGCCCGTAATGGCGTCATTCATGGCGTTATTCATGGGAGGTCACCTTATTTGACGGCCAGCAGGGAGCGGAAGCCGCCGCTGCGCACCACCAGGATGAGCACGGGGGCACCGATCAGCGCCAGAATGACGCCGTTGGGCAGCTCGAACGGCTGCAGCAGCCAGCGCGCCAGTATGTCGGCACCGAGCAGGAACAGCACCCCGAACAGGGCGGAGAAGCGCACCTGGATGGCGAGGCGCACCGGCTCCACCAGGCGGGCGCAGTAGGCGGCCAGGAAGCCGACGAAGCCGATGGGGCCGGCGATGGCGATGGCGCAGGCGGTGAACAGGGTGGCGGCCAGGAGCACGCCGATGCGCACCCGGGTCGGCCGGATGCCGAGCGCCTGGGCCTGGTTGTCCCCCATCTGCATCAGGGTGAGCTGGCGGCACAGCGCCAGGGTCAGCAGCAGGCCCGCCAGGGCGAAGGGCAGCACCGTCAGCACGGCGTCCAGGCTGGAGGCGGCCAAGGAGCCCAGGTTCCAGAAGCGGAACTGCTCCAGCACCACCTTGTTGGAGAGCAGCAGGAAGTTGGAGAGGCCGCCGAAGGTGGCGGAGAGGGCGACCCCCACCAGGATGAGCTTGAGCGGGTTGGAGCGACCCACCATCAGGCCGAGGCCGAGCACGACGAGGTTGCCAAGCAGGGCCCCCATGCCGGACCAGAGCAGGTAACCGTAGGAAGATTCGACGCCGAAATAGGTGAGGCCTATCACCAGGGCGAAGACGGCGCCGGCGTTGACGCCGAGCAGGCCGGGTTCGGCCAGGGGATTGCGGGTGGCGCTCTGCAGCATGGAGGCGGCGAGTGCGAGACAGACCCCCACCACCAGGGCCGCCAGGGTGCGGGGCAATCGCAGGGTATTGACTATCATGGCGAGTTTTTCATCGGCCACGAGGGCGGGATCGCCCAGCAGGAAACCGGCGACCTCGCGGCCACCATAGACACCGGCACCCGTGGCCAGTGACAGTGAAATCAGCAGGAACAGGAGAACCAATCCGAGCCAGAGCAGCTGTGTTTGGTGTCTTGACACCGGAGAACTCCTTATACCAGGGGACAGAAACGCAAAAAGGGAGCCCGCTTGGGCTCCCGCATCAGGGGGTCATTACAGCTTGTAGTCAACCCCGGCGTAGACGGTGCGACCTTCCAGGATGAAGTCGGCGTCGGTGGCCACCTGATCACGCTTGGTGTTGGTGAGGTTGGTGATGCCGAGTTTGAAGTCCAGGGCCGGTGTGACGGTCCAGTTGGTGTTGACGTCCAGGGTCTGGTAGCTGTCGGACTTGAACGCCTGGGCATTGCGGGCCGGGACCTTGATGATCTGGCTGCCGACATACTGCCAGGCCAGGTTGGCGCTGACCATGTCGCTCGCCTGCCAGTCCAGGCCGAGGTTGCCGGTGTGATCCGGGGTTTTGGCCAGATCCTCGCCGGTGCTCTTGTCTTCGGAGTCCAGCAGGGTCCAGTTACCGGTCAGCTGCACGTTGTCCAGCACGTCGACCCAGCCGGTCAGCTCGAGACCCTTGATCCTGGCCTTCTTGACGTTGAGGTAGGTCATCACGGTCGGACGGTAGCCCGGGCCCCACTGATCGCTCTGGATCAGATCCTCGATGTCGTTGTGGAAGCCGGTCACCCCGGAGCCGAAGTGAGCGGCCTCGTAGGCGGTGCCCAGCTCATAGCTGACCGCGGTTTCCGGTTTCAGATCCGGGTTGCCGACCACCTGGCAGGCGCCGCGGCAGGCGGTGGTGGAGAAGCCTTCGCTGGACTGGGCCAGGGTCGGAGCCTTGAACGCCTTGCCGGCGCCGCCCTTGATCACCCACTCGTCGGTCAGGGTGTAGAGCGCGTAGGCGCGGGGGCTGAATTCGGTACCATAGGTCTCGTGGTGATCGAGGCGGCCGCTCAGGGTCAGCGCCAGATCGCCGAAGCCGAACTCGTCCTGCAGGTAGACGGCGCTCTGGGTCGCATCCACGCTGCCGTTGGCGATGTTGCGGCTGTGCTCCAGCTCGGTCTTGCGCAGCTCGGCGCCCGAGGTGAGCAGGTGCTCGCCGAGGTAGCCACTGACCTGACCATCGACGGTGTTGTTGGTCTGGGTGACATCGGCGGCGCCGCCATTGAGTTGGGAGTCATCCATCAGATCGATCTGCTCGAAGTAGTAGCGGACCCGGCTGTCGAAGTGCTCCCAGCGGCCGTTGTGGGTCAGCCCCAGGCTCAGGCGATCGAGGTTCTGCACGTTGTGGGGGGTGGCCGGCGCCGTCGGGGCGCGCGGCACGTTGTTGAAGTAGCTGTCCATGTCGTTCTGGTTGTAGCCCAGATCGAAATCGATGTCCTGATTGTCGGCGACCAGCCACTTCAGGCTGGAGAGCACGTTGACCACTTCCCGTTTCTCCAGGGCGTCGGCGTCCGGGTTGTTGCTCTGATCGCTCTTCCAGCGATCCCGCTGATAACCCTCGACCACTATGCTGCCGAGCAGCTTGTTGTCGATGAGGGCGCCGGAGACAAAGGCGCTGCCCTGGTTGGCGTCGCCGCCATCCCCCTCGGTCGGCATGCTGTGGGTGTAACCCACAGCGGCCTCGGTCTTCTCCGTGGCCTGGCGCAGGATCACGTTGACCACGCCGCCCAAGGCATCGGCACCGTACAGGGAGGAGACGGGGCCACGGATCACCTCGATGCGCTCGATGGCCGCCATGGGGATGGAGCTCAGGTCGAAGTCGTTGCCATAGGCGCTGCCCAGGGTCTCGCGGGCGTTGACGCGCTTGCCGTTGATCAGCAGCAGGGTGTAGTCGCCTCCCATGCCACGGATCTTGATCTCGTTACGGCCGGTGGGGTTGGTGGCGATGATGTTGACACCGGGCACGTGCTTGAGCGCATCGCCGATGTTGTTGACGTTCATCTTGTCCAGATCGGCGCGGCTCACTACGGAGACGCTGGCCGGGGCCGTGAACTCGGTGTGCTTGGTCTGGGTCGCGGTGACGACTATGGTCTCGTTGGCCTTGACCGACTCGGCCTGGGCCAGGCCCGGCAGGGCCAGCAGACCGAGGGAGAGCAAAATAGGGTTCAAGCGAAATACGCCAGGCTGCAACTGCATTGTCAAAACTCCATGAATAAACAGAGGTTATGGGTTCCGGGCTCTTCTGGCCCGGATGCTCACTGACTTCCTTGTCTGGCAGTACCAGAGGCAGGATTATTGTTATTTTTTATCCGCGCCAGCCCTCGGATGAGGAACCAGACGCCACCGCAGGCCAGCAGGCCGCAGGCGATGTTGAGCCAGGCCAGCGCGGCGAATCCCTGCAGGGCGCCGCCGTCGTCGGAGACCAGGTATCTGGCCGAGAGCAGGCTGCCGAGCCCGGCCGCCACATTGGTGACCGTGCCCTGGAATGACATGAAGGCGGCGCGCTGATGGGGCGCCGGAATGGCGGCCGTGATGGCGAGCGTGGTGCTGGCGCGGGCCGAGCTCAGCGCCATGAACAGGGTAAACAGCAGGTAGACGGGCAGGCCGACCGGCAGCGCGAAACCGAGCAGGGTGACCAGTGCCAGCAGCAGGCTGGTGAGCAGGATGGCGCCCTGGGCCTTGCCTCTATCGATCCAGCTGCCGCACAGGCGCATGGTGGCCATGCTGGCGAGCCCGCCGCACAGATAGAGGGCGGCGATCTGCTCGCGCGGGAAGCCGAGGTTGAACTGGAAATAGTTGGCAAAGTGCGGGATCAGCAGGAAGTGGCCGAACATCTGCAGACAGAGGATGCACAGGGCCCCCTGGCACAGGGGCGAGGCGAGCAACTGGCGCAGACCGCTGCCCTGGGGGGAGTGAGTCACCGGCAGGGACGGCAGCAGGCGGGCGCAGAGCAGGGCCAGCAGCAGGCCGCTCGCGCCAAACAGCAGGAAGGGGCTCTGCCAGCCGAGCCACTGGGCCAGGATCAGGGCGACGGGCACGATCAGGATGGCGGCCAGTGAAAACGCCATGCCGACGTAGGCGAGGCGGCGTCCCCGCTCGGCGGTTGGCACCAGATCCAGCACCGCGGCCATCAGGATGGCGGAGAGCGGACCGGCCACGCAGCCCGACAGAATGAACAGCAACAGCAGTTGCTGGCTGTCTTGCACCAGGGCGCAGACCATCAGCAGCAGGAAGCGCAGGCTCAGCAGCAGCAGCAGGGCGGGTTTGCGATCGAAGCGGTCGAGCCAGGGAGCGGCGATAATACCCATGAGGGCGGCCCCCAGGGTGGCCCCGCCGCTGAAGTAGCCGGTCTGCTCCGGCGCCATGCCGAGGCTGATGACCAGATCGGGCCCGAGCGGCATGACCATCATCATGCTTCCCATGGAGAGCATGTTGATCAGCATCGCCAGATGAATGGCAGCGGGGGTGCTGGAAACGGCAATAACTGGCTTCATCAGAGGCTGGCTCGAAAAAATGAGTCCGAATTGTATCCGAGCGATCTTGTTGTGACAACAAATGATAACCATTTCTATTCAGGTTTTTTGAATCTCCTTGTGAGTCTTGTTTTCTCGGCCGAGATGGCCGTCGGAGCCTGGCCTCGCCGGGCGTTTCAAGGGGGCGAAACTGAACAAGAGAGAGACTGTCCCGCGCGCTGCCGTCATGGCAGTAACGCGTCAGCGATGGATGATGGCAAACTGTCATGAGGCAGGGGTTGCGGCGAAGAGAGGCGATAATGAAACAGTGGCGTTGGATCTGGGTACTGTGGTGCTGCGGGCTCTGGGTGTTGCCCTTGCGGGCCGAGGTGAAGGTGATCCCGGTGTTTGAGGCAGAGGGGATGGTGCGGACCCTGAAGGAGATCTACCCCGAGCTTGGGGTGAGTGCCATGGGCAACCAGCTGGTGCTGAGCGGCAGTGCGGCGCAGCTGCAGGAGGCCGAGGGAACCCTGAACCAGCTCAATCAGCCGCCCCAGAGTCTGCTCATCGAGTGGCGGGTGGAGGGGGCCTCAAGCGGTCAGCAGCTGGGGGTTGGCATCAGCAATGATAATGCCAGGCGACAGTGGCTGGCGGAGGGCAAGGGGCAAAGCTACCAGCGCAGCCAGAATGACAGCTGGCAGGTGCGCGGCCTGTCGGGGCGGCCCGTCTTGTTGCAGATGGGATCCTACCAACCGGTGACCTTCTATCGCTGGCAGGGGGGCCGGGTGGTAGGAATGGTGCCGCTGATCAACGGCCTCTACGCCACCGCCACCCTGATAGGGGACAGGGTACAGATAGCGCTCAGCAGCGAGCAGGCCAGGCTTGAGCGGGGCGACATCAAGACTGGGCAGAGCGCCACCGAGGTGAGCGGTGCCCCCGGTCAGTGGCTGACGGTGGGGGAGCTGTCCACCAGCCAAGAGGGCAGTGGGGCCGAACTCTCGAACCAGTCACGAGTTGGCATGGCCAGCGGCAGCGAGCGCCAGACCCTGCAGATCCGGGTAACTCGCCAATAACGGCGCCGTGCGTCTGATCGGTTTGCCAGCTGCCGCCCTGATCAGCCCTGCCCGTGGGGCTGATCGACGGCATATTCCCGGATCTGGCGGCTGCGCAGCAGATACCAGAGCGCCCAGAGGCTGCCGATCAGCACCAGGGCGGTGGGCCAGCTGAACGACCACTTCTGCAGATTCAGGCTGTGCAACTGCATCACCAGACCGCTCAGGGTGGAGCTAAGCAGCAGGCCGCGGCTGTGGCGTCTGAGCCAGGCGCGAACACTGTGGGTCTGCTGATGGGTGCCGCCGCAGGCGAGCAGTGCCAGCATGGCGGGCACGTCGGTCAGCAGGCCGATGTAGAGGCTCATCCTGTCCGGGTAGAAGAGGCTCAGGATGGCGCTGCCGCTCTCGCGGGTCACCCCCGCCATCAGAAACAACCAGACCGAACGGGTCAGCAGCAGGGCGATGGGCCAGAACCAGATCGGCGGCCGCAGCTGGCCGTGATCGTCGTAACGGTGTTCGGGATAGAGGGTCATAAGGGCCCTTGAGTTGCCGGATGATGCTGGTGATAGGGGGGATATGGGGCGATAGCGCGCCCTTTACAAGCGAGGCGCGGGGCAGAAATTAATCGGGGAGCCTTGGCTCCCTGATTTGCATTCGCGGGTCTGGCACGTCGATGTGCGCGTTACAGCCAGCCCTTGCGCTTGAAGAACAGGCCGGTGCCGAGCGACGACATCACCATCAGCACCAGCGACATCTGATAGCCATACTCCCAGGCGAGCTCCGGCATGCGGCCGAAGTTCATGCCGTAGATGCTGGCGATCAGGGTCGGTGGCAGGAAGATCACCGCGGCCACCGAGAAGATCTTGATCACCTTGTTCTGCTCCAGATTGGTCACCCCCATGGAGGCCTCCAGCTGGAAGTTGATCTTGTCGAACAGGAACTGGGTGTGGGGCAGCAGGGATTCCACGTCGTGCAGCATCTCGTCGATCCACTTGTTCTGCTCGCCGGTCATGCGCTGGCGCAGGCTGCGCTTGAGGAAGCGCAGGGCGCGCCGGGTATCGTGCAGGGATAGACGGATCTGGCCGTTGGCCTCTTCCTGGGCCATCAGCTCCTTGAGCATGGCATTGATCTGATCCGGCTCGAAGATCTGATCGGCGGTGTTCTCCAGGGTCTTGTAGCCGTCCTCGATGAGATCGGAGAGGTATTCCACCTTGAGGTTCTGCACCTCCAGCAGGATGTCGAGGGCATTCTCCACCTCCAGCCTGTCCTGACGCATGTAGTGACGCAGCAGGCGCACCAGGCCGATGTCATCCTCGCGGATGCTGATCAGCAGGTTGTTGCGCAGGGTGAAGGAGACGTGGACACCCTTGGTGTCACGGCCGATCCGCTGGGGGAACAGGGAGTGAATGTGCAGACCATCGGTGTCCCAGTAGAAACGGGCGGACGCCTCTATGTCGTCCAGCTCCTCCTTGTCGGGAACCTCCTCCAGGAACAGGCCCGTCAACCATTCTCGTTCCGCCGTGTCCGGCTTGTAGGCATCCAGCCAGACGGTGTTGTCAGGCACTATGTCGTCAGGCCCGAGCGTGACTATGTCCAGCACCTTGTTATTGAGAATGTAGGCGGTGATCATCTGTTCCCCCTTAGTAAGTCATGGGTAATCAGGGATGGTTGCACAGGTTCATGGGCCTTAGAGCGCATAGAAAGCGATCCCATGGAAAGCATAACGAGGCCGATGGACAACCTGAATGCGGCGAACTATACAGGGGCTCGCCGCGCTTGTCAGGGCCTATTCATCTGGCTTGCAGCCTGTTTGCACAAAAAAACGGCGAGGTCGGATCAGCTGCCGTGGCCGGCATAACCGGGCCCGGGCGGGGGAAAATCGGGGGATTAATTGACCAGGATCCCTGCTGTTGCAGGGATCACATATTGGGGTAGTTGGGCCCCGAGCCCCCCTGGGACGGCGTCCAGAGGATATGCTGGGTCCGAGCATCCTCGATGTCAGGGCCCAGGCCACAGCTGTTACATATTGGGGTAGTTCGGGCCAGAGCCCCCCTGGGGCGGCGTCCAGAGGATATTCTGGGGCTGAGCATCCTTGATGTCAGGGCCCAGGCCACAGCTGCTACATATTGGGGTAGTTGGGCCCAGATCCTCCCTGAGGCGGCGTCCAGAGGATGTTCTGACTCGGATCCTTGATGTCGCAGGTCTTGCAGTGGATGCAGTTCGCCGCGTTGATCTGTAGCCGTGGCTGGCCCTGTGTCTCCAGGATCTCGAAGACGCCGGCCGGGCAGTAGCGCTGGGCCGGCTCCGCCCAGGTCGGCAGGTTCACCTCCACCGGGATGCGCGCATCCTGCAACCGCAGGTGACAGGGTTGATCCTCGTCGTGGCTGGTGTTGGCAAGATACACCGAGGAGAGCTTGTCGAAGCTGAGCCGCCCGTCCGGCTTGGGATAGTTGATGGGCCGGCAACGGCTGGCCAGGCGCAGCTGGCGGTAGTCCGGCTCCCGATCCAGCAGGGTGAAGGGAGAGCCCTTGCCCGGCTTGGCAAACAGCCGCTGCTCCAGCCAGTTGAAGGCGCCGCCGAGCCAGGGGCCCCAGCGGTGCAGCGCCGCGCCAAAGTTGCGGGCGGTTTTCAGCTCCTGCGCCAACCAGCTCTGTTGCAGTTCATCCCCATACTGGGCCAGATCCCGACCCCCCTCATCCCCCCCCCGCAGGCTCATGGCCACCGTCTTCGCCGCCAGCATGGCCGACTTCATGGCGGTGTGAATGCCCTTGATACGGGAAAAGTCCAGGGTGCCCGCGTCGCAGCCGATGAGCAGCCCGCCGGGGAAGTGCATGCGCGGCAGCGAGTGCCAGCCCCCCTTGGCGATGGCCCGGGCGCCGTAGCTGATGCGCTCGCCCCCGCTCAGGGTCTGGGCGATGAGCGGGTGATGCTTGAGGCGCTGGAACTCGTCGAACGGGCTGAGCCAGGGATTCTGGTAGTTGAGATCGACGATGAGGCCGACCGCCACCTGATTATCCGCCAGATGATAGAGGTAGAAGCCGCCCTGGCTCTTGTTGCCTCCGTCCTCGCCGAGCGGCCAGCCGCTGCCGTGCAGCACGCGGCCGGGCTGGGACTGGTTGGCGGGCACCTGCCACAGCTCCTTGAAACCGATGGCATAGTGCTGCGGCTGGGCACCGCTTTCCAGCTGGAAATCGTTGATCAGCTGCTTGCCAAGGTGGCCGCGGGCCCCCTCGGCGAACAGGGTGTAGCGGCCATAGAGCGCCATGCCGGGCACGTGATCCGCCTTGGGCACGCCGTCCCGATCCAGCCCGAGATCGCCGGTGATCACCCCTCTGATCCGCCCCTCCTCCATGATGAGCTCGCTGGCCACGAAGCCGGGGTAGATCTCGACCCCGAGCGACTCGGCCTCCCGGCCGAGCCAGCGACAGAGGTTGCCGAGGCTGACGATGTGGCAGCCGTCGTTGTGCATGCGGGGCGGCACCGCCCAGTGGGGCAGCTGCAGGGCACGGCTCTCGTTTCGCAGCAGATGTACCTGGTCATCTGTGACCGGCACGCCGAGCGGGGCCTGCTGCCAGCGGTCCGGCAGCAGCTCCTTGAGGGCGACGGGATCGAGCAGGGCGCCGGAGAGCAGATGGGCGCCGATTTCCGCCCCTTTCTCCAGCAGGCAGACCGCGAGATCCGGGCTGTGCTGCTTCAGTGCGATGGCGGCACTGAGGCCAGCCGGGCCGCCACCGACGATGACGACATCAAATTCCATTGCTTCGCGTTCCATCTTGCCTCTGCGCTCGACTTGGCCTAGGGTAGTGCTGGTAGTTTACGTAAACGTAAAGCATTTTGTAAGCACAAAAGTGTGAGGACCTGTTCACGACCTGTGACAAGAAGTCGTCAGCAAGGTAAAGAGCAGCGCAGGAACCGGAGCGTATAGACATACGTGAGGATGCCGAGCAGCACATGAGCCTTGATCACGGCCTCGCAGTAAGATCGTGGACAGGTTCTGAGAGTGCAAAATGGATTCACTCAACCGATACGAGGTATGACCGCCATGAAGCTGCTGGTCGCTGTCAAACGGGTCGTTGATTACAACGTCAAGATCCGGGTCAAGGGCGATGGCTCCGATGTGGAGCTCGCCAACGTGAAGATGGGCATCAACCCGTTCTGTGAAATCGCGGTGGAGGAGGGGGTGCGGCTGCGCGAAGCCGGGGTCGCGAGCGAGCTGGTGGTGGTCAGCTTCGGGCCGCAGGCGGCAGCCGAGCAGCTGCGCCATGCCCTGGCGCTGGGGGCGGACAGGGCGTTGCACTATCTCACGGACGAGGGCGGCACCGCCGAGGCACTGACCCCGCTGACGGTGGCGCGCGCCCTGCAACGGGTCTGTGAGCAGGAGCAGCCGGACCTGGTGCTGCTCGGCAAGCAGTCCATCGATTCCGACAACAATCAGGTCGGCCAGATGCTCTCGGCCCTTCAGGACTGGCCGCTCGCCACCTTCGCCTCCGTCGTCAGACTGGTCGAGGGGGAGCTGCAGGTGACCCGCGAGATCGATGGCGGCCTGGAGACTCTCGGCATGCCGCTGCCCGCCGTGGTGACGGTGGACCTGCGGCTGAACGAGCCCCGCTTCGCGTCGCTCCCCAATATCATGAAGGCCAAGCGCAAGCCGCTGGAGAGCCAGCCGTTTGCGGCGCTCGGCGTCGAGCCCGCCGCCCAGACCCGGCTGCTCGGGGTGATGGCACCCGCGGTGCGCAGCGCCGGCGTGCGGGTCGGCTCCGTGGATGAGCTGGTGGACAGACTCAGAAACGAAGCCAAGGTGCTGCCATGAGCGCCCTGGTGATGGTGGACCCCATCGGGTGCCAGCAGGTTGCCGGAATAGCTGGTGTGGCGGGCAAACTCAACAACCAAATTAAGGTGCTGCCATGAGCGTACTGGTCATAGTCGAACATCATCAGGGCCGGCTCGCCGACAACGCGGCCCAGCTGGTCACTGCGGCGACGCAGCTCGGCGGTGAGCTGCACCTGTTGCTGCTGGGGCAGGGGCTGACCGAGGCGGCCGAGCAGGCAGCGGCGCTGCAAGGGGTGAGCCGGGTCTTGCTGGCCGAGCACCCCATGCTGGCGGAGGGGCTCAACGACGGCGTTGATGCCTGGCTGGTCGGGCTGGCGCGGGATTATCAACATTGCCTGATGGCGGCGAGCTGTCATGGCAAGGATCTGCTGCCGCGGCTGGCGGCCCGGCTCGGGGTGGAGATGATCTCCGAGGTGACTGGCATTGAAGGGCCCGATACCTTCCTGCGCCCCATCTACGCGGGCAATGCCATCGCCAGGGTGGCAAGCTCGGCGCCCGTCAAGGTGCTCACCATCAGGCCGACGGCCTTTGCCAAGGCGGGCAGCGGTACTGAGCTGGCCCCCAGCTCGCGGGTGTCGGTGCCCGAGCTGGGCTGCCGCACCCGCCTCATCGAGCGGCGCGCCGTGCGATCCGCCCGGCCCGAACTCGGTGCGGCGCGGGTGGTGGTCTCGGGGGGGCGAGCGCTGGGATCGAAGGAGCAGTTCGCGCTGATCGAGGCCCTGGCCGACAAGCTGGGGGCCGCGGTCGGTGCCTCCCGGGCGGCGGTGGATGCCGGCTTCGTGGCCAACGATCTGCAGGTGGGTCAGACCGGCAAGGTGGTGGCGCCCGAGCTCTATATCGCGGTCGGCATCTCGGGGGCCATCCAGCATCTGGCGGGGATGAAGGAGTCGAAGGTGATAGTCGCCATCAACAAGGATCCCGAGGCTCCCATCTTCCAGGTGGCGGACTATGGCCTGGTGGGGGACCTGTTCAGCCTGCTGCCTGAGCTCACCGCCAAGCTGTAGCCTGGTCGCGGTGAGCGGCCCCTAGGCATCCTCGCCATGTCGGCATTGATGTCGCACAAGCCCTGACCCGTTCAGGGCTTTTTCTATGGCGCCCGGGCCAGCCCCGCGGGACAAAAGCTTGCGCCAGATCCCAAAAAGCCTTTGATCCGGTGGGGGCCTCTCGTGTAAAAACGTTCAAGTCATCGATTACTCTCATCCACTCACGGAAAGCGTCATGAGCAAACAGATTTACAACTTCTGCGCCGGCCCCGCCATGTTGCCGGTTGAAGTCATGGAGCGCGCCCAGCGCGAATTTTGTAATTTCCAGGGGCTGGGAGCCTCGGTCATGGAGCTGTCCCATCGCGGCAAGCCCTACATGGCGGTCGCCGAGAAGGCCGAGGCTGACCTGCGCGAGTTGCTGGCGGTGCCGGCCAACTACAAGGTGCTGTTCATGCATGGCGGTGGTCGTGGCCAGTTCTCCGCGGTGCCCATGAACCTGCTCGGCGGCGCCAACAAGAAGGCGGATTACCTGCTGACCGGCGTCTGGGCCCAGAGCGCCGTGGATGAAGCCCACAAGTATGGCGATATCCAGACCTTCCAGGGGGTGGCCAAGAATGCGCAGGGGATAAGCCACCTGCTGCCGACCCCGGCGTTTCGCGCCGACGCGGCCTATGTGCACTACTGCCCGAACGAAACCATAGATGGCATAGAGATGTTCGACATCCCGGCCACCGGTGACGTGCCGCTGGTGGCGGACTTCTCCTCCACCATCCTCTCCCGTCCCATCGACGTGAGCCGCTTCGGCATCATCTATGCCGGCGCCCAGAAGAACATCGGCCCCTCTGGCCTCGCCATCGCCATAGTGCGCGACGACTTGCTGAGCCAGGCGAGAGCCGATGTGCCCTCGATCTTTGACTACCAGCTCACCGCCAAGAACGACTCCATGTTCAACACCCCGCCCACCTACGCCTGGTATCTGGCCGGGCTGGTGTTCGAGTGGCTGAAAGAACAGGGCGGGCTCGAGGCGATGGCAGCGCGCAACAAGGAGAAGGCCGATTTCCTCTACGGCTATCTCGATCAGTCCAGCTTCTATGGCAACCAGGTGGATACGGCCTGTCGCTCGCGCATGAACATCCCGTTCCAGCTCAAGAACGCCGAGTTGGACAAGCTGTTCCTGGCCGAGTCGGAGGCGTCCGGTCTACTGGCGCTCAAGGGGCACCGTATCGTCGGCGGCATGCGTGCCAGCCTCTACAACGCCATGCCGCTGGAGGGGGTCAAGGCCCTGGTCAGCTTTATGGATGGCTTTGCCAAGCGCCACGGCTGAGAAGCCGTTCACGTGCCTGCTGCGACGCCGTGATCAAGGCTCATGTGCTGCTCGGAAGCCTCATTTATGGGGATAAACTCCGGTTCCTGCGCTGCGCTTCACCTTGCTGACGGCCTCTCGCGACAACCCGTGAACAGGTTCTAAAGCATCTTCCCTCTGATGCAAGGCGCCGGGGACTCCCCGGCGTCTGTTTTTCCGGTGGATCCTGACCGCCCGCATCAGCGGCCCGGTTTTTGTGCCAAGAGTAGTCTTGCCGCGCAGAACGCAGGCTGTTAACGTCCGGTCAGGTGATTTAATTGAGATAGTACAGGAAGTCTATGAATTCGTTGCGTTTGGAACCCATTTCTCGTGTGGCTGGCGTGGTCAATCTGCCTGGCTCCAAAAGTGTCTCTAACCGTGCCCTGCTGCTGGCAGCCCTGGCGCGGGGCACCACCCGGCTGACCAACCTGCTCGACAGCGATGACATCCGTCACATGCTGGCGGCGCTGACCCAGCTCGGCGTCAAGTACAAGCTCTCCGCCGACAAGACCGAGTGCACCGTGCACGGCCTGGGTCGCAGCTTCGCGGTGAAGGAGCCTGTCAACCTCTTCCTCGGCAACGCCGGCACCGCCATGCGTCCGCTCTGCGCGGCGCTGTGTCTGGGATCCGGTGAATACATGCTGGGCGGTGAGCCGCGCATGGAGGAGCGCCCCATCGGCCATCTGGTGGACGCCCTGCGTGAAGCCGGCGCCCACATCCAGTACCTGAAGAAAGATGGCTACCCGCCGCTGGTGGTGGATGCCAAGGGACTCTGGGGCGGCGATGTGCACGTCGACGGCTCCGTCTCCAGCCAGTTCCTGACCGCCTTCCTGATGGCGGCCCCCATGGCGGCCGGCGATACCCGCATCCACATCAAGGGGGAGCTGGTCTCCAAGCCCTACATCGACATCACCCTGCACATCATGAAGCAGTTTGGGGTGGTCATCGAACACGACGACTACAAGCTGTTCTACATCAAGGGCAACCAGACCTATGTCAGCCCCGGTGACTTCCTGGTGGAAGGGGATGCCTCCAGCGCCTCCTATTTCCTTGCGGCGGGCGCCATCAAGGGCAAGGTGCGGGTGACCGGCATCGGCAAGCACAGCATCCAGGGCGACATTCACTTCGCCGACGTGCTGGAGAAGATGGGGGCGAAGATCACCTGGGGTGACGACTTCATCGAAGCGGAGCAGGCTCCGCTGCACGGCATCGACATGGACATGAACCAGATCCCGGACGCGGCCATGACCATCGCCACCACGGCCCTGTTCGCCGAGGGGCCGACCTCCATTCGCAACATCTACAACTGGCGGGTGAAGGAGACCGATCGCTTGCACGCCATGGCGACCGAGCTGCGCAAGCTGGGTGTGGAAGTGGAGGAGGGGCATGACTTCATCACCGTCACCCCGCCGGCGCAGCTGCAACACGCGGCGATCGACACCTACAACGATCACCGTATCGCCATGTGCTTCTCGCTGGTGGCGTTGTCGGATACGGCGGTGACCATCAACGATCCGGGTTGTACCTCCAAGACCTTCCCGGACTATTTCGACAAGTTGGCTGGCATCAGCCAGGCCGTCTAACCCCGTCGGGCCCGCCTCAGTGCGGGCCTTTTCACTTCCTGCCTCCCTAGCATCATTTCTGTAACTTGCAAGATCACCTCTAAAAATTCTTCCATTGGCAATGTAATTTTCTATTTACACCGTCCCGCCGTAGGGCTAGATTGAGATCTCTCTATCGCAGTCATCTAGCAGGAAATCTTGTCATGCAGCATCAAACCGACGACGTTCGAATCAGTGAAATCAAAGAGTTATTGCCCCCGGTTGCGGTGCTCGAGAAGTTTCCGGCGACCGAGACCGCCTCATCGACCGTCTTTGAATCCCGTCAGGCCATTCATCAGATCCTGGCCGGCGAAGATCAGCGCCTGCTGGTGGTGATCGGCCCCTGCTCCATCCACGATCCCCTGGCCGCGCTGGAATATGGCAAGCGCCTCAAGGCCTTGCGTGATGAGCTCAAGGGGTCGCTCGAGATAGTGATGCGGGTCTACTTCGAGAAGCCGCGCACCACAGTGGGCTGGAAGGGGCTGATCAACGACCCTTACCTCGACAATAGCTGCCAGATCAACGACGGCCTGCGCATCGGTCGCAAGCTGCTGCTGGATCTCAACGACATGGGGCTGCCGACTGCCTCCGAATTCCTCGACATGATCACGCCGCAATACATGGCGGATCTGATGAGCTGGGGCGCCATCGGTGCCCGCACCACAGAATCTCAGGTGCACCGCGAGCTGGCCTCCGGTCTCTCCTGCCCGGTCGGCTTCAAGAACGGCACCGACGGCACCATCAAGGTCGCCATCGACGCCATCGGTGCCGCCAGTGCGCCGCACCACTTCCTGTCGGTGACCAAGTACGGCCACTCCGCCATCGTCTCCACCCGGGGCAACCCGGATTGCCACATCATACTGCGCGGTGGCCGCGAGCCGAACTACAGCGCCGCTCATGTGGATGAGGTGGTGAAGGGGCTGGACAAGGCCGGTCTGCCGCAGAAGGTGATGATCGACTTCAGCCACGCCAACAGCAGCAAGCAGTTCAAGAATCAGATGATAGTGGCCGAGGACGTGGCCGATCAGCTGCGCGCCGGCAGCAAGGCGGTGTTCGGCGTCATGGTGGAGAGCCACCTGGTGGAAGGGCGCCAGGATCTGGTGGAAGGCTGCGAACTCACCTTCGGTCAGAGCATCACGGACGCGTGCATCAACTGGGCCGATACCGAGGTGCTGCTGCGCAACCTGGCCGATGCGGTGGCGACCCGCAACGCGCTCTGAGCACAGCGCCAGCGGGCAATGCCCGCATGGCAGACATAAAAAAAGCGCGACCTCTGGTCGCGCTTTTTGTTGCTCTGAATGCCTGAATACAGGGGCTTACTTGGCGCGGGTCTGATGACCGCGCAGGCGAATGTTGATCATCTCCACCACCAGCGAGAAGGCCATGGCGAAGTAGATGTAACCCTTCGGAATGTGCATGTCCAGCCCTTCGCCCACCAGCGCGACACCGACCAGGATCAGGAAGGAGAGTGCCAGCATCTTGATGGTGGGGTGCTCGTCGACGAAGTCACCGATGGCCTTGGCGGCAAACATCATGACCCCGACGGCGATCATGATGGCCAGCACCATGACGGGCACGTGGTCCGCCATGCCGACGGCGGTGATGACGGAGTCCAGGCTGAAGATGATGTCGAGGATGGCGATCTGCACCAGTGTCGACATGAAGCCGGCGGTCTTGCTCACCATCCCCTGCTCGTCGGCGGCCCCTTCCAGGCTCTGGTGGATCTCGTGGGTGCTCTTGGCGATGAGGAACAGGCCCCCCACCAGCAGGATCATATCCCGGCCCGAGATGGCCTCGTCGAACAGGCTGAACAGCGGATGGGTGAGTCGCATCACCCAGGCCAGTGACAGCAGCAGCAGGATACGGGTACCCATGGCCAGCCCCAGCCCCAGGATCCGGGCGCGCTGACGCTGGGCCTCCGGTAGCCGGCCGACCAGGATGGAGATAAAGATGATGTTGTCGATGCCCAATACGATCTCGAGCAGGGTGAGGGTAGCGAGCGCGACCCAGGCAGAGGGATCAGCAATCCATTCCAGCATGATTGAACCTTGGTTAAAAAATTGAAGCAGCGCATTCTAGCAGGCCGACTTGGCTTGTCCCATAGCGGCGAACAGATAAAATAGCGGCGATCAGAGGGAGAGAATCATGTTTCGTTTAGGGCTCATTATCAACCCGGTCGCCGGCATCGGCGGGGCGGTCGGCCTCAAGGGCAGCGACGGTGTCGTGGCCGAGGCGCTGGCGCGGGGCGCGGTGCCAAAGGCGCAGGAGCGGGCCCGTCAGGCCCTGCTGCCGCTCTGTCAGCTGACACAATCCTTCGAGCTGCTGACGGTGGCGGGCGACATGGGGGGGACGCTTGCCGAGTCGCTCGGGTTGCCCCATCGCATCGTCCATCGACCCGCCGCCGGCTCCACCAGCGCCGCCGACACCCGCACCGCCGCCGAGCTGATGCGGGCGGCTGGGGTGGATTTGCTGCTGTTCGCCGGCGGCGATGGCACCGCCAGGGATATCTGCGCCGCGGTGGGGGAGTCCTGCCATGTGCTCGGCATTCCGGCCGGGTGCAAGATCCACTCCGGGGTGTACGGGGTGACCCCGGCCGCCAGCGGTCGGGTGGTGGCGCGGATGATAGGCGGTGAGCTGCTGAGCCTGGTGGATGCCGAGGTGATGGACATCGACGAAGAGGCGTTTCGGGCGGGCAAGGTGCGCGCCCGTCACTATGGCCAGCTGCTGGTGCCGGGCGATCTGCGCTACGTACAGGCGGTCAAGCAGGGCGGGCGGGAGTCCGAGGAGCTGGTGCTGGCCGATCTCGCCGCCGGGGTGGTGGAGCAGATGGAGGCCGATACCCTCTATCTGATGGGATCCGGCAGCACGGTCGCCGCCTGCATGGGGGAGCTGGGGCTGGAAAATACCTTGCTCGGTGTGGATCTGGTGGAAAATGGCCGGCTTATCGGGCAGGATCTGTCCGCCGCGGACATCCTGACCCGGATCCGCGGTCGTCGCTGCCGCCTGATCATTACCCTGATCGGTGGCCAGGGACATCTGTTCGGGCGCGGAAATCAGCAACTGAGTCCAGAGGTGATCCGGGCCGTCGGGCGGGACCATATCCAGGTTCTCGCCACCAAAGCCAAGCTGGCGGCACTCGATGGCCGTCCGCTGCTGGTGGATACCGATGACCCGGCACTGAACCGGTCGTTAAGTGGTTATCTGCGGATAACCACCGGATACAAGGATCAGGTCATCTACCCGGTGGCCAACCCGGAATAGGACATCAAGGATGCGGCTGGCCTGGCGCCAGAGAGCCGCGATCAACCGGATCGCGGTTCCACTCCCCGAATTATGTTGCCGGCAACTTATTGCCAGCCACTCTGAAAATGAGGCTGCGTTACATGACGATTCACGATTTTGAGCACAAGTTGTTGGGACTGATCGACACCATGGTCGCCACGGCCAGCGAAGACGATCTGTTTGCGGGCGGTTATCTGCGCGGCCATATCTCGCTGGCGGTGGCGCGAGCCGAGCTGGAAGGCAAGACCCTGGTGCGGGATGTAAAGAGCTATGTCTTGCGCAGCCTGAACGAGGCCATCTTGCAGGGCGAGCTGTCCGAGCAGGACGAGGTGCTGGTGCAGGACATGTGGAGACGGCTGCAGCAGCAGGCGGAAGCTTGATCCCCCACACAATTCAAACAGAAGTTTGAGTAATCTGCTTCCCTGAGTGTTATCAAAAGGTTAATAATGAGTCTTGCCTTTTGTTTCAGGGATTAAACTATGGCCTCCTCCTCACGCATTGCCACCAAACTGCCGCTCGAGATGCTCTATCACTGGGAGCGGCAGTGTCCTGACCGGATCTATCTCAGACAGACCATTCACCGTGAATACCGCGACTTCAGCTGGTCGGAAGTGGCGGATCAGGCGCGGCGCATGGTGACCGCCCTGCGCGAGCTGGGGCTGGTGTCCGGCGACAAGGTGGCGCTGCTTTCCAAGAACTGTGCCGAGTGGTTCATCGCCGATCTGGCGATGCAGATGGGGCAGTATGTGAGCGTGCCCATCTACCCGACCGCCAACGTCGACACCATCGAATACGTGCTGCGTCACAGCGAGGCCAAGGCGATCTTCGTCGGCAAGCTCGACGACTGGCAGAGCCAGGAGGCCGGTGTTCCCGCCGATCTGCTGCGCATCGCCTTCCCCTACGACACCATGCCGGCCGCCTTGCAATGGGACAAGTTGCTGGCGGCGCACGCCCCTATTCCCGATAGCCCGGTGCAGGCACCGGACTCCCTGCTGAGCCTGGTCTACACCTCCGGCAGCACCGGCAAGCCCAAGGGCGCCATGCTGAGCGTCGAACGCTACGCCTGGTCGTGCGAGAAACTGGTGGAGGCGGTGGCACTGACCGACGCCGATCGCGGCTTCTCCTACCTGCCGCTGGCTCACATCACCGAGCGGGTCTACATCTATGGCGGCAGCCTGTTCAGCGGCGCCACCATCGCCTTCCCCGAGTCCCTCGACACCTTCATCGACGACGTCAAGCGCTGTCGTCCCACGGTGTTCATCTCGGTGCCGCGGCTGTGGGCCATGTTCCGCATCAAGATCCACGAGAAGCTGCCCCAGAAGAAGCTCGCCCTGCTGCTCAAGATCCCGCTGGTCTCGACCCTGATCAAGCGCAAGCTGAGCAAGGGGCTGGGGCTGGATCAGGCGCGGGTACTCGGCTGTGGCTCGGCCCCGGTGGCGCCAGCCCTGCTGCAGTGGTATTACAGCATCGGCATCAACATCACCGAGGCCTGGGGCATGACCGAAAACCACGCCTTCTCCACCCTCAACTATCCATTCAGGGCCGACAAGATAGGCACGGTCGGCAAGGCGGGGCCCGGGGTCGAGATCCGCATCTCGGACGAGGGGGAGATCCTCTGTCGCTGTGAAGGCATGATGCTGGGTTACTACAAGGATCCCGAGCACAGCGCCGAGGCCATCGACGCCGATGGCTGGCTCCACACCGGCGACATGGGCAAGCTGGACAGGGAAGGCTACCTCACCATCACCGGCCGCATGAAGGACGTGTTCAAGACCGCCAAGGGCAAGTACGTGGCGCCAGTGCCCATCGAGGGGTTGCTGGGGCAGGAGCCCATCATAGAGCAGCTGTGCGTCATCGGTTATGGCATGCCGCAGCCGGTCGCCCTGGTGCAACTGGCCGAGAGTGCCATGAGAGGGGACAGGGCCGAGGTGAATGCCCAGCTGGAGGCCGCCCGCAAGCGGGTCAACGATCAGCTGGAGTCCCATGCCAGGATCCGCGGCATCCTGGTGGTCAAGAGCCCCTGGAACATCGAGAACGGGGTGCTGACCCCGACCATGAAGATCCGCCGCCACCTGCTGGAGCAGAAATACGCGGACATCGGCGAGCGCTGGTCCGGCGGCGAGAGCATTATCTGGGAGTCCTGATCAATCCGGGACTCGCGAGCAGAAATAGAAAGGGGAGCCAGTGGCTCCCCTTTTTGATGGGCTCATGGGCGACGCTGGCGTCAGACCGCCCGGTATTCCAGCTCGACCGAGCCCAGCGCCTTGAGGGTGGACTGGGCCGCATCCCGCTGGCTGATCTGGCCCTGCTTGTTCTCCAGCAGCGCGGCGCGGCGCACCCTGGTGAGATCCTCGCCGTTCAGCACGGCGTGGGCGCAGGCCATCTGCATCGGGGGGAGGCTGGGGTTGAAGGCGGCGTTCTCGGCGTAGCGACCGCAGAAGATGCGACCGTCGGCGAACTGCAGCGCCACCGCGGCGTAACCCTGGCTGTAGGGGGCGTAGCTCTGGCGGGCGGCGGCCAGCGCGGCCTGCCACAGGGGATCGTCGCTCTCCAGCACCAGCTCATGGTGGGACTGCGGGCTCATCAGGGCATCGGTGATGTCGAGATCCGCCGGGCCGAAGGAGTGGGGCAGGAAGGATTGCAGCTCGCTCAGGTCGTCCGGCAGGGAGACCTTCAGGGTCTTGGCGGTGCTCAGCTCGTTCATGAACTGTCGGCAGTGGCCGCAGGGGGTGTAGTTGACGGTGATCTCGGAGATCCCGGTCTCGCCGCCCAGCCAGGCGTTGGAGATGGCAGACTGCTCGGCATGCACCGAGTGGAACAGCCCCTGGCCGGCGAACTCCATGTTGGCGCCCAGGTACCAGGTACCGCTCAGGCCGCAGGCGATGGCGCCGACGAAGAACTTGGAGATGGGGGCGACCGAGCAGGCGGCGGCCAGCGGCAGCAGGGCGAGGCGCAGGGCGCGATCCTCCAGCCCGGTGGCGGCGCTCAGGGTGGCGATCTGCTCGGGGCTGAAGCGGGCCTGGAAATCGTCGCCCAGCATGGGCAGCAGTGCTGCCTGCAGCGGGGCAGACAGGGTCTCGAGTGGCTTGGCAAAACGGGGATGCATACTGTGTCCTCAAAGGCCAATTGGGGGGCCATTGTAGGGAGCAAGCGCGGTGAAATGTGTGAGCGCGCTCACGCCTTGGTGGGCAAAGGGCCGGCGATGTTAAAGGAAACGTTTGTCTTGCGCAATCTGTGCGTCAGCTCCCAGCACGGGGGAGTTTAAGTGTCACCTGAGTATGAGCGGGAGTTTGGCTGGAAAGCGAGCAATGACCGCCAGAGGCGGCCATTGCAGGGGCAGCGTGCGGTGGTCTCAGGTCAGCCAGTGGTAGATGGCAAACAGCAGCGGGGCCACGGCGGCGGTGAGGATGCCGCACACCACCATGGCCAGCGACGAGAAGGCGCCCTGGGTAACCCCCTTCTCGGCGGAGGTGGCGGTGCCGATGGCGTGGGCGCAGGCCCCCATGGCGAGGCCCTGGGCCTCGGGATCTGTCACCCGCATCAGCTTGAGCAAGGGATAACCGATCAGGGCCCCCAGGATCCCGACCACCACCACCACGGCCGCCGCGATGGCGGGGATGCCGCCCAGCGACTGGCTGACGCTCATGGCGAGCGGGGTGGTGATGGACTTGGTGGCGAGCGAGGCCAGCAGCGCCGGATCCGCCCCCATCAGATGGCCGATCAGCAGCGTAGTGCAGACCGAGATCAGCACAGAGGCCAGGGTGCAGACCAGGATGGGCTTGAGCCTTGAGCGGATCTGGCGGGCCTGCTGATAGAGCGGCAGCGCCAGCGCGACCACCGCCGGCTCCAGCAGCGCCGTGATGGGGAAGGTGCCGTGCTGGTACTGATCCAGCGGCAGATCCAGCCAGAGCAGCAGACCAATGATGACGGCCGTGGGGATCAGCACCGGGTTGACGATGGGCCAGGGCAGGCGGCGATAGAGCGCCCGGGTCATGAAATAGAGGGACAGGGTCAGCGGAATGGCGAGCCAGAACATCATGGCAGCCTCCTGGTCATGGCAGAGAGGAACGGCATGAGTGGCAGGGCGAACGAGGAGATCATTGCTTGTTCATCCTCTGGTAGAGGTGGCCGACGGTGGCCAGGATCAGCACTATCCCCAGCACGACGCAGAGCATGATGAGCCCGAAGGATTGACGCAGGGGCTCGAGCCAGGCTACCAGCCCGACCGCCACCGGCACGAACAGGACCCCCATGTGGCGCAGCAGCAGGCCGGCACCCTGTTCGACCCAGTGCAGCTTGATGAGTTGCAGGGAGAGCAGCACGAACAGCAGCAGCATGCCGATGATGCTGCCGGGGAAGGCGAAGGGCAGCAGGGCCGCCAGGGTTTTGCCTGTCAGCAGGCAGGCGAGGATGACCATGAAGTCACGAAGGTACAGCAGGGTGCGTTGAAGCAGCACGGGGGCCTCATCTTGGCAACTGTGAGCGAGGTCGCAGTTTAGCAGAGCGCAGGGGTCACAGAACAGGGTCAACTGACCCACAGGCGATACAATGGCGGCCCATCGCCGCCGTTTTTCCGCGTCTTATCATGAGGAGATCCCATGTCGTATCCCGCTCTCTTGTCCGTGCTGCGCCAGTGGCCCGCCGATCCCGCCCTGCCGTCCCATCTGCTGCAGACCCGTCAGTGGGACGGCCCCCTCTGCCGGGTGAGGCTGGATAACACCGGCGCCACCCCTGAGCCCGTGCAGGACTGGCTGCTGTTTGACGGCGAGCTGGGCATCCCCCCCGAGGCGGCCATCTATGGAGAGGGCTTCCAGATGCTGGCCCAGACCATGGGTACTTGGCAGCGCCCCGAGCCGGTCGGGCGCTGCCCGGATGCGGGCGTCTATCGCATCACGGCGGACGAGGGCTATCACAGCGTCCACAACCTGCTGCTGGTCGAGCGGGCGCAGGGCTGGCTGTTGCTCGCCTTCGCCAGCTGTCAGCGCTTTGGCGGCGAGTTTCGGCTCTACCCCGAGGGTCGCTTGCAGATCCTGATGAATGGCGAGGGGCGCTCGCTCGCGCCGGGCCAGCACTGGCAGAGCGAGGCGCTGATCTGTCTGGAGGGGCCGGATCGGGAGGCCCTGCTCGGGGAGCTGGCGAGCCGAGTCGAGGCAGAGCACGGCAGCCTGGTGGCCCAGGTGCCCGCGCGGCCGAGCGGCTGGTGCTCCTGGTATCACTACTATGCAGAGGTGAGTGCGGCGGATATTCGCGAGAACCTCGCGGTGCGGGCCGAGCGTTTCCCGGGGCTGCGCTACGTGCAGATAGACGATGGCTACCAGGCCAGGATGGGGGACTGGCTGACCCCTTCGCCCAAGTTCGAGCAGGGGGTCGCGCCGCTCGCGGCCGAGATCCGGGCGGCGGGTTGCGAGCCCGCGCTCTGGGTCGCCCCCTTTATCACCGAGCCGGGCTCCCGGGTATTTCAGGATCACCCCGACTGGTTCGTGAAGGGGGATGACGGCCTGCCGTTGCCCTCCGAGCGGGTGACCTACGGCGGCTGGCGCTGCACCCCCTGGTATGTGCTTGATGGCACCCACCCCGAGGTGCAGGCCCACCTCGAGCGGGTGTTCCGGACCCTGCGCGAGCAGTGGGGCATCCACTATTTCAAGCTGGACGCCAACTTCTGGGGCGCCATCCACGGCGGCCACTTCTGCGATCCGTCCGCCACCCGGGTGGAGGCTTATCGCCGTGGCATGGCGGCCGTGCTGCGCGGGGCGGGCGAGGGCGCCTTCCTGCTCGGCTGCAACGCCCCCCTCTGGCCCAGCCTGGGGCTGGTGCACGGTATGCGGGTGAGCGACGACGTGGAGCGCCAGGGCCCGCGTTTTCGCCAGATAGCCCGGGAAGCCTTCTGCCGCGCCTGGCAGAACGACCGGCTCTGGGCGCTGGATCCCGACTGCGTCTGCCTGCGCGACTTGCCCAATCAGCAGGCCGGCGCGTTCGACTACCAGTTCCACCTGGCCGCCCTGGTGGCGAGCGGTGGCATGGTGCTGGCCGGCGACCGGCTGCAGGATCTCGATGAGCTGCAGGGGGCGCAACTGCTCAGGCTGCTGGCCCTGTGCGAGGCGCGCACGCCGGCGGCCCGCTTCGATGACATGGGCTTCTCCCGTGGGCGGGTGGCCCTGCCCGGGGGCGGCGAGCTGCTCTGCCTGTTCAACTGGGGCGAGCAGGCGAAGAGGCTCGCGCTGCCGGCGGGGGGCACGGATTTCTGGGACGACAGCCCGCTGGGCGACGCCCTTGTGCTGCAGGGGGGCCAGGGGCGGGTGATCCGCTACGCCTGAGGCTAGCGCCCAACAAAAAGGCTCCCGACGGGAGCCTTTTTGTATGGTAAGGGGTCTGGCAGACGGCTTAGAAGTGCCACTCCATCCCGATGGCGTAGTTGGCGGAGCCATAGCCCGGGATCTCGTTGCTGGAGGCCAGCGCCTTGAGGGTCAGGCGGGAGCTCAGGGGAATGCCGAGCCCCATGCCGATGGCGACCTCGTCACTCTGATCCCCCATCATGTCGACGCGCAGGGTGCGGTAGAGGGAGAGATCCTGGCTCATCTGGGCATAGATCTGGGAGGATTTGTTGTAGAGCTGGCCGAAGATCTCCATCTGGAAGCCGTTCTGCGGCGTGATCGCGAGCGGGATCCCGGCGAAGCGGTAGAGATCGGAGTGGTTGAAATAGCTGTTGACGATCTGGGGCGTGAAGTCGGTCTGCTGATAGAGGTTGCTGAAGTTGCGTTCGATCAGCTGATAGGTCTGCTCCGGCAGACGCAGCAGATAGTCCGGCACCTCGAAACGGATCCCCGCCATGGCGGCCGATGGCAGCAGAGTGCAGCTGATAAGCGTTAGAGCAGTGAGTCCGGAGCGCATCAAGATCCCCAAGGGTCGAAAGCAAGGCATCCATGCCAGCCGTGCATACAAGTAATTAAATTGTCAGGAGTCTTGCCTCCCTTGCTCATTATGTCGTGAGCGCAGGGAGCGTACAGGTTTTTTACTGTGAAACGGCTCACATCTCATAGATCTTCGAGGTAGTGATAGAGGCTCTTGAGGATGGCAAAGTTCCGTTCGTTACCCTGGTTCTGCTCCGCCAGCGCCTCGAGGCGTGGCACATAATCCGGCAGACGGCTGCTGAAGTAGTCGCTGCAGTGCAGACGCCAGCGCTTCTGCTCCGCCTCGCTCAGGGTGTGCGGCCAGTTGCGGGCACGGTAGCGGAACAGCATCTCCGGCAGGCGTGGATCACTGAAGGCAAACTCCCGCTCCCCCAGCAGCTCCGCCGGGGTGGCCCGCACCAGATCCAGGGCGGCCTTGTCGCCGTGACCGAAGAAACCGGCGTAGAGCTGGGTATCGGGGTCGCCGTCGTTGCTGCCGGCAAACTCCTGATTGAACACCTCCACCAGTTTTTCCCGCACTTCGGGGTGGGCCCGCAGCAGATCCAGGCTCTTGCGGCACTGCTCGCGGTTGACCCCGAGCTCGTCGGCCCGGGCCGGGGTCAGGGTCGCGGCGGGGGCCAACACAGGGCACTTGTTGATGTGCACCAGCTTGACCGGAATGCCCGCCAGCTCCCCCAGCTCCTCTTTTTTGGTGTAGAGCCGCTCGCGGATCTCGTCGCTGGAGAGCTCGATGAGCGGGCTGGGGTCACGGGTGAGATCCACCATGATCACCGCATTCTGATTGGTGGGATGCCAGGCCAGCGGTGACACCCAGCTCACGCAGCCCTGCCAGGGGGAGAACATGCCGGAGACATGCACCAGCGGCTTCATGGTCACCACATCGATGAGCGCCTTCACCTTGTTTTTGTTGCGCAGGCCAAACAGGTAGTCGAACAGCTTGGGCTGGGCTTGCTTCACCAGCTTGGCCAGCTCTATGGTGGCCAGCACGTCCGACAGCGCATCGTGGGCATTGGCATGGGCGACGCCGTTGGCCACCGTCAACTTCTCCAGCCGGAAGCTCGGCTTGCCCTCCTCATCGAAGGCCCAGGTGATCCCCTCCGGGCGCAGGGCATAGCAGGCCCGCAGCATGTCGAGGATGTCCCAGCGGGAGTTGCCGTTCTGCCAGGCGTAGGCATAGGGGTCGTAGAAGTTGCGATACAGGGTGTAGCGGGTCACCTCGTCATCGAAGCGAATGCTGTTGTAGCCCAGCACGCAGGTACCTGGCTGGGCGAATTGTTCGTGGATCTGGCGGATGAAGTCCGCCTCGCACAGCCCGTCCTTCATCGCCTTCTGCGGCGTGATGCCGGTGATGAGGCAGGCCTCGGGCTCAGGCAGGTAGTCCGCCGGCGGCTTGCAGTAGATCACCAGCGGCTCGCCGATGACGTTGAAATCCGCATCGGTGCGAATGCCGGCGAACTGCGCCGGTCTGTCCCGCGCCGGGCTGATGCCGAAGGTCTCGTAGTCGTGGAAGTAGTAAGTGGGCTGGGTGGTCTGCTTCGCTGATGTGCTCATGTGTTCTTGTGTGTTCGCGCTTCTGATTGATTTTTCAGGGTTTAGTGCCGTTCTGGTGAGGTGCAAATTCCGAAGACACTTTCATCGTTCACCCAAACCTGACGTTGTTCAATGGCCTGCTGGTACATTATCTGGTACAAAACACCCCATGAGAGTGGTACAAAATTTTAATGGGGTAGCAATGGCGTTATCAGATAGCTGGCTTCGAGGGGTGAATGGTAAACCATATGCTGGCCCGAGCGAAGTGAGTGACAGTGATGGGTTGAGTGTCCGGGTCTCACCGAAGGGGGTGGTTGCGTTCCAGGTTCGGCATGTGGTCGACGGGAAGCGGGTTCGGACCTCTCTCGGTCGGTACCCGGCTCTGACCTTGCGAGAGGCCCGGATAAAGGCCGATGAGCTTAAAAGCGGTGTTGCGCCGATCAGTGCCTCGGGCGACGAGCCTACGCCTGCAGCCTTGTTTGAAGAGTGGTTCGAGAAGTACGTGATGCGGGAGTGCCGAGAAGGCACCCAGAAATATTACCGCTATACCTTCTCGTCGGTGAAGAACCGCTTGCCTGACCGGCCACTCAACCAGATCACCATGGACATGTGGTTGAGCTATTTCGATACCATCAGTGAGCGGGCGCCTGGAGTAACCCGTACAGTGATCACCGGGTTGAAGGCTTGCTTCAACTGGCATGTTCGCCGCGGTACGATCAATATGCCCAACATGATGAGCCTGCGGGCCCGAGATGTTGGCGCTCCCGCCAAAACCGGTCACCGCGTGTTGACGATTGCCGAGGTTGCGAAAATCTGGCGGGCCATCGAGGCAAGTCGGGCAGGTACCGGTAACAAGGTGATACATCTGCTCTGTCTGGTCTACGGGTGTCGACTGTCAGAGGCCAGGACGCTCAAGCGCCAGGACCTGGATTACGAGTCTATGGTCTGGACCGTGCCAGCGGAGATCAGCAAGACCGGCAGGCCTATCCGTCGCCCCATCACATCGGTAGGCAAGCAACTGTTCGAACGAGCCGCAATGGCGTCGTTGGACCCGGTTTATTTGTTCCCGGGTCAGGGGGAGGGGAATGGGCCGCTGGAGATCCACTCGTGTAATCGGCTGGTGAGCCGCTTGCGCAGCAGCCTGGGGATTCCCCATTGGCGGATCCATGATGCTCGACGGACCCTGTCGACCCGGTTATCAGAAATGGGGGTGTCGCCCCATATCACCGAAGTGATGCTGGGGCACACCTTGCTTGGCGTAATGGCTGTTTACAACAAACATGACTGGCTTGAGGATCAAGCGGCTGCCTATGAGCGCTGGTGGACAGTGATCCAGCGGGAACTAGGCGTTGCCACTGATCCTGTTGTGGCTGTCAATCCAGGCCATGATGTGTGACTTGATCCAGCGCAGTGGCTGGTGGTCGATAGGTTTGGGGAAGGTGGTATCCCTCATGCGCAGGTGGTACAGCGCTGTGCGCCCTTTTCCCAACATGACCATCAGCTCACTCTGGTCAATCTTCTCAATCTGTTCTTGCATGATTTCTCCTATCCATTCTGCTCATTTGTAGCGACGGTCCAGCGATAGCCACCATGGGTTGCCTGAGAGTTGTTCAGGCAACGGGTGATGCTGACGCGCACAAACCCGCCTGTTCGTTCCGCCTCGACAATGCTGTCGAACCTCACAATCTGCTGCTCCTCGTTGATGCCGATCACCGGCGTCTTATGCCATTGCGGATCCCGCACCTGGTCCACGAAAAGGCGGCGAGTGTGCCGCCCTCTGCCGTTCTCCCCGACCATGCAAAAGTGTTCAACCCGGGTGGTGAAGCGGGCCTCCCTGTGTATCTGGCCCATCACGATGCTGGCCTTGCTGACCGTGAGGAAGAAGGCCGCTGCCACCTCTGTGCTGATGGCGCCATCGGTTCGGGCATGAACCCACTCGGCAACCTCCTGAATGATGCTCATGTTGCCACCTCATTCACTCGAGTAATGGCATTGACCATCACGCTCTTTTGCGTGACGGGGCTGAGGGGCGGCTCGTTATGCAGGGCGTTCAGAAAGGCGATGACGGCCTCCTGGCGGTGCAGGTCGAGCATGGTGAAGGCTTCTGTGAAGTTGTATCCCTCAACCTGCTTCAGAGTGGAGACAGCCTTGCGCAACAGCGCCTTGGTTTCCTCGTCCAAAGTGGTGTATTCGTCCATGAGCTGCTCATCGCTGACTGAGATGGCGATCGCTACCTCCCGGGCGGTGTAGTGCTCCTTGGCGCCGTAGAGCACGGTCAACACGGCGACAAAGCACGACCACTCGGCGCCACCCAAATTGAGCTCGTTGTTCTGGTAGTCAAAGGCCCAGTCCTCGAGCGGCTTGGTGCTGGCTTCCTCGGTTGGGTGGTGGGCATCCAGCAGCTCGAGCTGCCGCTCTACATGGTTTGGCTCTGGGCTGGTGGCTTCGGCACTCTGCGCCAACAGCTCGGCGGCCTTGGCGGTGGCCAGTTCCAGCAGATCGCCTGGGGCCGTCAGGTTGTCGATGATCCAGGCGGCCAGCTCGGCGGTCCTGGCCGGGGTCAGGATGTCCGCATCGTCGATCTGGTAGATAATCCTCTTCACTGCGGGGTGGCGTTGCCAGTGGGGCAGAGCGGGGGAACGACTCTCTTCTGCGACAAAGCCCTGATGGATAGGCTTGCCAGCCAGCAAGTTGGCGACGGCCAGATCGAGCCGATAGAAGATCTCGGAGAGTGGATAAGGCTCGTCCAGCCAGCCTTGCACATAACCCCTGACCGTATCCTGTTGCTCTTCGCCGAGATCAACGCACTCAATCTGCTTGGCCATGATGCTGCTGGCATCGGCATAGCCCAGTTCGGCCGCCGCCGCGGCGCTGGCCTCGTTATCGTCGGCTGCTGGTTGTTCCCCTGCGGCCGGTTCTGTTATGGCGGGTTGCTCCTGGGTGACCACGGGGGCCAGCTTGGGGCCGGCGTTACGGATAACGTGATCGGCGGCCAGGGTAAGCTCCACCGCCTGGCGGTGGATCATGTCGAGGATGATGGTGCCGGTGGTGATGAGGTCGTCACGGCGCAGGCGTGCCTCGGGGCGGCGCTCGCCCTGCCAGCCGGCGTCGAAGATCACCACGGCTGAGGCAAAACCGCTGGAGCTGGGCTTGTCCTTCTTGGGGTCGCGAGGCACGTACCAGCTCGGTACCTCAAAGCCGATGCGGCCGCTGATGAACTGGATGAAGTCGGCATCTTCCGGCCACCAGGTTTCGCTGGTGGCGGCCTTGATGAGCAACATGATCTTGGCGCCCAGCACCCGTTGTTCGCGGCAGTAGTTGAGGATCGACTCCATCCCGGTGATGGGGTTTCCCTCGCTATCCGTGCAGGGGCGCGAGTAGGGCGGGTTGGCGTAGGCAGCGCCCCCCAGCCGGCGCAGGTCGGCGGCCAGCTCCTGTGTGAGGGCGTTGTCTTCGGCGTCGTAGTAGTTGGGCACCAGGTGGTTGCAGTCGTCGGCGAACATGTCGAGCACCACCGGCCCCAGGGTGGGGGCGAACTGGTGGAACAGGCCCCAGGCCAGCGCTTTGGGAGTCTGCCATTGGTCGCCAATCTGCTTGAGCTCGTGGTCAGGCTGGGCCTGCAGTTCGGCCAGCGCTTGGGCGTAGTGGTTCATGCCGCCACCTCGGGGCTGCTGGGGTACCAGGCAAAGCCGTCTTCAGCTTGGCGGATGACCTTGCCGCACTTCATTGCGATGTGGAACTCGGCGGTGGCGCCCTGGGAGTCGCGCCAGCCCGGGAGCATGACCAGCTCGTCGGCGATCATGACCATGGGCAGGCAACAGGCCATGTACTCGGCTTGGGTCAGGCCCTCGGGGAGGATGGCAGGGTTGAGCGGGATATGGCCGCGCTCACGCTGGTGGTTGGCCTCGGCATGGAAGGAGAGGCGGTTGCAGTCAGGCAGGCCGGACATGGGGCCGGCGATGTAGATGCGCTTTTGGTGGTGTTGATTCGACATGGTTTATCCCGTTCACTGGTGTGTACGAGATAAAATATGCGTAAAACGCAAATGCGTCAATCGCATACTTTTGCCAAATTAAATCAGCAACTACTATGGTGGGTAAGCTGGCTACTAGCCAGCGGCAAGCACCAGTGTTGTTGAAAATGGATTGTGTGATCCATCAGCCATTTAGCATTAGTTGCTGCTGTTGAGTCATAACTCCACATGATAGAGTTTAAGATACATCAATAAGCAAAAGGAGTAATTGCCATGATTCGCTGGACGGTTGCAGCTCTTGCAATTTCACTATCTATGAGCACTTATGCGGTCGATGGTTATAAAAATCTAAAGTTTGGCATGTCAAAAAATGAGATAAAAAAAGCCAATATCTGTTCATTTAAAGATGCTTCAGAGGATGGCACTGATGCATGGCAATGCATGGATTTTAAGTTTGGTGATAAGACAACGATGGCATTCGCTTATTTCATCGATAATAAATTTCAGCGTCTTGGCTTCATAGTCGATATGGATAAGGCTCTCAGTATTGCCAAGGGATTGAAGGAAAAATATGGTGGTGCATCTTCCATGTCTGAGCAAGAGGAGTTCGATGCTTTAAACACTACGCCTGGGGCAGTTGCATACATCAAGTTTGATAATGATACCGTGATTCTTAAAATGACTAAGCACGAGACTATTGGACCGATGGCTATGATCATTTATACAACACCAGACTATGAACATTTAGCTCAACTAAAACAGACACAAATGGTAAGCGATGACTTGTAATAATATTGACTAAGCCCACGTACCAGTGGGCTTAATTTAAATTGTCTTGCTTGACATCATAAATGTGGTACGCAGTACAAGTTATGGCACATTATAATTGTGAGATTACACTTTTTCTTTCAGGTAGTTGATAAATGCCGAGCAGGCTACCAACAGAAATTTTGCATCGGACGCAGAAAGATTCGGTTCGTCAAGCATGGCGTGACGTATCCCACCTTCATCGCTTGTATAGCCATACAAAGCAGTAAGCGCACTTTTGAGCGCCGGATGGATTTTTCCATCTTTCTCTAAGATTGAGAGGGCCTGACCGAGAGTTGCTTTGTGATTATCGGTTAGCTCTTTTGCTAGACTTTCGACAGCTGATATCGATTCTTTGATTGAATTTCGATAGTCTGGATCTTGCTTCCTGCTCAGGTGGTCGATAGCGCTTCTTAGATGAGCTTCAACCCCTACAAATGGTCCGGCATCTAAAGCTTGCTCTATTGACTCAATTTCTTGTTTATCTGTAACTTGAACAAAGTTACCTGAAATATAACGATAGCCAGCAAGCTCTCTTTCAAGTACACTATTAACTTCCTTTTCTATAAACTCCGCTCGTTTATAATTTAGAACAAATTCTAGAAAATCGTATACATCGAACCATTCACAACTAAAAAAATCACTACGTATTTGATCCATTATGCGGTCAGAGAAACGTGGCCTAGAGTCTAACCTCCTTTTATAAAAGGCTGTCCAAAGTTGTGCGCTGAAGTCATCAATGGTACCTAAGCCAACGGTCATCCCTGGCCTATGAAGAAAACCGCTTCGTCTCCATATGCAAAGTTCAAGAACATTCCATAATGAATTACGAAGGTCGTCATCCATTCCATCAATTTGGATAATATCTTTGACTGGTCGTTTGCCAATCCGCTCACTAAACTTCATGTATTTTCCCCTCGGCATAAAACGATCTTATTGAGGCAACACACTTACTCTGCAGGAATAAAAATGCTGACGACAGAATTACAAGCAAGATGAATAAGGGGGAATATCGATTACGAGGTGTCGTATGGACAAGTAAGATATAAAATTGACCGCATAAGTCTTTCATAGAAGCATAGCCTTTAGCGCCGCTTTCTACGGCGGCGGTGTTCGACCATAGTACCGATGATCTGGATATGCTGGCGATCGGATCGCATGGTGGGGAAGTCGTCATTTAGTGGGACAAGTTCGAAGACCTCCTGCCCATCCTCACCTACACCTCGGGGGCGATACTTTTTGAAAGTGGCTGCTTCCTCGCCATTCTTGGCCACCACGAAGTCACCTGGGTGAGGGTGTTCGTCCGGATCAATCAGAACGATATCCCCTTCAACAAACTCCGGTTCCATGGAATGGCCTTTCAACTCAATGGCAAATGCACGCTCACCCAGTTCGAGGTCGGTCGTGATGTAAATCCAGTTACCATCGCACTCACGGATCTCACTAGTCTCTGTCCATACCCCGGCCTGTACATAGGTGATCACAGGTATACGGTGTATATCAGGTGACGCAATCGTCATGTTCTGATGCTGAGTTGGCTGGGGGTCATCAGAGAAGAGCTTGGCAACAGGTACACCTAATGCGTCCGCGATCTTCGAGAGTAACTGGGGGCTAAAGCCCTGTATATCCCGTTCCAATCGAGAAATGTTGCCAACGTCGCTATCAACCTGGGTTGCCAGCTCGCTGATGGTCATTTTGCGCTCCTTTCTGAGCGCCCTGATTTTTGCTCCGACTTTCATTTGCTCATGATGGCAATTTATATGCGAATCACGCAAAGCGTGACACGCATATGTTTCTGTGTTTTTATATGCGTCTAACGCATATAGGGAGTCATTCATGCTTACTCCTCTTCGAAAGCTGCGGGAGCAGCAGAAGGTAACGATCAATGAGCTGAGTCAGGCCGTTGGGATCGATGTTGGCAACTTGAGCCGCATTGAACGAGGTATTCAACGGGCATCATTTGAGCGAGCTCAGCGGATAGCTGACTTTTTTTCTAAAAAAATCAGCGTTATGGAAATCATTTACCCAGAGCATCGGCAGTAACGACGGCCTTGCGTGCTCGATGAGAACCATCATGACAAAACCCACCAGAACAACCACGAGAGTGAAGCGGGAACACTCCCACCTTTCTGACCCTATTGACGCCGCTTATCAGCTGAGCCGCCGGTACAACATCACCGATCTGGCCCGCCTGATGGGCTCCAAGCGCCCGACCACCCTGAACAACAAGTTCAACCCTGCTTGCGAAGACCACCACCTGACCTTGTCCGAGGCAATGGCGGTGACCGAGCTAACCGGTGACAACGCCATCCTGCAGGCCTGGGCGCTGGCCCGCGGCCATACGCTGGTGGCTCTGCCGGATAGCACGGTGACCGAAGAGGAGCTGGCTGACCAGGTGATGCTGGTGGGCGAGGTGGTGGCGGCGGTGTTTGGCGAGCTGCGGGAGGCGCGGCAAGACGGGGTGATCGACCCGATTGAACGGCAGTCCATCACGGCGGCAGTGCACCGGGCCATCAAGGAGCTGCTGAGCCTGGAAGAGTCGGTAGCCAGTCAGGTGCGCCCGTTCCCGGGGCCACATGCACAAGGAGAGAAGTGATGAGTGGAGCACAAAAAGAGTGGGCCGGCGCTGCTGTAACAGCCCGACCCGAGGTTGGTTTTCGCGGAGAAAACAACGTGGACAAGCGTACCCAACAATCGCCGAGGGCGCAAGGCAGTCGCCGTTCGTGCATCCCGCCCATGCTGCCGAGGCTGGTGGTGGGCACCCGGGGGACCTTTCTGGTCTACAGCGGGTTGCGCATTCCGGCCACGGCCGAGCAGGTGCAACGCCATCTGGCTTGTTTACAACAGCACCTGCAGGAGGTGGCCCATGCATCCTGAGCTGTTTATCGAGCGCAACGTGGCGCAGATCCTGACGGCGGGGGGATATACCCCGGATGTGGTGCATACCGCAACCCAAGCGGCCCTGCGGCATTTTCGCACCACGCCGTGCTTTGCCAAGGGGCAGGCCTTTGCCAAGTGTCTGGCGGAAGGAAAGAAGATGGCCAAGTTGCTGCAGCGCAAGCTGCGCCAGCAGGAGAGGGATGCCAAGAAGGCGGCCAAGCCGACGCGATTGAAGAAGGTGAGCCATGGGTGAGGTAGTCAGACTGGCGGCCCCGGTGGCCGCCCCAGTTTCACGAGGATGCAACGTGGCCGACAACCGCCGCAGCGGGTTTGTGCTGCTTTACAAGAGCCTGAAGGAGGCGCCGTTCTACCGTGACCCAGTGCGCAAGGCGCTGTGGCTGCACCTGCTGCTGGAGGCCGCGCATGAACGCTGTGAGGTGACCTTCAACGGCAATCGTCTGCTGCTGCTGCGTGGGCAGATTGTGGGCTCGGCTCGCTCCCTGGGGGAGGCCTGCGGCATCTCTGAGGACAGTGCTCGCCGATCCCTGGAGGCCTTCGAGCAGGAGGGGATGATCAGCCGCACCAGCAAGCAGGGTACCCGGGGTTACACCCTGGTCACCTTGCTCAACTACGACCCTTACCAGCGCGGAGTTTCAGAACACATTGGCGCGGAGTTGGGCGCGGAGTTGCAACCCGCATCAGGGCAGGGGATTGAGGATGTATCGCAATCTGATGGAGCGGAGTTAGGCGCGGAGTATCACGCCGAAGATCTAAACAAGATAAACAACAAAACAAACAAAGATCTTAAAGACTCTTTGTCGCAACTCGCTGACGCGACTTTCGACCAGGTTGGGGAAGATCCCGCTGCTCAGGAGGTTGCCGATCCCGAACCCAAGTCCAAGACCCGGGTCATTCCCGAGGCAGCCATCCAGACTCCGAACGGCAAGGCGTGGGGGACCAGCGATGACCTGATGACTGCGAAGTGGATGTTTCGTCGAGTGCAGCTGATCACCCCGACCGCTCTTGAGCCGAACTGGGCGCAGTGGTCCAACGTGATCCGGCTGATGCGTGAGCTGGACCAGCGCAGCCATCGCGATATTTGCGAGCTGTATGACTGGGTGAGCCGGGATGCGTTCTGGTGCACCAACATCCTGGCCCCGCAGAAGCTGCGTCAGCAGTGGGATCGGTTGCAGGCCAAGCGCGGCAACCCGTCTGCCGGCCACCAGCGCCCTCTGTCCAATCTGGCGCAAGCCCAACAGCAGGCCCAGGCCCTGCGAGCCGCTGGGGTCGATTATGACGACAACACTCCCCTCTAACGTGACCAGTCTGCCCGTGAATCAGGCCAGTCTGCAGGTGAGCACCGGTATGTCGATGTTCCTGGCCGACGAGCTGTTGCCGCTGATGGCTGGGTGCTGGCCCGCCAGTGCCAGTCAGTTGGATGCCAATGCCCGCGGCGTGGCCATGGCCTGGGGTGTTCAACTGCGCGGGTTCACCGCCCAGCAGATCCGCGAGGCGGTGTTGGAACTGGCCGATGACGCTGGCCGCCAGTTCGCCCCGCGTCCGGCCGAGGTCAAGGCCACCATCCTGCAGCGCAATCCGGTACCGAAGTTTGCCCCTGTTAGCCGCCAGGTCTCTTTGCGAGCCTGCGAGATGCAGGCGGAGGCCCGTGTCTATGTGCGTGATCGCGAGGTGACCGATGAGACGGTTCAGGCCGAGCTGCAGCCACTGCTGGCCCAGCTGCGCCGCGAGGGTGTGACGATAACCGGGAGGATGGCGTGATGGCGGTGACGTTCAGTGATGCCTGTGAGCGGGACATTCGCCGCGCCCGGTATGTGCGGGTGGCGGTGTACCCGGAGGTGAAGGACTGGTTGCCGGTGCAAGTACGCCTTGAGGTGTCGGATTGCCCGCGGCAACTGGGGTTCACCTCGAAGGCCCACCGGGCCGGGCACTACCTGGTACAGGGTGCCGAACTGGCTGAGGTGATGAAGGCGGTAAACGCCCTGCGCGGCCAGCAACAGCGGCCCGCCACGCTGGAGATGATCCCATGCGCGATCTCGTGATGCCGGCGTTGATGCTGTTGTTGCTCGTCGGTCTGGCGTTGTACCTGGCCGCCAATGTTTCGATGGGGGTAGAGAGATGGAGTTGATGATGAGGGGCGTGACCCCTTTGACGATGACCAGCGTGGAAATCGCCGAGCTGACCGGCAAGGAGCACAAGAACGTGCTGGCCGATATTCGCCGGATGCTGGTGGAGATTCAATCGGCTGAAAAGCCAGCCGAGTACCAGGACAGCCTGGGCCGTGCCCAACCGTGCCTGTTGCTGGACAAGGACGAGAGTCTTTGCCTGGTGGCCGGTTACAGCGCCCAGTTGCGGATCCGGATTATTCGCCGCTGGCAGGAGCTGGAGCAACAGGGCAACCAGAACGCTCTGGTGATCCCCCAGTCGCTGCCGGAGGCACTGCGCCTTGCTGCCGAGCTGGCCGAGCAGAAGATGGCGCTGGAACAGAAGGTGGCGATGGATGCCCCGGCGGTGGAGTTCGCCAAGCAGATCGCCAGTGTGGAGAAGGGGATCACCTTGTCGGCGTTCGCCAAGACGGTGGGCCTTGGCCCCAATACCCTGTTCACCCTGCTGAGGGATCGCAAGATCTTGATGAGTTGCCGCGGGGAGCGCTGGAACCTGCCGATGCAGGAGTATGTGGACCGCGGGCTGTTCGCGACCCGGGAGAGCTCGTTTGACAGCAACGGCGAGCGGCGTATCAGCTTCACCCCCCTGATCACCGGCAAGGGCCAGCAGTGGTTGGTGGAGCGACTGATCCGTGACGGCATCCTGCGCGGGGTGGCGGCATGAGTCACAACCTGGCCCTGTTGCCATCAGCTGAACGGCAGCGCATCGAGTTGATCAAGCAGGCGCACCTGCTGGTGTGGCGCCGGCGCCGCAACGAGATCGGGCGTGAAGTTGTGGTGGCCGCCATCGATGAGGTGGATGAAGAGCATCGTGAGTGGTTTCGCCAACAGTTGAATGCGATCAGGGAGCAAGCGTGAGCGCAGGTAACGCCGTGTTTGTCGAAGCGCTGGGGCTGGCCCTGGTACCGCTGGGCGACAGCCTGCCGGCGGTGAGGCGTCAACTGGCTGGCAAGCCGGTGCGCCTGGTGCGCGATCAGGGGGCTGACCTGCTGGCCCAGTTCCCTGAGCTGGTGTCGGCCCTGGCCTGCGCCGCAGTGGTCAATGCCGCCGGTGGGGAGCTGCTGACCGCCAATGCCACGGCTTGCGTGATAGCCGATGGCTGCATCGGGGAAACCGTCACCGCAGAAGTGGAGGGGGTGCATCTGCCTTTGTGCTGGCATCACGACAACGAGCACCGCAATGGGCAGTTACCGATCCGCCTCGCTGATGTGGCCTGGTGGCTGGCGCAGCTTGTGCTGCAGCGGGTTGCTGGCTGGTGTGGGGTGGCCGCTGCTGACCTGACTGCCCGGGATCTGTGCTGGTGGGCGACCGTCTACAAGGTGCTGCCTTCATTACCGGATCCGCTGCTGCGCTCTGCCTGTCGCCTGGCACCCATCGAACCGGATCGGAAGTGGTCGCCCCGCGGTAACCGGGAGACCGATGCCCGCTATCGTGAACATCGCCTTGAGGTGGCAGAGCGTGATCCGCTTGCCGATCTGCGGGCCCGCATCAATTCCAAACCGGCTATTCGTCAGATCGACCCAGAACCCGCAGCCCTCCACATGGGCAAGCCCAAGCGCCAGCGCTGGGAGTGTGCAGCCTACCTGGCCTTTGTCCGGCAGTTGCCCTGTGTGGTGACGGGCCAGCGCGAGGGCATCGAGGCGCACCATGTCGTGGGTCATGGGATGAGTGTGATGGGTAGCAAGGCGCACGATCTGATGGTGTTCCCGCTCGCCCACCAGCCACACATGGAGTTGCACCGGATCGGGTGGAAGGCCTGGGAGGCCCAGCACGGTTCGCAGTTGGAGCACGTTATCAACACATTGGAGCTGGCATGCTCCCTGGGAGTGTTCAATGCCAAAAGCTGATTCATGGACAGTGACCCTGCCATGGCCCCCTTCAACCAACCGGATCTGGCGCAATGTAGCCGTGAGCGGCAAGCCCAGAACGTTGCTGAGCCAGGAGGGGAGGGTTTATCGCAAGGCCGCGGCCGATGCCTGCCTGGCTGCCAAGTTAGCCGGCAAGCAGATTCCCGATCGGCTGGCCCTGCGGCTGGTGGTGCAAGCCCCTGACCGGCGAGCCCGGGATCTGGATAACACAGTGAAGGCGGTGCAAGACGCCCTGACCCACGCCGGGGTGTGGCTGGACGATAGCCAGATCGACCGGTTGCTGGTGGAGCGCGGGCCGGTAGTGAAAGGGGGAATGGTGTCGGTAACGGTGGAGGTGATGAGTGCGCTTTGAATATGCAATTACCGTAGGGGATCCGCGTTCTGTGATGCTGCAGGCCTATCAGGCCCAGTCAACGGGGCGTTCTCATCTGACAAAGAGTGATGTGATGACGGCATTGGGAATGGTTCAGAAGCACAATGGTGCCGGCATGGCATTGGTGATGGCGCGTTACTGCAAAGACCTGGGGGATGCCAAGAAGGCCCTGCTGGCGGTGCAGGCCGAGTGCACCAAGATTGCCCCCCGCTATGTGGGGGCCAACAAGGAACGTGATCACGGCATGGCCTTGCGCCGGGTGGCCGAGTTGGCCCTGGAACACTACTGCCGCACGGTGGACACCCCGGGGGCGGCCTGTCACCCGCAGTTCTGCAGGGGGAGGGGAGTGATCCGCGACCTGGAACTGAGCCGCCTGCACGGCAAGGCGATCGATAAGGTCTGCCCACGCTGTGGCGGTACCGGGCTGCGCCCCATACCGGGCACCCAGATCAGACGTGCCATTGAGCCGCTGGCTGGTGGACTGACCCGTGGCCAATGGGAGCGGGGCTGGTATCCGCTCTATCTGGCGGTACTGGCCTGGTGCCATCAGCAGGAGAGTGAGGTGGAGGCGTTCTATAACCGAGTGACGGCGGCTTAATTTAAAATCTCAACTTTTCTGTAGTCAGGCCACTTTTTTCATTTAAAATGAAAAAAATGGCCTAGAAAGAGATTCACGTATGATTTTGTCACTTCTTATTGAGAACTTTCGCTCTATCAAAGGCGAGGTAAAGCTCAATCTCGGGGTCAACAACCCTAAGAATCACATGCCATCTCATGTTTTCTTCCCTGTTGAAGGCGGGCATGGGGCCTTGCGGGCGATGGGAGTGTATGGTGCAAACGCTTCAGGCAAATCGAATGTGTTGTTAGCATTCCAAGCACTGAAATATTTAGTTGCATCATCAGGAAGTTTAAAAGATGGGGATAGAATTCCTTGCTACGACTCCTACAGGTTATCTAACCAAACAAAAAAATCACCTACTAGGTTCGAAGTTGAATTTTTACTTAAAGGAATTAAATATCACTATAAGGTTTCCTTTGATGCATATGCTGTTATTTCTGAATCATTAGATTTTTACCCATCTAAGATAAAGGCTAATATCTTCACAAGAGAAAATGATGATACTTGGGAGACGATTAAATTTGGTGGTCATTATAAAGGTGGGACTAAGAAAATTGCGTTTTTTAAAAATAACACATATATATCTAAGGCTGGGGACAATGCATCAACACCAGAGTTAATTAGAGATGTGTTTAATTTCTTCTATAAAACGCTCATTCATATGGGGACTTTTGAACGTCTGTCGCTTGCTCGTAGTAAAAAAAGAGATGAAATTATTAAGTCAGTCGCAGACGTGATGAAATTGATCGATACTGGTATCGACGATATATCTGCCAGTGAAATTGATTTTGAACCTGCAATGCCTTTGCCGGATGATTTTCCTTCCGAGCTTAAAGAGATTTTATTAGCTGAAGGTAGGGTTCAATATAATTTTTCTCACGGTAATGAAGATGGCGGATTTGAAATATTCTCTGATTCTGATGAGTCGGATGGAACACAGAAGTTGTTTGCCCTGCTTCCATTAGTTTTACCTGCATTTAAAAGGCAAAGGGTTATTGTTATCGATGAGCTTGATAACAATCTACATCCTCATCTAGCGGATCTAATTGTTAAGTTATTTAATGACAGCACCATAAATGTTTATGGTTCTCAGTTGATATTTTCAACTCACAACATTCAATTGATGTCTTCTGATAAGTTACGACGTGATCAAATTTCATTTGTTGAGAAAAACAGTGGTAATTCAGTACTTTATTCATTGGACGATTTTGATAAGTCGCTTGTGAAAAATAACACGCCATTTGGTACGTGGTATAGTGATGGGCGGTTTGGTGGGGTTCCTCAGTTAAGTTACAATAAAATTAAAAATGTTCTAAGACCAAATGAAAAAGCGGAGGTTTCCGAGGCCCATTTCATCAGTTTATTTGGTGGCGATGATGAGTAAAAAGATACTAACTCCGAAACGTAAAATGTATATTTATTGTGAAGGGTTGAAAACAGAACCTTTCTATATAAGGGATTATATTGAGGAGTTTAAACCTGACATTGCAGATGTGTTTGAAATTCCACCAACAAGAAAGAATACGCCTGTTCAGCTTGTTGAAGAGGCTATTGCAAAGAAAAATAGTAAGTCATCTGGGCCGGATGACGTTTTTTGGGTCGTTTATGACAGAGAGTCTGTTGCAAAATATCCATCTAGGCTACATCACAAAGCATGGGGGATGGCAGAAAGAAATAATATCAATATAGCATTCTCTAATATTTGCTTTGAGCTTTGGATATTGCTTCATTTTGTCAACACTACAAGCCCTTATTCTTGCTGTGATGATTTGTTAGCAAACTCACCGCTTAAGGAATGCTTGAATAAAATTGGAGTTCAAAAGTATGAGAAGGGATGCGCAGATCTTTTTAGTAGAATTAAGCATGGAATACCGCTTGCTAGAAAACGTGCTGAAAAAATGAATGAGCACGCATTAGGCTTCCATGCAAAAGATACATGTAGGCCTTATGATTCTTCATGTTATGTTTCTGTGCATGAATTACTCAATGCTATCGATTCTTTCAAGAGGTAAATGTCTCAATTTTAGTAACTAAGGATCGACACGGTTCTAAGGAAAATATTAGGCCACAATCCATGGATAGCAAATTTAGAGCGCCTGCTCTGAAGATGGCGGGCTGGGGGTTACTGCACGGCGATTTCTTTGATCTGAACGACGTCGCCGAAGTGCTTGAGATGCCCAGTGGTGAGGCGGGCCAGCTAATGTACTATTTGCGCACGCTGCATAGTGTGGAGTTGGTTTCGGAAGTCCGTTTAGGGCGGAAAGAGAAGGGGAAAGCCCACAAACGGATTGTCATCAAGGTGCTCTGCCTCCATCCAGAAGCTCCACCAAGGCCCAAGAGGTTGCCGCAGCTCTCTAAGTCGGCCTCTCTCCAGCAACAGTTGACCAAGCTGGTCAAACTCATGCCTTCACCGCGGGGAGCTCGCTGATGCTGGTGGTGTAGCGGGGGCTGAGCTGCTCACGTTTCATCATCCACTCCGTAGTGTCCCGGCCACGAGCCGCGAAGTAGACCTTTCCCAGCCTTCCCTGATTGATCTGGTCAATCACCTTCATCAATGCCTCGCTGCGGGGATCTTGCTGCCGGTCAGCGAACAGGTCTCCCTGGTGCATGCTGGTCGGGGTGAAGTCAGTCAGCATCACGCCCCCCTTCATATACCGGACATCATATCGCCAGATCCGCCGCAGCAGCGGTTCAACCAGGGCCAGCAGGTCACGGGTATCTGAGGTGGATGTCTGCAACCGGGTTGATATCTGGTTGCCGTAATAAGTCTCTCGCTCCGAGAAGGGGCTACTCCTTATAAAGAGGGTGACGTGCCGGCAGCACATGCCTTCTGCTCTGAGCTTTTCCGCGGCCCGCTCCATGTAGCCGGCCAGCGCCTCCCGCATGGGGCCAAACGCGGTGATGCGCTCACCAAAGCTCCGGCTGCAGATGATCTGCTGCTTGGCCTGAGCCATCGCCTCTAGCTCGGAACAGGGGATTCCCCGCAGTTCCTGCACGGTGCGCTCGACGACGACCCCATACTGTCGGCGTAGGCTCTTGGGGTCGGCCGCCACCAGGTCAGCTACCGTGTTGATGCCCTGTTTGTTGAGCTTGGCGGTCAGTTTGCGCCCTATCCCCCAGACTTCCTCAACCGGGGTGATGGCCATCAGCTTGGCGCGGCGCCCCTCATCTCGCAGATCCACTACGCCGCCGGTGGCAGGCCACTTCTTTGCGGCATAGTTCGCCAGCTTGGCCAGGGTCTTGGTCGGCGCAATGCCGACTCCGACGGTGAGGCCGGTCCACTGCTGCACCCGTTCGCGGATCTGGCGGCCATAGGCCAGCAGGTCGCCGGCCCAGCTTTCGCTGAGCTCGACGAACGCTTCATCAATGCTGTAGACCTCGACGGTTGGCGCCATGCTCTCCAGGGTCGTCATCACACGGTTCGACATGTCGCCATAGAGGGCGTAGTTGGAGCTGAACCAGATACCGCCCTGCTCTTCATAGCGCTCGCGGATCTGGAAGTAGGGCACCCCCATCTTGACCCCCAACAGCTTGGCCTCTGCCGATCTGGCCACGACACAGCCATCGTTGTTGGAGAGCACGACGATCGGCACCCCCTTGAGGTCGGGTCGAAACAGCCGCTCGCAAGATGCGTAGAAGTTGTTCACGTCGACCAGGGCAATGGCGGTTGGCATGGCTACCCTCGCCTGGTTTTGTGCAGAACGAAGGTGACGACGCCGAAGATATCCAGTTCCTGCCCTTCTTGCAGAATGATGGGTGAGAAGTTCGGGTTGGCCGGTAGTAGCGCCGGTGGGTCGGACTGCAAGATCTTCACGGTGAACTCGCCATCCAGGCAGGCGAGCACGATGTCGCCGTGGCGAGCCGTGATGGCGCGGTCGATGATCAGCATATCGCCGTCGTTGATGCCTTCTCCGATCATGCTGTGTCCGCTGGCCCGCACATAGAAGGTGGCCGCCGGGTGGGGGACACAGTGTTGGTTGAGGTCGATGGTCTGTTCCACATAGTCCTGAGCCGGGGAGGGAAACCCACAGGCGGCAGGGGTGAGGAACAGAGGGAGCTCTATGATAGGTGCATCGGTAGCGTGGGGGATCATGGCAATCATCACTGTATGAACATACAGTTATTTTATCCGAGGGATCCGGAAAGATCACTGGTCGGCAATCGGGTCTTGGCAGTGCGGGCTGTGCCGCGGCGAATTATGCTTGGCAGAGACTGGCCCGGTGAGTTTGAGCTCTCATACGACGGAGGGGCTGTGCATGTGCATCAACTACATCCCGACCACCAAGGCGGTGCTGATGGAATACTTCGGGGTTGATGACCCCGGGTACGACTGGAAGGAGGAGGTGTGGCAGGACTACCAGGCCCCGATCCTGATCCAGCGAGACGGACGGCGGCAGGCGCTGATCGCCAGCTATGGGATGGTGCCGAAGAGAAAGGTGCAGCCTGGCAACAAGCACTACACCACGATGAACGCCAGGGCCGAGACGGTGGGTGAAAAGCCGACGTACCGCCACGCCTGGCAGCAAGGGCATCTTTGCCTGGTGCCCATGTCCGGTTTCTTCGAGCCCTGCTACGAGAGCGGCAAGGCTGAGCGCTGGCGGATCAGCATGGCCGACGGCATGCCCTTCGCGGTGGCCGGCATCTGGCGGGCATGGCAGGAGGAGCAGGGCTACACCTTCAGCTTCTCCCAGCTCACCATCAATGCCGACACGCACCCGCTACTGCGGCGAATGCACAAGCCAGGAGACGAGAAGCGGAGCCTGGTCATCGTGTCGCCGGATGACTACGACACCTGGCTGGGATGCAAGGACCCTGAACTGGCGCGAACCTACCTGGTGCAGCAGGACGTTGAGTGGTTGACCGGGATGCAGATGTCCGTTTCACACCGCGGCTGAAGGGAGCCCAAGCGCTGACGGGATTTGATGGCTTTGCTCCAGTGTAACCTTGAAAACACCTTATATATTTGAACCTTGCCATCCTTGTCGATTCGTAAATATGAGCTGAAACTAGATGGTTAGAAGTGAGATTCCTGTTGAGTTAATAATCGAATTACGAAAGTTGTCTACTTGCTGGTCGACAAGGAGTGACCTGTATGAAACAGATCGATGAGAAAGACTTGAATCGCGCCTGGGACATCGTTTGGGGGTACACAGTGGCTGCCATAGCGAAAGGGGCTGTTCCCATACCCGCAATGTCTATAGCCATTGTTGCGAATAATGGGTTTATGATAGGCCATGTATCCTCTGTGCTTTCTGAAGATGTGTCTTGGGAAAACATAGTGGCATCACTAGGTGTTGCTGGAGCTCTAAATGCCTGTGGAAGAGCGGCTTTCATCGAGTTGGCAAAGGCCGTATCTTGGGGAACAGGAAGCCCATGGGCTGCAGTGGCGCTATCTTGTTTCGGCAGTGCGACAGCTGGTGTTCAGACCCTAATTATTGGCTCACTTGCTATCGAGATTGCGAAGAAGGGCGGGAGAAGGCTGACTGCTAAGGAAGCTGATGCAGTGATTGCAATGGCGAATGCGAATTACAAGTCATATGTTGCAAGTATGAAAAACAGAGATTTACCAGATCCAAGTGGTGTATGACGTAGTCAATTCATGAAGAGTTCCTAACCTGGATAGCTAGGCTGTGTGAGTTTGACAGATCCTCGCGAATTTGTGTAAATTGCGTCCTAATGATGGAAGACTGCACCCGAAAGGATGCAGTCTTTTTCTTTTCTGATTCCAAACCTCGGCTCTGCCGGGGTTTTTTCGTTTCTGGGGTGGATTCATGAATCAAGGACATGAGCAGATCGCTACCACTGTGGTCGGTGAAACTGCGAAATCTGCCCCTCCTGTAGCGGTGGTGAGTATGTCGTGGGCTGGTGTCTCTTTGAATGACTGGGTGCTGATCGCGACGCTTGTGTGGCTTTCGGTTCAGATCGGCTGGTTTATCTGGTCGAACATCATCAAGCCACGCGCCAAGCAGGTGGGGTAGGCATGACAAAAATGCGAATTGCCATAGCGGCGCTCACGCTCAGTGCCGCTGGCTTTGTGGGGATTCTGAATCGGGAGGGGTGGGGGCCGGTGGCTTACCCCGACCCGGTACACGGGACCAAGCTGCCCACTATCGGATTTGGGAGTACCGAAGGGGTCAAGATGGGTGACACTATCACCCCAGTCGCCGCAGTGAACAGGAGCCTTCGGGAAGCGCGGGTTTTTGAGGATGCCCTCAAGGCCTGCATCCAGATGCCACTCCACCAGTATGAGTTCGACGCCTATGTCGAGCTCTCCCACAATATCGGCCCCGGCGCCTTCTGCCGTTCCACCATCGTCAAGCGCCTGAACACTGGCGACTACTCAGGTGCTTGCGAGGCGATCCTGCTGTTCAAACGTGCCGGCAATCAAGACTGCTCAGCACCGGGGAATCGGGTATGTCCTGGGCTCTGGAAAGACCGACTGCGCCTCAATGCTAAGTGCAAGGGGGAGTGATGAGGACAACTCCGCAGAGCAAGGCGCTGCCGTTCCTGGCCGGCGCCTTGGTGATAGCTGCCTTGGCTGGTGGCGGGGTGGCGCTCTATCGCTCTGGTCATGCTGCTGGGGAGGAGGGGGAGCGCAAGACCTGGCAGGTGAAGTGGAATGAAGAGGCTACCCGCCTCGCCACTGCCAGGATCAAGGCCGAACAGGAGGCCCGAGAGGAGGAGCAGCGCCGGCAGGCTGAAATCGATGAGGTGAGAAACCATGCACAAGAAGAAATCGCCCAAGCACAGGCTGATGCCGCTGCTGCTGGTATTGAGTCTGGCCGGTTGCTCGAGCAAGCCCGTCGTTTGGCTGCCCGAGCAAGTCAGTGCGCCAGCGGTACCGGCGCTCCCCAGGGAGGCCAGGCAACCGGACAACCTGCCGTGGTGCTCGCCGACCTGCTCAGCCGGGCTGACGAGAGAGCGGGTGAGCTGGCAGCAGCGTATGACCGAGCTCGAGCGTCAGGATTGGCCTGTGAAAGAGCCTATCTCTCATTGACTCAACCCCGTTAACCCAACTACCGCAATACCCCACCCCCCAGGTCAAAGGTACTCCCCCCAGCCCCCCGTCCTCGACGGGTCGGCGAGGCGCGGGTTTTCACTACATACGAAACCCCAAGAAGTGAGGTTGTTGTTTAAATGTCGGAGTCATCAGACAAGGAACATGCAGCACCTGGTTGGCTAAAGAAATCCGACATGGCAGCCAGCCTTGGAATATCAGTTCAAGCCTTTGATAAATGGGGAGTTAAGCCGATAAAGAAGATTGGTCGCAACGTCTATTTTGATGTGCGCTCGGTTGTGGATAACCGGATCGAGAACGCGATCCAGAAACACCAACCAACGGATCCCCAAGACATGGATGCGGATCAATTGGATTACCAGCGGTGGCGTCTCACCAAGGAGCAGGCCGACAAGGCAGAGCGTGAGAACAAGATCGCCGACCGCCATCAGGTACCAACCGAGTTTGCCACCTTCGCTTTGACCCGCATCGCCGCCAAGATTTCCAGCTTGCTAGACACTATCCCGCTCACCATGCGGCGCCGCTATCCAGAATTGCAGACCAAGCATATCGAAGGTTTCCAGCGCGAGCTGGTCACAGCCAGCAACGAGGCGGCCGCCATGGGTGATCTGCTGCCGGAGTTGCTAGATGAATATATCGACAGCGCAAGTAAGTAGCCTAGCGGCAGCTGTCAGTCTTGGATTGTCGGCTCTGCTGAGACCACCGGTACAGACAGCCACCGAGTGGATGGATGAAAACTACTACCTGCCAGTGGAGTCCTCCTATCAGGAGGGGCGCTGGAAGTCGCTGCCGTTTCAGGTGGCCATCATCAACGCGATGGCCAACGACGATATCCGCGAAGTCAACTTCGTCAAGTCCGCTCGGGTCGGTTACACCAAGATGTTGCTCGGGGTGGCGGCCTACCTTCTGGAGCACAAAAAGCGCAACGGACTGATCTGGCAGCCTACCGATGGCGATGCCGAGCTGTTCGTCAAAAAGCACGTCGAACCCATGATCCGGGACGTGCCGAAAATCAGAGCGCTCGCGCCCTGGTTTGGCAAGAAGCACAAAGACAACACCCTGGATCTCAAGCGCTTCGCCAACGGGCGCGGCCTGGAGCTGCGCGGGGGAAAAGCCGCCAAGAACTACCGTGAAGCCTCGCCAGACTTCGGCATTTATGACGAGCTGGCGGCCTTTGACGATGATATCGAGAAAGAGGGCTCGCCCACCTTCCTCGGTGACAAGCGAATGGAAGGTTCTACCCATCCCAAGTCGATCCGGGGGTCTACCCCCAAGATTGCCGGCCAGTGCCAGATTGAACGGGCGGCCAGTGAGTCGCCGCACTTCATGCGCTATCACGTCACATGCCCGCACTGCGGGGGTGAACAGTACCTCAAGTGGGGTGGCCCGGATGCCGAGTTCGGTATCAAGTGGGATGGTTCAGATCATCACAGCGCCTTCTACCTCTGCGAGGTGAGCGGCTGCGTGATCCGTCAACATGAGATGAATTATGAGGAGGTTGAGCGCTGGGTCTGCGAGCGAACTGGCATCTGGACGCGAGACGCAATCGACTGGTTCGACAGCAAAGACCAGCCGATCCCTCCACCCGAGTCGGTCACCTTCCATATTTGGACAGCTTACAGCCCGTTCACAACTTGGGTTCGGATCGCCTCCGACTTCCTCAAGGCGAAGGACGATCAGGGCAAGCTCAAGACCTTCGTCAACACCACTCTCGGCGAGACCTGGGAAGAAGAGACCGGCACGAAACTGGAGTGGGAAGCTATCGGTGCCCGCCGCGAGGTATGGCCATCACCAGTGCCAGAGGGTGTGCTCTACATCACCATCGGCGCCGATACCCAGGATGACCGTTTCGAATTCGAGATCACCGGCTGGGGAGAGGGAGAGGAGTCATGGGTGCTGGACTATCAGCGCCTCTATGGCGACCTGCACCGCTCCGAGATCTGGGAGCGGCTGCACGAGCAGTTCTCCCGCCAGTTCGTAAAAGCCACCGGTGAGGTGCTGGATATCGGCCTGGTGCTGATCGACTCGGGCGGCCACTACACCGATGAGGTGTATCAGTTCTGCCGCCGCAACCCGCACAGATATATCCCTATCAGGGGCGCGCCGGTGATGGGCAAGCCCATCATCACCTTCCCTCGAAAGCGCAACCGCAAAGGGGTCTACCTATCCGAAGTGGGTACCGACTCTGCTAAGGACGTGCTCTATGGCCGACTGGGTGATGTGCCTGCGTCACTGTCCGGCCCGTTACCTGGTTATCGACACCACCCGGTGGCCGAGTGGGCCGATGATTTTTACTTCAAAGGTCTCACTTGCGAGCTCAAGCGGGTGGAGTTCATCAAGGGCCGCCGGGTGTACCGCTGGGTCGCACCGTCCGGTGCCCGTAACGAGCCGACCGACTGCGCGGTTTATTCCCTGGCGGCTATCCGCCTCGGGGTGCAGCACCGTGGCTGGCGCCTGGTCGCCAAGCACCGCCCGACCACTATCAACCCATCTGCGCCCATCAAGTCAAAACCTGCAGCTACTACGGCGGCGGGTAGCAGCTGGCTGGGCACATCATCAGGAGGCTGGCTGTGAAGCTGGAAGATATCGACAGCATGATCGCGCTGTACATGCAGGCCGAGCGCGATGTGCTGGCCGGCAAGCAGGTCACGTTTCAGGGGCGCACCGTCACCTCGGAAAACCTCAATGAGATCCGCGCAGGCCGCCAGGAGTGGGAGCGCCGCCGCCAGAACGCCGTTGCTCCGCGCCGTCAACCCTACTCAGTGTCGAGGTTTACATGATCGCATTGGATAAGCTGCTCGGGTTTGTGTCGCCCGGATGGGCGGCCAACCGGATGCGTGACCGTCTGCGCATGAAAGCCTATGAGGCTGCGATGCCGAGCCGCACCCACAACGCCAAGCGGGAGCGTCGAGGTGCCAACCTGGCGGTGCAGAATTCGGCTATCAGCCTGCGTGAACAGGCGAGGGCGCTAGACGAAAACCACGACATCGTGATCGGCCTGCTCGACAAGCTGGAAGAGCGGATCGTGGGCGGCAAGGGCATCCAGATCGAACCGCAACCGCGCTCGGTGGATGGTGTGCTGATGGTTGAGCTTGCCAAAGATATTCGACGCCGCTGGGGTGCCTGGTCACTTAAACCGGAAACTACCGGCACCTTCACCCGCCCGGCGATGGAGCGGCTGGTCTGTCGTACCTGGTTGCGTGATGGCGAGGTGTTTGGCCGCCGCTTGATCGGCACCGTGGCGGGCTACAGCCACCACAGCGATACCCCCTACTCGATAGAGGTATTGGAACCCGATTTCGTCCCGTTCGACCTCAATCAGGTGGCGGACGGGATCCGGCAAGGCATCAAGCTCGATGGCTGGCGTCGCCCGAAATCCTACTTTGTGATGTTCGATCACCCCGGCGAGATGCAGGGTTATCGCTATCGCACCAAGGAGGTCGCTGCCAGCGAGATGTATCACCTGGCCTTGCGCAAGCGCATACACCAGTTGCGCGGTATCTCGCTGCTACACGGCGTAATCACCCGCCTGGCCGATCTCAAATCGGTGGAAGAGGCCGAGCGCGTGGCGGCACGTATCAGCGCCTCGCTCGCATTCTTCATCAAGAAGGAAACCCCGGAAGGTTACACCGAGCCGGATCAGCGTGATGGCCCCCAGGCCCAGCGGATGATCGACATCACTCCAGGCATGACGTTTGACGATCTGCGCCCCGGTGAAGATGTGGGGGTGATCCAGTCCAACCGCCCGAACACAGCCCTCAACATCTGGCGATCCGGTCAGCTTCGTTCGTCCTGCGCTGGCACTCGCAGCCAATATTCGAGCGTGGCCCGCGACTATGACGGCACCTACTCCGCTCAACGTCAGGAGCTTGTCGAGGGATGGGAAGGGTTCGCCGTGCTGCAAGATGAGTTCGTGGCTGCCTGGTCTCGCCCAGTGTTCCGGGATTGGCTACTGGCCGAAACCCTGCGCAGCAAAGACCCATTGATCCTGCCTCCCGAGCTTGACCCGAAAACCCTGTACGACGCCATCTACCTCGCCCCCGTTATGCCCTGGATCGATCCAGAGCGGGAGGCCAACGGCTGGAAGGCAATCATCCGGGGCGGTGCCGGCACGGAGACAGAATGGATCCGGGCTCGCAACCGCAACCCTGACGAGGTGCGCGACCAACGCGTGGCCGAGTTGGAGTGGGCCGAGCAGAACGGCGTGATGACCGATACCAACCCAGCCAATGACCCAGGAGCACAACCCAGTGAAAGTGACCCCCCTGTCAGCCGCGATTCAGAGCGCGCTGATGCCAGCGCGGGCAGCCGCCAACGGCCAGTCCGGACCCGAACATGACACCCCCAACGCCAAGAGTTGGTACACCATCAACGCCTTGGTGGGGACAGTGCCCACGGTCGAGATCTACATCTACGACGTGATCGGCTACTGGGGAATATCTGCCCAGCAGTTCATTTCTGATTGCCGGGCAGCAGGGGTGTTTGAGGCCAAGCAGCTCAACATCCACATCCACAGCCCCGGTGGCGATGTGATGGACGGCTTCGCCATCTACAACACCCTTGCCCGTCTGACCTGCCAGATCGATATCTGGAACGATGGCCTGGCGGCCAGCATGGCCTCGGTCATTCTGTGCCTGCCTAATGCCACCGTGCATATGCCCGCCAATGCCTGGGTGATGATCCACAAGCCATGGTCTGGTGGGGTCGGCAATGCGGATGACCTACGCGATATGGCTGACTGGTTGGATCGCAATGAGGCGCTGTTGCTCAACGCCTATGAGAAGAAAACCGGCAAGCCCCGCGAGGAGTTGGCCGCGCTACTGTCGGCGGAGACCTGGCTCGATGGCACCCAAGCCAAAGAGCTCGGTTTTGTCGATGTCCTGGAAGAGCCAATATCGGCCGCCGCTCACGTAAATGAGAACAAAATGAACGACTTCAACGCTATGCCCTCTTCGGCCCGAACCCTGTTCGGCGCCAAGGCCACCGGCGGCAACTCCTCGGTTACCCCGCCAGTCGTTGCTCCAGCGCCAACCACTCCGAATCAGGCTGATGCGCTGGCCGCCTTCAAGGCTGCCGAGCAGGGCCGCCGCAACGAGATTCAGGATCTGTTCGCTCTCACCGGCGGCCGCTACCCCGAATTGATGGCTGAATGCCTGGCCGATATGGACACCACCCCCGCGATGGCGCGGGAGCAGATCAAGGCGAAGCTGGGTCAGCCGGTGAGCGAGCAAGGCCCGACCGGTCCCGCAGCTCATATCCACCTGGGCAACGGCAACCTGATTGGCGACTCGGTACGCGCCTCCCTGTTGGCCCGCTGCGGTCACGCCAAGGCCGAAGGCGATAACCGCTATGGCGGCTACAGCCTGCGCGAGCTGGCCCGTGCCTCCTTGGATGGTCGCGGTATTTCGACTGGCGGCCAGTCTCCACTGGGCTACGTTGGCATGGCCTTCACCCATACCAGCTCTGACTTCGGCAAGATCCTGCTGGATGTTGCCAACAAGTCGGTGCTGCAAGGTTGGGAGAGTGCAGAAGAGACCTTCGACAAGTGGACCCGCAAAGGCACTCTGACTGACTTCAAGGTATCGAGCCGTATCGGCCTGAGCGATATCCCCAGCCTGCGCCGGGTGCGTGAAGGGGCCGAGTACAAGCACGTCACTCTGGGGGATACCGGTGCCACCATCCAGCTGGCCACCTACGGCGAGCTGTTTGCCATCACCCGTCAGGCCATCATCAACGATGACCTCGACATGCTGACCCGCGTCCCGTCCCTGTTCGGCGCGGCTGCTCGGGGCACTATCGGTGACCTGGTTTATGCGGTACTGACCGGCAACGTCAAGATGCCGGATGGCAAGGCGCTGTTCCATGGCGATCACAAGAACTTGCTGGCCGGTGCGGATGCGGCGATGGGCATCAAGGCCCTCTCCGCTGGCAAGACCCTGATGCGCAGCCAGAAAGCAGTCGGCGCTGATGACAAGCCGGGCCGTGCCCTCAACATCCGTCCGGGCTATGCCTTGGTGCCGATCGAGCTGGAAGATACCGCGCTGCAGCTTATCAACAGCACCTCGGTGCCGGGTGCCGATGCCAACTCCGGCATTGCCAACCCGATCAAGGGCTTCGTGGATGTGATCGGCGAGCCGCGACTGTCCGACGCCAGCTCGCACGAGTGGTACTTGGCGGCCAAGGGGGGCGACACCATCGAGGTGGCCTATCTCGACGGTATGGACACCCCCTGGCTCGAACAGCAGGAAGGTTTCACCGTGGACGGTGTTACCACCAAGGTACGCATCGATGCTGGTGTGTCTGCGCTCGATTACCGTGGCCTGGTTAAGTCCAACGGCAAGTGATCCCATGGCCCACCCGGCGCGGGCCATCTACTGACAGCCTCAACACAGGAGTAATCCCATGGCTAAAAATTTTGTTTGTGAGGGCCGTCAAATGCCCTTCATCGCCCCAGCGGGCGGTGTCATCTCTGGCAAGCCGATCAAGATCGGCGCCCTAACCGTTGTTCCCCTTGAGTTGGCAAAAGTGGGGGAGGAGTTTACCGGCGCCCTCGGCGGCGTCTGGCTGCTCCCCTGCGACACAGCCTTGGCGGCTGGTGCTGCCGTGAAGTGGGACGGCACCAAACTGGTGGCAGATACCACCAAGGATGCCGATGATTTCGGCAAATTGGTTACCAGTGGCGCCAGCGGCTATGCCGAGGCGTTGATCGTCCAGTGAGCGGCGTGAGCGGCGGCCGGTGGCAGCGAGCTGCTGGCCGTCTTAACGTTGCTGTGGATGATGCCATGGCGATCTCCGCCATCATCGCAGGGCACCCCTTGACGGTGCTCTACGATGAGCAGCCTGATGCCTTTGCCGAAGTGGCGACTTGCTTGCGTGAGTTGGCCGTGAGCCGGCCCCCTGCGGGGGTACGTTTTCGCAAAGGGGACAAGGTTGAGATCGAGAGCATGTCGCTGGTCAGCTCCGTCAGGATATCGCCCTTCATGCGCGCCGGTCTGTTGATTATTCCTATCGTGTGAGGAAGCTATGTCCATCAAGCAGGATCTGGATAAGGCGCTGGACAACCTGAGTCTGCTGCCATCCAAGCTGGTGCCAAAGGCAAGCGCCCAGGCGGTCAACCGGGTGGCGACCAGGGCATCCAGTCGGGCGATCAGGCTGACGGCCAAGGACGAACGGGTGAAGGTGCCGGCCAAGCTGCTGCGGCCCAGGGTGAAGATTTTCAAGGCATCGCAACAGAAGCCAACCGCGACGATCCGGGTGCGCCGCCGGCCTATCCCTTTGATCAAGGTGGGTGCCACTCAGCAGCGCATCATTCGCTATCGAAACACATCTTTCACCGGCATAGGGGATATGCAGGTCGGTCGCCACCGGGTGACTGGCGGCTTTGTTGCCGATGGCTCCCACGGGTTCGGTGAATATAACCGAGGTGGCGGCTATGCGGGCACCAAGCTCAAAAGTTGGCAGATCCTGCGACGGGTAGGCAAGGGGCGGCATGCCCTGGAGGTGATGCGGATCCCACTGGTGACCCCCATTACCGAACACTATGAGCGGGAATCAAAAGCGGGCATGGCCCGTGACATGCCCCGTGAAATGGAGCAGGCGCTTTTGCGACAGCTTCAAATGACATTCAAATGAGGATAGGATCGCGACTCCATACGAGGAGGGGGCATGATCTTACTTAAACTGCCGTTGGCCATCCTGATGATCGCCATGATTGCCGGCGGCATCTATGTCGGTGGCATCATTGGTTTCTTGGCCACGGTTGGAATGACCGTGGTGTTGAGCATGATGATAGGTCGCTGGGAGAGAAATCTCACCGAGCGCCGTCGGCGCAGCAAACAACCTTAAACCCGCCTCGGCGGGTTTTTTATTGGGTGACAAATGACAATCAGAACAGACATTCGCGAGGCGCTGGCCGCTCTGGTGCAGACAGCCTTGCCCGAATTGCGGGCCGTTTACCCTTCTCGGCCTTGCTCTGTGGACCCCGAAGATCTGCCGCTGGCCTTCTGCTATTTCACAGAGGGCGGCGATGGGGATTACGCCCTCGATGAGGAAGGCGAGGCCGCCCCGCTGACGGTGTCCATCTATGTCAGCGAACACAACCAGGCTGATGCTGAGCTCGATGCACTGGCTGACAAGGTGAAGCTGAAAGGGAATGAGCTTGGCGGTCTGCTCTTGGAGGGGTTATCCAGCGCCGGTTGGCAGTATGGCGCTGATGAGCAAGGCACCGGTCTTGCGTCTCTTACCCTGAACTTTAACGCAACCTGGAGTGAATAATGGCTGTTGATGCAACCAAGCCAGTCAAAGGGGCTGGCACTCAATTTTTCATGGCGGCCGAGTCGGGTGCCGCCAAGCCGAACCCTGCCACCGAGGGGACCGTCATTCGCCTGGCGGATGTCAAAGAGCTGGGCGCCCCAGAGATGATCGCCGAAGAGGTCGATGATCCGTATCTCGATACGGATGACCCTGAGTGGAAAGAGAAGACGCCCGGCCAGATTGATCCCGGTCAGCTCTCCGTTACCCTGGCTTGGAAACCGGCCGACTCAGCCCAGAAGCAGTTGACCAATCTACTCGGCAAGGAAAAGCGCTGGTTCTTCATCAAGTACCCCAATGGTGCCTGGGATGGATTCTATGGCTTTGTCAGCGGGGTCGGGAAAGCCATTCAGGCAAAAGAGACGATCACCCGCTCGGTGAAAATCTCGCTCTCTGGCCGCCAGTCGCCGGCTGAATCGGATTGGAACCCTGCAGCATGATCGAACCACTGATCGACAGCCGCATCGTCAAACTGATCACGCCAGGCGGGATCAGTGCTGACGTCACTGTGCGGGCCTTGAACGCCCTGCAGTTGTTTGAATATCAGTCGGGCCTGGTTGACGTTGAATGGCCAGAGGCGCCGCCAGAGGGGGACGCCAGGGCGATCCACAAGCACACGCTCAAGGTGCAAAAGCTGATTTATGAGCTGAACGTGACCATGGCCGCCTTTGGCTTGCAGTACCTGCACCCCGGCAAGCCTATCGATGAGGTCAAGGCACTGGTGATGGAAAGCTACCTCCCAGACCATGCCTTGCGCTTGGCGATGGCCGTCAAGGCATTGAGCGGGTTGGCAACAGCCCCAGCCAGCGAAGACTCGCCGGCAGCGGATGCAGATGAGCAGCGCGAGCCCACCGACCCAAAAAAAGCATAGCAGCTGAAAAGGCATTCATTCTAAGCCTGGCCCGCCAGTTTGGCCGAGCAGACTGGCGGCGCTGGCTGAGTGAGTTTTCAGCTGTTGAGTATCTCGATTGGGTGGCTGATTTCTCGGAACATCCGACCGATTACCGGATCCGCCAATATGAAACCGGCCAGATCTGCGCCCTCCTGTTGAATGTCCACCTCAAGTCCGAGCACTGGGTCAGCCCCTCAGAGTTTTTCTACAACCGCCCTGTCCCTGCGGTGGTTGAACAGAGCGATGAGGAGATCGCCAGCCTGGCTGCCACTATCCCCGGAATAGAGAGAACCTATGTCATCGACCCAGATTGCTGATCTGCGGGTTCTGCTGAGCGCCGATCCCAGCAAACTGAATGCCGATGTCCGGCAGGCTATGGGGGTGCTCAAGAGCTATGTGGCAGATGCGAAAAATGCCGAAGATGCCACCTTCAATTTTGGCCGTTCGTTCAATGACACCGCTGATCTGCTGTCCAATAAATCCGTGGCCATCGTTCAGGGATTTAACATCGTTCAAGGAGCTGTGCTTGGCCTGACGGGCACCGCAGTCGGTCTGGCCGCCTCGGTCAGCACGCTGGCCTCAACGGGGCGAGAGCTTGAGCAGATGGCGCTCAAGGCGGGCGTCTCAGTCGAGAAGATGCAAGAGCTCGCCTACGCCACCGAACAGTACAACGTCACCGGCGACAAGCTGGCTGACATGCTCAAGGATGTGCAGGACAAGCTCGGCGATTTCTCCGCCACCGGTGGCGGTGAGTTCAAAGACTGGATGGAGAATATCGCCCCCAGGGTTGGATTGACCGTTTCCAAGTTACAGCAGATGGCTGGTCCAGATGCGTTGATTGCCGTTCAGAATGCGATGGATGCCACCAACGTTTCTGCGTCTGAACAGGTGTTCTACCTGGAGGCCATCGCCAATGACGTTTCCGTGTTGCAGCCCCTGCTGCGCAACAATGGCGCCGAGCTGCAGCGCCTTACAGGCCACTATCGTTCCTTGAATGTGGTGCTAACTCAGATTGACATCAGTCAGCTGAAAGAAATGGATCAGGCGCTTGGAGATGTCTCTAAGCGTCTGAGCGCCGGGTTTGCTCATGCAGTGATCGGTGCTCGAGATCAAATTGATTGGCTCACCGAGACATTGGTCATAGCAACCCGATATTGGGGGACATTATTTGATAGCTGGTCAGACTCACCAAGGACAAGAGATGGCCTGACCAAAAGGATCAGTGGGCTGCGGGAGGAGCTTCAGGAGGTCACTGAGGAGATATCCGCTATCAGCAAGCGGAAGCAATACGGAGACGTTGGTTTCTTTGACGCCCTTCTGGGGAATGCTGGCGACCGTGATGCCGACATCGCCGCCTTGCGAGAAAGGGAGGCTGAGATCAAAGCCGAGATGGAGCGCGTGGCAGGCGATTACGTCGCATATCAAAAGCGACTGGAAGCCCCTGCACCACCGCGCCCCGAACCGGTCAGCTCCCGCGACACCAGTGCCGACACCAAGAAGCTACTGGATCAGGGTGAAAAGCGGCTATCCACCCTTGATATGCAGTATGCCAGCGAGCTGGAAAAGCTGCGCCTCGCCCATGAGGAGCGGCTTGCCGAGATCGACGGCATGCAGGTTAGCGAAGCTGAATTGCGCCGCCGCGGCTATGACAGCCTGGGCGCCCTGCGTGAAGAGTACCGCCAGAAAGAGGCGGATCACTTCACCCAGGAGCAGGCCGATTACATGGCCAAGCGTGAAGAGGCGATGGCCAAAGAGCTGGAGGTTGATCAGCGCAAGCAGGATCAGTTGGCCGAGCAAGAGCGGCAGCGGGTCGAGAAACAGAAATCCTACCAGCAGCAGGCCGCCCGTGATCTGCTCAATTTCACCAGTCAGACCATTGGTCTGACTACCGACATGCTGGCGGAGTCTGGCAAAGAGCAGAGTGGTGTGATGAAGGCGCTGTTGGCTGCCCAGAAGCTGATGGCAATCCCTGCAATCTTCATCGCAGGCCAGCAGGCCGCCGCCGGTGCCGAAGCATTTGCCGCCCTCACGGGTGGCATGATTGGCGCCGCTACGGCTCGCAAGGTGATAGAGGCGCAGACCATGATCTCTATCGGTCTGGTCACCGGCACAGCCATCGCCGGCATGGCTCACTCCGGTATTGAAGAGATCCCAGCAGAGGGCACTTGGCTACTCGACAAGGGCGAGCGCGTCTACACCAACAAATCGGCCCAGCGCATCGATCAGATGTATGACCAGCTGATGAGTGGTGGCGGCAGTGTCGCCGGCGGCGGTGGTGCCGTGTTTGAGCAGTATCTGCACTTTAGCGGCGACATGAACGAAACGGAGCGGCAGCAGATGATCGCCGCTGCTGCCAAACAGGGTTATCAGATGTTTATTGAAGACATCAGCAACTACGGCCAAGGCCGCCGTCTTTTGGGGGTATAGATGAACACCTATGACTGGCCCGCCGAGTTCCGGGTGCGTGAAAACTCGCTCGACCTGGAAACCATGGGGCGTGTATTCGAGTCGCCCTTTGATGGGTCAGAGCAGACGGCTACCACGCCGGGCAGCAAGTGGTTGATGGAGCTGACCATGGGCAAGATGGAGCCAGCGGTCGCCCGCCGGCTGGAGTCCTTCATCGCCAAGCTGGATGGCAAAACCAACCGGGTCCGGCTGTGGGATTTCGCGCACCCGAGGCAGCCGGTGCATGGGGCGCCCATCGTGAGCGAGGCGTTGAACATGCGAACCGCCATGACCAGCCGTGGCTGGAAGCCATCTACCCTGGTGTTGCGTGATGGCGATTGGCTGCAGGTGGGGGATGAGCTCAAGCGGATCACGGCGGATGTTTGGTCTGATCAGTCCGGCGCGGCGCGTATCGAGTTTGCGCCCATGTTGCGGATGAGTCACCCGAGTGGCACCAAGCTGATTGTTGAGCGCCCCGTGGGGGTATTTCGTCTCGATGGCGGCGGCAAGTCGCGCCGCCCCTCCGGCCTGCGCCGCGACCTGGGCACCATCAAATTCAAGGAGAGCTTCTACCCATGATCACCGGCCTTGATCCTGATGTGGTTGCCGCGCTCAACCTGCCCAACGTGACGGCAATCTATGCCCTCAAGTTGGATCTGGTGAGCGGGATCAGCCGCCTGCACTCCGGCCTCGGCGAGCTGGTGATCGGGGGTGAGGTTTATTACGGAGTCGGGTCATTGGGGGCGGTCAGCCCCCAGAAAGAACAGATCTCCACCTCACCGACCAAGCTCAATGTTTCCCTGACCGGGCTGGATAACTCGCTGCTGGCCGAGGTCATGCGCGAGCGCATCGTTGATCGGATGGCCTGGCTTTACCTGGTGGTGCTCGGCCCTGACGGCGCCCCCCTCAATGCCTGCCTGCAGTTCAGCGGCAAGATAGCCCAGACCCCCATCAAGGCGGGGCGTACCAATACCATCCAGCTCACCATCTCGAACAAGTTTGAGGATTGGCAGAAGGGGCTCAATCGGCGCAACACCGACGAGAGCCACCGCCGCCTCCATCCGAATGATCGCTTCTATCGCTATCAAAACCAGATGGCCGATCGCTCCATTTACTGGGGCTCAAAGAAAGACGCTCCGAGTTTCAACTATAAGGACTGACCGCCATGCGCCATCCAGACTGGCAACTCCGCATCATCACTACCATCCAGGCCGCCTCAGAGCGGCCTTTTTGTTGGGGTGAAAATGATTGCTGTCTGTTTGTCGCCGATGTCTGCCTTGCGGCCTGTGACAAGGATCCCGCTGCCGAATACCGGGGGCGATATGCCACCGAGATCGGCGCCAAGCGCGTGCTTGCCAAAACTCACGGCAGCATCGAGGCGGCGCTCGATGCCCAGTTCGCCCGCATTCCTGTTGCCATGGCGCAACGGGGCGATGCCCTGGTGTTCGATGGCCCCAGTGGGCTGACCGCCGGGGTGATGTGGGCGGGGAAAGTCTGGGCCATGACCGAGCAAGGTGCCCGCCCCATCCCTGATCAAACCCCCCTCATTGCCTGGAGAGTTGAATAATGCCAGCCGCTGCTATTCCGCTGATTGCCGGTGTCGCGGCAGGGGCGGCCTCAACCCTGGTTGTGACCACGGCCACGGCCATCGCCATCGGTACGGCGGTGGCGAGTGCCACCATGATGTTGACGGCCAAGACCCCATCCATGGCCGACTATCGCAGCGCCAGCGAACGCAACCAGGTACTGCGGGCCGCCGCCAGTGATAAGACCTGTGTCTATGGGCGGGTGGTATCTTCCGGCCTGCTGTCGTTCGCTGCCGAGCAGGCTGGTGAACAGGACGAGGGTGAGTTGTTGCACCTCGCCCTGGTGATCGCCGGCCACAAGCTGTCCCGCATTGGCGGCCTCTGGCTGGGTGATGACCCGATCGGTGACTTTTCGGATCTGGTCTCTTACGAGCTCCACGCCGACCGCCAGACCTGTGACCCCTTCATGTTGGCCAAGTGCGCCGATTGGAAGGAAGACATGATCGGCCAGGGCATTACCTGGTTGCGGATCTCCCTCAAATTCGATGCCCAGAAATTCCCGTCCGGCCTGCCCAACATCAAGGTGGAGAAGTTCGGGAAAGAGGTCTGGGATCCCCGCGATAGCAAGTGGAAGTGGAGCGATAACGTTGCCCTGATCATCCTCGACTATTACCGGTCGTGGCTGAAAGTGCCGGATGACGAGATCCGCATGAACGAGTTTATCGTTGCGGCCAATATCTGTGACGAGCTGCTGACTCGCCCGGATGGGACGCTGGAGCCTCGTTATACCGCCAACTTTGAATTCGACCTCGGCGAGCCTCGCGCCAAGGTGCTGGAAGCGATGCACATGGCTTGCGCCGGCCAGCCGACCTATATCGGCGGCAAGCACGGCATCATCGCCGGTGCCTACTACGGGCCCGCCAGCGATGAGCTGCGCGACTATCAGCTCGCCGGCGACATCGAGCTGCTGCCCGAGCCGGCCAGCAGCGACAAGATCAACCAGGTGACCGGGACGTTTGTGGACCCGGTCACCTTCAAGCAAACCGACTTCCCGGCGGTGATCGTCAAAGAGTGGGTGGAAGAGGATGGCGGCCTTGAGCTGCTTGAAGATCTCGACCTACGTTGCGTGACCAGTGAATACCAGGCCCAGCGTCTGGCCAACATCATGCTGCGGCAGCGCCGCGCCGCCCGCACCCTGACCTGTCCGGTCAATTTGTCGGGCTGGCGCTACCGCCCCGGTAGTTCGCTCAAGCTCTATATTCCGGCCCTTGGCATCAACGGGCCTGAGTTTCGGGTGGTCGATTGGTCGTTTTCTCTGACCAGCGGGGTCGATTTGACCCTGCGGGAGGAGTCGCCGCTGTTCTGGGCCGATGCCATCGGGAAGCCGATGGAGCGCCCGGAGATCACCGAGCTGCCCACCGGCGGCATGGCCATGCCGGACCAGCTGCGCTATGAAGTGGAGCAGGTCGGCGAGGTGATCCAGGGGGTGCTGTCATGGCGCAACCTAGGCACGACGGCCTACAACCAGGTGATCATCCAGCGCCTTGAGCCTGGCAAACCTGCGGAGATCGTCATGACGGCCCAAGTGCCGGGTCAATCATGCCGGGTCAATGGCCTCGCCGCCGGCAACTACGTTGGGCAAGTGCGGGCCATTGCCATGACGGGCGCCCCCTCGCCGGTGGCCTCTGTCAATTTCATCATCGAGATCCCCGCCATCCCGGTCGGGGTGGAGGTTGAGGCGGGTAACTGGTCGCTGGCTTTCCGTCCCCGGTTCACCGGCGGCCAGTCCTACGGCACCCTGTGCGAATGGTGGTGGAGCAAGAAAGCACTCCCCCTGGCCGAGGTACAAGCCAAGGCCACCAATGCGGGCCTGGGCGCTTACATGACGCTTCAGGGCTTGCAGCCGGACACCACCTATTACGTGTGGCTCCGGGCGGTCAATGCCTACGGCAAGTCTGGCCTGCTCGCAGCCAGCGGCAAAACCTCTTATGACGCCGCCAGCATCCTCGACATCCTGGATGGCGAGATCGGTGGCGAGCACCTGCGCGAGGAACTGCGCAAGCCCATCGAGCAGATCCCGGATATCGCCGGCAAGCTGGAGCTGGTCGAGCGGGGGTTTACCGATCTCAGCGAAACCGTGGCCCCGATTGCTGATCGGGTGCCGGTGATAGACCGTGAGTTGACCGGACTGGGCTCTGCCATGGTCGCGCTCGATGAGCGGTCAAAGCAGACTGAAAACCTGCTGCGGGATGAGCAGAACAACCTGGGTGAAATGGGGATCGATAACGCCCTGCAGCAAGACAAGCTGCACAGCAAGATCGACCGAGTGCAGACTGAAATGGGTGATCTGCGGGATGCCATTTTCACTGTCGATCCGGAGTCCGGCAAGATAGAAATGGATGCCGTGCGGGCCTTGCGCGACGAGACCCACGCCAGCTTTACCCAGGTCAAACAACAGCTGGACGCCGCGACCGGCACCCTGGCCACCAAGGCCGACCACGCCGTGGTAGATGCCCAGGGCGAGCGCCTGACCGAGGCCGAGCAGGTATTGGACGGCATCAATGCCAAGCTGACCCAGACCGTCACCAAGTCGGAGTTCACCACCGAGCAGCAGCGGCTGACAGAGGTCAGCAGCTCGCTCGATGCCGCCAAAGGTGAGCTGGTCCAGAAGGCCGCTCAGTCCACAGTGACCGAGCAGGGCGAGCGCCTAGCCGCCGCCGAGCAGAAGATCATCGCCAACAGCGATGCCACCTCGGCCATGGCCGAGCGGGTATCCGGCCTCAAGGCCGAGCTGGAAGGCGATGATAAAACCCTGCTGGCCAACATCACCGAAGTGGCGCGCGTCAGCACCGAGGCTGACAAGGTGCTGGCCCAGCGAGTCAGCGGGGTCGAGGTTCGCACCGGCACCGCCGAGGGCAAGATCCGGGCGCTGGAGGAAGTCGTCGAGGATGCGGGCGGGATCACAGCTGGCCGCTTTGACGAGATCGCCGCCGCCATCGACCTGACCGCCATGGCCGCCGAGCAGGCCGCCGCCGCCGGCATCGCCAATGCGCTCGCCGGCGAGCAAGGGGAACAGCGTCATCGCACGGCAGAGGCGGCGATCCGCCGCGATCAAAAGGTGCAGATCGATCAGCATCAAGCCCTGGCGAGCGAGGTCACCGATCTCACCGCCAAGTTTGAGGGGGAGCAAGCAGACACCGCCGCCCGGCTCACGGTGGTTCGGGAGGTGATCGCCGGGGTGGAGCAGTCCACCGCCAAGCAGATCACCCAGCTGAACACCGAGTACCAGGAGGCCGACCGCAAGACCAATGCCGCTCTGGAGGAAAGCAGCAAGGCCCTGAGCGATGCCGACCAGGCGATGAGCGAGCGGGTCACTCAGCTACAGGCCACCCTGGAAGGGGATGATCGGACGCTCAATGCGGCGCTTCTGGAAACCCAGCGCACTCAGGCGCAGGGTGATCAGGCGCTGGCTGAGCAGATCGGCCAGCTCAAGACCAGCAGCGGCGAGCAATCCGCACAGCTGACCAGCCTGGGCAAAGTGGTCAGCGATGGCCAGCAGGCCACCGGCGAGGCATTGCAACAGCTCACCGCCAAGACGGACAAGACCCAAGCTGCCGTGGGCACCCTCTCTGAGGTCGTTTCAGAGCAAGGCAAAGCCCTGGCAGCCAAACAGGATGACCTCTCGTCCGAGGTTGATCTGACGGCCCTGGCCAGCATCGGCAATACCCTGGCAGATGAAAAGGGGGAGGCGCGCGCCCGCAAGGCGAGCGCCGTGATAACTCAACGTCAGGAGACTCAGGCAGACGATCACCAGGCGCTGGCCCGTGAGGTCACCCAGTTCAAGGCTGATTTTGAGGGGGAGAAGGCCGACACCAGCGCCGCGCTCACGGTGGTTCGGGAGGTGATCGCCGGGGTGGAACAGTCCACCGCCAAGCAGATCACCCAGCTGAACACCGAGTACCAGGAGGCCGACCGCAAGACCAATGCAGCCCTGGAGGAGAGCAGCAAGACCTTGAGCGCCGCCGACCAGGCCATGGCCGAGCGGGTCACCCAGCTACAGGCCACCCTGGAGGGGGATGACCGGACACTCAACGCCGCGATCCTAGAGACCCAGCGCACCCAGGCGCAGGGGGATCAGGCACTGAGCGAGCGAGTAACCCAGCTGCAAGCCAAGGTGGTGGCCGATGACAAGGTGCTCGACGCGGCCATCAAGCAGAACCAGCAGGCCCAGGTGACCGGGGACAGTGCCCTGGCCACTCGCATGGATCAGATGCAAGCCACCCTGGAAGGGGATGATCGGACGCTCAATGCCGCGATTCTGGAGACTCAGCGCACCCAGGCGCAGGGGGATCAGGCGCTGGCATCGAGCATCAGCCAGCTGCAAGCCAAGGTGACGGACGGAGACAAGAGCCTCAGCGCCGCCATCCAGCAGACCCAGCAGGCGCAGGTGGCGGGTGACAAGGCCAATGCCGAGCAGATCAGCAAGGTGCAAGCCAGCCTCAACAACACCACGGCCGCCGTGCAAACGGTGGCCAGCGCCGTGGCAGACCTTGAGGGAGGCGTTGAGGCGGGCTGGTACACCAAGGCCCAGATCAACGGGGATGGCGGCGGTTTTGGCCTGTCGGTCAAGCTGAATGCGGATGGGACAGTGTTGAGTTCGTTTGTGGTTGATACCGATGTATTTGCAGTGATGTCTCGCTCTGTCGGCATATCGTCAAAGCGTCAGACGTTCGTCACTAAAAACGGATCGGTATACATGAACCACGCCCTGATGGATACGGCAGAGATCGGCAACGTGATCGCCAAGTACATCAAGGTCACCAACCTGTCAGCGGTCACCATCGAGAACTCGGATTTCAAAGGCGGCAATGCCGGCTTTGGACGGGGCGGCCCATATAGCGCCTGGGGCGAAGGATGGCACACCATCATCTATAACGATGGCACCATTCGGACTAACCGCCTCTATGCCGCAGCTGGCACCTTTACCGGTGAGGTGAATGCCAACAGCGGGACCTTTAACAATGTGGTGATGAGAGAGAACTGCCAGATCCTTGGCAAGCTCGATGTGAACCAGGTGTTGGGAGACATTACCCAGCTCATCAAGTCGCTGGCCAACTTCTCTATCCCGGCTTATCGCCGGGCCAGAAACCTGGTTTGCCTCAAGCCGGTCACCGGCTACGGCACAGTATCGGGCCAGGGGACCATAGGCATGGCGGTGATCTGCTATCTCAACGGGGTGGAGAAAGAGCGGGCGACCCGTACCGAGTACGTCGCCACCGGCGGCTCCCGATACTTCTCCATTCCGATCCAGCCCGCCTTCGATATCCCGGCAAATACTGCCGTCAATATCACCTTTGGTATCGAGCTCATCGGTGGCAGCGGCCTCAGCTCGACCGGCTTTAGTGGCCAAGCCACTTGGCTCACAGGCCTGAAATAACAATGACATCTCCAATCCAAACCCGGCCCCGTGCCGGGTTTTCTTTTTAAGGAACCTGAAATGGCAGGACTTTGGCAGCGCACCGGCAACGTGTCGGTGACGAATGGCAGCAAGACCATCACCGGTTTTGGCACCAAGTGGAAAACCGGCACCCTCCCGATCCAGAAGGGCCACGCCTTCTATGGCCCGGACAATGCCGCCTATGAGGTGGACACCGTGGTCAGCGACACCGAGATCCTGTTGGTGGAGGCATATCGCGGTGGCACTCTGGCCAACCAGCCATACCGGATCGATATCACCCGCACCTCGACCATCAGCCAGTTCGCCGCCGACCTCGCCTCCCTGGTGGGCAAGTACCGCGCCTGGTTCGACGGCATGATGGCCTGGCTCACCGGCTCGGGGGATGTTCCTATCCTCAACCCGGACACCGGCACCACAATCACCATCCCCAGCTGGAAGAAGGTGGCCAGCGAAGGGGAGGGCCAGGCGGCCCGCGCCAAGGTGGAGGCCGATAAGGCCGCGGCGTCGGCTGACCTTGCCGTCAACGTGGTAAGGGATTCCGCCATGCCATTGCCTGATGTGTGGTCACCCCTGGTGGATAACCTGCGGCTGATCACCGGCAAGGGCAGGGATGTGAAGGTGGGAGAGGATGTCGTTTCCCGTACCTGGCAGTTTGAGCGGTTGAGTTCGGCGACTGAGCGTCAGAAGGACGGCAAGCTGCGGCTCGTTCCAGCTGGCGAGCCACGTTATGAGACCGGCGCCTTGGTCAAAGAACGCGGCTCTACCAACCTCTATTTCCCCCACGA
>NZ_JAHUXC010000012.1:0-133382 GCF_019218665.1 Aeromonas sp. sif2416
GAATACCGGCCTGTCACGCCGGGGGTCGCGGGTTCGAGTCCCGTCCGCTCCGCCAATGATTAAGAAGCCCAGTCGAAAGACTGGGCTTTTTTTCATGTCTGCAATTTGCCATAGAATCGCCCAGTTTTGGCTCAATGCCAAGTCGCTGAAACATTATCCGTAAACATTACACCATCCCATCCATCCCTATCCCATTCCTCTGCCAACCTGGCTGAACTCAACCCCTTCCTGATACGTCTATACCATGTCGCCGGGCGGTGGAGAGGTGGCTAGCAGAGCGCATTGCAGTTCAATGTTGATCTGATATGCGTAAAAGAGATAAGCAAAGCGCTATTTCTTTCTTCCTGGCATATGAAGGAGGAGGCATTCTGTACTCAACCCAACGATATGGAGTATCACTATGAAACTGCGAATGACCGCCCTCACCCTGTTATCCCTGCTGGCACTCGGCCAGGCCAATGCTGCCGAGATCCGTCTGCTCAACGTCTCCTACGATCCGACCCGCGAGCTGTTCCAGGAATATAACGGCGCCTTCGCCAAGGAGTGGAAAGCCAAGACCGGTGATGATGTGGTGGTGAGCCAGTCACACGGTGGCTCCGGTAAACAGGCTCGCGCTGTAGTGGACGGGCTGGAGGCCGATGTGGTGTCGCTGGCGCTGGCCTATGACGTCAATGCCGTGGCCAAGGCGGGTCTTACCTCCCCGGACTGGGAGGGCCGACTGGCCAATAATGCTTCCCCCTATACCTCCACCATCGTCTTCCTGGTTCGCAAGGATAACCCCAAGCAGATCAAGGATTGGGATGATCTGGTGCGCAAGGATGTCGCCATCGTGACCCCCAACCCCAAGACCTCCGGCGGGGCGCGCTGGAACTATCTGGCGGCCTGGGGCTATGCCCTGAAGAAGAGCGGCAGTGAAGAGGGGGCCAAGCAGTTCGTCGGTGATCTGTACAAGAACGTGAAGGTGCTGGATTCCGGAGCCCGTGGCGCCACCACCAGCTTCATCGAGCGCGGCCTCGGCGATGTCTTGCTGGCCTGGGAAAACGAAGCCCTGCTGGTGCTGAGTCAGCCGGGTACTCGTGACAACTTCGAACTGGTGGTGCCATCCGTCTCCATCCTGGCCGAGCCGCCAGTCGCCGTGGTGGACAAGGTCGCCAAGAAGCACGGCACCGAAGCCGTCGCCAAGGCTTATCTCGACTACCTCTACTCCGACGAGGGGCAGCGGATCATCGCCAAGAACCACTACCGCCCCACCAATCTGGCTGTCCTGAAGGAGACCTCGGCTCAGTTCCCCACTCTGAACCTGTTCACCGTCAAGGATCTGGAAGGGGATTGGGACAAGGCGCAGAAGAAGCACTTCGCCCAGGGCGGGCTGTTTGACCAGATTTATCAACCGGGCAGCTAAGCCACGCTGGCCCCTGTGCCAGCAGATAGGAGCACCATGATGAACAAGATCCTTCTGGTACCCGGTCTGCACAACAGTGGGCCGGATCACTGGCAGAGCCGCTGGCATCAGCACTTCCCCCACTGGCAGCGGATGGTCGGTCTGCCATGGGACAAGCCGGACCTCACCGTCTGGAGCGCCAAACTGGCGAGTAAACTCAGGAGCCGGCGCAGCCAGGTTCACTTGGTGGCGCACTCCTTCGGGGCACTGACGGCCATCGCCGCAGCTAGGCTGCAACCGGAGAAGGTCGCCTCGATCCTGATAGTGGCGCCTGCGGATCCGGCTCGCTTCGGCATCCCGGATGAGGCACTGGCAGGCTCCGTCAAGGTCTCTGCCCAGCTCATCGCCAGTCGCAACGATCCCTGGATGACGTTCGAGCGGGCCGAATACTGGAGTCGCCAGTGGCAGGTGCCGCTGTTCGATGCCGGCGAGGTGGGCCATATCAATGCCCAGTCCGGCCATGGGGAGTGGGGCCAAGGGCTTAACCTGCTGGGTACCCTCTATCGCCGGGCCGAGATGGTGGTCGAGCCGGTCCCGACGGAATGGGGCAAGCGGGCGGCCCTCAGTTTTCGTTAACCCTTCACCATCAGACACGGCAAGGAGGCTCACAGTTACCAGATAATTCGTCATCTCCGTCATCTCCGTCAGCGTGCGCTCGTCGCGCTGACCTCAGGTTTCAAGGTTCCACGGCTCCGTTTGGTTAGGTCTTTTATTTATATAAAAGACCTTTTTTATTTTTACGGGGCTAAAGGCCTTGTTCCGCCGTCGTTAGACAAAAAAGTGATTAGCAAAGGCGTTATTGGTGTTTGTTGCCCCTGGCAGGAGTGAGCAGAATCGCTATATCGAAAGATGTTTATAACAAATGGATGTGTTATGCGATTAAGTTCTTATTCCGTCCTGCCAGGCCTGGGCCCGACGCTGGGCTTCAGCCTGCTCTACCTGAGCATACTGGTGCTGCTGCCACTCTCGGCGCTGGTGCTGTTTGCGGTGAACCACCTGAGCGCCGCCGAGTTCTGGCAGGTTATCGGCTCTCCCCGGGTACTCGCCTCCTTTAGGCTCAGCTTCGGGGCGGCCTTCATCGCGGCCCTGCTCAATAGCCTGTTCGGCCTGATCCTGGCCTGGGTGCTGGTGCGTTACACCTTCCCCGGCCGTCGCTTGGTGGATGCGCTGATCGACCTGCCGTTCGCCATGCCCACCGCGGTGTCCGGTATCGCCCTGTGCGCCATCTTCGCCCCCAACGGCTGGATCGGCCAGTGGGTCGCCCCCTTTGGCATCGAGCTCGCCTACAACCCCATAGGGGTGGTGATCGCACTCACCTTCATCGGTCTGCCCTTCGTGGTGCGCACCCTGCAACCCGTGCTACGGGAGGCCGAGAGCGAGCAGGAGGAGGCCGCCGCCAGCCTGGGTGCCAACCGCTGGCAGACCTTCGCCCGGGTGCTCTGGCCTACTCTGATCCCGGCGCTGCTCACCGGCTTCGCGCTGGCGTTTGCCCGCGGGGTGGGGGAGTACGGCTCCGTCATCTTCATCGCCGGCAACCTGCCCATGGTGTCCGAGATAGCGCCGCTGATGATCATGAGCCACCTGGAGGAGTACGACTACGCCGGCGCCTCCGCCATCGCCGCCGTCATGCTGCTCATCTCCTTCATCCTGTTATTGCTGATCAACAAGCTACAAGCCTGGAGCTGGGCCCGCATCGGAGGGAGCCGGATATGAACACCTCGACCATTACCCTAGACACCGTTGTCCAGACGAGTGCGGCGGAGCGACATCAGGCCGTCACCCGCGAGCCGGTCTGGGTCAAGTGGCTGCTGATCTCGCTCGGACTTGGCTGGTTCGCCGCGCTTTTGCTGTTGCCGCTGGCGACCGTCTTCATCCAGGCATTGTCACCGGGATTGGTCTTCTTCTGGCACGCCATCAGCGAGCCGGATGCCCTGAGCGCGCTCGGGCTCACCGCCCTGGTGACCCTCTGCTCGGTGCCGCTCAATCTGCTGTTCGGGCTCGCCGCCGCCTGGGCCATCGCCCGTTTTCGCTTCCCGGGCCGGCAATTGCTCATCACCATCATCGATCTGCCGTTCTCGGTCTCGCCGGTGATAGCGGGGCTGATGTTCGTGCTGATGTTCGGCAGCCGCGGCTGGTTTGGCGACTGGCTCAGCGAGCACGACATCAAGATCATCTTCGCCACCCCGGGGATCATCCTGGCGACCACCTTCATCACTGTGCCCTTCGTGGTGCGCGAGCTGCTGCCGCAGATGGAGGCCCGCGGGCCGGAAGAGGAGGAGGCTGCCATCATGCTGGGGGCGAGCGGCCTGCAGATGTTCTGGCGGGTGACCCTGCCCGGCATTCGCTGGAGCCTGATGTATGGGGTGCTGCTCTGTACCGCCAGGGCGGTGGGGGAATTTGGTGCCGTCTCAGTGGTGTCGGGCCACATTCGCGGCCAGACCAACACCCTGCCGCTGCACATCGAGATCCTCTACAACGAGTACCAGACCGGCGCCGCCTTCGCGGTGGCCAGCCTGTTGGCCCTGTTCGGGATCTTCACCCTGCTGGGGGAGACCCTGTTGGCCAGGTTGCGTGGTCAGCCCACCAAATCCCATTGATATGGATTCGGGGATTATTGCGCGAGTGGCTCGGCGGAGTGCTCAGCCCAACCCAATCCATCACTGATTTCGATTTAACGGTTTACGAGAGGCAGCCATGAGCATTCAGGTCCAAGGACTCAACAAGCACTTCAACCAATATGCGGCCCTGGCCGACATCAACCTCGATTTTCACGACGGTGAACTGGTGGCGCTGCTGGGGCCGTCCGGTTGCGGCAAGACCACGCTGCTGCGCATCATCGCCGGGCTGGAGCAGGCCGACAGCGGCAACGTCATCATCCGGGGGGAGGATGCCTCGGCCCTCCATGTGCGCGAGCGCAACGTCGGCTTCGTGTTTCAGCACTATGCGCTGTTCCGTCACATGACGGTGTTCGAGAACGTGGCGTTCGGCTTGAGGGTCAAGCCGAGGAGCGAGCGCCCGAGCGAGGCTGCCATCCGCAGCCGGGTCAAGGAGCTGCTGGATCTGGTCCAGCTCAGCCACGTGGCCGACCGTTATCCGACCCAGCTTTCCGGTGGCCAGCGTCAGCGGGTCGCCCTGGCCCGCGCCCTGGCGGTGCAGCCCAAGGTGCTGCTGCTGGATGAGCCGTTCGGTGCCCTCGACGCCCAGGTGCGCAAGGAGTTGCGCCGCTGGCTGCGGGAACTGCACGACGAGCTGCACGTCACCAGCCTGTTCGTGACCCACGATCAGGAGGAGGCGCTGGAGGTGGCGGATCGCGTCGTCTTGATGAATGCCGGCCGGGTCGAGCAGATCGGCACCCCGGCCGAGGTCTATGACCAGCCCGCCAGCTCCTTCGTGCACAGCTTCCTCGGCAGCGTGAACCTGTTCCGCGGCCGGGTGGCGGAGCAGGGGCTCGGCATCGGCGAACAGCGGCTGGGGGGATCCGCCATCTCCCATCTGGCCCAGGGCAGTGCCGCCATCGCCTATGTGCGGCCCCACGAGCTGGAGATCCTGCCCGCCGATGCGCCCGGTGGCATCAGTGCCACCATCACCCGTCTGCTGCCCATGGGGCCGCGGATCCGGGTCGAGCTGCGCGGCACCGGGGATACCCAAGGGGCGCATTTCGAGGCCGAGCTGAGCAAGGAGGCCGCGAGGGCCTTCGCGCCGGGGCAGGGGGTGCGCCTGGTGGCCAAGCAGGCGCAGCTCTATCCGGACTATCAGATCTGATGGAGCGGACTCCGTTCATGGCTGTTAAGGCTCGGCTCTATCCCAAATCATCAGATCTGATGGAGCGGACTCCGTTCATGGCTGTTAAGGCTCGGCTCTATCCCAAATCATCAGATCTGATGGAGCGGACTCCGTTCGTGGCTGTTAAGGCTCGGCTCTATCCCAAATCATCAGATCTGATGGAGCGGACTCCGTTCGTGACTGTTAAGGCTCGGCTCTATCCCAAATCATCAGATCTGAGGGAGCCGAATTCGTGGTGGGGAGGCTTGGCTCTTATCCCCGGAAGATCGGTGGCGGCTTGCCCGCGCCGGTGAAGCAGTTTCAGGTTTGCGGCCCGGCATGAGCCCGGGCTGGCAATAAAACAAGAAGGCGGCGGCGGGTTGGACCCGACGGCCGGTCAGCGCAGGAGGCGATGACGTGAATTTTCAGCAACTACGCATTATCCGGGAGGCGGCGCGGCGGGACTACAACCTGACCGAGGTTGCCAACGCCCTGTTCACCTCCCAGTCCGGAGTCAGCCGCCATATCCGCGAGCTGGAGGAGGAGCTCGGGCTGGAGCTGTTCATCCGCTACGGCAAGCGGCTGCTCGGCATGACGGAGCCGGGCAAGGAGCTGCTGGTGATCGCCGAGCGGATCCTCAACGACGCCAACAACATCCGCAAGTTGGCCAGCACCTTCGCCAACCGGGATTCGGGCCGGCTGCTGGTGGCGACCACGCACACCCAGGCGCGCTACGCCCTGCCGCGGGTGGTGAAGGCCTTTCGCGAGCAGTTCCCGCTGGTGCAGCTGGAGCTGCGCCAAGGCGGGCCGGAGGAGATAGTGCGGCTGGTGCAGACCGGCGAGGTGGATATCGGCATCAGCAGCGAGCAGCTCGACAAGAGCGAAGGGGTGGTGGCCTTCCCCTACTACCGCTGGCATCACAACATAGTGGTGCCCGAGCAGCATCCCCTGACCGCCGAGCGGGAGCTGACCCTGGAGGCGCTGGCGAACTGGCCCATCATCACCTACCAGGCCGGGTTGACCGGCCGGGCGCGGGTGGATGAGGCCTTCGCCGAGGCGGGGATAGCGCCGCAGATCCTGCTGACCGCCCAGGACTCCGACGTCATCAAGACCTATGTCGAGCTGGAGATGGGGGTCGGCATACTGGCGGACATGGCGTTCGACGCCCAGCGTGACAAGGGACTGGTGCAGCTCGATGGCAGCCGGCTGTTCGCACCGCACACCGCCTGGATCGGGCTCAAGCAGGGGCAGTTCCAGCACAACTTCGCCTGGCAGTTCATCCAGCTCTGCAACCCGGAGCTGGCGCTGGCCGAGATCCAGGCCCGCGCCATGAGCCACGAGCCGGCCCTCGATTACCAGATCTGAATGGGCTGACATGCCATAAACAAACAGGGAGCCATCGGCTCCCTGTTTGTTTATCTGTCGATGCGCGTTATTTCAGTTCGGTCCAGGCATCCTGCCAGTTGCTGCCCACGCCGGGCTCATACTGGGTCGCCGAGCTGGACCAGATAGTGCACCAGCCGCTGTAGGGGTAGGGCTTGCACTGATACACCTTGCCGTTCTTGGGCTGCAGCACCTTGGTGCCCGCGGTGTAGGACTTCAGGCCCTCCGGGAAGCTGAACTGGTAGTCACCGCCGCTGGCCGGATCCTTGAGCATCAGATCCAGGGTCTGCTGCAGCGGCTCGCCACCCGCCTTGGGCTTGCCCTCGATCACCAGCTGATGGTGGCCCGCGCTCAGGCCGCTCACCGGCATGGTGAAGCTTTGGCTGCTGTCCTTGATGTCGGCGCCGGTCTGGCCCTTGGCGACACCGCCATGGTCATACAGGGTATTGGTGACGGCGAGGTCCCCTTGCGCCGTGACGGTGAAGGCCAGGGTGACGCTGCCGTTGTCGAGCAGGTACTCGCTCTCCAGACCGCTCACGTTGATGTCGTTGCCCACCGGCGGTTGTTGCTGTTCGAGCTGGATCTCGACCCGTTGCAGGTTGCTGCCCGCCTTCAGGTAGATGGGGTTCTGGCCGTAGACCGGGTTGAACTGGCCGTCGCCACCCTGCTGACCGGCACGGATCTGGCTCTGCTCGGCGTTGATCTTGCCCGCCAGATCGTGAGCCCAGTTGTTCTTCTGGCCCTGCTCGGCGTTGGCGATGGTCAGCACCGTCTGCAGATCGGTGCGCTCGCCGCTGGCGTCGAACACCCGGGTCCTGGCCTTGTCGCCGGCCGCGAGATCGGTGGAGGGGTAGATGGTCCCGCCCTGGCTCCAGCTCAGCGGGGGCTGGGTGCCGCCTTCGAAGCGGGCGTCGATCAGGTTGTAGAAGCTGTTAGCGGTATCGCCCACTTCCCACACTCCGAGAATGACCTGGTAGCCGGTGCGTGCCGGCAGGGTGCACTGGTGGGTGACCTGCTTGGGCGGCTGCACCATGTTGCCTTCGATCACGCAGAATGGATTGAGATCGAAGGAGTCGCGGGTCAGCGGCTGGTTCGGGTTCCACTCCTGCTTGGTGAGGTAGTAGCGCCAGTTGCGGGTCACGTGGTTGGCGGTGAAGCTCCAGCTGATAGCGAAGGGCCCGGCCTGCACCTCGCGCTTGGTCCAGCGATCGCTGGTCTGGGCATTGAGCTCACCGAATTGCGGGTGGCCGGCCGAGGCGATCTGGCCGTCGGCGGGGCCGCCGTTGGGGAAGCCGGACGGTGCCTCCAGACTCTGGGGCTCCCACTGGATGGCGCCACACTGGCTGTTGCCGCCGGTCTTGCACAGATAGTTGCGCCCCTCCGGCTGGTTGATATAGCCGTGGGCGAGTGCGCCGCCACTGGCCAGCAACGCCAGCGCCGCGGTCACATGATTGAGTTGAATTTTTGCTGCCATACATTCCTCTGTTCGGTGATGTGGGCAGTCAAGTTGGCAGGGGAAATCCCCGATACACACCTGGGTGTGGCAACCCCGCTATCCTGGACGACATGTCTTTAGACCGGAGGCTTTGCGTCCTGGCCTTTCAACCAGTTTGCCAAATGACTACATAAATGGTCATGGTGTCGCATTTGAAGACGACACATCATCATGACTTATTTTGATTAAATTATTAAGTGTAAATCTTTACAGTTCGACTCATCGGAGTAGTGCCATTACTTAACTTTCTGTTTTTGCATGGGTATTCCCCTGGTCATGTTCACTGCCCCGGGTTGTTGTTCTGATTAATATTCAGATTTCACGCATCTTATACTGAGGCGGCATCCCCTTGCCAACCCTGGACTCCATGGCAGGGGCCGGGGACCCGAGCCGAGGGGGATCCTTCAGGGATCCGCCGGCTACCTGGGGTCGGAGTGTGCCCGCTCATGGCCCCCATGAGCAGCAGACAGACAGGCCCGCTTTTGATAGCGTGGTGACGCGCATCCCGGCGCACGTTTGTCCCGGCCCCGACCGGGGAGGGACACCACCAAAAAGGAACGGATGGCCAGACGCCACCGATAACAAGAGGGAATTTATGAGTTCCATTGCCAGGAATTACCTTAACCAGCTCAACGCCGACTACCTGCGGGTGCACAGGCGCAAGGAGGATCTGTTCTGGTCCACCTACATGGGCACCAGCGACGATCAGGCCGGCTTCACCGCCGCCGAGCAGGCCTACAAGGCGTTCTGTGCCAATCCGGCGCGGCTGCCGGAGCTGAGGGAGATGCTTGCCCGGGCCGACGGGGCGGATCTCAGACGCGGCCTGGGGGGCTGGATCGCCTTCTTCGAGTGCAACGTCATCGAGGATCCGGCGGCGGCGGCCCTGATGGACGAGCTGGTGGTCGCCGAGGCGGACCTGTTCGCTCGTCGCAAGGGCTTGAAGCTGAGCCTGCTGGACGAGCAGGGCCGCCAGGTGGCCGGTAGCCTGCCGGCGGCCAGCACCAGCCTGGCCGCCAGCCCGAGCGAGGCGGTGCGCCAGAGTGCCCTCGACATGTTCCACAGCCTGGAGCAGTGGGTGGTCGACCATGGCTACCTGGACGTAGTGGCGCTGCGCAACCGCTTCGCCCGCGCCATGGGCTATCGCGACTACTTCGATTACAAGGTGCGCAAGAACGAGCAGATGAGCCCGGAGCAGCTGTTTGCGGTGCTGGATGACTTCATCGAGCGCACCGAAGAGCGGGTGCACCTGAGCCTGGCCGAGCTGAAGGCGGCGAAGGGGGCGGCGGCGCTGCTGCCCCACAACCTGCGCTACTTCGTCAGCGGCGACGTGACCCGCCAGCTCGATCCTTACGTGCCCTTCTCGCGGGCGCTGCAGGATTGGGTCGAGAGCTTCCGCCGGCTCGGCATCCAGTATCGGGAGGCGACCCTCACCCTGGACTTGCTGACCCGGGAGGGGAAATACGAGAACGGCTTCTGCCACGGCCCGGTACCGAGCTTCTGGCAGGAGGGGCAATGGGTGCCGGCCGTGGTCAACTTCACCAGCCTGGCCAATCCGTCTCAGGTGGGCAGCGGCTGGAGCGGCCTCAACACCCTGTTCCACGAGGGGGGCCACGCCGCCCACTTCGCGAACGTGACCGGCAACGCCCCCTGCTTCTCCCAGGAGTTCCCGCCCACCTCCATGGCCTATGCCGAGACCCAGTCCATGTTCTGCGACAGCCTGCTGGACGATGCGGACTGGCTCAAGCGCTATGCCAGGAGCGAGAGCGGGAAGCCCATCCCGGATGCGCTCATCGGGGCCATGATCGAGGCGCGGCAGCCATTTCGCGCCTTCAACGAGCGGCAGATCGCGCTGGTCTCCTACTTCGAGCGGGATCTCTACGCCATGGCCGATGGCGATCGCACCCCGGCCACTGTGCTGGCGCTGGCCCGCCGCTGGGAGCGCAAGATCCTGGGGGTGGAGAGCCCGCGGCCGCTGCTGGCGATCCCGCACCTGCTCAACCAGGAGTCGGCCTGCGCCTACCACGGCTACCTGCTGGCGTTGATGGCGGTGGAGCAGACCCGTGCCTACTTCCTGCGGCGCGACGGTTATCTCACCGACAACCCGCGCATCGGACCGGATCTGGCCGCCCACTACTGGGGGCCGGGCAATGGCATGACCCACGATCAGACCCTGCAGAGCCTCACCGGCGAGGGCTTCAGCGCCGCTCCCCTGGCACGGGTGTGCAACCAGAGCGTGGCCGAGGCCTGGGAGCTGGCATCGGCCAGCATGGCGGCGGCGCGGCAGCGGCCACCCGCCGGCGAGGGCAGCCCGCTCAATGCCCGCATCCGGGTGGTGCACGGGGAGGCGCTCATCGCCGACAACAGCGAGTCGGAGGCGCGCATGCTGGCCGACTTCGAGGCCTGGATCCGGCGCCACTACCAGGCCGAGCCAGCTTCTATCGGCTAAGGGATCCTCACCCACCACAGAGCCCTGCCCCTTGGCAGGGCTCTGTCATTTCTGCGCGCTGGTCACGCCCCCGGTCGCGCGGCTGGACGGGGTTATCGGGGACGGATGGCGGCGGGGAGGCGCGGCGGCGCCTGTGGGGGTCATGCCGGATCCCGGGGTGGGGGCTGAGAGGGGGCTTGAATGAGACACTTGAAACGACCGCTTGGCGCCATCTAGCTGTTTTAGCTATTAATTAATGTGATGGGGAGATGGATGGATGGGGCGCTCGTCACGCTGGTCACAGATATGTTTCTCTGGATATATTGAGTATTGATGGCGATCCCATATCATGGCGCTCGCTCGCCACCAGAGAGTGGCGATATTCAGATGATTTGCTAACAAAAAAGCCCTGAAGGCTTGTCGAGGGATGGAATGAGAGCCGTATTACTGTGTTTGCTGGGGCTGTGGCCCGCCTTAAGTTTTGCCACCCTGTCTGCCGACATGATAGTGGTCAAGAAGTCGAGCTATAGCCTGACCCTGATGAAGGATGGCAAGGAAGTCAAACGCTACTGGATCGCCCTGGGCCCGGCCCCGAAGGGACACAAGTTGCGGGAAGGGGATCAGCGCACACCGGAAGGGCGTTACATCCTCGACTACAAGAAGACCAACTCCGGTTATTACAAGGCCATCCACATCAACTACCCGAATCTGGATGACATCAAGATGGCCAACGAGAAGGGCGTCAATCCCGGTGGCATGATCATGATCCACGGTCAGCGCAACGACATCGGCAACCGTCGTCTGCAGCCGTCCAACTGGACCAACGGCTGCATCGCCATGCTCAACCATGATCTGGACGAGGTGTGGAGCGCCATCGAACCCGGCACCCCCATCATCATCCAGCCCTGATCCCGGTTCCTCACGCCCGCCATCGCGCGGGCGTGTCATTTCCCCCTGACGATGGCGTGACATCCCCGCCTGCGCCGTGCTAGTTTTTCCGGCTCGCCGTGGATGTAACAAGGATGATCCCATGATGTCAGGAACGAGCGCCCCCGCGCCCGGGAGTACCCGCGCGCTCTGGTGGCGTGCCTCCCTCGATATTTTGCCCCTCTCCATCTCCGTCATCCCCTGGGGGATACTGTGCGGTGCCCTGGCGCTGCAGGTGGGGCTGAGCCCGTTGCAGGCCCAGCTGATGTCGCTGCTGGTCTATGCCGGTGCCGCCCAGCTCTCGGCCACCACCCTGTTCGGGGCCGGCACCCCTTTGCTGCCCATAGTGGGCTCCACCTTCGTCATCACCTCCCAGCACCTGCTGTACGGCTTCACCTTTCGTCGGGACGTGCTGCCGCTCTCCCTGCGCTGGCGTGCCAGCCTCGCCTTCTTCCTGACCGACGAGATGTTCGCGGTGGCGCTCAAGGAGAGGGAGCGCAGCGGCGTCTTCAACCCCGGCTATGCGCTGATCGCGGGCTTCGTGTTCTACCTGTTCTGGAACCTGGCGACCCTGCTCGGCATCGCCGCCGGTCAGTACATAGACGGGCTGGATCGGATGGGGCTGGACTTTGCCATCGCCGCCACCTTCATCGCCATGACCATACCCGCCCTCAAGAACCTGCCCATGGTGGCGGCGACTGTGGTGAGCGGCGGCACTGCGCTGCTCACCAAGCCGCTGCTGGCGGAGGTCTACATCATCATCTCGGCGCTGGCCGGCATGCTGGTGGGCTATGTGCTGCACCGGATGAGGAGATAACCATGAGCTGGCTGATGATAGGCCTGCTGGCCCTGATCACCTTCTTCAACCGCTTCGCCTTCTTCTCGCGGCTGACCCGCTATCAGCCGGGCGCCGAGATGGGGGCCTTCCTCAGCTTCTCGGCCCAGTCGGTGCTGACCGCCATCTGGCTGCCCATCGTCTTCAGCTATGAGCCGGGCAAGGGGTTGGACTGGGATCCTGACTATCTGGCCGCGACCCTGCTGGTGACGGCCCTGACCCTGCTGCGCCTGCCGACCCTGCTGGTGGTCGTGATCGGCATGGGGGGCTTCTTCCTGCTGCGCTGGCAGGGGGGGCTCGCCAGCGTGCTGCCCTGGTTGGGCTAGGGCGTGATCCCGCATAACGGATGTCTGTTTATGACATCCGTTATGTTGTGAATGTCACTTCAAAAAAGGCCTCTCAAGTGTGAGGATTTAGGGACTTTCCGCCAAGGAGCTCCCCCATGTCTTTCACCGCAACCTGCCAGCGCATAGTGCGCGATCCCCTGCTCTCTCCGGCTCAGAAGAGCCATGCCCTGGCCCTGGCCGCCGAGAATGCGCTGCCTTATCCCGAGCTGCCCGCGGCGGTGGCCGAGGCGATGGCACAAGGGGTGCTCTGCGACATGTTCGAGGGGCACGCGCCTTACAAGCCGCGTTACGTGCTGCCGGATTACCAGAAGTTCCTGAGCCAGGGCTCGGCCTGGCTGGAGCTGGCGCCGCCCCGGGATTTCGACGAGGCCCTGGATGCCCTGCGCATCCTCTACCACCACGTGCCCTCGGTGACCGGCATGCCGGTCTGGCTGGGACGGCTGGATCACCTGCTGCTGCCCTTCGTCGGCGCGCTGGATGACGAGGCGCTCTATCGCAAGCTGAAGGGGTTCTGGATCTACCTGGACCGGGTGCTGCCGGATGCCTTCATGCACGTCAACATAGGCCCGGATGACAACCGACTCTGCCGCCTGATCCTGCGCATCGACGGCGAGCTCAAGCAGGTGGCGCCGAACCTCAGCCTGTTCCACGATCCCGCCTCGACCCCGGACAGCCTGCTGCTGCAGGCTGTCCGGAACATCGCCGAGTGCAGCAAGCCGCACATCGTCAACTACCCGCTGCACCGCGACACCTTCGACGAGCGCGGCTTCGGCATCGTCAGCTGCTACAACGCCCTGCCCCAGGCGGGCGGGGCCAACACCCTGGTGCGCCTCTCCCTCAAGGGGGTGGCCGAGCTGAGCACCGGCATCGACGACTTCCTGGAGTTGTGGCTGCCGCACCATTGCGAGCTGGCCTCCCGGCTCATCGCGGCGCGGGCCGCCTTCCTGCACGAGGAGTCCGGCTTCTTCGACAGCTTCCTGGTGCAGGAGGGGCTGCTCAACGAGGGGCGCTTCGTGCCCATGTTCGGCATCTACGGCATGGCGGAGGCGGTCAACATCCTGCTGGACAAGGAGGGGCTGGCGGGGCGTTACGGCCATGACGAGGGGGCGAACCGGCTTGGCCATCGCATCTCGGCCGCGCTCTCCGACCATGTGACCGGAGCGCCGCAACCTCACGCCTGGCGGGGACGCGCCCTGCTCCATGCCCAGGGCGGCCTCAGCCTGGATCGCGGGGTGACGCCGGGGGTGCGCATCCCCTATGGCGAGGAGCCGGATCCCGCCAGCCACGTGCTGGCGCTGGCGCCCCACCACGGCTTCTACGGCTCCGGCATCAGCGAGATCCTGACCCTGGATCCCACCATCCGTCAGAACCCTCAAGCCCTGCTGCAACTGTGCAAGGGGGCCTTCGCCCTCGGCATGCGCGAGTTCAGCGCCAACGTGGCGGACAGCGATCTGGTGCGGGTTACGGGTTACATGATCCGCAAGAGCGATCTCGCCCGCTTCGCCACCGACGGTTCCCGGCTGCAGACCACCTGCCTCGGCGCCGAGGCGAGCGAGCTGACCGGCATTCGCCAGCGCGCGCCGCGGGTGGTGGGGCTCGAAGCCAGCCTCTGTGACTATTGAGTCAGGCTCGATGACTCGCACCGCCATCGTCAGCCGGTTGCTGCCCTTCTCCTGCGTGGATGGACCTGGCAACCGGCTGGTGCTGTTCCTGCAAGGCTGCAACTTTCGCTGCCCTGGCTGCCACAACCCGCACACCATAGGGCTGTGCGATCACTGTGGCGACTGTGTGCCCGCCTGCCCGAGCGGCGCCCTGAGGCTGCACCAGGGGCGGGTGAGCTGGCAGCAAGATCTTTGCACCCACTGCGATCGCTGCCTCGACATCTGCCCGCGCCAGGCCAGCCCCAAGACCGAGTCCATGTCGGTGGCTGAGGTGCTGGCCCAGCTGCGCCGCTACGGCCCGCTGCTGAGCGGCATCACGGTCTCCGGCGGCGAGGCGACCACCCAGCTGCCCTTCGTCGTGGCGCTGTTCACTGCCATCAAACAGGCGTCGGATCTCGCTCATCTGAGCTGTCTGCTCGACAGCAACGGCTCCCTGGCCGAGACCGGCTGGCAGCGGCTGCTGCCGGTGCTGGACGGCGCCATGATCGATCTCAAGGGGTGGCGCGACTCGGTGCACCATGCCCTGACCGGCCAGGGCCGCGAACGGGTACTAGCCTCACTGCAGCTGCTGGCCAGCCGGGGCAAGCTGAGCGAGCTGCGGCTGCTGCATGTGCCGGGGCGCAGCGATTTTCTCGACGGGAGCGGCGAGCTGGACGAGGGGCTCGCCCGCTTCCTGCACGGCCTGGGGCCCGTGCCCATCCGGCTCAATGGCTTTCGTCGGCACGGGGTACGCGGTGGGGCGCTCGACTGGCGGGAGGCGACCCGCCCCGAGCTGGAATCGCTCGCCAAGGCGCTGATCGCCAAGGGATTGGGCCCCATCGCTCTGCCGGCGATCTGCTGAGTCGTGTGGAGACTCGATATGACGCAACTGTGAACTTCGTCTATAGGGCGCGTGGGAAGTGGCCGCTAGAATGGGAAAACCGTCCACCATCAACAGATGCCCATGAGTGAAGCCAGCGCCTTATACCGAGTGCAGTTTATTTGCCACAACGAGCGTTACGAGGTCTATGTCAGGGAGGTGAACCAGGGTCAGTTGTTCGGTTTCATCGAGATCGCGAACTTCGTGTGGGACAACCACACGGCGCTCATCGTCGATCCCAGCCACGAGAAGCTGAAGAGCGAGTTTGCCGATGTCAATCGCACCCTGATCCCCATGCACCAGGTGCTGCGCATCGATCAGGTGCGCAAGCAGGGGGCCGCCCGCATCACAGAGCTGGGCAACAACGTATCTCCCTTCCCCAGCCCCATCTATACCAAGAAACCCTGAGGCCGCTCATGCCGGCGCGCCCTGCCATCTGAGGGCAGGGCGTTGCCGGCATCAGGCCAACTCCTGGGCGAGCTGCAGGATCCGCTGCCGGAACCAGCGGCGGGCCGGCTCCTCCCCGGCCGGGCCGTACCACACCAGGCTGTGGGTCACGGCGCCATAGTCGAAGGGGACGGGCAGGCTGACCAGTCCAGGTAGCCTGGCCTGCTCGGCCCAGCCTTTGACTGCGGTGAGGATCAGATCGCTCTGCGCCAGCAGGGCCGCCGCGCCGCCGAAATCCGGCAGGGTGGCGCCGATCCGGCGCCTTACCTGCAGCTGGGCCAGGCTCTGCTCGAAGAAGGGGTTGGCCAGCTCGGTATCGCGGATGGCGATGTGGCGCCAGCTCAGGTAGGCATCCAGATCCCAGGGCATGGCGAGGGCCGGATGGTCCTCCCGCACCAGGCAGACCAGCTGGTCCTCCCGCAGGGTCTCCCATACCAGACCGGGTTGGCGGGGCAGGGGTTGGCTCTGATCATGGGGCAGGATCAGGAAGTCGAGCCTGCCCGCCGCCAGCGCCTCAAGCCCCCGCTCATCCTTGTTCCAGACGACGGGCACCAGCCCCGGCACCTCCCGCATCAACTGACCCAGAATGGGGCCCATGGGCCAGACCATGCCGCTCTCGCGCAGGGCAAATTTAAGCTCCCCCTGCCAGCTGGCGGGATCGAAGCCACCCTGGCTGGTGAGGCCGTTCAGCTCGCTCAATAGCCGGTGCAGACTGGGGCCGAGGCACTCGGCGAAGGGGGTGAGCAGCAGCTGGTTGCCCTGGCGGTAGAGCAGCTGATCCCCCAGCAGATCCCGCAGCTGGTTGAGGGTCTTGCTGACGGAGGAGGGGGTGGTGCAGAGCCGTTCCGCCGTGCGGGTGACGCTCTGGCTGTCCAGCAGCAGATGCAGGGTGACCAGATGGCGTCCTCCCAGGCGGGAGAGGGCGATCAGATCCATGGAGCCTCCTGAGGCGGGACCAGAGCGGGCAGGGGATGCGGGGCGACCAGATGGCGTGCTCTCGGGCGGGAGAGGGCGATCAGATCCATAACGGCTCCTGAAATGGGATAAGGATGGGAGAGGCAGCAACAAAAGGCCCCGCCGAAGCGGGGCTGAAGGCTTAGCCCTTGAGCACGGCGGCCATGGCGTCGGCCACGTAATCGACGTTGCGGCTGTTGAGGCCGGCCACGCACATGCGGCCCGAGCGCACCAGATAGACGGCGAACTCCTCGCGCAACCTGTCCACCTGCTCCGGGCTGAAGCCGGTGTAGCTGAACATGCCGCGCTGGCTGATGAAGTAGCCAAAATCGCGGCCCGGCACCTTGGCGCTCAGCACCTCGAACAGCTTCTGGCGCATGGCCTTGATGCGGGTGCGCATCTCGCTCACCTCGTCCACCCAGAGGGCGTGCAGCTTGGCGTCGTTCATCACGGCCGCGGCTACCTGGCCACCGTGGGTGGGGGGGCTGGAGTAGTTGCGACGCACTGTCGCCTTCATCTGGCCCAGCACCCGGCCCGCTTCCTCTGCATCTTTGCAGATCACCGACAGGCCGCCGCAGCGCTCGCCGTAGAAGGAGAGGTTCTTGGAGAAGGAGTTGCTGACGAAGAAGCTGACACCGGCGGCCACCATGGCGCGGATGGCGTAGGCATCCTCTTCCAGCCCGTCACCGAAGCCCTGATAGGCGATGTCCATGAAGGAGATCAGGTTCTTCTCGACCACCAGCGCGATCACCCGGTCCCATTGGGCGCGGGAGAGATCCACCCCGGTCGGGTTGTGACAGCAGGGGTGCAGCAACACTATGCTTTTGGCGGGCAGGCTCGCCAGGCAGTCGAGCATGGCATCGAACTGCACGCCGCCGCTGGCCTCGTCGTAGTAGGGGTAGTCGTGCACCTTGATGCCGGCCCCCTCGAACATGGCCTTGTGGTTGTCCCAGGTCGGATTGCTGACCCACACCTCTGAGCTCGGGAAGTAGCGCTTGAGCAGATCGGCGCCGATCTTCAGCGCACCCGAGCCGCCTATGGTCTGGATGGTGGCGATGCGACCGGCCTTGACCGCCTCGTGGTCGGCGCCAAACAGCAGATGCTGCACGGCGCTGCGGTAGTTGGCGGCCCCTTCCATCGGCTGGTAGGGGCGCGGCGCCGGGGCGGCGGCACGCTGGGCTTCGGCCTGCTGCACCGAGGCCAGCAGTGGAATGCGGCCCTGCTCGTCGTAATAGAGGCCGATCCCCAGGTTCACCTTCTGCTCACGGGTGTCTTTGTGGAAGGTCTCGACTAGCGTCAGTATGGGGTCGCCAGCATAGGCATCGACGTGTTCAAACATGGGGGGTCCTTGAAGTTGACTGTCCAATCAGACCGGCCGCTGGCCGGGTTCGACATCATGGCGCAATCTGGATTTGGCCTCAAGCAGTTCGGCAGCGGGCCAGGAGATGACAGCCCTTGTCGTATAAAGACCACTCTGAGCCCCTCAAAAGTGGGGGTTATTCAAGTTTGGAGACAAAAAATATCGAAAAATTTGATGGCCTGAAGACGCCTGTGAATGCGCAATCTGTGTAATATTGAGGGTTAAATGGAGCCTGTTTTCGTTCGCGTCTGGTGGTGCCGTGGAGATTTAGTGAGCGAGGCCAATTAGTTGCATAATAAATGAAGTATTTTCTTCATAACTTAATGCAGTGCGCTCTGGCCCGCTCAAGAGGCCTGATGATAACAGGTGACCCACCGCTGATGACTCGACGCGTTTCTCTTTCGTCTTCCCCCTGGCTGGCATGGCAAGGGCTAAGTGGATGGAACCTCTATTTCCTCGGCAAGTTTGCCCTGCTGTGGGCCGGCTACCTCAATTTTCATCCGTTGATCAATCTGGTGTTTGCTGCCTTCCTGATCTTCCCCCTGCCCTGGGCAGGGGCGCGGCGCGCGCGGCACTGGCTGGCATTGCCCATCGGCGCCGGGATCCTCTATCACGATACCTGGCTGCCGGGGATACAGAGCATCCTTGGCCAGGGGCGCCAGGTCTTCTCCTTCACCCCGGATTACTGGCTGGAGCTGCTCGGCCGCTTCATCAACTGGGAGATGATAGGCGTGGGCTTCGTCATGCTCACCCTCTATCTGTTCCTGGCGCAGTGGCTGCGCTTCACCCCCTGGGTCCTGCTCGCCCTGCTCTGGCTGTGGCTCTCGCCCCAGCTGGGCAATCCCTTCGCCGCTCAGGGAACCCCGACCGCCAGCACCGGCAAGAGCAGTCGGCCAGTGCCGGAGGAGAAGAGCGTCTCTGTGGAGGAGCAACTGGATCAGAGCGCGCCCCCGACCAACGAGAACCTCAACGTCTACCTCGATGACTTCTACGGGGAGGAGCGGGATCGCCTGGTGAGCTTCCCGCAACAGCTGCCGGAAGGGACCAGCCCCTTCGACGTGCTGATCATCAACATCTGCTCCCTGGCCTGGAGCGACGTGGAGGCGAGCGGCCTGGTGGACCATCCGCTCTGGCGCCACTTCGATCTCATGTTCAAGCACTTCAACTCCGCCACCTCTTACAGCGGCCCGGCCTCCATCCGGCTGTTGCGGGCCAGCTGCGGCCAGCCCAGCCACGAGGGGCTCTACGTGCCCGCCCCGAGCCAGTGCCTGCTGCTCGACAACCTGGCGCAGCTCGGCTTCGAGAAGCAGGTCGCCATGGATCACTCAGGGGCCTTCGGCAATTACCTCAAGGATCTGCGGCAGTACGCCGACCTGGATGTCACCCCGCTGGACAAGCAGGGGATGGCCCACGATCTCGCCTCCTTCGATGGTGAGCCCATCTATCGCAGCGACGCCCTGTTTGACCGCTGGCTGAGTCAGCGCAACGCGAGCAAGGCGGCGCGCAACACCACCTTCTTCAACCTGATCGCCCTGCACGACGGCAATCGCTATGCGGCCACCGGCAAGGCCGCCCCCTACAAGGATCGGCTGCGCACCCTGCTCGATCAGCTGGATCACTTCCTGACCGAGCTGAACAAGTCCGGTCGCAAGGTGGCGGTGATCATGGTGCCAGAGCACGGGGCGGCCATCGCCGGTGACAAGATGCAGATGGCCGGGCTGCGCGACATCCCGAGCCCCAGCATCACTCAGGTGCCGGTCGGGGTGGCACTGATCGGGACCAAGAGTCCCCAGGCGGCGACCCGGAATATCAATACCCCCAGCAGCTTCCTGGCGATCTCCGAACTGGTGTCGCGGCTGGTGGGCAGCCAGGCCTTCGACAGTGATGCCATCGACTGGAACAGCCTGCTGGACAATCTGCCGGAGACCGCCGACGTCGCGGAAAACCAGGGCTCGGTCGTGCTCGAATATCAGGACAAGTACCACATCAAGCTGGGACAGGGGGACTGGGTCCCCTATCCGCAATGACGGGGGATAAGGGGATGCAGACCAGACAGCGGAGCCAGGCCCCCTTCGGGGTGCCGGTGGAGGGGGGCGTGCCGAGCGACGTGGCCATGGTACAGCAGGCGTTTGGCGTCCAGCTGCCCTATCAGGACATCAGCCTGCGGGAGCATCTTGCCTGCCTGCGGCAGCGCTTCCCTCTGCTGGCGGAGCTGGACATGCAGCGGAGGGGCGGATGAGGATCCTGGCCCTGCAGGGGATCCGCGGTGGGGTGGGGACGACCTCCATCGTCGCCGGTCTGGCACTGGCGGCCTGGGAGCAGGGGGCGCGGGTGCTGGCCATCGACCTCTGTCCCGACAACCTGCTGGGGCTGCACCTCGGCCTGCCCCAGGATCATGCCAGGGGCTGGAGTCGGCTGGCCGATCCGGCACGGGAGTGGCGCTCTGCCCTCTCTGCCTATGAGAGCGGGCTGGATCTGCTGCCCCATGGCGGTCAGCCGGCCTCCCTGAGCGGCGACTGGCTGGCGGCGTTGGCGGGTTACGATCTGGTGCTGCTGGACCTGCCCCCCGGGCCGGTGCCCGCGGCCGTCTCCCGGCTGCTGACCGTCGTCAATGCCGATGCCAACTGCCACGTGCGGCTCTACCGTCACGCTTGCGCCGCCGATGAACGGCTACTGGTGACCCAGTTCACCAGCCGCCGGGCGCTGCAGCAGGATCTGCTGGATCTCTGGCTGGCGGGGGGACAACCCCTGCTCAGCCTGCGTCTGCACCGGGACGAGGCGATGGCCGAGGCCATGGCCGCCAAGCAGCCGGTGGGGCGCTACGCCCCGGACAGCCTGATCGCCCATGAGATAGGCACCCTGGCACGCTGGTGTCTGGACGCCGGGGATGAGGGCGCATGCTAGCCTGGCTGGTCACGCCGACGGCGGGACGCTGGTGCGGGATCCGCTACCGCTTCCTGCGCAAAGGCGGCGGCTCCAGGCTGGGGTCCGCCGGCCTGACCCTCTTCTGGCTGCTGGCCTGGGCCATCTTCCCCTTCGAACGCCATGGGTGGCAGTGGATACGCCGCAACGGCCGGGTCCTCTTCCCCCAGGTGGGCCGGGTGAAGCTGGGCGATCCCCTGCGCATCCTGTTGCAGATGATCTGGCTGATAGTGCGCCGGCCCGTGCCCCTTCCCCTGCGCTGGCCGGCCTCATGGCAAAGGGCCTGGCAGTGGGGGACCCGCTCGCTCGGCAAGCTGCTGCAGTGGCAGGAGGAGAAGGGGCTGGCGGCGGCGCGGGCCACCCCGCGGGAGGCGCGCTGGAAGAGCGTGCTGCTCTGCGTGGCCGCCGGCATCCTCTCCCTGCTCTGCATCACCCAGCCGTTCAGCCTCAAGGCCCAGCTGGTGTTCGTCATGCTGCTGGCCGCCATGGCCTTCATCCTGCGTGCCGTGCCGGGGCGCTACCCCATGCTGATGATGATGGTGCTCTCCCTCACCGTCTCCTGCCGCTACATCTGGTGGCGCTACACCTCGACCCTGGACTGGTTCGACCCCGTCAGCCTCACCTGCGGCCTGCTGCTGCTGGCGGCCGAGACCTACGCCTGGGTGGTGCTGCTGCTCGGCTACTGGCAGACGGCCTGGCCGCTGAACCGCCCGCCGGCGCCCCTGCCGGCGGACTCGGCCGAATGGCCCACGGTGGATCTGATGATCCCCACCTACAACGAGGATCTCGCCATCGTCAAGGGCACCGTCTATGCGGCGCTGGCCCTCGACTGGCCGGCCGACAAGCTGACCATCTGGCTGCTCGATGACGGCGGGCGGGAGTCGTTTCGCGAGTTTGCCGAAGGGGTGGGGATCCGCTACGTCGCGCGGCCGACCCACGAGCACGCCAAGGCCGGCAACATCAACCATGCCCTCAAGCTGGCGAGCGGCGAGCTGGTGGCGATCTTCGACTGCGATCACCTGCCGACCCGCTCCTTCCTGCAGATGACGGTGGGCTGGTTCTACAAGGATCCCAGGCTGGGCCTGGTCCAGACCCCCCATCACTTCTTCTCCGCCGATCCGTTCGAGCACAACCTGCAGCGTTTTCGCAAGATGCCGAACGAGGGGGCGCTGTTCTACGGCCTGGTGCAGGATGGCAACGACATGTGGAATGCCAGCTTCTTCTGCGGCTCCTGCGCCGTCATCAAGCGCTCGGCCCTCGACGAGATCGGTGGCATCGCGGTCGAGACGGTGACCGAGGATGCCCACACCTCGCTGCGGCTGCACCGCCTGGGCTACACCTCGGCCTACATCCGCATTCCCCAGGCGGCGGGGCTGGCCACCGAGAGCCTCGCCGCCCACATCGGCCAGCGCATCCGCTGGGCGCGCGGCATGGTGCAGATCCTGCGCCTCGACAACCCCCTGTTCGGCAAGGGGCTCAACCTGGGGCAGCGGCTCTGCTACTTCAACGCCATGCTGCACTTCCTGTCGGGGATCCCGCGGCTCATCTTCCTGACCGCCCCGCTCACCTTCCTGATCCTGCATGCCTACATCATCTATGCCCCGGCGGCGGCCATCGCGCTCTACATGCTGCCCCACATCTTCCACAGCGCGCTGACCAACTCCCGCCTGCAGGGCAAGGTGCGCCACTCCTTCTGGGGTGAGGTCTACGAGACGGTGCTGGCCTGGTACATAGCCCGGCCGACCACGGTGGCGCTGTTCGCCCCTCACAAGGGCAAGTTCAACGTGACGGCCAAGGGGGGCATGACGGAGGAGCTGTTCCTGGATCTGTCGGTCTCCAAACCCTATCTGGTGCTGATCCTGCTCAACCTGTGCGGGCTGGGGTTCGGCATCTGGCGCATCGGCACAGGCCCGGCCGATGAGGTGCTGACCCTGATCCTCAGCATGCTGTGGACCCTCTACAACATGACCATCCTGGGGGGGGCGCTGGCGGTGGCTTTCGAGTCGCGCCAGGTGCGCACCAACCCCAGGGTGGAGATGGTGATGCCGGCGGCCATCAAGCTGGCCAACGGTCACCTCTATCCCTGCACCCTCAAGGATTACTCCAATGGCGGGGTCGGGGTCCTGCTCGATGCGCCGCTGCCTCTGGCGGACAAGGACAGGGTCTGGCTGCTGCTGCGCCACGGCCAGCGGGAGGCCGCCTTCGCCGCCAAGGTGCAGCGCAGCTTCGGGTGCAAGCTGGGGCTGGAGCTGGAGCCCATGGACAAGGCGCAACACATCGCCTTCATCCAGTGCACCTTCGCCCGGGCCGACACCTGGTCCCTGTGGCAGCAGCGGCTCGGCAAGGATCGCCCGCTCCACAGCCTGCTCGACATAGTACAACTCGGTTGGGGGGCTTACTGGCGGCTGGCGCGCAGCTCCCCGATCGGGCCGATTTGTATCCTGCTTGAGAAGCTGGCTCGCTGGCTGCTCTCCTTCGTTCCACGTCGCGTCTCGCCGGATTTCCGGCACCAGACTCCGACCACACAGACAGTGAAAGGATGATGAAACTACAACGCTGCCTTATTCCTCTCCTGCTGATGACCCAGAGTGCGCTGGCCGCCGATGTCAGCGGGCCCCTGCCGCCCTTGTCCGCGCCGGTGCGCAGCCTGGATCTGAGCTTCGAGCGTATGGCCTCGACCCCCGGCACCCTCTCCCTGCGCGGCAATGCGCCGGACGGTCAGGCGGACTTCACCGTGCGGCGCGACGAGGTGGTGACCCGGGCCAGTCTGGATCTCGACTTCACCCCTTCCCCCTCGCTGCTCCCGCTCATCTCCCAGATCAAGGTGTACCTCAACGACGAGCTGATGGGGGTCACCGCCCTCACCAAGGAGCAGATGGGGGAGCGGACCCATGCCCGCATCGAGCTGGATCCGCGCTACGTCAAGGACTTCAACCGGCTCAAGGTGAGCTTCGTCGGCCATTACCAGAAGGTGTGCGAGAACCCGGCGAACGACACCCTGTGGCTCAACGTCAACCGGGACAGCAGCCTGAGCCTGCAGTTGCAGACCCTGCCGGTGCGCAACGATCTCTCCTTCTTCCCCATGCCGTTCCTCGATACCCGTGACAACGGCAAGCTGACCCTGCCCATGGTGTTTGCCGGAGAGGTGCCGCTCCTGCAGCAGCAGGCGGCGGCCGTGCTGGCCTCCTGGTTCGGGGCCAAGGCCCAGTGGCGCGGCCAGCATTTCCCCGTGCTCATCAACCGGCTGCCGGATCGCAACGGGGTGATCTTCGCCACCAACGAGGCCCGTCCCGATTTTCTGGCCGATTATCCCGAGGTGAAGGGGCCGACCATCGACATGATCAGCTCCCCCGACAACCCCTATGTGAAGCTGTTGCTGATCCTGGGGCGGAATCAGGAGGATCTGCTGACCGCCGCCAAGGGGCTGGCGCAGGGGGACGTGCTGCTGCGTGGCCAGAGCGTGCAGGTAGAGGAGCTCAAGTCGCTGGCGCCTCGCCAGCCCTACGACGCCCCCAACTGGGTGCGGCTCGATCGCAAGATGCGGTTCGACGAGCTGGTGGACTACCCGGGCCAGCTGCAGGCGACGGGCCGTAGGCTCTGGCCCATGGGGCTGACGCTGCGCCTGCCGCCGGATCTCTATCTGCTGGGGGCGAACGGGGTCAAGGTCGACCTCAAGTACCACCACACGGCCCCGGCCCTGCGGGATGGTTCCAGGCTGGACGTGGCGGTGAACGGCCAGTTCATGAAGTCCTTCCCGCTGTTGCCGGATGAGGCAAAGGGGCAGCAGTTGCTCACGCTGCCGCTCTGGTTTGCCGGCGACGAGGGCTCGCGTGCGCTGCGGATGCCCGGCCTCAAGACGACCCAGGCCAACAACCTGAGCTTCTCGTTCGAATACGCCGAGCAGTTCATGGGGGGCAACGAGGACGGCCGCTGCGATCTGCTGCTGCCCCCGGCCCACCAGGTGCGTCTCGACGACAGCGCCACCATCGACTTCAGCGGTTATCGCCACTTCATCGAGATGCCGAACCTCAGGGCCTTCGCCGGGCCCGGGTTCCCGTTCAGCCGGATGGCGGATCTGGCCGAGAGCCAGGTGGTGATGCCCGCCAAGCCGCATCCGGCCCAGCTGACGACCCTGCTCGATGCCCTCGGGGCCATCGGTGCCGAGACCGGCTATCCCGCGCTCTCCCTGCGGTTGGTGAACGACTGGGAGCAGGCGCGCGGCGCGGATCTGGACACCCTGCTCATCGGCTCCCTGCCCGAGGAGTTCAGGCGCGACCTCGCCCCCGATGCCCTGCTGGCCTCGACCCGCAGCTGGGTCAACCAGCCGCACCGTGAATACCAGGGGGATCTGCTGCACAGCATGGCGGATCGCCAGCCCGAGGCACGGGTCGGCATGCGGGGCAATGACGCCATCGCCGTCATCCTCGGCCTGCAGTCGCCCACCCATGAGCAGCGCAGCCTGGTGGCGCTGCTGGCGGACGGGCCGGCGGGGGTCAAGCTGCTCAACGAGACCCTGCAGAGTTCCAGCCTGCGGGCGCAGGTGGCGGGTTCGGTGGCCATCATCCGGGAGTCCGGGGTGAAGAGCCTGGCGGTCGGGGAGCGCTACGAGGTGGGCTATCTGCCCTGGTGGGAGCGGATCTGGCACTTCTTCGCCAATTATCCACTGCGACTCGCGGGGCTGACCCTGCTGTGCATGCTGTTGCTGGGCTGGGGCCTGCGGGTGCTGCTGGCCAGCAGCAGCCGTCGCCGTCTGAAGGAAGAGTAAGAGATGAGACAGATGAAGACTGTATGGGGCGGCCTGCTGCTGTGGGCCCTCAGCGTGCTGCCGGCCTGGGGCGCCTGTGACTGGCCCGAGTGGCAGCATTTTCGCGAGCATTACATCGGCGAGGAGGGGCGGGTCATAGATCCCGCCGATGGCCGCCGCCTCACCACCTCGGAGGGGCAGAGCTATGGCCTCTTCTTCGCCCTGGTCAACGACGACAGGGAGACTTTCGCCCGGCTGCTTGACTGGACCGAGCGACAGCTCGCCCGCGGCGATCTGACCGGCTTCCTGCCGGCCTGGCAATGGGGCCAGCGCGAGGATGGCGGCTGGGGTGTGCTTGACGAGAACAGCGCCGCCGATTCGGATCTCTGGATCGCCTACAGCCTGCTCGAGGCGGGGCGACTCTGGGACAACCACAGCTACGAGTCCATCGGCACCCTGCTGCTGCGCCGCATCGCCAGGGAAGAGGTGGCCCGTCTGCCCGGCCTGGGCCCAGTGTTGCTGCCCGGAGCCCATGGCTTCGCCAGCGAGGGGCGCTGGACCCTGAACCCGAGCTACCTGCCGCCCCAGCTGCTGGCTCGCTTCGCTTCCTTGCAGGGGCCCTGGCGCGAGATGCAGGGGCTGTTGCCACGGCTGCTGCGCGAGAGCGCCCCGCAAGGGGTTGCCCCGGACTGGATTGAGTGGCAGGGCGACAAGGGCTGGCAGGTGGCGGCCGACAAGGGGCCGCAGGGGAGCTATGACGCCATCCGGGTCTATCTCTGGCTCGGCATGCTGAGCGACGAGGATCCCGCCAAGGCCGCCCTGGTGGCGCACTTTGCCCCCATGCTGGCCAGGATCACCGAGCTCGGCGCCGTGCCGGAGCGGGTCGACAGCCAGAGTGGCGAGGCTCAGGGGCAGGGGCCGGTCGGCTTCGCCGCCGCCCTGCTGCCGCTGGCGCAGGGGCAACCGAGCCTGGCGGCGCTGCGTGACAGGGTCAAGCAGCATGGCCAGGATGCGGATGCCTACTATGGCAGCGTGCTCAGCCTGTTTGGCGCCGGCTGGGATCAGGGCCGTTACCGCTTCGCCCCCGATGGCACCCTGCAGCCGCACTGGAGCGACGCATGCCAAGCAGATTGACCCTGGCCTGTCTGCTCGCCTGCCTGGCAGGCGGCAGCCTGGCACAGGGGGCGGTACAGCCGGTCGACTGGCTGCTCGAGCAGATCCGCATCGGGGAGGCAAGCGGGCGGGAAGATCTGGTCAGCAACAGCCTCTATTCCCTTTCCCTGGTGGATCCCAATCACCCCGAGCTGCTGGCGGCCCAGGCCCGTCAGGCGCTGCGTCAGGGCAAGATCAAGGAGGGCAGGGCGCTGCTCGCCCGGCTCGGCAAGGTAGCGCCCGACTCGCGGCTCTACCGTCAGGGCATGGCGAACCTGGCGCTCACCGACGCGGCGCAGCGCCAGCAGTTGCAGCAGGCGCGGCTGCTGGTCAGTGCGGGCCGGCTGGCGGAGGCCGAGCGCCTCTATCGCGCCCTGTTCGTGGAGGACCTGCCACCTAACCTGGAGGTGGCGGTCGAATACGCGCTGCTGCAGGCGCGCATTCCCGCCCTTCATGGCAAGGGGATCCAGGCCCTGCAGGCGCTGAACCGCCAGTACCCGGGTCAGCCGCGGGTGCGGGCTGGGCTGGCGCGTTACTACCTGGCCGACGGACGACGCCAGGAGGCCATGGCGCTGCTGCGGCAGATGGCCATGAGCGACGACAGCCGTGACGAGGCGGCCGAGATCTGGCTGGGCGCCATCACGGAGATGCCGGTGGGGCCGCAGAGCATCGCCGAGCTGGGTCGCTTCATCACGGCCTTCGGCAGCGGTGACGAGGCCGCCAAGGCCGAGTCCCTGCTCGCCGAGCAGCAGGCGAAGTGGGCCTCGCCTGCGTTTCGCGCCCGTCAGCAGGCGCTGACGGCGACGGGAGCCGGCACGGCCTCTGTGGCCGAGCTGAAGCGGGCCCTCGCCGCCAATCCCGGCGATCCCGACCTCATGGGGGCGCTCGGTCAGGCCTACTCGCGCAACAATCAGCGCGCGCTCGCCATCGCCCAGTTCGAGCAGGTGCTGCGCCACCCCGAGGTGGCCCAGAAGGAGAAGTGGACCAGCCTGCTGGCCAGCAACCGTTACTGGCTGCTGATCAGCCAGGCCGAACAGGCCGGCGAGCGCCAGCAGTGGGAGGCGGCGGCGAATCGCTACCGTCAGGCCACCCGGCTCGATGGCAGGGAGGCCGAGGCCTGGCTCGGGCTGGGGGACAGCGAGCTGGCCCTGGATCGGCCGGCGCAGGCCGAGCAGGCGTATCGCAAGGCGCTCGCGTTGCCCGGCGCCCATGACAGGGCCCTGTCCCGGCTGTTCGATCTCTATCGGGAGCGGGATCCCGCGCGGGCGCTGGCCCTGCTGGCGCAGAGCCGGGATCCCGCCTTGCAGGCCGAGGGCAAGCAGCTCAAGGCCGAGCAGCTGCAGGCGCAGGCCGATGTGTTCGAGCAGGCGGGCAAGCTGCCGCAGGCCCTGGCGCTGCGCCAGGAGGCCCTCGCGCTCAGGCCCGATGACGTCTGGCTCGCCTACAGGGTCGCCGGCACCTCGGCCCGCAGCGGTGATGTCGGGGGCGGGGAGCGGCTACTGCTGAGCCGGCTGGCGGCCCGGCCAGAGGACAACAGCCTGCATTACGCCACCGCGCTCTATCTCTCGGGGCAGGATCAGACCGAGCGGGCCAGAGCCGTGCTGGCCGAGGTGCCGGCATCGCGCTGGTCGGCGGACATGCGCGAGCTGGACGCCCGCCTGGTGCGCACCCAGACCCTGGCCAGGGCCAGGCAGCTGCGCGAGCAGGGCGACGAGAACGGCGCCGAGCGCCTGTTGCAGCCCCTGCTGCCGGACGACGACGTCAGCCTGATGCTGGCCGGCTGGGCTGGTGAGCGTGGCGACTGGGCCCAGGCCGAGCAGCACTATCAAAGGGTGCTGGCGCACCAGCCACAGCAGCTGGATGCCCGCCTCGGCATGGCCGAGCTGGCGCTGGTAAGGGGCTACCGGGAGCAGGTGCGGCGCTGGTTGCCCGGCTGGCCGATCAGCCCCCAGCCCGCCGACGGCTTCAACGACTACCGCCGGGTCGCCAATCTCTATCAGGCCCTGGGGGAGGAGGCGACGGCGCAGGCCATCTTCGAGGGCTATGCCCCCGCGGTATCGGCCCAGCCCACCTCCGAGCAGAGCGCGCTGTTCTGGCGTGACGCCGCCCGCCAGCGCTTCGCCGCCGGTGAGACGGAGGAGGCCCTGCAATGGGATCGCAAGGCCATGGTGGCCGCCGGTCTGGCCCCCCGCGAGGATCTGGACGGGGGCGATCTGACCCGGCTCGCCCGCAGCCGCGAAGGGGAGGGCTGGCTGGCATCGGGGCTGCGCAGCGATCTCGACCAGCACTATCGGCAGAGCCAGACCACAGTCTCTCTCGACAGCGACTACTGGGGCTCCAGCGGCACCGGTGGCGTCTCCGATCTGCGGGCCCTGACCCAGATGCTGCAGCTGGATACCCCGCTGGCCGGCGGCACCTTCTTCGGCCGCCTCGAGCGGGTCGACATGGATGCGGGCCACCTGCCTGCCTCCCCCTATCTGGCGGAGTTCGGCACCTGCGTCGCGCGTGGCTGTACGGGGGACGAACACCAGCAGTATGCCGGCACCACACTGGCGGCGGGCTGGCGCGGGGGCGCCTGGGCCTTCGATCTGGGCACCACCCCCCTCGGCTTCGAGGTGGTGGACTGGGTCGGCGGGGCCTCGGTGGAAGGGGATCTTGGGGATCTGGGCTGGGGCCTCACCCTGTCGCGGCGGCCGATCAGCAGCTCCCTGCTCTCTTACTCCGGCACCGTCGATCCCGCTACCGGGATCAGCTGGGGGGGCGTGCGGGCCAACGGTGTCCGCCTCGATCTCAGCCATGATCTGGGAGGAGCGGTCGGCTTCTGGGGCAGCGCCCAGCAACATCTGCTGACTGGCAAGAACGTGCCGGACAACTGGCGCACCCGGCTCATGGGCGGTGGCTACTACAAGGTCGTCAACGAGGCAAACCGGCGGGTCAGCCTGGGACTGAGCAGCATGCTGTGGCATTACCAGCAGGATCTGAGTGGCTACACCCTGGGGCAGGGGGGTTACTACAGCCCCCAGGGTTACTTCTCCCTGTCGCTCCCGGTCAGCTACCGGCAGCGCACCCCGGACTGGTCGTGGGAGCTGGGTGGTTCCGGCTCCTGGTCCCACTCCCGCACCGACGACAGCCGGCGCTACCCCCTGCCCGACTTGCTGCCGGAGCGCCTGCCCGACCGGAACGCCCCGGTGCAGGGCGGCAGCAGCAGCGGGTTCGGCTACACCCTCAACGCCGTGGTGGAGCACCGGCTGAGCGAGCATTGGCGCATCGGCGGGCGGATCGATATCCAGCAGGCCGACGACTATGCCCCCAGCCATGCGACCCTCTTCCTGCGCTACACCTTCAAGCCATGGCAGGGGGATCTCGACATGCCGCCCCAGCCGCTCACGCCTTACGCGGACTTCGACTGAACCGTACGCCCGACCCGTCGGGCGTACTCATTTCAGGTAGGAGCGCAGCACCCTCACCACCTGATCCAGATCCTCAAGCCGCTCTGCCTGGGTGGCCTCCTCGGCGCCGAGATGTTCGCGCATGTGACCCTCCAGCACCTCCAGCATCAGGCCGTTGACGGCGCCGCGGATGGCGGCGATCTGCTGCAAGATGGCGGCGCAGTCGGTCTCCTGCTCCAGCGCACTCTCCAGCGCGCCGGTCTGACCCTTGATGCGGCGTACCCGCGCCAGCAGCTTCTTCTTGTTGTGTACCGTGTGTGACATGCAGGATCCTCTCGCGCGATAAAACTATACTGGGGTATAGTATATTGTATTGTCGCCCTCAGGAGAAATTCATGTCATCCGTCGCTAGCTTCCACTGCCATCAACCCGTCGTGCACGAAGGGAATCCGCTGGCCGAACAGAAGACCCGCTGGGCCGTGCTGCTCACCCTCATCATGATGGTGGCGGAGATCGCGGGGGGCTGGGTGTTCAACTCCATGGCGCTGCTGGCGGATGGCTGGCACATGAGCTCCCACGCGCTGGCGCTCGGTCTCTCGGTGCTGGCCTATCGCGCCGCCCGCCACTTCGCCCGGGATCACAGATTCAGCTTCGGCACCTGGAAGATAGAGGTGCTTGGCGGCTTCACCAGCGCCCTGCTGCTGGTGGGGGTGGCCGGCCTGATGCTGTTCGAGTCGGTCACCCGGCTGCTGGATCCCAGCCCGATCCACTATCAGCAGGCGATCGGCATCGCCCTGCTCGGTCTGCTGGTGAACCTGGCCTGTGCCTGGCTGCTCAAGGATGATCATCACCACGATCATCACGGTCACCAGCACGATCACCATGATCACGACCACGGCCATGCTCATCATGATCTGAATCTGCGGGCCGCCTATCTCCATGTGCTGGCCGATGCGGCCACGTCGGTACTGGCCATCTTCGCCCTGGTGGGCGGCATGCTGTGGGGCGCCGACTGGCTGGATCCCCTGATGGGGATAGTGGGCGCGGTGCTGGTGGCCCTGTGGGCCAAGGGCCTGCTGCGCGACACCGGTCGCGTGCTGCTGGATGCCGAGATGGATACCCCCCTGGTGGCGGAGATCCGCGAGGTGATCGCCGAGGGGCCGGCGGCGGAGATCCGCGATCTGCACGTCTGGCGGGTGGGGCAGCAGCAGTATGCCTGCGTGCTGTCGCTGCGGATGGCACAGCCGGTGCCGCCGCAGCAGATCCGCGAGCGGCTCGCCATCCACGAGGAGCTGGTCCATGTGACCATAGAGATAGCCCAGGGCTGAGGCGCGGCGGCTGCGCCGGCTCAGTGAGGCTGGCTGGTGGCTGCCGAGGACTTATCCTTCCAGATGGAGCCGATCAGCAGCTTGAGCAGCAGCCCGGGCGGGTTGTCCAGCAAGCGGCCCGACTCCAGCAGCAGATGGCCGTCGGCCCTGAATCCCAGGCTGGCATGGAGCTGCTCCTCCTCATCGACTATCTGGATGATGCCGTGCAGGATGCCGTGTTCCCCCGGCTGGCAATGGAGCCGCAGCTCGCGCGGCTCCCCCAGCAGGGTGAAGGCCCGGATCCGCGGCGGTGTCTCCTCGTAGTCGGGCCACTTTAAGAAGCGGTACTGCTCGGCGAGCGCCCCGGCCTGCTGGCAAAACTGATCGAACAGCTGACTGATGGCCTGATACTCCTCATCCAGTCGCCTCGCTTGCTCATCGATTCGCGTCATCTGCATCACCCTCGGTATCCAGTTGATCGGAAATTGGTTTTTCCTGCGTCATGGGGTTCTCCCAAGTGATGGGGTGAATATCGCCCCAAGTCTGTGAGCTCGCTCCAATTTTCGTTATGAAAACGTTATCTTGTTGAAACTGGTTGGTTTTTTTTGCCTGCCTGCTCACATTTACAACAATCCCCGCTGACTAATATGACACCGCTCGGCTGCGACCGGGTACTCGAATATCGAGACTAACTACAGCGGGAATTATAAAAAAATGGATATGAAAAAGACCAAGGTGGCGCTGGTAACAGCCTCACTGCTCGCGCTTTTGTCTGGCTGTAATGACAACGGCTCCTCGCCCTCCACTCCACCCTCCCAGGATGGGCCCGTCGCCCGCCTCCCCAATGTACAGCCTCCGGCCGAGCAGCTGGTGGCCGGGCCCGATCAGGCGGTGATCGCCCTGGTCGACACCCAGACCGGCGCGGCGCGCGGCATCGAAGGGCCCTTCGCCGGCCACAGCCTGCACCTGTGGAACAACGATGCCTGTAATGCCACCGCCGACAGCGGCCTGAACGCGAGCTGGGATGACGCCAGCAAGACACCGGCAGCGGTGGACGGCTTCGGTCCCAGCTGGGTGGTGCCGCTCGCCAAGATGGAAGGCTGCATCAACTTCATCGCCCGCAACGGCGATATGGCGAACCTGACCGGCGCCGACATGAAGGTGATCTTCAGCGAGCATCCGGATCGCACCGTGGCCATAGTTGCGGGCAAGAGCGAGATCTTTGGCAGCCGTGCCGAGGCCTTCAGCGCCGCCTTCGGCGTGGCCGGGGCCAGCGCCCACCTGATCGACGGCAACACCCTGATCTGGCAAGGGGGCAAGGACAAACCCCATGTGCGGCTCTACTACACAGAGTCCGGCACCATCAAGGCCAATGCGGAAGGGGTGTTCGACTTCCCCTACCTCAGCCTGACCCCGACCAGTCTCAATGCCGAGCAGCAGGCCAAGTATCCGCACCTCAAGGATGCCGCCGCCTTCGCCCTGCCTGCCGGTAAGGATCTCAAGCCCCTGCTCAAGGGTGAGCTGGTAGCGATCGGTACCGATGCCGAGGGCATACTGCAGGGGGCCACCCTGGTGCAGAGCGCCGGCGCCCTGGATGCAGTCTATGCCGAGGCCGCCACCAAGCTGAGCTATGGCGCCATGGTCGAGGGTGGCAACGTCACCTTCCGGCTGTGGGCGCCGACCGCCAAGTCGGTCAAGCTGGCGCTGTTCGATGAGCAGCATCAGTCCCTCGGCGAGCGCGCCATGACACAAGACGAGGCCAGCGGCAGCTGGAGCCTGCAGGGCGGCGCGGATCTGGTGGGCAAGTACTACCGCTACGCCATCGAGGTCTATCACCCCCTCAGCCGCAAGCTGGAATCCTATCAGGTGACCGACCCCTATTCCCTGAGCCTCGCCATGAACTCCGAGTTCAGCCAGGTGGTGGACCTGGACGATCCGGCCCTCAAGCCGGCGGGCTGGGACAGCCTGAAGGCGCCCCACAGCCAGCAGAACCCGGCCGACATCACCATCTACGAGGCCCATGTCCGGGATCTGACCGGCAACGATGAGAGCACCCTGCCGGAACATAGAGGCAAGTTCCTGGGGCTGACCGACGGCGACAGCAAGCCGGTCACCCACCTGAAGGCCCTGGCCAAGAGCGGCGTCAGCCACCTGCACCTGCTGCCGGTGTTCGACATCGCCACCATCAACGAAGATCCGGCCAAGGTCGCCAACATCGGCGACGACTTCAGCAAGCTGTGCGAGGTGAATGCCGAGGTCAAGAACTCCAAGTTCGCCAGCCACTGTGGCGGCGGCCAGACCATAGAATCGGTGCTGACCGAGCTGCAGAGCGTGGACAGCAAGGATAACCCCGTGGTGCAGGAGCTGTATGGCTATCTGCGCGGGGTGGACTCCTTCAACTGGGGTTATGACCCCTATCACTACACCGCCCCGGAAGGCTCCTACGCCACCAATGCGGAGGGAACGACCCGGATCAAGGAGTTCCGCGAGATGGTGCAGGCCATCAAGCAGAACATCGGCATGAACGTGGTGATGGACGTGGTCTACAACCACACCAACGAGGCCGGGCTCGGCGCCAAGTCGGTGCTCGACAAGATAGTGCCCTGGTACTACCAGCGGCTGAACCCGGAGACCGGTTCGGTCGAGAACTCCACCTGCTGCTCCAACACGGCGCCGGAACACGCCATGTTCGCCAAGCTCGTCGACGACTCCCTGGTGACCTGGGCGCGGGACTACAAGATCGATGCCTTCCGCTTCGATCTGATGGGTCACCATCCCAAGGATCAGATAGTGCAGGCGCTGGCCGAGGTGAAGAAGGTCAACCCCGAGATGTATTTCTACGGCGAGGGCTGGAACTTCGGCGAGGTGCAGGATGACAAGCGCTTCGTGCAGGCCACCCAGAAACACCTGGGCGGCACCGGCATCGGCTCCTTCTCCGACCGGCTGCGGGATGCGGTCCGTGGCGGCAGCCCCTTCGATGGCGGCGATCTCATTCGCAAGACCCAGGGCTTCGGCAACGGCGCCTTCGTGGATCCGAACGAGGTGGACGGCGTCGATCTGGCGACCGCGCTGCACCAGTCCGATCTGGTTCGCCTCGGCATGGCCGGCAACCTCAAGGAGTTCGTGCTGACCGACAAGGACGGCATGCCGAAGAAGGGGGCTGACATCGACTACAACGGCCAGCCCGCCGGTTATGCCCAGGATCCGACCGAGATCCAGAACTATGTCTCCAAGCACGACAACCAGACCCTGTTCGACAACCTGGTCTACAAGGCGCCGGCAGGGGCCGATCTGGTGCGGATGCAGGGGGTGTCGCTCGCGACCGCCATGCTGGGGCAGGGCATTCCCTTCACCCATGCCGGCAGCGAACTGCTGCGCTCCAAGTCCATGGAGCGGGACAGCTACGACTCCGGTGACTGGTACAACCGGGTCGATTACACCCAGGTCGACAACAACTTCGACAAGGGCTTGCCGCGCAAGGACAAGGATGGTGACAACTATCCGCTGATCGAGCAGGTGCTCGGCCAGCACGTCAAGCCGAGCGGGGCTGACATGGAGCGCATGCTGGGCTTCTACCAGGAGCTGGCCGAGCTGCGTCAATCCTCCCGTCTGCTGCGTCTTGGCAGCGGTGCCGAGGTGATCAAGCGGGTCGACTTCCGCAACACCGGGCCGGATCAGATCCCGGGCCTCATCGTGATGTCGGTGGATGACGGCGCGAGCGCCGGGGCGGACTTGGACCCGGCCATCGACGGCCTGGTGGTGATGATCAACGCCACCAATGCCAGCCAGAGTATCGGCGACTTCCGTGACGGCAAGGATCAGCCCATCGACCTCGCCGGCATGGTGTTGAGCAGCGCTCATCACGCTGGTAGCAGCATCGCCAGTGGCGCCGCGTTCGACAACGGCCAGCTGACGCTGGGGGCCTGGTCGGCCGCCGTGTTCGTCAAGCCACAGGCCGGTGCCCAGGGTGCGGGCCTGCCGGTGGGCAAGAAGACGGACCTGAGCACAGTGCCGCCATTTGGTGACACCGAGGTCTTCGTGCGCGGTTTCCTGAACCAGTGGGATCCGGTCAACAAGATGAACTTCGGTGGCAACTTCAGCTACGAGTTCACCACCGAAGTGACGGCGGATCAGCTGGGGATGACTCAGGTGAAGATTGCCGGTAGCGACTGGGGTGGACCGATCAACTACGGCAAGTGCAGCGATACCGACCAGTTGGCGACGGGCCAGATCAGCGGGCTCTGTGCCAACGGTGGGGATCTGCCGTTCAATGCAGACAAGGCAGGTACCTACAAGTTCGTGTTTACCGCCATGAACAAGGACAAGCCCAGCCTGAGCGTCAGCTTCACCGAGCCGGTGCAGAGTTGCAAGGTGCTGGATACCGTAGCGGGCAATCCGCTCGGCTACAACCTGTTCGTCAAGGGTGAGCTGTCCGGCTGGAACGCCCAGCCCCAGTACCAGTTGAGCTACAAGGGGATGGACGGCGCACTCGCCATCTATCAGACCGCGTTCAACTATGCGGGCACCACTGAGTTCAAGGTCGCCAACGAAGACTGGAGCAAGGAGTACCTGCTCAATGGTGGCGGTGCCGTCCAGCCCGAAACGGGTTACCCCTTCGCTTTCTCCGAGCCGGGGAGTTCCAACAACAGCATCACCCTGCCGCAAGGCCTGTGGAGCGTGCTGGTGAAGGTTGACCCGGCAGGGGTCAGCGCCGGTACCGTGGTCATTCAGGAGTGCAGCGCCAAGTAAGGAGACCCATCGAGCCCTGAGCTGGCTCGGCAGCCCAGGGTTGAATTCCACCTCGCCAAGGGTGGGATAAGCCGAGAGAGTAATCACAAAGCGCGACTGCCAGAGGGCAGCCGCGCTTTTTCTTTGCAGGTTCTGCTTCGCCGGTGCCAGGGGAGAGGGGGAAAGAGAAAAGCCGTCACCCCAGGGTGACGGCTTTTGGTGTTTGGCTGGAGCCGAGGATCAGCGCTTGCGCAGCAGCCGCAGGGCGTTGGCGGTGACCAGGGCGGTGGCCCCGGTATCCGCCAGCACCGCTATCCAGAGCCCGGTGATGCCGAGCAGGCTGGTGACCAGGAAGATGGCCTTGAGCCCCAGCGCCAGCGCTATGTTCTGGTGGATGTTGGCGAGCGCCGAGCGCGACAGCCGGATCATGGCGGCGAGGCCGCCGAGCTGGTTGTGGGTCAGGGCCGCATCGGCGGTCTCCAGCGCCACATCGGTGCCGCCGCCCATGGCGATGCCGATGCTGGCCCGCTTCATGGCGGGGGCGTCGTTGATGCCATCCCCTATCATGGCCACCTTGCGGTGCTCGGCCAGCTTGGCGATCTCCTCCACCTTGCCCTCCGGCAGCAGGCTGGCGCGCCAGCCCATGCCGAGCTCGGTGGCGATGGCCTCGGCGGCGCGGGGGTTGTCCCCGGTCAGCATGATGCTCTGCAGCCCCAGCGCCCTCAGCTCCTGCAGCGCCGCGGCAGCGTCTGGCCGGATCTGGTCGCGCAGCGCCAGCAGGGCGACCGGTGTGGTGAGAGCAGTTCCCTCTCCCTCTGGGAGAGGGTGGGGTGAGGGTGCCTGACAGAGCACCACCACCGTCTTGCCTTGCGCCTCCAGGCGGCTGACTCGCTGGTTGATGGCCTCATCTAGGCTCGGGATCCGGCTCGGGGCCAGCAGTTGCCAGAGGGCGCCGTCGATGCGTCCCTCCACCCCCATGCCCGGCAGGGCACGCAGTTCGCTTGCCGCGGCCAGGGTCAGCCCCTGCTCGCTGGCGGCGGCCACCACGGCCTTGGCCAGCGGGTGATGGGAGCCCTGCTCGATGGCGGCGGCCAGCGCCAGCAGCTCGGCCTCTGGTCGGCCATCCAGGCTTATCAGCTCGGTCAGCTGCGGCTTGCCCAGGGTCAGGGTGCCAGTCTTGTCGAAGGCGACCGTGTCCACATGGGCCAGCCGCTCCAGCGCCGCGCCCCCCTTGATCAGGGCCCCTTGCCGGGTCGCCGCCGCCAGGGCGGAGGTCACCGCCGCCGGAGTGGAGATCACCAGGGCGCAGGGGCAGCCGATGAGCAGCAGCGCCAGCCCGCGGTAGATCCACTCGTCCCAGCTCTGGCCGAAGGCGAGGGGTGGCACTATCACCACCAGCAGGGCGACCAGCATCATGGCCGGGGTGTACCAGCGGCTGAAGCGGTCGATGAAGCGCTCTATGGGCGCGCGCTGGGTCTCGGCCTCCTCGATCAGGTGCAGTATGCGGTCGATGGCGTTGTTGCCGGGCTCGGAGACCACCTCCAGGCGCAGCACCCGATCCGCCGCCAGGCTGCCGGCGGGCACCTTGTCGCCCTGACGGCGCTCCACCGGGATGGATTCACCGGTCAGGGCGCTCTCATCAAAGGCCCCGAGGGCGTCCAGCAGGCGGGCATCCGCCGGCAGGCGGGCGCCGGGGGCTATCTCTATGATGTCGCCGGGGCGCAGCTCGTCGGCCGCGACCTCCTCCCGTACTTCACTCTGTGCCTGACCTTGTAGAACAGTGCGAATGCGCAGCGCCTTGTCGGGCACCAGCGCCATCAGGGCGGTGACGCCGGCGCGGGCACGGCCGGCGGCATAGGCCTCCAGGTGCTCCCCCAGCATGAACAGCAGCAGCACCATGGCCGCCTCGGCGGTCTCGCCGAGGAAGAGGGCGCCGAGCGCCGCCACCGTCATCAGGGTCTCGATGGCGAAGGGGGAGCCGCTCCTGGTCAGGGCCCAGGCCTTGCGGGCGACGGGCCAGAGTCCCCACAGGGTCGCCAGGATAAACAGCGGCTGGCCGATCTGGGCCGGCAGCAGGGCGGCCACCAGCATCAGGGCGGCCAGGGAGAGGGGTTGCCCATATTTGCCAAATAAGTTGCCGAGCAGGCTCATCACCGGGCTGCGGCGGGTTTCGGCCGCCTTGCCCCGGGTCTCGCCCTTGAGCCGGAAGCCTGCGGCCAGCACTGCGGCGGTGACGGGATCGGGGGAGAGCTCGGGGGCGAGATCCACCACCAGCTTCTCGGTGGCAAACAGCACCCGCGCCTGCTGCACGCCAGGGACCCGGCTGACGGCGGTCTCTATCTTGCGGGCGCAGCTGGGGCAATCCATCCCCAGCACCTGCCAGCTGTGGCGGCGACTGTGCTGCTCCGGCGCGCCCAAGGGCTCGCTCGCCTCGGCCGCTTCGGCATGGGCATGATGCTCATGCTCATGCTCATGCTCATGCTCATGGTCGTGGGAGGGAGACGGGCTGCAGCAGCCCTGGCCGTGACAGCCTCCTCGGGGGGGCTCGTCATCCCCGGGCGAATCGTTCGCCTGCGTCTCATGGGGGGCCGGGCTGGCGCAGGCGCTGACCGGCGCGACCTGGTCGCAGCAGTGGTTGTCGTGCCGATGCTGGGTCTGGCCCGCGTCTGCCTTGTTGACGGCCTTGATGGGGGCTGCGGCGTGCTGATGATTGCAGCAGGATTTGCTCATGGTGAATCCCTCTTGAGTGGATCCCGTCGGTGCGGGAGCGCAGAAAACTGAGGGGAGTGTAAACCTTGGTGCTTAGTCCAAGGTCAAGCCCTAATCTCCCCTCTTGTTCGGGAGGCGGTTTGCCAGTCAGGGGATGAGGATATATCCCGCTCTTATTGTGGTGAGGGTAAGTCGACTTGAGCCGAACGGGACATATCCCTCTTATTGGCGGGTGTTTGTCCCGTCCGGCTGGGCCTATACTGGAGGCCTGGATCCCCCTTAGATAATTAGAGGACACAACATGAGCAATACCGTCACCCTGCAAGGCAACCCCGTCTCCGTTTCCGGTCATCTCCCCGTCGCCGGTGAGCAGGCCAAGGCCTTCTCCCTGGTTGCCAAAGACTTGTCCGATGTGACCCTGGCGAACTACGCCGGTCAGCGCAAGATCCTGAACATCTTCCCGAGCGTCGATACGCCGACCTGCGCCACCTCGGTGCGCAAGTTCAACGAGCAGGCCAGTGCCCTGAACAACGCCGTTGTGCTGTGCATCTCCGCCGATCTGCCGTTCGCCCAGTCCCGCTTCTGCGGCGCCGAAGGCCTGGACAAGGTCGTGAGCCTGTCCACCATGCGTGGCGTCTCCTTCCTGCAGGATTACGGCGTGGCCTTCTCCTCCGGCCCGCTGGTTGGCCTGGCCGCCCGTGCCATCGTCGTGCTGGACGAGCACAACAAGGTGCTGCACAGCGAGCTGGTAGCCGAAGTCGCTGACGAGCCGAATTACGCCGCCGCCCTGGCCGTGCTGTAATCTCGTTAGCCTGATTGCCCGACGGCCTGCCCTGTTTCAACACAGGCGCAGGCCGTTTTTATTTCTGGCGCGGGGAGTTCGCCCCCGTTTCTTTATCCAGCCCCACAACCCCTGGCGGCGCCGGAGTCGGCACCATCCTTTTACTTATCAGGGCAGTCTGGCTAGACTTCGCCTCCCACTTCTTATTCAGCCGATACCTGCCTAGCCCATGACCTTTAACGAACTCGCCCTCGATCCCGCCCTGCTGGCCGCCCTGCCTGCCGACTTGCATACCCCGACCCGCATCCAGCAACTAGCCATTCCGGCGGCGCTGGCGGGGCAGGATCTGCTGGCGCTGGCCCAGACCGGCAGCGGCAAGACCCTGGCGTTCGGCCTGCCGCTGCTGCAACGGCTGGATCCGGCCTCCGATCGGGTGCAGGGGCTGGTGCTGGTGCCGACCCGCGAGCTGGCCACCCAGGTAAGCGCCGCGCTGCAGGGCGGTGCCGAGGCGTTGGGGCTGCGTGTCCTGACCCTGTGTGGCGGGGTGGCGCAGGAGCAGCAACAGGCCGAGCTGGCGCTGGGGCCGCAACTGCTGGTGGCGACCCCGGGGCGGCTGCGCGACTTGCTGGCCCAGCGCTTGCTGGGGTTGAGCAACCTGCGTGCGCTGGTGCTGGATGAGGCGGATCGCCTGCTGGAGATGGGCTTCTGGCCCGACATCCAGTGGCTGATGAACGCCATGCCTGCGCAGCGGCAGAACCTGCTGTTCTCCGCCACCCTGCCAACCGAGCTGGAGAGCCTGGCCACTGGTCTGCTGACGAACCCGGTGCGCATCGAGGCGGATCCGCTCAACGGCCTGGTGAGCGAGATCGAGGAGCGGCTCTATCTGGTCAACAAGAGCGGCAAGGTGCCGGCACTCATCGGCTTGCTCAAGGAGCAGGATTGGCCTCAGGTGCTGGTGTTTATCAGCGCGCGGGACGATGCCGACGGCGTGGCCAGGAAGCTCGCCAAGGCGGGTATAGCGGTGGCGGCCCTGCATGGCGACAAGGATCAGGCTGTGCGGGAGCAGGCGCTTGCCGACTTCAAGGCGGGCAAGGTGCGGGTGCTGGTGGCCACGGATCTGATGGCGCGCGGCATCCATGTGGAGGCGCTGCCCGTGGTGATCAACCTGGACCTGCCCGCCAGCGCCCCCGTCTATGTGCATCGCATCGGCCGCACCGCCCGCGCCGGGCGCAAGGGGCTCGCCATGTCCCTGGTCTGCCACGGCGAGACCGAGACCCTCGCCGCCATCCGCACCCTGACCGGCCGTGAGCTGGCGCTGGCCGAACTGACCGGCTTCCCGGTGACCGACCAGCCCGCGAGCGGGGAGGGCAAGCGCGCCCCCAGAGACAAGCAGGCGAATCGCCGCACCGCCAACAAGCGCAGCGTCAAGCAGTTCAAGGGCAAGGCGTGATGCCGCTCGCTACCGCCTGAGATAGCGCGCCTCCCAGCTGGTCAGTATCAAAGGACGCCTGTTTCGCTATGCTGCATGGGTGAAATCATGGAGGGATAAGCGATGACGACTTTGGTAATGGGCCCCCTGCTGGGGCTCGAATCGGACACACAATACAGCATCTGTTTTCTGGCGGGAGCGGACTGCAAGGCGGCTGACGTCAGAGTCAATGGCAAGCTGCTGGCCGCCAGCAAGCAGGCGGATACCCCCAAAGGCGGCTTCTGGCGAGCGCTCTGGTCGGCGCCCGCCAAGGCCAAGACCAGCACCATCGGCTACGAGATCCTGCTGGATGGGGTGCCCGCCCAGGATCTGGCCGGGGCTGAGCAGTGGCAGTTTCATCTGCCGGGCCTGAAAGATCAGGTGCTGATTGGCTATGCCTCCTGCAACGGTTTCTCCGACTTCAAGCTGCTCACCTCCACCCCCCAGCCCTACGCCATGTGGGACAAGCTTGCCGCCGAACACCAGGCGCATCCCTTCTCCCTGCTGTTGATGGGCGGGGATCAGGTCTATGCCGATTCTCTCTGGACCACGGTGCCGACCCTGAAAGCCTGGAACGAGCTGGACAGGACCGAGAAGGTCAAACGCAAGGCGACCCGCACCATGGAGGAGCAGCTCGACCGCTTCTATTGCGAGCTCTACTGCAAGCAGTGGGGCCGCCCCGAGGTGGCGCGCATGCTGGCCCGGGTGCCCAATGCCATGATGTGGGACGATCACGACATCTTCGATGGCTGGGGCAGCTACCCCGCCGACTTGCAGGGCTGCGAGGTCTATCAGGCCATCTATGCCGCCGCCGCCAAGTATTTCCGGCTGTTCCAGCTGCGCTCCGGCGCCAATGGATCCTTGCTGGATCCGGCGAACCTGAGTCACCACTCCTGGCGGCTGACCTTTAGGGGCTATCAGATACTGGCGCTGGACAACAGGGCGACCCGCAGCCAGAGCCAGGTGATGAGCCGGGGGCAGTGGGATCAGGTCAATGGGGCGCTGGCCGCCTGCAGCGAGGGGCACCTGCTGGTGATGGCGGGGGTGCCGGTGGTCTATCGGGACTTCTCCTTCACCGAGGCGGCGCTGGATGCCACCCCCTGGGAGGAGGAGCTGACCGACGATCTCAAGGATCACTGGCGCGCCAAGGCCCACGAGGGGGAGCGGGCCCGCCTCATCATGCGACTGCTGGACAACGCCCAGCAGCGGCGCAAGGCCGACAAGGGGGCGTCCAGAACCCTGATCCTGTCGGGGGATGTGCACGTGGGTTGTCTCGGAGTGATCCAGGACAGGCGGGTGGGCAAGGGGGTGATGAATGTGCATCAGCTGGTCTCCTCCGGCATAGTGCATCCCTGCCCGACTCAGTTCCAGTGGATGGGGATCCTCGCCATGACCAACGACGAGCCCGAGTATCTCGACGAGAGCCGGCTGATCCGCACGGAGCTGATCAAGCCGTTTGGCGCCACCGTCTACCTGCGCACCCGCAACTTCGCCACCCTGCAGATGGGCAGCGATGACAAGCTGTGGGCCAACTGGCATTGCGAGAACGGGCTGGCGGCCAGCTACCCGCTGGCCTGAGGCGATTGAGCAAGAAAAGGGCCCATAGCGGGCCCTTTTTCGTGTCTGCTGCGTGCCGGACCGTGATGTCAGCCTGGCGTCAATCCGTTCGGGGGCGGCCCTGCTCCTGGACGAAGAAGTCGCGCCTGAACTGGCCAAGCACCTCTTCCCGGTGCTGCTGCCAGCGCGCGTCGTCCATGGCCCCCTGACTGGCCGCGAGTTGCTGTTCCAGCTCGGCCAGCTGCAGCTGATAGCGGCTGCGCTGATCCAGCTGCTGCTGGCGCGCCCCGGCGAAGGCCAGGCTGGCCTCGGCCCGCCCAGCGGGCAGGAAGTGGCGCACCAGGGTCTCCAGCTCCTCGTCCCCCCACAGCTGGCGTGCCTGCTGCAGGCGGGCATCCGGGTTGAACAGATCCGCCGCCAGATCCGGGTATTGCGCCGCCCACTCGTCCTGCAACCGGGTCAGGGCAGCCAGCCGCTCGGCCAGGCTCAGCTGTTCGCCGTCGCTGGCCAGCTGCGCCAGCGCCTCGGCGTAGCGTCCCTGCAACAGGGTCAGGCTCTCCCCCTCGCTCAGCCACTGCGACTCCACGCCGGCCAGATTGACCAGCCGCTCGGCCAGCGGCTGATCGCTGTCGGCGATGTCACCTGCGAGCTGCTGGCTCATCCCCTCCGGCATGGCGCGCCAGCTCTGGGGAGCCTTGGTGGCGCCAGTGGCCGCGGTGGCGGAGGCGTCATGTGCGGCGACCCCCGGCTGAACGGGCTGCGGTGGGCTGGCGTTCGTCGGCGGCGTCCCTGCTTGGGCGGCTGTCGCCGAGCCGGGCTCATCCTGCCGGCCGATAGTGAGCAGCAACAGCGAGAGGGCCGCCAGCGCCAGGATCCCGTGGCGGCGTTTCATCGGGCTATCTCTCCCTTGACCGGGAAGTGATCGGAGAGGTTGCTGGCGGGCCAGAGGCTGCCATCGCTGCTGCGGGGGATCCAGACGCTGTTGAGGTTGTGGCTGGCGGCGCCGTACTCCCGGCTCACCAGCAGATAGTCCAGGTACTCGACGTTGGCACCGCCGGAGAGGGGCCCGCCAGCGTAGGGGTTGAGCCTGGGATCGAAGGTGGCCTCGGTGTAGCCGCCATAGGCGGGGGCATGGGCGTTCAGATTGGCCAGCATGTTGGCGTAGTCGTCGGCGAACTTGCGCTTGTTGACGTTGAAGTCACCGCCGTAGATGACGGTGTCCGTGGGCGGGATCTTGAGGCTGGTGGCCAGGCTGCGGATCTGGCCGAACTGGATCTGGCGCAGTCGCCTCGCCTCGTCGGTGTCGAAGCTGGCGGTGTGGGTGGCGAACAGGTGCCAGGCCTTGCCGCCCTTGATCACCTCGGCGTACATCACCCCCTTGTCGGCGAAGCAGTCGGTGCCGGTGCACTGGGGATAGACCAGCTGGGCCTCACGCACTATGGGGTAGCGGCTGACGATCACCACGCCGCCGTCATGGATGTTGATCCCCGGCTGGTCGAGCACCTTGGTCTGGTAGGGATACTCCTTCGCCAGCGCCTGCAGGAAGCCCTCGCGCCGGCCATCGAACACCTCCTGCAGCAGCAGGGCGTCATAGCCCTTGAGATAGCCGGGCAGCAGGGTCAGCCGCTCGCCTATGCTGGCGGCGATCACCGGCAGGGCCCAGACGTTGTAGCTGGCCACTTTGAGCTTGTCCTCCGCCGGCTCCGGCTGTTCCTCTTGTCGGGCGGGGGTCAGCATATAGTGCAGATCGTCGTAACGGCCGGTGTACTTGGCGGCGAAGGCCAGCTCCTGCGGGCCCGCGGTGCGATGCAGGGCGCGATCGCTCTGCCAGCCAGAGCTGGCGGTCGGCGTCTCGCCGCCGTGCTGCAAGGTGGTGTTCCACCAGGTGCCCTCCATCAGCTGGTTGAGGCGATAGGTGTCGCCGCCGGCGGTGGTGACACGGGTCTCGAACAGATAGTTTTTGCCCGCCTTCACCCCCTCGTAGCGATTGAAGCTGAGCACCATGGCGCTCTCCCAGGGGCCCAGCTCTGTCCTGTGCTGAGTCCACTGGCTGCCCGGCTGCAACTGGCCGCTGCCGCTCTGGCGGATCTCCAGCTGCAAGGGCTCGGGGCCGTTGTTGGTGAGGTAGACGTCGGTATCGGCCAGCGCCTGCAACGGCAGCTGGCAGGCCAGCAGCAGGGCGGAGTAACTCAGGGTCTTGTGCATCATGAAGTCCTTTTGGTTGAGGCACGGTGGAAACTGACTGTTATGGCGGGTATAGAGGTCATTTCATTTACATTTTTGTTACAAGTAAATGAAAGGCCCCATATGGGTAGAGTGGAATTTATGGAGGGGAGTGAACGGTGCGGGGAGGGGCGGTGTGGTCGAGTCCGGCTGTTAGGGAGGTGAACGGCGCAGGGGGATCATGGACGCACCGTTGGGTGCCGACTCAGGTATTGGTTCTATGGCTAAAAGGGGGACGCCGGCGGGAGAGGGTTAGCAGCCGCTGTCGCGACGGAGGGAACTGGTCGCGGGCCGGGGCTTAGCGCACCTGGCTGAAGTCGTGGATCTCGCCGGCCCTCGGGTTGAAGCGGGGATCCCTGTCCTGATCGCGGGCGACCCAGGCCATGGCCTGGCAGAAGCTCTCCCGCTTGGCGAACTCCTCGCGCACCTGATCGATGGCACGCTCGGCCTTGCGCCGCTCCATCTTGCTGGCCTTGCGATCGCTGAACTGCTGTTGCTGATCCAGCATCCATTCGGTGAAGGCTTGCCGACATTCGGCTTCATTGGCCGCCTGGACGGGCAGGGCGCCGCACAGGGCAAGCAGGAGGAGAACACGCATGACGGATGGGGACGGGTGGCCGGCTGGAGTCAGGAGGGCGGCATTTTATGCCGAGAGCGGGGATCGGGACAATGCCGAAATGGGGCCAGCCGGGCTGGCCCCGTTCCGTATCAGTGCTTGATGAGGTAGAGCTGGCGGCTGTAGGCCACGTCTTCCGGGTTGTTGATGGGGTAGCCCTTGAGCCAGGGCTTGATCAGCCGGGCATTGGTGTACTGGTAGATGGGGGCGATCGGTGCCTCATCCAGCAGTATGGTCTCGGCCTCGTCGAACAGCCGGGCCCGCTCGCGCTCATCCTGGCTCCTGGCCGCCAGGGCCAGCAGCTCGTCGTAGCGGGGGTTGGCGAAGCGGGCCATGTTGCCGCTGTGGTGGGAGCCCCACAGGCCGAGGAAGGCGGAGGGATCGTTGTAATCGGCCACCCAGGAGGAGCGGATCACCTCGAACTGGCCGCTCTGGCGGCTGTCGAGATAGGTCTTCCACTCCTGATTGGTGAGCTCGACCTGGGCCCCCAGCTTCTGCTTCCACAGGCTGGCGATGGCCAGCGCCATCTTCTTGTGGATCTCCGCCGTGTTGTAGAGCAGGGTCAGCTTGAGTGGCCTGGTCGGGCCGTAGCCCGCCTCTGTCAGCAAGGCCCTGGCCTTCTCGTCCAGCTCGCGCTGGCTGCTGCTGGAGAGCAGGTTTGCGGCGGGCTCAAAGCCCGCGGTCACGTCCGGGGTGAAGTGATAGGCCGGCTTCTCGCCGGTGCCTAGCACCTTGTTGGCGATCAGCCCCCGATCGATGCTGTAGGAGAGCGCCTTGCGCACCCGCACATCGTTCAGCGGTGCCTGCCGGGTGTTGAAGGCGTAGTAGTAGGTGCCGAGCTGCTCCGGGGTATAGACCTCCCCCGGGATCTGCTTCATCAGCTTCTGGTACAGCTCCTTGGGGAAGGATTCGGTGATCTGCAGGTCGCCCGCCAGGTAGCGCTTGGTGGCGGCGCTCTCCTGGTTGATGGGCACGAAGGTAACCCTGGTCAGCACTGTGTGGGCGCGATCCCAGTAGTAGGGGTTCGGGGTCAGCTCCAGCTTCTCGTTCACCACCCGGTGACTCAGCACGAAGGCGCCGTTGCCAACCAGCTTGCCCGGCTGGGTCCACTGGTTGCCATATTGCTCCATGCTGGCCCGGTGCAGCGGCGACAGGCTGGGGTGGGTCAGCAGGCTCAGGAAGTAGGGCACCGGCTGGGAGAGCCTGACCCTCAGGGTGTGGTCGTCGAGCGCCTCCACCCCGAGTGCCTCGGGAGCCAACTTGCCCGCCACTATCTCGTCCACGTTGGTGAAGTGAGCCAGCTGGGCGAACCAGGCGAAGGTGGCGGCCTCTTTGGGATCCACCAGCTTGCGCCAGCCGTAGACGAAGTCGGCGGCCCGCACCGGATCCCCGTTGGACCAGCGCGCATCCGGCCGCAGATGGAACGTAAACTGCTGGTTATCCTCACTCTCCCAGCGTTCGGCGACCCCGGGCAATACCTTGCCATCCGGCCCCTGGGTCAGCAACCCCTCGTAGAGATCCCGCAGCACCTGCAACTCGGGCAGACCGACCAGCTTGAGTGGGCTCAGGCTGGTTGGCTCGTCCTTGAGATGACGCACGACCGCCTGCTCAGCGGCGAGTTGGGTGCCGGGGGGAACATCGGCGGCCTGGACACAGGCGGCGCCAAGCAGGGCCAGCAGGGGACTCCATCCTTTCATGGTTGATCCTTCAAATTGTGTGAAGCGGGGAGAAAACTCGGCGAGAAATGATCGCCGCCAGATGGGAAATTATGATATCTCCTTTGCTGGTCAGACCGCCAGCCTGAGTCCCCTGATATCCGGGGCCCCATGGCGCCTTATTTGTCCCCGCGCCGTGCGCGGGAAGAGGAGTGAACGATGAGAGCATGGATGTTGCTGGCTTGCCTACTGAGCCAGGGTGCCTGGGCGCTGGCGCCCTGCGAGCGCACCAGCCAGGTGGGCAGCTGGTGCGAGGTCAGTCTGGATCAGTTGCACCCGACCCAGGGTGGTGTGGGCCAGATACAGGTCGACAGCACCCAGGCCGAGCTGGCCGACAAGAGTGCAGAGCAGCTCGACAAGCTGATGAAGAAGAAGGAGATCCCCGTCGTCATCGCCCCCGATGGCGGCTACTGGCTGGTGGACAGGCACCACCTGAGCAAGGCGCTGTGGCAGCAGGGGGTGAAGCGGGTGCGGGTCAAGGTGATCGCCCGGCTGCAGGACAAGGCCAGCTTCTGGAGCCAGATGCAGAATCACCACTGGGCCTGGCTGAAGGATGAGCAAGGCCAGCCGTTGACCCCGCAGCAGTTGCCGAGGCACATCGGCGAGCTGCCGGATTACCCCTACCGTACCCTGGCGGGCCTGCTGCAGGATGCGGGCTATTTCAGCAAGAAGGATCAGGTCTACTTCGTCGAGTTTGCCTGGGCCAGCTGGCTCGGCCAGCAGATGGACTGGCTGCCGGTCAATGCCGCCAACCTGGCGGATCGCCTCGCCCAGGCCAAGCGGCTGGCGTGCAATGACAAGGCCAAGGGCTTGCCGGGCTATCCCGGCAAGCAGTGCCGTCTCAACCCGCCGCGCAGTGGCAGCTGAATCAGGGGCAAAAATGGGACTGATGCGGGGCGCCTGGGCGCCCCGCATTTATTCTCCCTGGCTGACGCCTTGCCAGCGGGCGGCGGCTTGTTCCAGCAGCGTCACCTCTTCTTGCTGGATCAGCGGCAGCAGGGCCTGCACCTGCTCATCCGGCCAATCCCACCAGGCCAGCGCCAGCAGCCGGGTTATCTCGTCCTGCGGGAAGCGCTGGCGGATCACCCTGGCGGGGGAGCCGGCCACCACGCAATAGGGCGGCACATCCCGGGTGACCAGGCTGCGGGCGGCGATGATGGCGCCATCCCCTATGGTGACGCCCGGCATGATCATGGCTTCCATGCCGATCCAGACGTCATTGCCGATGCGGGTATCGCCGGCGGGTCTATAGCTGCGTTGCAGGGCCTCCGGGGTGGCGAAGGGATAGGTGCTGATGAAGGCCGGGTTGTGGGTGTGGTTGCCACCCATGATGATCTTCACCCCGGCCGCTATCTGCACATAGTCGCCGAGATGGAGCCGGTCTATGTGCCAGATCGGCTCCCAGCCGGTGTCGGCCGAGCGGCTCCAGCGGTCCCCGTGCAGGTAGCGCACGACTTCCTCTTCGAAGGGACCGTCCCAGGCTCCCGAGTAGTAGCTGTGTCGCCCCTTGAGGCAGATGTTGGGATTGGTCACCGTCAGATGCAGGTATTCGACCTGCGACCAGTGTTGGCAGATGGTCATTGCTGTGTTCCTCGTTGAATGGATCGGGATTGGATGCGCGAGTCGGCGCAGCTAATAGATCCAGACCAGCAGGCGGGGCACGCACAGGGTGGAGCAGCCCAGCGCCTGGGGTGAACGGGGTTTTTGCATGAGGAAGGGGCTCCCGACAGAAGAGGCCAGATGGTAAGGGATGGGGAGGGCGATGCCAAGTCGATGGGGCAGAAGTGGTCAAAACCTGCACAAAGGGTCTGGTTGATATTTATTCTCAATTGGCCATGATACAGGCTCCACTCATGTCGGTAGAGGAGAGGAAGATGACGAATCACAACTGGCAGCGTTACATGCTGGAGGCGGAGAATGCCCTCGGCAAGGGGGCGCTGGGGGCGGCCATCTGCCTCTATCAGCAGGCCCTTGGCGAGGTGTATGAGCTGGCGTCCGGCGATCTGGACGAACTGGCCAGCATGCGGGTCGCCACCTGTCACCGGCTGGCCGATTTCTGGCGCGCCATGGAAGAGCCCGCCTACGAGCTGCGTTACCTAAAGCTCGCCTCCGAGCTGGTCACCGCCCTGGTGCCGCAATGTCCCAACCGCGAGTGCGAGAGCCTGATCAGCGAGCTGGGTTGCTGTCGCGCCGCCCTGCTCTCCTTCCTCAAGCGCCACCCCAATCCCGAGATCGCCAGGCTGATCCAGCTGCAGGACAGGGTGCAGGGCTGCGAGCTGATCGGCCGCTTCCGCCTCAACTAGCGGCTGTGCGCCTGAGCTTGTGGGCGATGCGTTCCTGAGCCTCTTCCCCCTGCAGGGCGAGGGAGAAGGCGCGGGCCTCCAGATCGATGACGAAATGCACCGCCTGTTTGAGCTCCTGCCTGAGCAGGGCCTTGCTCTTCTGTAGCGCCTTCGGCGGCTTGGCCGCCAGCTTCAGCCCTTGTGTTCTGGCAAAGGAGAGCAGTTCATCCGCCGCCAGCACCCGGTTGGCCAGCCCGAGCCGCAGCGCCTCCGCGGCATCGATAGCCTCCGCCAGCAGCAACAGCTCGGCCGCCTTCAGGTGGCCGACGGCCCGGGGCAGCAGCAGGCTGGAGGCAAACTCCGGTACCAGCCCCAGCTCGACGAACGGCAGCTGCAAACGGGCATTCTGTGCCAGATAGACCAGATCGCAGTGCAGCAGCAGGGTGGTGCCTATGCCGACCGCCGGGCCGGCGACGGCGGCGATGACGGGCTTGGGAAAATCCACCAGGGTGTGCAGGAATTGCAGTATGGGGTCGTCCGCCGCCAGGGCCGACTTGCCGACGAAGTCGGCGAGATCGTTGCCGGCGGTGAAGCAATCCTGCTGCCCCTGCAACAGCAGCACATGGACCCGCTCATCCAGTGCCGCCTGCTGCAGCGCCTGGGTGAGGGCCAGATACATCTCGGTGTTGAGGGCATTGCGCTTGTCCGGCCGGTTGAGGGTCAGGATGAGCAAGCCATCCTGCTGCTCGGCCAGAATTGTGAGGGCCATGTCTGAATCCTTGTTGTCGGGGGCTGTCAAAGCCCTCTCTTGAGGGTAAGCTTCGCTTCGTTTGACAACATCATAAAAGGATTTCAACCATGTTTAAACGTGCGTTCTACACCATCCTGACCCTGTGTCTGGCGGCCCCCGCCCTGGCCAAGGTCGAGGCCGTCGATGGCTATGTGCGCCTGCTGCCCCCCGGCTCACCTAACACCGCCGCCTTCATGGTACTCAAGAATGATGGTGACCAGCCGGTGACCCTGACCGCCGTCTCCTCTCCCGAGGCCGCACGGGCCGAGCTGCACACCCATCTGCACGAAAACGGGGTGATGAAGATGCGCCAGGTCGATGGTATCCAGATCCCGGCCAAGGGCGAGGTTGCCCTCAAACCCGGCAGTTTCCACATCATGCTGTTCGAGGTGCGCGACCTCTCGCAGGCCGTCCCTGTCCCCCTGACCCTGACTCTGGACGATGGCCAGAGCCTCACTCTGAGCCTGCCGGTGAAGCCGGTTGAGCCGACGAAAGGCATGCAGCACTGACATTAATGGACGCGTGTTCAGCTTTTTACTCTAGGTATTCCCGAAACACTGGGTAAAATGATGGCCTTTCCAGTCCATTAGGGAGCGATATGATGAAAAAGACTTTGATTGCCGGCAGCATGCTGGCCCTGTTCAGCCATGCAGCCATGGCCGCCGATGACTGGCGTTTCGCGGTTGGCGCCGACATGTGGAACTCCCAGGGGAGCGGCCAGGTCAGCGGTGTCGATGCCGATGGCAGCTATGACGACAACTACAACTGGAGCGGCTACCTGCAACTGGAGCACGGCATCATCTTGCTGCCCAATGCCAAGCTCGAGATGACCGATTTCAGCACCAGCGGCGGCGCATTCAACAACGATCTGCTGGCCTATGATCTGAGCCTCTACTACCGCCTGATGAACAACGACATGTTCCAGCTCGATCTGGGTCTGACCGGTCGTCGTTACGATGGTGACTTCAACACCCAGCACTACTCCTATGACAAAGACGTGCTGATGGCCTACACCGGTGGTGAAGTGCGCATCCCGGGGACCGGCTTTGCCGCCTTCGGCGATCTGCGCATGCAGGATGGCGACAACTACGACTACCGTCTGGGTGGTTCCTACAAGTTTACCTCCCTGCCGCTCAAGATCCGTGCGGGCTGGCGTGAAGCCGAGATGGACTTCGACAAGGTCGATCAGAACATCGACGGCTGGTTCATCGGTGGTGAATTCACCTTCTGATCGGACGGGACATGATGATGGACTCCATCATCGGCATGTGACGAGGACAATATAATGGGCCACATCATAGTGACTGGCGCAGGCTCCGGCCTCGGACGCGCGCTGACAATCGGACTGGTTGAGCGCGGTCATCGGGTCTCCATGATGGGGCGCCGTTATCAGAAGCTGCAGGAGCAGGAGCGGCTGCTTGGCCGCGCCGTGGTCGGCATCGCCGCCGATCTGGCCCACCACGAAGAGGTGGAGATGGCGTTTTCCGCTGCTGTGGCCTGGGGTGGTTTGCCGGATCTGGTGATCCATTGTGCCGGCGTGGGCGAATTCGGCCCGGTCGGCGTCTACACCGCCGAGCAGGTGCGCCGGGTGGTGGAGAGCAATCTCATCTCCACCATACTGGTGGCCCAGCAGACGGTGCGCCTCATCGGCAGCAAGGGCGGCGTGCTCGCCAACGTGCTCTCCTCCGCGGCGCAGACCGGCAAGGCCAACGAGAGCCTCTATTGCGCCTCCAAATGGGGCATGCGAGGCTTCCTGGAGTCCTTGCGAGCCGAACTCAAGGGCTCGCCCCTGCGACTGGTGAACCTCTATCCGAGCGGGATCCGCAGCGAATTCTGGGATGGATCCTCTCATGTGGACTCGAGCAACTTCATGACGCCGGAAGACGCCGCCGCCTATATGCTGGATGCGTTGGAAGCCAGAAGCAGCTGTCATGTGACCGATCTCTTCATCGGTCGCAACGAGTAAGCCCCGCCTCGTCACGCCTTCCCGGCAGGCAGACAACAAAAAGCGCGCCATGGGCGCGCTTTTTTCTTGCTGCATGGCGGCGGTAATAACGACCCGACTTGCCCTTGAGCAGGGCGGCGATGTCGTCGATCGCCACTTTCTGCTTCTCGCCGGAGCGGCGGCACTTGTACTCCAGCACGCCGTTGTCCAGGCCGCGATCGCCGATGATCTGGGGCATCGCCAGCGGGGCATGGGTAATATGCTGTGCAATTGGATGTGGGAATGATTGATATATTTTAAGGCCGACAATGCAATGTATTAACTAAGGTGGAAATTATCAACATGTAAAAATAAACGTTTAGAGTGAAATGACAAAAGCACCTATTTTTATAATGCGTTATCGCAACTTACCACTCCAACGTTTAATGTTTCGAATATAACGAATGTATATCCAGCCCCATGCAGAATCATATTTAAATTCTGGTGGAGATTAGCTAATCGTACCTGAAGTTCTCATTTTTTAGCCGCATATCCCTGCAGGAAGGACTGAACTGCATGCTTTGATTTTTTGCCAAGGGTTAGCAGCAAGTCAAAATCAGGGTTGATAATGCCATATCGACATTCTAATTCCTTTAACAGGGCGAGCCACAGATGCGCCGTCACTTCGGCATCTGCCAGTGCGCGGTGAAATACGCCGTCATTGGGTAAGCTCTGGTATTGCACCAGGGTAGCCAACTTATGATTCGGCGCCTCGGGGAATAGCCGTCTCGACAGCAGCAAGGAGCAGGCGAACTGCCCAGGATAGTGCGCCGAAAGTCGCTCTATTTCAGCATCCAGAAAGCGCTTGTCGAAGGAGGCATTATGGGCGACCAGATTATCATCACCGATAAACTCGACGAAGTCCGCCATCACCTCACCGCAAGGTGGCGCCTGTTTCAGCATGGCATTGCTGATCCCGGTATATTGCTCAATAAAGCTGCTGACGTTAAAGCCGGGATTCATCAACGCCGAAAAACGTTCACTGATATGGCCGTTTTCAATCCGGACGGCACCAATTTCTATCGCTCTATCACCTTGTCCTGGTGAGAGCCCAGTAGTCTCGAAATCGAGTACGACAACGGTATTGGCTAAGGCGGTGGGCATAATCTCTCGGGCAATCTGGATAAAGAACGTCAGTCTAGAAAATCTGCTACTTCATGTACAGCGCAATATCGAGATGCTGCTGGACCCTTGCTTTTATGATGAGCAGCAGAGACGGACAACATATAAAAAGCCCCGAGTGCAATTCACACCCGGGGCCTTTTTATCGAAAACGAAAAGCAGAGTTAGCAGGCACTATTAGCGACCCAGCTTGCCCTTGAGCAGGGCGACGATGTCGGCGATCGCCACTTCCTGCTTCTCGCCGGAGCGGCGGCACTTGTACTCCACCACGCCGTTGTCCAGGCCGCGATCGCCGATGACGATGGCGTGCGGGATCCCGATCAGCTCCATGTCGGCGAACATCACGCCCGGACGCTCCTTGCGGTCATCGAACAGCACGTCCACACCGGCGGCCTTCAGCTCGGCGTAGAACTGCTGCGCCTGCTCGGCCACGCGCTCGGACTTGTGCATGTTCATCGGCACTATGGCCACTTCGAACGGGGCTATGGCCTCCGGCCAGATGATGCCGTACTGGTCGTTGTTCTGCTCGATGGCGGCGGCCACCAGGCGGGAGACCCCGATGCCGTAGCAACCCATCTCCATGGTGACGGACTTGCCGCCCTCGTTCAGCACACTGGCCTTCATGGCCTCGGAGTACTTGGTACCCAGCTGGAAGATGTGGCCCACTTCGATGCCGCGCTTGAGCAGCAGCTTGCCCTGGCCGCAGGGGCTGGGGTCGCCTTCCACCACGTTGCGCAGATCGGCCACTTCATAAGTGGCGATGTCGCGATCCCAGTTGGCACCGGTCAGGTGGAAGCCGGTCTCGTTGGCGCCGCAGACAAAGTCGGCAAGATGGGCGGCGCTGCGATCGGCGATGATGCGACCATTGAAGCCGACCGGGCCGATGGAGCCTGCATCACAGCCGGCGGCGGCCTTGATCTGCTCGTCGTTGGCGAAGGTCAGCGGGTTGGCCACGCCAGCCAGTTTCTCAGCCTTGATCTCGTTCAGCTCGTGGTCGCCACGCAGCACCAGGGCGATGACCGCCTGCTGGCCGTGCTCGTCCGTCTCGGCCAGCACCAGTAAGGTCTTGGCGATGGCGGTCGGCGCCACACTCAGGAAGGTGGCCACTTCGTCGATGGTGTGCACATTCGGGGTGGCGACCTTGGTCAGGGCGGCGGTAGCGGCAGCGCGCGCGCCGGCCGGTGCCAGTGCCTCGGCCATCTCGATGTTGGCGGCGTAGTCGGAGGTGTCGGAGAAGGCGATCAAGTCTTCACCGCTCTCGGCCAGTACCTGGAATTCGTGGGAACCCGTGCCGCCGATGGAGCCGGTATCGGCCTGCACCGGACGGAAATTCAGCCCCATGCGGGTGAAGGCGGTGCAGTAGGCGGCGTGCATCTTCTCGTAGGTCTCGATCAGCGAGGCCTTGTCGATGTGGAAGGAGTAAGCATCCTTCATCAGGAACTCGCGACCGCGCATCACGCCGAAACGGGGGCGCACTTCATCGCGGAACTTGGTCTGGATCTGGTAGAGGTTGAGCGGCAGCTGCTTGTAGCTGTTCACTTCGTAACGGACCAGGGAGGTGATCACCTCTTCGTGGGTCGGGCCCAGTACGAAGGCGCGGTTGTGGCGGTCGGTCAGGCGGCACAGCTCGGGGCCGTAGTCATCCCAGCGGCCGGACTCCTGCCACAGCTCGGCCGGTTGTACCACCGGCATGGAGACTTCGATGGCACCCGCATTGTTCATCTCTTCGCGAACAATGTTCTCGATCTTTTTCAGTACCCGCAGACCGGTTGGCAACCAGGCATACATGCCGGAGGCCAGTTTACGGATCATCCCGGCGCGCAGCATCAGCTGGTGGCTGACAACTTCAGCGTCGGAGGGGGTTTCCTTGAGAGTGGAAAGCAGATATTGGCTGGTACGCATCGCGGTAGACCTTAGCTAAGACGGGCGCTGGACCCTGGAAAATTTCAAGGGCCGGATTTTAACATGGGTCCATATCCTAACGCGATTTTCTATCTTCAATAAGTGACTAAATGCGGCCGGGTCGTCGTCATCCTGGCCTTATATGGCGGCCAGAGGCAGACACTGTCATCAGTATGCTGGATACTTATCCAGTAATTATTTAAGCTAAGCGCTACTTTATGGCTGGCTGTGTTGGTTGAGGAGAGATGTCGTGATTGGTCGCGTGAGAGGCATTGTGATTGAGAAGAATCCCCCCGAGGTGTTGCTCGAGGTGGGTGGCGTGGGCTATGAGGTGCAGATGCCCATGAGCTGCTTCTATGATCTGCCCGAACTCGGGAAGGAAGCGACCATTCACACTCATTTCGTGGTGCGGGAAGATGCCCAGCTGCTCTATGGCTTCAACCACAAGCAGGAGCGGGCGCTGTTTCGCGAGCTGATCAAGACCAACGGGGTCGGCCCCAAGCTGGCGCTGGCGATCCTGTCCGGCATGACCGCCACCCAGTTCGTGCTGAGTGTCGAGCGCGAGGAGATAAGCTCCCTGGTGAAGCTGCCCGGCGTGGGCAAGAAGACCGCCGAGCGGCTGGTGGTGGAGATGAAGGACCGCCTCAAGGGTTGGGTCAGCCACGATCTGTTCTCGCCCGCCACCATCAGTCTGCCCGCCCAGGAGAGCCAGCTGCGCACCCCCGATGCGAGCGAAGAGGCCGCCAGCGCCCTGGTGGCACTCGGCTACAAGCCGCAGCAGGCGAGCCAGATCGTCAGCAAGGTGGCCAAGGAGGGGATGTCGGTTGAGTCTATCATCCGTGAATCCCTGCGTAGCCTGGTGTGAGGATGAACATGAATCAAGCGGCTCGCCCTGTTTCGATCTTCGGTGTGCGTGGGGTAATGCATGATTGAAGCGGATCGTCTTATCTCGGCCGGTGCCGCCCGCGAGGAGGAGGTCATCGATCGGGCCATCCGGCCCAAGAAGCTGGCCGATTACACCGGTCAGGATCCCGTCTGCGCCCAGATGGAGATCTTCATCGAGGCGGCGCGTCAGCGCGGGGAAGCGCTCGATCACCTGCTGATCTTCGGCCCGCCCGGCCTTGGCAAGACCACGCTCGCCAATATCGTGGCCAACGAGATGGGGGTCAACATCAAGACCACCTCGGGTCCGGTGCTGGAGAAGGCAGGGGATCTGGCGGCGCTGCTCACCAACCTCGAGCCCAACGACGTGCTGTTCATCGACGAGATCCACCGTCTCAGCCCGGTGGTGGAGGAGGTGCTCTATCCGGCCATGGAGGATTACCAGCTCGACATCATGATAGGGGAAGGGCCTGCCGCCCGCTCCATCAAGCTGGACCTGCCTCCCTTCACCCTGATTGGGGCCACCACCCGAGCCGGCTCGCTGACCAGCCCGCTGCGGGACAGATTCGGCATCGTCCAGCGGCTGGAGTTCTACAACGTCAAGGATCTCACCGACATAGTCGCGCGCAGCGCCCGTTGCCTCGGGCTCGAGATGTCGGGGGATGGGGCGCTGGAGGTGGCGCGCCGCTCCCGGGGCACCCCGCGGATTGCTAACCGTTTGTTGCGGCGGGTACGGGATTTCGCCCAGGTGAAATCCGATGGCCGGATTGATGGACCCATAGCAGCCCGAGCCATGGACATGCTGGACGTGGATAACCAGGGCTTCGACTTCATGGACCGCAAGTTATTGTTGGCTGTCATCGACAAGTTTATGGGGGGCCCGGTCGGCCTCGATAACCTGGCGGCCGCGATCGGTGAAGAGAAAGACACCATAGAAGATGTGCTTGAGCCTTATCTCATCCAGCAGGGCTACCTGCAGCGCACGCCCAGAGGGCGGCTGGCGACCCCGAGAGCCTATGCTCACTTCGGCCTGCAACGGCCCGATGAGGGATAAAAACAGCTGATTGAACAAAAAACCGCCTCCAGGGGCGGTTTTTTACTATTCTGACAAAAAAAAGCCCACCGCTGAGCAGGGTGGGCAAAGACAATTCAGGATGGATGTTCACAGACAGTGAGAGTGTCCAGAGACAGACCGGAAAAACACAAAGGAGCCGTCGCGAGGCTTCAGAGTCGGTTCATTTGATAGAGCTGAACGAACGAAAGCTTGTAGTAACGAATGGTCTTGGCAACAAACTTTTTCATCTTAAATTCCAACAAACAGGTTCGAGATGTTCATCGAATACATACCGGGAACCCAGAATGACCGGCCTGTACTCAGGGGCGTACCCTCACTGCGAGGCGCATTGTAGGAGCTCTTTCCGGGCCGGACAAACAAGAAAATTTACCTGTTTCGGATTAGATAAAGTAATTGATATGGTGGCCGGTCCAATAAGCATAAACATGTGTTTTTGTTGGTTTTAAATTGGAATTGCCGTGGGTGGTTCAGATTGGGAAATACAGAATGAAATCGCCCCGCCACACTATTCTTTTAACAGAATTGAAACTAATATTGATTTATCTAAAATTGATTTAAATCAAACATTTACAGATAAGTGTTTTTTGTGAACAAGCTCTCAAAATTAACCTGCACCCGTTGGTAAGTTACCTTGAAAAGGCATGTATTGATGATGGTTTTACATTGATTTCAATCAAATAAAGGTGATATAAAACGGCGGTCATTATAGGCGGGAATGGAATTACAGTTCTTGTTTATTAAATGTTAAACATTAGCTTTTTTTGTTCCTGTATATTGCCTTGTTGTTAATGTGGTGGCAGTCGAATCCGGTCGCCGGTGTCAACCGGGGTGTGACCGGCCATTCGGGGACTTCCAATGGAAGCTTTGTCCTTAAAACTTAAAATAGCCGTGCCAATAATCGGTGAGGAAACATCATGATTGCTGAGCATGTGGTAGACCTATCGCGGTTCCAATTTGCCGCGACGGCCCTTTATCACTTCCTGTTTGTACCCCTGACGCTGGGAATGGCCTTCATTCTGGCGATCATGGAGTCTGTCTATGTGATGACCAACAACTCTGTTTACCGGGACATGACCAAGTTCTGGGGCAAGTTGTTCGGGATCAACTTCGCCCTCGGGGTCACCACTGGGCTTACCATGGAGTTTCAGTTCGGTACCAACTGGGCTTACTACTCCCACTATGTCGGCGACATCTTCGGGGCCCCGCTGGCCATCGAAGGGCTGATGGCCTTCTTCCTGGAGTCCACCTTCGTCGGTATGTTCTTCTTCGGTTGGGATCGCCTCACCAAGCGCCAGCATCTGGCGGCCACCTGGTTGATGGCGCTGGGGACCAACCTCTCCGCCCTCTGGATCCTGGTCGCCAACGGCTGGATGCAGAACCCGGTCGGTGCCGAATTCAACTTCGAGTCCATGCGGATGGAGATGGTGAGCTTCGCCGATCTGGTGTTCAACCCGGTTGCGCAGGTCAAGTTCGTCCACACCGTGGCGGCTGGCTATACCACGGGTGCCATGTTCGTGCTGGGTATCTCCTCCTATTACCTGCTGAAGAGTCGTGATGTGGCCTTCGCCCGTCGCTCCTTCGCCATCGCGGCCGCGTTCGGCATGGCCTCTATCCTGTCCGTGCTGATCCTGGGTGACGAGTCCGGTTACGAGACGGGTGAAGTGCAGAAGGTGAAACTGGCCGCCATCGAGGCGGAGTGGAACACCGAGCCGGCACCGGCTTCCTTTACCCTGTTCGGCATCCCGAATCAGGAAGAGATGCGCACCGATTACGCCATCAAGATCCCCTATGCCCTCGGCATCATCGCGACCCGTTCCCTGGACGGCCAGGTGACCGGTCTGAAGGATCTGAAGAGCGAGCATGAACTGCGCGTGCGCAACGGCATGGTGGCCTATGACCTGCTGACCAAGCTGCAATCCGGTGACAAGTCCGACGATACCCGCGCCCGTTTCGACGAGGTGAAGCAGGATCTGGGCTACGGTCTGCTGCTCAAGCGTTACACCAGCAACGTGACCGACGCGACCGACGAGCAGATCAAGTCCGCCGTGGATGACTCCATCCCGCAGGTGGCCCCGCTGTTCTTCGCCTTCCGCATCATGGTGGCGTGCGGCATGCTGATGCTGCTGCTGATCGGCCTGGCCTTCTATGACAGCACCCGCCACAAGATCGGTGAGCGCAAGTGGCTGCTCAAGGCGCTGCTGTGGGGTATCCCGCTGCCCTGGATCGCCATCGAGTGTGGCTGGTTCGTGGCGGAATATGGCCGTCAGCCCTGGACCATAGCCGAAGTGCTGCCGACCTCGGTCTCCGCATCCAACATTCCTGCGTCCGAGATCTGGTTCTCCCTGATTGGGATCTGCCTGTTCTACACGGTGCTGCTCATCATCGAGATGTACCTGATGTTCAAGTATGCGCGTCTGGGCCCCAGCAGTCTGAAAACGGGCAAGTACCACTTCGAACAGAGCAAGGCATAAGGAGAGGATCTCATGTTTGATTACGAATTATTGCGCTTGATCTGGTGGGTGCTGGTCGGTGTCCTGCTGATCGGGTTCGCCGTCACCGACGGTTTTGACATGGGGGTGGGCGCTCTGCTCCCCTTCGTCGGCAAGAAGGATGTTGAGCGTCGGGTGATGCTCAACACCATGGGCCCGCACTGGGAAGGTAACCAGGTCTGGCTGGTCACGGCGGGCGGGGCACTGTTCGCCGCCTGGCCCATGGTCTATGCGGCGGCCTTCTCCGGCTTCTACATCGCCATGATCCTGACCCTGATGGCGCTGTTCTTCCGTCCGGTCGGCTTCAAGTACCGCTCCCTGCAGGAAGGCGCCAAGTGGCGCAACAACTGGGACTGGGCACTGTTCATCGGTAGCGCCGTGCCGCCGATCATCTTCGGGGTGGCCTTCGGCAACCTGCTGCAGGGTGTGCCGTTCAGCTTCAACCAGTTCCTGATGCTGACCTACCACGGCAACTTCTTCGGCCTGCTCAACCCGTTCGGTCTGCTGACCGGCCTGGTCAGCCTGTTCATGATCGTGACCCAGGGCGCCGCCTGGCTGATGATGAAAACCGAGGGTGAGGTGCTGGCCCGTTCCCGCACCGCCGCCACTGTGTTCTCGCTGTTGACCCTGGTCACCTTCGCGCTGGCCGGTGTCTGGGTCAGTGGCATGGATGGCTATGTGGTGGTCAGCAACATGGCGACCGATGCCGTCACCAACCCCCTGCACAAGGAAGTGGTGGTGCAGGCCGGTGCCTGGATGCAGAACTACAACCTCTACCCCTGGATGATTGCTGCTCCCGTGCTGGGCCTGGTGATGAGCCTGCTGACCGCCGCCGCGGCCAAGCTGGGTAAAGGCTGGCTGGCGTTCCTGTGCTCTTCCCTGGCCATCGCGGGCATCATCTTGACGGCGGGCTTCTCCATGTTCCCGTTCATCATGCCTTCCAGCCTGGAGCCATCCCAGAGCCTGACCATGTGGGATGCCACCGCCTCCTTCAACACCCTCAAGGTGATGACGGTCGTCGCGGCCATCTTTGTCCCGACCGTGCTGGCCTATACCATCTGGACCTACATCAAGATGTTTGGCCGGGTGAGTAACAAGCACATCGAAGACAACCAACAATCGCTCTACTAAGAAGGTGCCCTGATATGTGGTATTTCACCTGGATACTGGGTCTGTTGCTGGCTTGCGCGTTTGGGATCATCAATGCGCTCTGGCTGGAACACACCGAGAACCTGGATCGTCAGATAGATGAAAACAAGTGATCGCCTAGCCCGGTTGGCCGCTCCGCTGGAGCGCCAACCCTGGCAAGGAGTGATGCTGGTGGCGGCGACCCTGTTGGCCGTCGCCATCTTGCAGGCCCCCAACCTGATCGCCGCGAACACCAGCGAGCACGGCCTCTGGCTCGCGCCCTGGCTGATGTGGGCGGTCTGTTGCGGGGTGATGCACGGGCTGGGGTTCCACCCCCGCAGCCTGGTCGGTCGTCTGTTGTTTTGCCCCTGGCTCGCCCTGCCAAGTCTGTTGTACGGACTCTGGTTGACCAGCGGTTATTTCCTGCCATAACAAACGGGGGGAGGCGAGAATTGCTCTGTCTCCCTCTGTCTCCCTCTGTCTCCCTCTGTCTCCCTCTGTCTCCCCCTGCTTACCGACGTCATCGGTTGGCTGCTGTTTTGCTCCCTGGTTTGCCCTGCCAGCCCGTTGCGTGGGCTCCGGTTGACCATGAGCTATTGCCTGCCATAAAAAACGGGAGGAGGTGGGATTTCCCTGTCTCCCCCTGCTTCTTTCCTATTCAGCCCTGCGCTATGATAGCCCCCCATCTGACTGTCGAATGGATCACAGATTTTTATGGGGGAAGTCTCTGAGTTTCCGGTACGTGTCTACTACGAAGACACCGACGCCGGAGGCATCGTCTACAACGCCAACTATCTCAAGTTTATGGAACGGGCTCGTACCGAGTTCCTGCGCGCCGGCGGCATCGAACAGGATGTCCTGCTGCAAGAGGGGCTTGCCTTCGTGGTGAGTCGCACCGAGATCGATTTCCGCTCTGCGGCCCGCTTCAATGAACTACTGACCGTATTGACGCAAGTGACTGAAGTGAAACGCGCCTCCATGCGCTTTTCACAACGGATCCTGGCGGCTGATGGACGACTGATCACCCAGGCCATGGTACAGATAGCCTGTGTCAGTCATCTGCATATGAAACCTGTTGCAATACCTGAAAATGTGAAGGGAGTGCTGTTAAGTGCACGCTGAAATTTCGTTTATTGGCCTGTTTTGGCAAGCCAGCCTGTTGGTAAAACTGGTCATGATGACCCTGATGGGTATGTCGGTCGTCTCCTGGGCGCTGATCTTCCAACGCTCCAAGGTCATCAAGGCGGCCAATCTCGCATCGGAGCAGTTTGAGGACAGATTCTGGTCCGGGGTCGACCTCAACCGTCTCTACCAGGAGTCCTCTTCCCGCCGCGATGACATCGAAGGCATGGAAGACATCTTCTACTCCGGCTTCAAGGAGTATGCCCGCCTGCTCAAGGCCGGTGCCCGTGGCCAGGATGCGGTGATGGACGGTACCTATCGTGCCATGCGGGTCTCTCTGTCCCGCGCGGTGGACGAGCTGGAATCCAACCTGCCGGTGCTGGCGACCGTCGGCTCCATCAGCCCTTACATAGGTCTGTTTGGTACCGTATGGGGCATCATGAACGCCTTTATCGCCCTGGGTCAGGTGCAGCAAGCCACCCTGCAGATGGTGGCTCCGGGTATCGCGGAGGCGCTGATCGCCACCGCCATGGGCCTGTTCGCGGCCATCCCTGCGGTCATCTTCTACAACAGGTTCACCAACAAGGTAGAGAAGCTGGAGAACGCTTACGCCAACTTCATGGACGAGTTCACTACCATTTTGAACCGCCAGATTGCTCAACAGCAGGGTGAGAAGTAAATGCAAACCTATCAGCGGATCCGGCGCAAGAAGGTGTGCGAGATCAACGTGGTGCCCTATATCGACGTCATGCTGGTGCTGCTTATCATCTTCATGGCGGTGACGCCCGTGATCACCCAGGGGGTCAAGGTTGATCTGCCCCAGGCGGAATCCGAGCAGTTGCCAGAAGATGCCAAGCCCCCCTTCATCGTCAGCGTGAACACCGAGGGGGAGTACGTCATCAAGGCCGGCGAGGCGGATGACGAGCCGGTACCGAGCGGTACCCCGGAGGCGATGCAGCAATACATCACCGAGAAGGCCATGGGCTATCTGGCCATCAACCAGAATGCCCCCGTGGTGGTGGCGGGTGACAAGTCCGTACGCTACGAAGAGGTGATCCTGTTGATGGTCGCGCTCAAGAAAGCCGGTGTGCCTCAGGTTGGCCTGATGACGGATCCGGTGAACTGACGGAGATGGATGTGAAGCGTGGTATTTCCGGTTATCTCATCGCGTCGGTGCTGCTGCATCTGATCATCGGCATCATCCTGTTGGTTGGTGTCGACTTCAGCAAGCCGAAGCGACCCGAGTCGAAGGGCCAGATCGTCAATGCGGTGATGCTGGACAGCGAGTTCCTGGAGCAACAGGCGCAGCAGATCCAGCAGCAGAAGAAGGCGCAACCCAAGGCTGCGCAGCAGCAGAAAGAGAAGGACAAGGAAGACGCCGAACAGGTCAAGCGTGAGCTGGCGCAAGAGCAGGAGCGACTGCGCATCGCCGAGACCAAGCGTAAGGAAGCCGAGGAGGCGACCCGCAAGGCGGAGACCGAGAAGCAGAAGAAGGTAGCCGAGCAGAAGCAGGCGGAGGAGCAGGCACAGAAAGCCGAGGAAACCCGTAAGCTGGACGCCCAGAAGACCAAGCAGGCCGAGGCCAAGCGCGAGCAAGAGGAATTGGCCAAGGCACTGGCGCTGAAGAAGAAGAAAGAAGAGCTGGAGAAGCAGCAGGCCGACGAGAAGGTGAAGGAAAAAGCCAAGGCGGATGCGGCCAAGAAGGCGGAGGCTGACAAGAAAGCCAAGGCCGAGGCGGAGAAGAAAACCAAGGCGGAAGCCGAGAAAAAGGCCAAGGCCGAGGCCGATAAAAAGGCTGCGGACGAAGCCGCCAAGAAGGCAAAAGCTGACGCAGAGAAGAAGGCGAAGGCGGAGGCCGACAAGAAGGCCAAGGTAGAGGCGGAGCGCAAGCGCAAGGCCGCCGAAGAGGCCAAGCTGCAGAAAGAGATGGAAGCCATGATGCAGCAGCAGCTGGAGGCTGAGGCCAATTCCCGCAGTCAGGCCGCCTCGGCGGCAGCCAAGGGTGAGGTCGACAAATATGCCGCTCTCATCAAGGCCACGGTCGAGCGCTACATGATTTTGGATCCCACCATGCGGGGCAAAACCTGTACTATCGGTGTCAAATTGGCCAGCAGCGGCTTCGTCATTTCGGTGGATAGCGGCCAGGGTGACCCGGCGGTCTGTCGCTCCGGCAAGGCGGCGGTGTTGAAGGCCAATCAGCTACCGGTGCCGAAGGATCCGGCGGCATTCGAGATGTTGAAGGAGTTTAACCTCAAGCTGGAGCCGAGCATCTAAGCGGACTAGCGCGGGGGCATTGAACGTGGTTGGCAGCATCTTGCTGATAAAGGAACTTACCTCTCATTTTTATTGGAATAGAGTACTAAAGCCATGATAAGAAAAGTATTTTTTGCTTTGGTTGGCTGCCTTCTGCTGGGCCAGAGCGCTCAGGCGGCCTTGGACATCGTCATCACCGGCGGGATTGACAGCGCACGCCCCATCGCGATTGCGCCCTTCAAATGGGAAGGCAATGGCCAGCTGCCGCAGGACATCGCCGAGGTGGTCTCCAACGATCTGATGCGCAGCGGCAAGTTCAAGCCGCTGGCCCGTGGTCAGATGCCGCAGACCCCGAGCAGCAGTGGCGAGATCAACTTCGCCCCCTGGGCCTCCCAGGGTGTCGAGGCCGTGGTGGTCGGTACCGTCTCGGCCGTGGGCGATGGCACCTACAAGATCAACTTCGAGCTGGTTGACGTGCTGAAGGGCCAGCTGGCCAAGACCCAGGGCGGGGAAGCCAACGGCTACATCCTCGATAGCCGCATGGCGACTATCCCGGGTGCCCAGATGCGCCAGTTTGCCCACCGCATCTCCGACATCGTCTATGAGCGTCTGACCGGCGAGCGTGGTGCCTTCCTGACGCGTCTGGCCTATGTCTCCGTCCAGCAAGGGACCCAGTTCCCGTATCAGCTGCGGATCTCCGACTACGACGGCTACAACGAGAAGACCCTGCTGCGCTCCCGCGAGCCGCTGATGTCGCCGGCCTGGTCGCCGGATGGCAGCAAGCTGGCCTATGTCAGCTTCGAGAACCAGAAATCCGAGATCTACGTGCAGGACATCTATACCCAGCAGCGTAGCCTGATCAGCAGCTTCCGCGGTATCAATGGCGCGCCGGAATGGTCACCAGATGGTCGTCGATTGGCTATTGTTTTGTCCAAAGATGGGCAGCCTGATCTCTATGTCATTGATGTGGCAAGCAAGCAACTCACTCGAGTCACAAATAACCGCACCATAGATACCGAACCCTCCTGGTTGCCGGATGGCCAAACTTTGATGTTCACCTCTGAACGTGGTGGCAAACCCCAGATTTATAGCGTAAATTTGGCGACTGGCGTCACTCGCCGGATGACCTGGGAAGGGGATTCCAACCAGGGGGCATCCATCACGCCGGACGGCAAGTCCATGGTGATGGTGACCCGGGTTCAGGGACAATATCGCATCGCTCGTCAAGATATGGAAAGCGGAGCCATGTTGGTACTGACTCAGAGTGCTCTGGATGAGTCGCCAAGTGTGGCTCCCAATGGCAGCATGATTATCTATGCCACCATCTATCAGGGTCGCAAGAGCCTGGCTTTGGTATCGACCGACGGTCGTTTCAAGGCAGTGCTCCCGACCAGTAGCGGTGAAATTCGTGCACCAGCTTGGTCGCCCTTCTTGAATTGATAAAAAAAATCGATTGTTTTTTGTTTTGTTATAAAGGTTTAAGGAAATAGCATGCAACTCAATAAACTGCTCAAGGGTCTGGCCATCGCACTGCCACTGTTCACCCTGGCTGCCTGTAGTTCTTCTTCCGACTCCGACGCCGCTGGTGCCGAGTCTGGCATGACCGACGGCATGGGCGGTGTACAAACCGGTGGCGCCAACGGCATGTTGTCCCCGGAAGAGCAGATGCGTCAGAAGTTCGAAGCTCTGCAGCGCGACAACGTGATCTACTTCCCGTACGATGGTTACGACATTCAAGGTCAGTATGCCGACCTGCTGGATGCCCACGCCAGCTACCTGCGTGAGCGTCCGTCCGTCAAGGTGTTGATCGAAGGCCACGCCGATGAGCGCGGTACTCCGGAATACAACATCGCACTGGGCGAGCGTCGTGCCAAGGCCGTTGCCAAGTATCTGCAAACCCTGGGTGTGCAGGCTGAGCAGCTCTCCATCGTCAGCTATGGCGAAGAGAAGCCGCTGGACATGTCTCATACCGAGGATGCCTTTGCCAAAAACCGCCGTGCGGTTCTGGTTTACTAAGGTTTGATCCGAATGAAATTCGTGTTTAAGCAAGCGGCCATTTCGATGGCCGTTTTATTTGCACTGAACGCTCAGGCGGCCGCGCCGGTGAGCGACCTCAGTGGCGATAGCGGCGGTGTGGTCCTCAGCGGCAACAACGGCGCCATCGTGCCCACGGGCAGCCTGGAAGACCGAGTTGCCTTGCTGGAGCGCACCCTCAATGCCCGTCTGCGTCTGCAGGCCGAGCTGCAGCAGCAAGTCGACTCGCTGCAAGGGGAAGTCTCCGAACTGCGTGGTCAGCTGGAGCAGCAAACCTATCAGATGGAGCAGTCGCAAGAGCGTCAGCGCCAGCTGTATCAGGAGCTCGACAAGGTGGCCAACAGCCAGCCTGCCGCTGCGTCTGCAGCCTCCGCTGCGGCCGCCCCGGCCCCCGCAGCTGCGGCCAATTACTCGACCAATCAGGACGAGAACCAGGCCTACGATGCTGCCGTGAACATGGTGCTCAAGGAGAAGAACTACGACAAGGCCATTCCCGCCTTCGAAGGGTTCATCAAGCAGTACCCGAGCTCCAGCTACGTGCCCAATGCCCATTACTGGCTCGGTCAGCTGATGTTCAACAAGGGTGACAGGAGTGGCGCCGCGGCCCAGTTCTCCACGGTGGCGAACAAGTACAGCAAGTCGCCAAAGCGGGCCGATGCTCTGCTGAAACTCGGCATGCTGGCACAGCTCGATGGCAAGAAAGCGGAAGCCAAGACCTTCTATGAACAGGTGATCAAGGGTTACCCCAACACCTCACCGGCCCAGCTGGCCAAGCAGAGCCTGAGCAAGTTGTAGTATTGCTGTAGGTCACTGTTTTCGTAACAGTCTTGTAAATACGACGCCGCGTTGTATGCGCAGTGAACAAACAGATTTAATTTAAGAATTTTCTATTGCGCCAGGATGATAAATCCGTATTATAGGCCGCCGTCAGAGCCGGTGCAGTAATGCAGTCGGACCTGGTCGTGGTGAGGGTCGTTAGCTCAGTCGGTAGAGCAGTTGACTTTTAATCAATTGGTCGCTGGTTCGAATCCAGCACGACCCACCATTTCTTCACTCAGGGTGAAGACAGAATTCCCAGGTCGTTTAGCTCAGCTGGGAGAGCACCTCCCTTACAAGGAGGGGGTCACTGGTTCGAGCCCAGTAACGACCACCAGTTTTGTGAGTAAAGCGTTAGAGCTGTTTGCCGAAGGTGAGCAGTGTCAGGTGAAGGTGGGGGTCGTTAGCTCAGTTGGTAGAGCAGTTGACTCTTAATCAATTGGTCGCTGGTTCGAACCCAGCACGACCCACCAATGTGGCAACACAGAATCCCAGGTCGTTTAGCTCAGCTGGGAGAGCACCTCCCTTACAAGGAGGGGGTCACTGGTTCGAGCCCAGTAACGACCACCAGTTTGTAAAAATGATATAGATGGGTCGTTAGCTCAGTCGGTAGAGCAGTTGACTTTTAATCAATTGGTCGCTGGTTCGAATCCAGCACGACCCACCATCATTTAGCCATATCCCAGGTCGTTTAGCTCAGCTGGGAGAGCACCTCCCTTACAAGGAGGGGGTCACTGGTTCGAGCCCAGTAACGACCACCAAGTTTGTAAAAAATGATATAGATGGGTCGTTAGCTCAGTCGGTAGAGCAGTTGACTTTTAATCAATTGGTCGCTGGTTCGAATCCAGCACGACCCACCATCATTTAGCCATATCCCAGGTCGTTTAGCTCAGCTGGGAGAGCACCTCCCTTACAAGGAGGGGGTCACTGGTTCGAGCCCAGTAACGACCACCATATTTCGAGCCGACCGCTTGTGATAGAACGCCAAGAGCCCGCTGCATAGCGGGCTTTTTTGCATCCAGCGCCTGCCGGCCACCGGCGCGGCCGAGAAATTCACGAACCTATTTAGGCACTTGTATCTCGCCAGATTTGTTGGTGGGCTTGCGCTCGGCTTCTGGTTATAATTTTTGCCTTTCCAAGCGTTGATGGAACAGTCGCAATGAGCAATGCACTGAGCAGTGTCCCTCCGGCTATCGAGATGGACTACCCCTTTCCGGCCAAGCCGGCTCCGCTGACCAGCGAACAGAAAGCGGCCCTGATCACCGAGATCAAGGCCCTGCTCGAATCGCGTCAGGCGGTACTGATAGCCCACTATTACACGGACCCCGAGATCCAGGCGCTGGCCGAGGCCACGGGTGGCTTCGTCGGTGACTCCCTCGAGATGGCGCGCTTCGGCCGGGATCACGCGGCCCAGACCCTGATCGTGGCGGGGGTGCGTTTCATGGGGGAAACCTCCAAGATCCTGAGTCCTAACAAGCGGGTGCTGATGCCGGCCCTGGAGGCGGAGTGTTCCCTCGATCTGGGTTGCCCCATCGACCAATTCTCCGCCTTCTGCGATGCCCACCCCGACCACATAGTGGTGGTCTATGCCAACACCTCGGCGGCGGTCAAGGCGCGCGCCGACTGGGTGGTGACCTCCAGCATTGCGCTGGAGATCGTTGAGCATCTCGACAGCCAGGGTCACAAGATCATCTGGGGCCCGGACAGACACCTCGGGGCCTACATCGAGAAGCAGACCGGGGCCGAGATGCTGCGCTGGCAGGGTCACTGCATAGTGCACGATGAGTTCAAGGCCAAGGCCCTGCGCGAGCTTAAGGCCCAGAACCCGGACGCGGCCGTGCTGGTCCATCCGGAGTCACCGGCCTCGGTCATCGAGCTGGCCGATGCGGTGGGCTCCACCAGCCAGCTGATCAAGGCGGCGAGGGAGCTGCCCCAGCAGAAGCTGATCGTGGCCACCGATCGCGGCATCTTCTACAAGATGCAGCAGGCCTGTCCGGACAAGGAGATGGTCGAGGCACCGACCGGGGGCGATGGTGCCACCTGCCGCAGCTGTGCCCACTGCCCCTGGATGGCGATGAATGGCCTGGTGGCGATCAAGGAGGCCCTGACCGATGGTGCCGAACGCCACGAGATCCTGGTCGATGAAGCGCTGCGGCTGAAGGCGTTGATCCCGCTCGATCGGATGCTGAACTTTGCCGCCGAGCTCAGGCTCAAGACCCAGGGCAATGCCTGATCCATTAAGGCATCGCATGTAGAGAGGGCACCCAATGGGTGCCCTCTCTTGTTATTGCTGTCGCTCGCAGCAGGGGCACATGACGCGCCGCGGTTCCTTGGGATCAGATGATCACGGTGGAGAGGCTGTGTTCCTCGCCAGCGGCGACCGTGACACCGACCTCATCGGTGATGGCGGTCTCGACACAGAGCATGGTGCGATAGCCGTCATCGCTCATGTCGGCCATGGCGGTGGCTCCTTCCAGCCAGGGGGTCCACACCACCACGCTGTCGTGATTGCCGCTGGTCACCCCGATGCGATGATCCCCATCCTGGACGACAACTGTGGTCTCTGCGTCCAGATAGATGCGATCCAGGGCGCCTGAGAGCGTCAGGGAACCCTGTTGCTGCGCGTGCTGGCCGCCGACCACCTTGTCCAGGTAGGGTTCGCCCAGACCGGTCACGCTGACGGTCTCTGGCGCGCTTATCTGCAGATAGGTATGCAGGGCTCCGCTGTAGACGAGGGGTTCCTGCCCGGTGTTGCGGGTGGTCAGCACCAGGGAGAGCTCCTTGCCGACCAGCACATCCAGATCCAGCTCGAAGGGGTGGGGCCAGAGGGTGCGGCTGGCATCGCTGTCGGTCAGGGAGAGGTGCACCAGAGTGCCCTCCTCGTGGTCGGAGACGCCATCCAGCGTCCACAGGCTGGTGCGGGCGAAGCCATGGGCAGGTTTGCCGCTGCCAACGCGCGCGGGGGCGGGGCCGAACCAGGGCCAGCAGAGCGGAATGCCGCCGCGGATGGGCTTGCTGCCATCCAGCACGGCCTTGTCGCTGAGCCAAAGGGAGGCGGGCTCGCCGTGGCGCTGATAGCTCAGCACATGGGCGCCAAACAGGCTGATCTCGGCCTTGGCGTAACCATTGTCGATAGAGAGCAAGGGTTGGCCCGTCTCGTGGCTGAGGCTGCAGTGGGCGGTCAGAGTGCGTGTCGGTTGCATGAAGACTCCTGTGCTAGCGCACATTCAAGGAAGAGGTCGGCGGATCCAGAATACAAAAAGGCGGCCAATGGCCGCCTTTTTTCAAGCTACTTGATTGCGCATCCCAAATTACTTGGAGATGTGAGCGATCAGGTCCAGAACCTTGCTGGAGTAGCCCATTTCGTTGTCGTACCAGGATACAACTTTAACGAACTTGTCGTTCAGTGCGATACCAGCTTTGGCATCGAACACGGAAGTCTGACGCTCACCCAGGAAGTCAGTGGAAACCACTTGATCTTCGGTGTAGCCCAGCACGCCCTTCATGGAGCCTTCGGAGGCTGCTTTCATGGCTGCGCAGATTTCAGCGTAAGTAGCGGCTTTCTTCAGGTTGACGGTCAGGTCAACAACAGACACGTCCGGAGTCGGTACGCGGAAAGCCATACCGGTCAGTTTGCCGTTCAGTTCCGGGATAACGACGCCAACAGCCTTGGCAGCACCGGTAGAGGACGGGATGATGTTCTGAGCCGCACCGCGGCCACCGCGCCAGTCTTTGGCAGACGGACCATCAACGGTCTTCTGGGTAGCAGTGGTAGCGTGGACGGTGGTCATCAGGCCGGATTCGATACCGAAGGTATCGTTCAGAACCTTGGCGATCGGGGCCAGGCAGTTGGTGGTGCAGGAAGCGTTGGAAACGATGTCCTGGCCAGCGTAGGTAGAGTCGTTAACACCCATGACGAACATCGGGGTAGCGTCTTTGGACGGACCAGTCAGTACGACTTTCTTGGCACCGGCAGCGATGTGCTTACGAGCAGTCGCGTCGTCCAGGAACAGACCGGTGGCTTCGGCAACAACGTCAACACCGATGGCATCCCACTTCAGGTTTGCCGGGTCACGTTCAGCGGTAACACGTACGGTTTTGCCGTTGACAACCAGGTTGCCGTCTTTGACTTCAACGGTGCCATTGAAGCGGCCGTGAGTGGAGTCGTACTTCAGCATGTAAGCCATGTAGTCAACGTCGATCAGGTCGTTGATACCAACCACTTCGATGTCGTTGCGCTCAGCGGCCAGACGGAAGACGAAACGGCCGATGCGGCCAAAACCGTTAATACCTACTTTGATAGTCATAATTGGTTACCTAACTGTTCAGTAGTCAAAGAAAATTCCGTTTGTAAATTTACTAGAACTCACCCGTGAGTCAACCAACAATCTGCGCGAAATTGCGCTATATCATGAAAAACTGTGAAATTTATTTTCGGTTTATGTAACTGACTACCAACTTTTGTCGAAAGTGTCATCGGCTGGTTCGCGTCACAGAGATCAACAATAGTGCCTGTCTGGTCACACATCCAGCCAGGGAGATATGTAAAAATGTGCGCGGTTTAGCATGGCCAAAGAGCCACTGTTCAAGTACCACCCATAAAAATTAATCATATAGATAGAATCCACAGCGGGAATTCTCAAACTATGACCACCCTGATTGAACAGCTGGCTGCCGCCAAAGGTATTGCCAGCGAGTATGTTGATGCCTGGGGCCAGCCGGCTCTGGTATCCGAAGAGAGCAAGGCCGCCATGCTCGGCGCCATGGGTTACCGCGTCGATGACGAGCCCGCCCTGAGCGAACAGCTTGAGCAAGAGTATCGCCAGCACTGGTTGCGTCCACTGGATCCCGTGATGGTGGTGCGCAGCGGCGAACCCATCAGCCTTGAAGTCCGTCTGCCCATCGAGTTCGTCAACGACGCCCTTCACTGGCAACTCAGCCTGGAGCAGGGCGCGCTCCTGACGGGCCAGATCACGCCGATCGAGGGTGAACTGGTCGGCGTCGCCGAATTTGAAGAGATGGAGTGCCAGGCCTATCGCGTGGCGTTGGCGGTGCAGCCCGAGCTGGGCTATCACCAGCTGACCCTGCTGGAAGAGGGCAATGACGAGCCGCTGGCCAGCATGCGCCTCATAGTCGCGCCCAAATCCTGTTACAAGCAGGCTCCCATCGCCAATGGCCGCAAGGTGTGGGGCCCGAGCGTGCAGCTCTATTGCCTGCGCAGCCGCCACAACTGGGGCATGGGGGACTTCAGCGATCTCGGCCAGCTGGTTGAGAAGGCTGCCGCCTGGGGGGCCCACTTCGTCGGCCTGAACCCCATCCATGCGCTCTATCCGGCCAATCCGGAGAGCGCCAGCCCCTACAGTCCCTCCTCCCGTCGCTGGCTGAATCTGGCCTATATCGACGTGGAGGCGGTGCCCGAGTTTCTGGCCAACGACAGCCTCAAGGCGGAAGTCGCCAATCCGGCGTTCCAGCAGCACCTTGCCGCCCTGCGGGCCAAGGAGAGCGTGGACTACACCGGTGTCATCGAGACCAAGCTCGGCATCCTGCGCCAGGTGTTCGACCAGGCCAGCCTGGGTGCCGTACGCCAGGCCGAGTTTGAGCGTTTCGTGGCCGCCGGCGGCGACAGCCTGCAACAGCAGGCGGCGTTCGATGCACTGCAGGCGCACTTCTATGCCAAGGGCGAAAACGCCTGGGGCTGGCCGGTGTGGCCCGATGCCTTCCGCGATTATCACAACCCCGAGGTGGCGGCCTGGATGGCCGATCACAGCCAGGATGTGAACTTCTATCTCTACCTGCAGTTCCTGGCGGACGAACAGCTGGCGCAGGCGGATGCCCGCGCCAAGGCGGCCGGCATGGTGATGGGGATCTACCGGGATCTGGCGGTGGGTGTCTCCGAAGGATCCACCGAGATCTGGGCCAACCGGGATCTCTACTGCCCCAAGGCCTCGGTCGGCGCGCCACCCGACATCCTGGGCCCGCTCGGTCAGAACTGGGGCCTGCCCCCGATGAACCCGAGCCAGCTGTTTGAGGCGGCTTATCAGCCGATGGTGGACCTGTTCCGTGCCAACATGCGTTCCTGCGGGGCGCTGCGCATCGACCACGTGATGGCCTTGCTGCGTCTGTGGTGGGTACCGCCCGGAGAGTCCGCCGCCAAGGGGGCCTACATTTATTATCCGGTCGACGATCTGTTGGGGATCCTGGCGCTCGAATCCCACCGCAATCAGTGTCTGCTGATCGGGGAAGATCTCGGCACAGTGCCGGAAGGCATAGACGTCACCCTCAAAGAGAACGGCGTGCACTCCTACAAGGTGTTCTTCTTCGAACGCTCCAAGGCCGACGGTGGCTTCATCTCGCCGGCGCACTACACCGAGCAGGCGATGTCGGCGCTGACCACCCACGACATGCCGACCCTGAAGGGGTTCTGGCATTGCGACGATCTGGCGTTGGGTCGCGAGCTGGGATTGTATCCGGATGAAGACGTTCTGAAGACACTGTATGCTGATCGTCATCAGGCCAAGCAGCGGATCCTCGACAGCCTGCATGCCCATGGCGTCATCTCTGGCAACATCAGCCATGATGTGAACTGGGTCGGCATGAACACCGAGCTCAACCATGGCCTGCAGCTGCACATGTCTCGTGGCAGCTGCGCCCTGTTCAGCACCCAGCTGGAAGACTGGCTGGAGATGGACAAGCCGGTCAACGTGCCGGGCACCAGTTATGAGTACCCGAACTGGCGTCGCAAGCTCTCTAAGGATCTGGAAGATATTTTTGCCGATGAGGCACTCAAGGTGCTGGCAGGCAAGATGAGCCAGGCCCGTGATGAGGCCAGTCGTTGAGCCACTGTCGCCAACCTGTGACTCACTCTCACCCACTCCGGCTTCGGCCGGAGTGGGTGTTCAGCCATGAAAGGAAATGTCGATGCCCGTTGAACGTTTGGTTGCCGCCCGCTGTGCCGATCCCTTCTCCCATCTAGGCCTGCTGGCTAACCCGGATGGACCAGGCCTGAAACTGACCGCCTGGTTGCCCGATGCCCTCGAGGTCCGCGTCCAGGATCTCAAGTCCGGCAAGCTGGTTGCCACCCTGACTGCCGCCGATGAAGCGGGCCTTTTTGAAACTGTTTTCACCCGTCGCAAGAACCCCTTCCCTTATCAGCTGATCGCCAGCTACCCCGATGCCAGCACCGAGTGTGTCGACCCCTATCAGTTTCAGGCTGCCGCCTGGGAGGGACTGGCGGAGCTGACGTTCCAGCCGGAAAACCTCTATCACACCCTGGGCGCCCAACTGCGCACCGTGGAGCACCTCGGTCAGCGGGTGGAAGGGGTGCGCTTCGCCGTCTATGCGCCGAGCGCCACTGCGGTGAGCCTGATCGGCGACTTCAACTTCTGGGACGGTCGCCGCCACCCGATGCAGCGCAGCCAGTGTGGTCACTGGGTGCTGTTTGTACCCGGCCTCAAGGCGGGGGATCGCTACAAGTTTGAGCTCAAGGATCCGGCCGGCCATCGGCTGCCCCACAAGAGCGATCCGGTTGGCTTCTACTGCGAGCAGTATCCGTCCTTCGCCTCCGTCATCTATGACCACGAGCAGTACGGCTGGCAGGATGCCGCCTGGCGCGAGAGCCAGCGCACCGACAAGCGGGAGCAGCCGCTCTCCATCTATGAGCTGCACGTGGGCTCCTGGAAGCGCCATCCCAACGGCGACAGCCTGAGCTGGCGCGAGCTGGCGGTGGAGCTGGTCCACTACGTCACCGAGATGGGGTATACCCATATCGAGTTGATGCCGGTCTCCGAGCACCCCTTCAGCGGCTCCTGGGGCTACCAGCCGGTGGGCATGTTCTCGCCCACCAGTCGCTACGGCAGCGCCGATGACTTCAAGTATTTCGTCGACCAGTGCCACCAGGCCGGCATCGGTGTGATCCTGGACTGGGTGCCGGCCCACTTCCCGTCGGATGCCCACGGCCTTGCCCGTTTCGACGGCACGCCGCTCTACGAGTACGAGGATCCGCGCCGTGGCTGGCACCCGGACTGGAACTCCTACATCTACGATTTTGGCCGCAACAACGTGCGCCAGTTCCTGGTAGCGAGCGCCCTGTTCTGGCTCGACAAGTTCCACATCGACGGCCTGCGGGTGGATGCTGTCGCCTCCATGCTCTACCTGGACTACTCCCGCAATGCCGGCGAGTGGGTGCCGAACGTCGACGGTGGCAACCACAACTACGAGGCGATCAGCCTGCTGAAGTGGACCAACGAAGAGGTGTACGGCAAGTATCCCCACACCATGACCATCGCCGAGGAGTCCACCGCCTTCGCCGGTGTCTCTCGCCCCACCTTCCTCGGCGGGCTGGGGTTTGGCTTCAAGTGGAATATGGGCTGGATGCACGACACCCTGAGCTACATGCAGAAGGAGCCGGTGTACCGCCGCTATCACCACAACGACATGACCTTCTCCATGGTGTATCACTATGACGAGAACTTCATCCTGCCGCTGTCCCATGACGAGGTGGTGCACGGCAAGCACTCCCTGCTCTACAAGATGCCGGGGGACGAGTGGCAGCAGGCCGCCAACCTGCGCGCCTACATGGGCTTCATGTATGGTCATCCCGGCAAGAAGCTCAACTTCATGGGCACCGAGATCGCCCAGAGCAACGAGTGGAATCACGACGCCCAGCTGCCCTGGCACCTGCTGCAGTATCCCAAGCACGGCGGTCAGCAGCGGCTGATCCGCGATCTCAACCGGCTCTATCGTCATGAAGTTGCCTTGTATCAGGGCGATTATGAACAGCGTGGCTTCCGCTGGCTGGATCACAACGATGCGGACAACAGCGTCTTCGCCTGGCTGCGGGCCGACAAGCAGGGCGCTAATCCCATCATGGTGGCCTGCAACTTCACGCCGGTGCCGCGCCTCGCCTATCGGCTCGGGGTGCCGGCGGCGGGCCACTATCGGGTGGTGCTCAATACCGACAGCGAGCATTACTGGGGCAGTAACTATGATGTGGGTCTGACCTTCGTCGCCGAGCCGACCCCCTGGCAGGGGATGGCGCAGAGCATAGTGCTGGATCTGCCGCCGCTCGCGACCTTGTTCATCAAACAGGAGTCCTGATGTTTGCAATGGAAAAAGGGCAGGACCACCCGTTGGGGGCCCTGCTCGACGAGACAGGTTGTCACTTCTGCGTCTGGGCGCCCCAATCGGACAAGGTGGAACTCTGCCTGTTCGACGAGCAGGAGCAGGAGCTCGCCCGGCTGGCCTTGCCCGGCCGGCGCGGTCAATACCGATTCGGCTATGTGCGCGGCGTCAAGGCCGGCCAGCGCTACGGCTACCGGGTCCATGGCACGCCCCAGGAGGGCATGCTGTTCGATCCCGAGAAGCTGCTGATCGACCCCTACGCCAAGGCGCTCAGCCGGGCGACCCACTGGGATGACAAGCTCTATCAGGGGGACAGCGCGGCCATGGTGGCCAAGTCGGTGGTGGTGGCTGACGACTTCGACTGGCAGGGGGTCGGCAAGCCCGGCATCCCGCCGGAGCGCGTCGTCATCTACGAGACCCACGTCAAGGGCTTCACCCGCCAGCACCCGGGCGTGCCGGCGGCGCTGCGCGGCAGCTACCTCGGCATCAGTCATCCGCTGATGATCGAGCACCTCAGCTCCCTCGGCATCACCTCGGTGCAGCTGATGCCGGTGGCCGCCTTCATGTCCGAGCCGAGGCTGGAGCAGCTGGGGCTCACCAACTACTGGGGCTACAACCCCATCGCCTTCTTCGCCCCCGAGCCGCGCTATGGAACGGGGGAGGCGGTGACCGAGTTCAAGACCATGGTGCGCGAGCTGCACCGGGCCGGGCTCGAGGTGATACTGGACGTGGTCTACAACCACACCGCCGAATCCGGCTTCGATGGCCCGGTGCTGTCGCTCAAGGGCTTCGACAACGCGGGCTATTACGCCTTCGAGGCAGGCGCCCATGGCCCCGACTACCACCGTCACGCCAACGTGACCGGCTGTGGCAACAGCGTCAACCTGGATCATCCCAACAGCCTGCGGCTGGTGCTGGATGCCCTGCGCTACTGGGTCACCGAGATGCAGGTGGACGGCTTCCGCTTCGATCTGGCGGTCACCCTGGCGCGGGAGGCGGGGGAGTTCGATCCCATGAGCGCCTTCTTCAAGGCCATGATGGCGGATCCCGTGCTGGCACGGGTCAAGCTGATTGCCGAGCCCTGGGACATAGGCCCCTTCGGCTACCGGCTTGGCCAGTTCCCGAGCCAGTGGCTGGAGATCAACGATCGCTATCGCGACACGGTGCGCGCCTTCTGGCGCGGGGATGCGGGCAAGATGGGTGATCTGGCCACCCGGCTGGTGGGATCGCGGGATCTGTTCCCGAAGAACTGGCGCGCCCCCCATACCAGCGTCAACTACCTCTGCTATCACGACGGCTTCACCCTGGAGGATCTGGTCTCCTACAACCAGCGCCACAACCAAGCCAATGGCGAGGACAACAGAGACGGTCACGGCAACAACCTCTCCTCCAACCACGGCGTCGAGGGGCCGACGCTGGATCCCAGGATCAACAACCTGCGCCAGCAGCAGAAGCGCAACCTCATCGCCACCCTGCTGCTCTCCCAGGGCACCCCGCACTTCCTGGCCGGGGACGAGATGGGTCGCAGCCAGCTTGGCAACAACAACGCCTACTGCCAGGACAACCAGATAAGCTGGGTCAACTGGCAGTGGCGGCCGGAGGATGAGCGGCTGCTCGCCTTCACCCAGCAGATGATGGCGCTGCGGGCCGAGTCCGGGGTCTTCTCCAACCTGCAACTGAGCGACGACAGCTGGAATGGCACTGCCACCAGCTGTCATAGGGTCAACTGGTACCATCCCGATGGTCATCAGCTGACGGATCAGGACTGGCACTCCCCCATGGGCCAGGCATTCGCCATGGACATCGGCATGATCGACTGCGAGGGGGAGCGCTGGTATGTGCTGTTCAACGCCAGCGACTACGACATCCAGTTCCGGCTGCCACCGCCCGGGGAGGGGCTGGAGTGGATCCAGACCATAGACACAGCCACCAACGATGGCCTGCCCTTCCTGCCCGACGACATCAAGCGGCAGGTGACGGTGGGGCGCGCCCACTCCCTCAAGTTGCTGGAGCGGGTCGCCCTGTCGGCGGCGACCCTGGCCAAGGAAGGGGTAGTGGCCGTGCCGGATGTTGCCGTCTTGTTGCCAACGGGATCACAGTTCCCGCTGGCGGGGTAGAGTCGGGGCGTCCGAGTGGGTATGCTGGGCGCCGTGATAAATGGCAAGGAGTCAGTATGAGCGGCAACAATCCCGAGCAATGGCGCAATCGACTGAGCGCCGAGCAGTTTCATGTCTGCTGGGAGAAGGGCACAGAGCGCCCCTACAGCGGCGCCCTGCTCCATAACCGCAAGAGCGGTGACTACCTCTGCGTCTGCTGCAAGAGCGTGCTGTTCCACTCGGATGCGAAGTTTGACTCGGGCTGTGGCTGGCCCTCGTTCGACAAGGCCATCGAGGGCACAGTGACCTACACCGAGGACGGCAGCCACGGCATGAAACGGGTGGAGATCACCTGCAGCCAGTGCGGCTCCCACCTCGGCCACGTCTTCCCCGACGGACCGACCGAGACCGGCCAGCGCTACTGCATCAACAGCCTGAGCCTGGATTTCGAGCCCGACCCCGAGTAAGCCATCAGGATGCGAAACAATAACGGCGCCTCTTTGCGAAGAGGCGCCGTTATTTTATGGGGCTGGCGCTATGGCTGCGCAGGCCAACGGGTCAGATCTGCAGCAGGGCTGCGCCGACCAGCAGCCCGGCGAGGGCCAGGACCGGCAGCCGCAGGATCCGCAACAGATAGAGACCGATGGCGGCCAGCGCCATATCGGTCGGGGCCTGCACGGCGCCTTGCCACACCGGCTGATAGAGGGCGGCCAGCAGCAGCCCCACCACGGCGGCGTTGATCCCCGTCACCGCCCCTGCCAGGCGGGGTCGGGCCAGCCAGCTTTGCCAGCAGGGCCCCATGGCCCACAGCAGCAGAAAGCCCGGCAGGAACAGCGCCAGGGTCGCCAGCAGGGCGCCCAGGAGCGGCGCGCCCGGCAGCAGCAAGGCGCCGAGGTAGCTGGCCAGGCTGAACATGGGGCCCGGCACCAGCTGGGCCAGGCTGTAGCCGGTCAGGAACTGCGGCTGGCTGAGGCTGTGGCCAACGCTCTCCTGCAACAGCGGCAACACCACGTGGCCGCCGCCGAACACCAGGCTGCCCGCCCGATAGAAGTCGGCAACCAGCTGGCTGGCCGGGCTCTGAGCCAGCCAGGGCAGGCCGACAAACAGCAGGCCGAACAGGATCAGGGTCGGCCAGTGGGGCGGATGGGCGGATACGGGGTGGGAGCTGGCCGGTGCTGCCTGCCGGGCGCAGAGCAGGGCGGCCCCGATCAGCATGGCTGATTGGGTCAGCAGGCCGGGCTGCCACCAGAGCGCGGCGGCGGTGGCCACCATGATGCCCTGCTGCAATGGGCTCTTGCAGAACTGGCGGCTCATGGTGAGCACCGCATCGGCCACCACCACCAGCGCCAGCAGCTTGAGGCCGTGCAGGGCGGCATCCAGCCAGAGGTTGTTGCTCAGCTGGCCGAGGCCGATGGCCGCCGCCAGCGACAGTAGGAAGGAGGGCAGGGTAAAGCCGACGAAGGCCGCCAGGGCGCCGCCCAGTCCCGCCCGCTGGCGGCCGATGGCGAAGCCGAGCTGGCTGGAGGCCGGGCCCGGCAACAGCTGGCACAGCGCCAGCAGTTGGGCAAACTCGGCCTGGCTGAGCCAGCCAAGCCGCGTGACTAAGGTGCGCTGGAAATAGCCGATGTGAGCGGCGGGCCCGCCGAAGCTGATACAACCCAACCACAGAAATTGAATGAATACCTGCCCCACCTCGTCACTCCCTGTTCGTCATCATCGACACCGGGGGATGATATGACAAAGCGGTGACTTTTTTATGACAAATCGGGGTGTGCTGCAGGCAGGTAGCCGTGTCCGGCCAGCCAGCAGGCGATGGTCACTCTGCCGGCTGGCTTGGCTGTGGCAGATAGCAGTGCCCGGCCAGCCAGCAGGCGATGGTCACTCTGCCGGCTGGCCTGGTTGTGGCAGATAGCAGCGCCTGGCCAGCCAGCAGGCGATGGTCACTCTGCAGGCTGGCCTGGCTGTGGCAGATAGCAGCGCCCGGCCAGCCAGCAGGCTATCGACTGGCGGCTGGCATCGAAGTGGGGCTCGGGCAGCTCGCGGGGATCGCACCAGCGCCAGCCCTCGCATTTTTCCGGCTCCAGCAGTTGCGGCTCGCCTTCCACCTCGGCCAGCAGGGTGACCGAGACGTAGTGCAGCCCGCTCTCCCGCCAAGTATCCAGGTTGTTGGTGACGGCGATGACGCTGGGGCTGGTGATGACGAAGCCCGTTTCTTCGGCCACCTCCCGTATCGCGGCCGACTCGAAGCTCTCCCCCAGCTCCAGATGACCGCCGGCGATGGACCAGTAGGGGGCATGGCTGCCCTTGCGCTTGCCGAGCAGCACCTGGCCCTTGGCATTGGTCAAGATAACGCCGACACCGACGCGGGGATAGGGAGTGGAAGACATGCGAGAGGCTCCTTGCTGAGACGAGATTTCACCATAAAAACGGGCCCACCTTAGGTCGGATGGGCCCGTTGTGCAAGTCGTCCACGAGTCGGGGCGGGGGCATTAATCCAGTCTGCTCAACTGCTTGCCACAGTGGCACCTTCGGCAGGGGCAAGGGACGCCGGCCGCTACCATACGGTGCTCTCGGCCGATGGCGGGCTTAGAGCCTGACCAGCATCTTGCCGGTGTTGCGTCCCTCGAACAGCCCGATGAAGGCCTGGGGCATGCTGGCCAGCCCCTCGCTGACGGTCTCCTCGGCCTGCAGGGTGCCCGCCTCGAAGGCGGGGATGGCCTCGGCCAGGAAGTCACCATAGTGCTGCCAGTGATCGGAGACCAGCAGCCCCTGCATCAGGATGCGCTTGCGGATTATTTGGGAGAGATTGCGCGGCCCGCTCGCACCCCCCTCGCTGTTGTACTGATCGATGAGGCCGCACAGCACTATGCGCCCGTGCAGGGCCATGTGGTTGAGGGCCGCCTCCAGCATGGCGCCGCCCACGTTCTCGAAGTAGACGTGGATCCCTTCCGGGGCGAGCCTGGCCAGCTCGGCATCGAGATCCGGCGTCGCCCGGTAGTTGATCACGGCATCGGCGCCCAGGGTCTCGAGGTAGGCGACCTTGTCGGCCGAGCCGGTCGAGCCTATCACGCGTGCCCCGGCTCGCTTGGCGAGCTGCACCGCCATGGTGCCGACCGCGCCGGAGGCGGCCGAGACCAGCAGGGTCTCACCCGCCTGCAAATTGGCTATCTTGTGCAGCCCAGCCCAGGCGGTCATGCCCGGCATGCCGAGGGCGCCGAGGAAGAGCTGGGCCGGCAAGTCGGTCTTGGGCAGGCGGGTGAGCTGCGCGGCATTGGCGACGAAGCTATCCCGCCAGCCCTGCATGCTGCTGACCCTGTCCCCTGCGGCGAAGTCGGGGTGGCGCGAGGCCAGCACGGTGCCGATGGCGCCGCCGTCGAGGGGGCCGTTGAGCGGGAAGGGGGGCACATAGCTCTTGGCCTCGCTCATGCGGCCGCGCATGTAAGGGTCCACCGACAGCCACTGGTTGGCGACCAGCACCTCAGCCTCCTGCAACTCGGGCAGCGGGACCTCTCTCAGGGCGAAGTCGGCGGGGGTGGGCAGGCCGCTAGGGCGACGAAGCAGTTGGATCTGATGACTGAGCTGACTCATGGTATTTCCTCCAGTGGGGTGCCGCTCGGCGACAGTGGGTCACACTGCCCGCCTGGGCGATGGCCCGGGTACGACAGGGCGTTTGCAGATCGGGCTCGCCGACTTGCTTTGTGTGCAAATTAAAACCAGACTAGTCCCGAATGCGCGCGTTGACAACTGTTTTGCGTGCAAATTATTCGGCCCCCCAGGGTCCTGGGGTATACTGGGCCCACTTGCCAACGAGGTGCCTCATGAGTGAATTGAAAAAGCAGGTCTGTTTTGCCCTCTACAGCGCCTCCAATGCGGTGATGCGTGCCTACCGGCCGCTGCTGGACAGACTGGATCTCACCTACACCCAGTATCTGGTGATGCTGTCGCTCTGGCGACGGGATGATGTCAGCCTCAAGGAGATAGGCCAGGAGACCGGGCTGGATGCGGGCACCCTGACCCCCATCGTCAAGCGCCTGGAGAGCAAGGGCTGGCTGACCCGGGCCGTCTCCCTCGAGGATGAGCGGCAAAAATGCATCTGCCTGACCGAGGCGGGGCGCCAGCTGCAACAGGAGGTCAGCGCCTGCTGCCTGGCAGACAACTTGCGTAACCAACTGGATCTGGACGATGCTGAGCTGGCCCAGCTCAAGCAGCTCTGCGATCGTCTCGCGGCGCAGCTGGGACGCTGAATCCCCATGCCCAGGAGCCCTATGATGAAACCCTTGCTTCCTCTGCTCGTGTTGTTGCTGAGCGCCTGTACCAACGGTGCTCACCCGCCTTCCTCCCTGGAGATCGATGATGCCGACGCCTGGCAGGCCATCTGCAAGGACGGCGTCCGGGTCCGGGCCATCACAGATGAGGGGATCTGTGCGGATCATCGCGGCGTGGCCATGTGGATGAATAAGCCAAGAGCCGAGCGAATGGCAGAGAAAGCCGCCAAATAGTGTGACCTAGGCGCCATAAAATGACAGAACCGGCCCCTTGGCCGGTTTTTTTCGCGATCCCGCCTGCACTTTGCCACCTTGTTCATGGTGCGCTCATTGTTCTCTTCCCATACTGGCCTCACAGTTTCAAAGAGAGGAGAAGCAAGATGCAGTCATCCATCGTCGGGCTCTCCATTCTGTGGGGGCTGGCCAGTTTTGGTGTTCAGGGGGATTTCATCGAGAGCCGTGATTCCGTTGCGCCATCCTGGCAAGCCGAGTCCAGAGTGGAGATGGAAGGTTATCTGATAGAGTCGTTGGGAGAGGATCGCTGGTTGTTCGACAACGGCAGCGAGAGCCTGCTGGTTTCCCTGCCTGAGGGGCAATGGGTCCCCGCCGGTGAGCGGCTGCGATTGAGCGGCGAGCCCCAGCAGGAGCAGGCCGGCTGGCTGCTGCAAGTGCAGGATATCAGCCAGGTCGCCGTCTGATCCCGGTCAGAGCATGACAGTCGATGAATAGAAAAGAGGAGGCCCAGGCCTCCTCTTTGCATGCTGACGCTGCCGTGCCTGAGCGCAGCGGCTGGCGGTTAACCCAGATGATTGAGCGGCAGCGCCGTCTTGTGCTTGATGCGGCGCAGCACGAAGCTGGAGCGCACGCCGGTCACACCCGGGATGTGGGTCAGCTTGTCCAGCAGGAAGTGCTGGTAGTGCTCCATGTCCCGCACCACCACCTTGAGCTGGTAGTCGGCGTCATTGCCGGTGATGAGGTCGCACTCCAGCACCTCGGGCAGCTCCCTGATGGCGGTATCGAAGTTCTCGAACCGCTCCGGGGTGTGCCTGTCCATGGAGATGTGGATGTAGGCGGTGAGCGTGAGCCCCAGCTGGCGGGCGTTGAGCAGGGTGACATGGGTATCGATGAGACCGGCATCCTCCAGCGCTTTGACCCGGCGCGAGCAGGGGGAGGGGGAGAGGCCGACCAGCTCGGCCAGCTCCAGGTTGCTGATGCGGCCATTCTCCTGCATCAACTCCAGAATGTGCCTGTCTATACGATCAAGTTTCAGCATTCTCCGTTCCTCGTTGCAATTAATAATTCACTTTTTCTAGATTAAGGGTGAACTATTGCAAAAACAACTGAAAATACCTGCTACTTCGCAACCACTCACCGGGACGTGAGGGATATGATGGTTGCATCTTCCGGTGGCAAGACAGATACCCAACCAGGTCTCTGTGGTGAAGGACCTTACCGGGTCACCCGCCCCATCAGCCGTCCGACCTTATCGGGAAGCGACGGGCTGGAATGAGAGCACCCCCTCCCCGAAGGCAACAAAGCAGGCATCCCGGCGCCTGCTTTGTTGTTTCTGGCGTTCAGCCCCTCAGGACGACGGAGTGATGCGATGTTGTTGTCGGCGTTCGGCCCCTCAGGATCCCGGGGTGATGCGATGCTGTTGTTGGCGTCCGGCCCCTCAGGACCCCGGGGTGATGCGATAGAGACAGCGCCGATCGCCGTCCAGCAGATACTGTTCCCGCTCCACCCTGGCCGGCGCCAGCAACTGGCGAAACAGCGCCAGCTCGCTGCGGCAGAATCCCCGGCAGGCCTGCGCCGCGGCGCAGATGGGGCAATGACTCTCCCACCATAACCAGCTGCCATCCTCCTCCTGGCGCATGTCCGCCATATAGCCTTCCCGGGTGCGCAGCTCCTTCAAGCCCGCCAGCCGATCGGCCAGCGCCGGCTGGATCAGCTGTGCCTGATAGCGGCCCAGCTGTTGCTGCTCCCGCTGCTGGATCAGGCGCTCCATGCCGACCTCGCCAAACAGCTGCTGGATGTTGTCGATAAGCTGCAGGGTCAGCTCGCTGTGGCTGTCGGGGAAGCGCTGCCAGGCCTGCTCGGTCAGGTGCCAGAGCCGCACCGGGCGACCACGACCACGGGCCTCGTCATTGAATCCAATCCAGCCTTCGGCCTCCAGCGCGATCAGGTGCTGGCGGGCGCCCATGGAGGTCATCTGCAACTGCTCGCCGAGCGCGGCGGCGCTCTGGGGGCCATGGGTCTTGAGCAGGAACAGGATTTTATCGGTGCTGGCGTTCATTCGGTGGCTCTCGTTATCGACAGGCGTGCTCTGGGGGATCTATGGCATCTCGAGCAGGAACAGGATCTTACCAGTACTGGCGTTCATTCGGTGGCTCTCGTTATCGACAGGCGTGCTCTGGGGGATCTATGGCATCTCGAGCAGGAACAGGATCTTGCCGGTGCTGGTGTTCATTTGGTGGCTCTCGTTATCACAGGCGCGCTCTGGGGGATCTATGGCATCTCGAGCAGGAACAGGATCTTGTCGGTGCTGGCGTTCATTCGGTAGCTCTCGTTATCGACAGGCGCGCTAAGGATCCAGGGTATCGGAAGAGGATCTTGTCGATGCCGGTGTTTATGGGGTCATTATGGGCAGCTGCACCATTTAAATCAATAATTCGCTTTACTTAATGGCGGCGCCTTCGCAGTATAAATAAACAAATAACTTTATTTAATGGAATCAACATGGAAGGAATCAAGGCGCAGGCCACCCTCTGGGTGCTGGTGATGACGGTGACCCTGGCGGTGGCGGGCTTCAGTCTGCCGTCGCCGGTACTGGCGCCACTGATGCTGGATCCGGCCCAGGGCATGCTGACGGCGGAGGCGTCGGACTGGAGTCGCAAGGTATGGCTCGGGGTCATCATGGGGCTCTATCCGCTGTTCCAGTTGCTGGGGGCTCCCTGGCTCGGGCGACTGTCCGATCGCTATGGCCGCAAGCCCATACTGCTCATCTGCCTGGTCGGCGTGCTGGCCGGTTATGCCCTGATGGCACTGGGGATCGCCTGGCGTTCCCTGCCGTTGCTGCTGCTGAGTCGGGTGCTGGAGGGCTTCTTCAATGGCGACATCGCCATAGTGCAGGCGATGGCGGCCGACATGAGCACTACTAGGACCAAGGCGCGCAACTTCGCCAGGATCAACATCGGCATGAACCTGGGCTGGGTAGTGGGCCCCATGATAGGGGGCTATGCCGCCGTAATGTCGGGGGATTACAGCCTGGCGGCCTGGCTGGCGGTGGCCATGACCCTGGTCAACCTGCTGCTGGTGCTCTGGCTGATCCCCAATCGGCCACCGCTGTCGCCAGCGCAGGAGCTGGTGCCCCTCTCGACCCGCCAGCTGCTGGTGCAACCTCGCCTGCTGCCCTACTTCGTGCTGACCCTGCTCAGCTACGGGGCTGTGCAGCTCTATTTCAGCTACTTCAACGTCTGGTTGGTGGAGCGGCTGGCCTGGGATCCGGTGCAACTGGCCCAGGGGGCGGTGCTGGTGAGTGTGCCCATGATGCTGGGTTCCTGGCTGGGGGCGCTGCTCGCCCGCCACTGGCGTGGCAGCAGCCTGGGGATAGTCGGCCACCTGGTGATGGCGGCGGGCATGCTGATGTTCGTGCTGCCGGGCCAGTGGTGGGGGCTGGCGCTCACCTTCATCCCGGCCGGCATCGGCATGAGCCTGGGGGAGCTGGCCACCTCGGTTGCCGTCTCCAACCGCAGCCATCCCCAGCAGCAGGGGCAGGCGATGGGGCTCTACCGCGGGCTGGCGGTGGGCAGCGAGATCCTGGCGGTGCTGGTGGGCAGCCTGGTGCTGCTGGCAGGCACCGAGTGGCCCTTCTATCTGGCAACGCTCTTCGGGCTGCTCTGTGCCCTCGGCTTCTATGGGCTGCGCCGAGCGGCGGATCGGCGTGAACGGGTGGCCGCCTGTGCCGAGCCGGGTTGAGCCCGGGCGGCGGCTGGATCACAGATTGGCGACGGGATGGCGGGCCGGACTTGCATCGTGGCGCCGACTCTGGGACGGTATGACTCTTTGCTCCGCCCTGCCTCGCGCTGAGCCGAGCCGGTATCAGGACATAGAACGAAATGGCGCTGCTTTGTGCCAGCGCACGTTGGAGGAGATATGAGTCATTACCAGGCCATCGCACTGGATATGGATGGCACCCTGCTGACCCGGGATCACAAGATCTCGTCCGCGACCCGGGCCGCCCTGGCCCAGGCGCGAGCCCACGGCATCAAGGTGCTGCTGGTGACGGGTCGCCACTTCATGACGGCGCGCCCCGTTCACCATGAGCTGGCGCTCGATACCCCCATCATCTGCAGCAACGGTGCCTACCTCTACGATCCGGCGCAAGACAGGATCCTGGCCGGCGATCCGCTGGCGGTGGCCCCGCTCACGGCGCTGCTGGCCGAGGTCGAGGCGCAGCAGATGGAGGCGCAGTTCCACCTCGACGATGGCATAGGTTACATCGGCTGTGACGAGTATGTTGCCCGGATACAGCGCCGGTCGGATGGCCTGCCGGCGCACCTCAAGATCTCCCTGCTGCCGGCCCAGGATCTGGCCGCCTGGCTGCAAAGGCCCATCTGGAAGCTGGAGCTGTTCAGTCAGGATCCGAGCCGCCTGCACCGCTTCGTGAGCGAGGTGGTGCAGGGACTGCCCTTTACCCAGGATTGGGCGGCCCCCTACGCGGTCGAGCTGGTGCAGCCCGGTTGCAGCAAAGGCAACCGGCTGGCCCAGTGGGCCGCGAGCGAGGGGATAGCGATGGAGAACGTGGTGGCCTTTGGCGACAACAACAACGACATCAGCATGTTCGAGCAGGTCGGGCTGGCGGTGGCCATGGGCAATGCCGCCCCCCAGATCCAGGCCCATGCGGACCGGGTAACCGCGGATCACAACGAGGATGGCATAGCGCTGGCGCTGCAGCGCTGGGTGCTGCCGTCCTAAGACTGCGTGGGTTGGGGGGAGGGGACGCCTCCCCCGAGGCTCAGCTCCCGAAGGAGAACTGGATCACCCGATCCGGGAAGCGGATCCGGTTGTAGTCGCGGCGCACCCCCTCGTAATGGCGGATGGCGCGATCTCGCTGGGCGCGGTAGTAGTCCCGCTGCTTGCTGTCACTCTCATTGCGGATCTGCTGATCCAGCTGGTTGATGGTCCGTTCGGTCTGCTCCAGATCGCGCTGGAGCTCGCCGAGCCGCTGCTCCAGCAGGAACTCCTTGCGGCCGCGCTCGAACCGGGTGAGAAAAGTCGTGTCATTGGGGCAGACCCCCAGGTATTCGTTCCCCTCCCGCCCCTTGCTGTAGGCCAGCTCGGGGATGCAGTAGAGCTCCAGCCCCTTGGCGTAGCCTCGCTTCCACTCGGCCTCGTCCACCTTGAGACCATATTCGCCGCAGCTTTTCGCGTAGTCGCGGGTGGCCGCCCGGGTCTTGCCCTGCTCGCCATCCTGATAGCCCAGGTTGTACCAGCTCATGGCGCGGCACTCCTCCTCCGACAGCGAACTGCAGCCGGCGAGCAGGAGAGGCAGGGTCAGCAACAGGATCTTGGGGGACATGAGATGGGCTCCGGACGGGATGATACCGGCATTCTAGAGAGGAAGCGGGGGCAGGACAAGGGCTGGCAGCGCGCCGTGCCAGTCTCGCCATCATGATGTTTTTATCAGTATTTTCAATCTGTTGCAGCCGTGGCGCCGGCAACCTTTTCTTGCCGGGGGAGGCAGGGTAAACTGCGCCTACTTTTAACTGGCACGTAACAAAAACAATGAAAGTCCTGACCGTCGATTATCGCTCGCCCGATGCGGCCCAACGCTTCACCGAATCCCTGCGCACCACCGGCTTCGGGGTCTTGACCCACCACCCCATCCCCAGGGAGCTGGTGCAGTCCATCTATGACAACTGGTATCGCTTCTTCATGAGCGAGCAGAAGCAGGATTTCCTGTTCAACCGCGAGACCCAGGATGGCTACTTCCCGCCGTCGGTGTCCGAGGTGGCCAAGGGCAACACCCAGAAGGATCTCAAGGAGTACTTCCACCTCTACCCCTGGGGTCAGATGCCGGAAGAGCTCAGGGCCCAGGCGATGGAGTACTACCGCCTCGCCAACGATCTGGCCGCCGAGCTGCTCTCCTGGGTGGAGCAATACACCCCGAGCGATATCGCCGCCCACTACAGCTGCCCGCTCTCCTCCATGATCGAAGAGAGCCAGAAGACCCTGCTGCGGGTGCTGCACTATCCGCCGTTCGACGGCACCGAGGCGCCGGGCGCCATCCGTGCCGCCGCCCACGAGGACATCAACCTGCTGACCATACTGCCCGCCGCCAACGAGCCGGGCCTGCAGGTGAAGGGCTCGGATGGCGAGTGGATGGACGTGCCCTGCGACTTTGGCACCCTGATCATCAACATAGGTGACATGCTGCAGGAGGCCTCCCACGGCTACTATCCCTCCACCACCCACCGCGTCATCAACCCGACCGGCGGCAGTGCCAGCAAGTCCCGCATCTCATTGCCGCTGTTCCTCCATCCGCGCCCGGACGTGGTGCTCTCCGAGCGTCACACCGCCCACAGCTACCTGATGGAGCGGCTGCGGGAGCTGGGAGTCATCTAGTCGCCCGCGCAGTAGCGACCAGCATAAAAACCGGAGCAAAAACGCTCCGGTTTTTATTGGTTGGCAGGATTGCGCGTATAACCGAATTTTATTGGTTATTGATGCCAATAAATCGTTTTTAAGCCAGATAAGCGTCGTTGTGATTGCGCGGTCCCGACCGTACTCTGAGCGCCATTCCGGGCCCCTGTGGCGGGCCCATCGATTGGAGTTCTTATGAAGCAGTCCCAATGGTCATCCCGGCTCGGTTATATCCTGGCCGCCGCAGGCTCGGCGGTCGGTCTCGGCGCCATCTGGAAGTTCCCCTATGTGACCGCCGCCAACGGTGGCGGCGCCTTCCTGCTGGTGTTCCTGCTGTTCAGCTTCACCCTGGGGGTGGCGGTGCTGATGGGGGAGACCCTGCTCGGCAGCCTGAGTCGGCGCGGGGTGGTGGGGGCCTTCGAGGCGCTGCTGGGCAAACGCTGGCGCTGGGTCGGTGCCATGGGCCTGCTGTGCAGCCTGCTCATCTTCAGCTTCTACAGCGTGGTGGGCGGCTGGACACTTGGTTACACCGGCATGGCGCTGGCGGGTAGCCTGCAGCACGGAGATGGCGCGGCGCTGACCGCCCGTTTCAACGACTACGTCGGCGATCCGCTCTGGCCTGTGCTGACCCATCTGCTGTTTGCCGCCCTCACCTGGTGGTTCGTGCGGGGCGGGGTACAGCAGGGGGTGGAGCGCACCCTGCGCTGGATGATGCCGGCCCTGTTCATCATGATGCTGCTGCTGGTGGTGTTCGGCCTCACCCTGCCCAATGCCATGGCCGGGGTGCGCCACTTCCTGATGCCGGACTTCAGCAAGCTCGGCATGTCCGGGGTGCTCGATGCCATGGGGCTGGCCTTCTTCTCCCTCTCCATCGGGCTTGGCATCCACACCACCTATGGCGCCTATCTGCCGAGCAGCGACGGCGTGGGCCGCTCCAGCCTCTGGGTGGTGCTGCTGGCCAGCCTGATCGCCGTGCTGGCGGGACTGATGATCTTCCCGGTGCTGGCGGCGACCGGCATAGATCCCGCCGCCGGCCCCGGCCTCACCTTTATGACCATGCCGGCGGTGTTCCAGCAGTTGCCGTTCGGCCAGGGGCTGGCGGTGGTGTTCTTCGCCCTGCTGGTGGTGGCGGCGCTCTCCTCGGCCATCTCGCTGCTGGAGCACCTGCAGTGCTTCGTTTGCGAGAGCCTTGGCTGGTCGCGGCGGGCGGCCTGCAGCCTGATCACCGCGCTGGTGATGGCAGGCGGCATCCCGGTCAGCCTGTCGTTCGGCCCCTGGGCCGAGGTGACCCTGTTTGGCAAGAACATCTTCGAGCTGCTGGATTTTGTCACCTCCAACCTGCTGATGCCGCTGTTCGGGCTGGCCCTCACCCTGTTGCTGGGCTGGCGGCTGGGTCGCAAGGCCCTGCCCCAGGGGTTGGCGCCGCACTGGCGTGGCCTGGTGATGGGCTGCTGGCGCTGGCTGGCGCCGCTGCTGATCGGCGGCATCCTGGTGCGGGGGCTGCTGTAACCCGGCTTGGGGCAGGCGGGTCTATAGGCCCGTTTGCCCTCTGGTGGCCAGGGTCGCCGCCAGGGGGCAGGCCATCCCAGGTGACGGTATTGACTGCATCGAAAAATCCATAAAACGGCTGATATTGAAATTTAAATTTATAAAATGCAGATATTTTTGATCAATATTCTGTTTTATGGAGAGGCAGGGAGGATTGGCTGTCAACTTCTCTTGCCGTGGTTTAGGCTGTGGCTCCCTTTTTGCGCTCGAGTCACCCGCCCTATGTCACCCCTCATCGCCCGATCTGGCCGATTTTTTAGCTCGCAAGAGAGGTGACCTTGCACGCGCAGTCTGTCTGAATGTTCATTGCAAAGGTCGCCGCCAGGCGGCCTTTTTTGTTGCGACCCAGGTTGCACTCACCCATGGAGTATCGATTCGATGTTGTCTTCCCCGGAGGTTGTATGAGCCAGGTTCAGTGGTCTTCCCGTCTCGGTCATGTGCTGGCGGCGGCCGGCACGGCGATCGGCCTCGGCGCCATCTGGAAGTTTCCCTATGTGACCGCCACCAACGGCGGTGGCGCCTTCCTGCTGGTGTTCCTGCTGTTCAGCTTCACCCTGGGGGTGGCGGTGCTGGTGGGGGAGACCCTGCTCGGCAGCCGTAGCCAGCGCGGGGTGCTCGGCGCCTTCAACCGGCTGGTGGGGCCGAACTGGCGCTGGATGGGCTACATGGGGATACTGTGCGGCTTCTTCATCTACAGCTTCTACAGCGTGGTCGGCGGCTGGACCGTGGGCTATGCGGCGCTGGCGGTGATGGGCAAGCTCAACCTCGGCGAGGGTTCGGCGCTGACCGCCCTGTTCAACGGCTATGTCAGTGATCCCTGGTGGCCGGTGCTGACCCATCTGGTGTTCGCCGGGCTCACCTGGTGGTTTGTGCAGGGGGGCATCCAGAAGGGGGTGGAGCGGGCGCTGCGCTGGATGATGCCGGCCCTGTTCATCATGATGTTGCTGCTGGTGGCGGTGGGGCTCTCCATGCCCGGCTCCATGGCCGGAGTGCGCCAGCTGCTGCTGCCGGACTTCTCCATGCTGACCGGTCAGAGCGTGCTGGATGCGCTGGGGTTGGCCTTCTTCTCCCTCTCCATTGGCCTGGGGGTGCACACCACCTATGGCGCCTACCTGCCCAATAGCGAAGGTGTGCTGCGCTCCGGGGTCTGGGTGGTGACGCTGGCGAGCCTCATCTCGGTGCTGGCGGGGCTGATGATCTTCCCGGCGCTGGCTTCCACGGGCATTGACCCGACTGCCGGGCCAGGGCTCACCTTTATGACCATGCCCGCGGTGTTCAGCCACCTGCCGTTCGGCCAGGGGCTGGGGGTGGTGTTCTTCCTGTTGCTGCTGGTGGCGGCGCTCTCCTCCTCCATCTCCATGCTGGAGCACCTGGTGCGCTTCACCACCGAGGAGTGGGGCTGGTCCCGTCGTGGCGCCTGCCGGGTGCTGACCCTGCTGATCATGGCCTCCGGCATTCCGGTCAGCCTGTCGTTTGGTCCCTGGAGCGAGCTGACCCTGTTTGGCAAGACGATTTTCGATCTGCTCGACTACCTCACCTCCAACCTGATGATGCCGCTGTTCGGCCTGGTGCTGACCCTGCTGCTGGGCTGGCGGCTGGGGGACAGCATCTTGCCCGCCGGCCTGTCGCCCGTGCTGCGGTTCTGCCTGCTCTGGTGCTGGCGGCTGGTGGCACCGCTGCTGATCGGCGGGATCCTGGTGCGGGGTCTGTTCTGACCCCGAGCCGATCGGGTTGCGGATAGCCAGAAGGCGCGGGTGACTGGTGATGTCATTGCCGATCGCCGGGATCCTGATGCGGGGGTTGTTCTAAGGCACCCTGGATAAGGCGATGCACTAAACACAAGGGGTTGGCCACTGGCCAACCCCTTGTCACATCTACCTGCGGTACGGCTATTGCAGGCCGGGCCCCATGGCCGAGAAGCGGCAGTCGGCCTGATAGAGGCGACGGCGGCCTTGGTGGTCATCCGCCTGCCAGACCAGATCGAGTTGACCGAGGCGACCGAGGTGGCGCAGCTCGAACTCGTAGCGCAGGCAGGGATTATCCAGGGGCAGCCGGGCCATGCCGGTCGGCAGACGATAACGATAGCGCAGCAGGGGGCCGTCCAGCAGCTGGATCTGCTCTGGCACCAGCCCTTCCGCGGTCGGGGCGGGGGCGCTCAGATAGCGGCGCAGGGCGGCGGGGGCATCGATGGCTTGCTGGTAATGGAGCCCGTTCATGGCGGCCAGCTCCTCCTCCAGCCGCTCCAGCTCACCCTCCAGCCCGCTCAGGGTCTGGCCCAGCTGCTGGTGAGTGGGCGAGGCGCAGCCCCCCAGCAGCAGGGTCAGCAACAACAGGGTGGTACGGGGTGGGAACATGAAGACTCCTTTATAGCAAGGGATTGGTCGGCGGCGCGGCGCGCAGCAGGCCGGCGAGCCGCTCCAGCCCCTCGGCGACCCGGGCGTCGGTGGCGGGCTGGCTGAGGCTGAGGCGTACCCCCTGGGGGGCGGCAAACTGGCCGGCAGCAAAGTGTTCCCCGCTGGCCACCCCGACGTCAAGGGCGTTGGCCGCCTCGGCGAACTCCTGGCTGCGCCAGGGCTCGGGCAGCGGCAGCCAGGCGTGCATGGAGCCCGCCTGCCAGCGGGCGCCAGGCAGCAGGTGACGCAGCAGCTCGCCACGGCGCGCCAGGATGCGTCTCTGCTGCTCGATGAGCGGCATGATCTGGCGCTGACTCACCAGCTTGCAGGCCAGCTCGATCAGCAGCGGGCTCACCATCCAGCTCGACAGCCGCATCGCCTGGGCGAAGCCGTTGCGCAGGGCCGGCGGGGTCAGCACGAAGCCGACCCGCAGCCCGCCACAGGCGATCTTGGCCAGGCTGCCGAGGTAGATGACCCGCTCCGGCGCCAGGTTGACCAGGGGCGGGAGCGGGACCTCGGGCAGCAGGCCGTTGACGTCGTCCTCGATGATCAGCAGATCGTGCCGGCGGGCGATGGCGACTATGGCCTCGCGCCGCGCCCGGCTCATGATGGCGGTGGTGGGGTTCTGCAGGGTGGGGGTCAGATAGAGCAACTTGGCCCGCCGCTGGCGGCAGGCGGCATCCAGGGCTGCGGGGATCAGCCCCTCCTCGTCCATGGGCAGGCCCACCACCTGGTTCTTCAGCTGGCGCGCATTGCCCAGCATGCCGGGGTAGCTGAGCCCCTCGCACAAAATGGTCTCCCCCACGCAACCGGTGGCCAGCAACGCCAGCATGATGCCGTGCTGGGCACCGTGGCTGAACAGCAGCCGCTCCTCGTTGCCGTTGATCCCCTGCTCGGCCAGCCAGTCGACAAACAGCTGCCGCTGCGGGAGCCGTCCCGCCTCCTTGTCATAGCCGAGCAGGCCGTTGAGATCGCCGTCCGCGAGCTCGGTCAGCATGGGCCTGATGATGGCGGCTCGATCCAGCTGGACCGGCAGGTTCTGCCACAGCTCGATGCGGTGGTTGTCCTCGTTGCGGATCACCCATTCGTTGGCCGGATCGGTGCCCGCCTCCTTGACCCAGGTGCCGTGGCCCACCCTGGCGGCCAGCAGGCCGCGCCGCTCGGCCTCCGAATAGGCGCGGGTGATGGTACCGACCGTCACCCCCAGCCGGTCCGCCAGCGCCCTGTGGGTCGGCAGCCGGGTCTGGGGGGGCAGGGTGCCATCGGCGATGGCCTGCTCGATGGCCTTGACCAGTTTCAGGTAGAGGGGCCCCTCGAAGGGGCTGAGGTCGGGAGTCCAGATTGTCATGGTGACAATAAATCCATTGATCGCAGAATTGTCTCAATATAGCGTGAATGTCAGCCCCTAAACAATCTGGAACTGCATATTGTACCGATACAATGTGCTGCCATATGGAGATGACCCTATGACCCTCGAATGGTATGTCACCCTGGTGGGCTTCGCCCTGCTCACCTGCGGCACCCCGGGCCCGAACAATCTGATGTTGACCGCCTCCGGCGCCAACTTCGGGGTGCGCCGCACCCTGCCACACCTGATCGGGGTGGCCGTCGGTCAACCCGTGCTGCAGCTGGTGCTGGCGCTGGGGCTCTATCCCCTGTTCGAGCGCTGGCCCCTGCTGCGGCTGGGGCTGCAGATCTTCGGCAGCCTCTATCTGCTGTGGCTGGCCTGGCGCATCGCGGTGGCCGGTGCCCCCGGCGATCCGGCTAGACGGGCACGTCCGCTGACCCTGCTGGAGGGGCTGGGCTTCCAGTTCCTCAATCCCAAGGCCTGGATGATGGGCATCTCCGCCATCAGCCTGTTCAGCCTGGCGGGCAGTGCCTACTGGCCGAGCCTGTGGGGCATCATGCTGATCTTCCCCCTGGTCGGCTTCCCTATCTGCTTTGTCTGGGTCCTGTTCGGTCATCAGCTCGGCAACTGGATCAGCTCGGATCGCGGCTGGCGTCGACTCAACGGCAGCCTGGGAGTGCTGACCGCCCTCTGCGTGGTGATGCTCTGGTATTAATGGCTGTCTGATTATTCATGCAAAAAAATGCATTGGTGAGCTTGTCGTCAGGACGCTGACTCTGCATATTAGGAGGCTTGCTCTATATCGATGAGGTTGAGATGGATCTGAACTGGTTGCTGCCCCTGGCGGGATTTGCCCTGATCACCTGTGGCACGCCGGGCCCCAACAACATGCTGCTCACCAGCGCCGGGGCCGCCCAGGGGTTTCGCCGCTCGGTACCGCTGCTGGTGGGGGTGGTCGGCGGCATCAACCTGATGATCCTGGCCACGGCGCTGGGACTCGGGGTGATGTTCGAGAAGCTGCCGCTGCTGCACGAGGGCCTCAAGCTCATCGGCTCGGCCTACCTGTTCTGGCTGGCCTGGAAGGTGGCGACCGCCAGCGGCCCGACCGAGGGCAGCCGGCCTCTCATTCCGGCCCATCAGGGGGCCATGCTGCAACTGCTCAACCCCAAGGCCTGGATGATGGCGCTCTCCGCCATCAGCGGCTTCACCCTGGCGGGGGAGTCCTACTGGCCGTCCGCCGGCTGGGTGCTCGGCATCTTCTTCGTCACCGGCCTCTACACCGGTGCCTTCTGGGTGCTGTTCGGTGCCCAGGTGCGCCGACTCATCCGCACCGCCAGGGGCTGGCGTCGTTTCAACCGAACCATGGGGCTCGCCACGGCGGCCTGCGTGCTGATGATCTGGATTTAGGCCTTTGGCCTTACCCTCTGTCTTGTTGGCCCTTCGGGGCCTTTTTTGTCTGTGGGTGGCCGTCACCCGATGTGAAAAGGAGCGGTTATGAAATGTATCGGTCTGCTGGGTGGCATGAGCTGGGAGTCCAGCGTCAGCTATTACCAGGCGCTCAATCGGGGCGTGCGGGCGCGACTCGGTGGTCTGCACTCGGCCAGGGTGCTGCTCAACAGCGTCGACTTCGCCGAGATAGAGCGGCTGCAGCACGCCGGTGACTGGCCCGCCACCGCGCGGCTGCTGGCGGCCGAGGCCCATGCGCTGCAGGCGGGGGGCGCCGATTTCCTGCTGATCGGCACCAACACCATGCACAAGGTGGCGCCCGAGATAGCCGCCGCCATCGACATTCCGCTGCTGCATATCGCCGACGCCACCGCCCAGCGCTTGCTGGCCGATGGCGTGCAGCGGGTCGGGCTGCTCGGCACCCGCTTCACCATGGAGCAGGATTTCTACAAGGGGAGGCTGGAAGATCAGTTCGGGCTGGAGGTGCTGGTGCCGCCGGCGGCCGAGCGGGAGCGGGTGCACCGTATCATCTATGACGAGCTCTGTCTGGGGCAGATCCTGGCGTCATCGCGGGCCGAATACCTGGCCATCATAGCGGCGCTGGCCGAGGCGGGAGCCCAGGCGGTGATCCTGGGCTGCACCGAGATAGCCCTGCTGATGGGGGAGGCGCAGGCCGCCGTGCCGCTCTACGACACCACCGCCATTCACGCCGACGCCGCCGTGGCGTGGGCGCTCGGCTGAAGGGGCTACCCAAAAAAGAGCAAACAAGAGAGGCGCCGCGGCGCCTCTCTTTTTATTGGTGTGTAGCCAGGCCGGATCAGGCGTGGCTGTGCTCAGACATGGCTATACATGGCCTCGATCTCGTTCTGGTACTTGGCCTCGATGATCTTGCGGCGCAGCTTCATGGTCGGGGTGATCTCCCCCAGCTCCATGGAGAAGGCGCTCGGCAGCAGGGTGAACTTCTTCACCTGCTCGAACTTGGCCAGCTCCTGCTGCAGCTCATGAATGCGTGACTCGAAGAACTCCACCACCCGGGAGTGACGCAGCAGCTCGGTCTTGCACTGGTACTGCAGGTTGATGGAGCGGGCGTACTCCTCCAGCGACTCGAAGCAGGGCACGATCAGCGCCGACACGAAGTGGCGGGCGTCGGCGACGATGGCGATCTGCTCGATGAAGCGATCCTTGCCGAGGGTGCCTTCCACCAGCTGCGGTGCCACGTACTTGCCGTTGGAGGTCTTCATCAGCTCCTTCAGGCGCTCGGTGAAGTAGATGTTGCCCTCGGCGTCCAGCTCGCCCGCATCGCCGGTGCGCAGGAAGCCATCCTCGGTCATCACCTCGGCGGTAGCCTCTGGCTTGTTGTAGTAGCCGCGCATCACGGTGGGGGAGCGCACCAGCAGCTCATTGTTTTCCCCCAGCTTTACCTCGATGCCGCCGAGGGGCGTGCCGATGGAGCCCAGCCTGAACTGTTGATCCTCATAGCAGCAGACGGTGGCCGTGGTCTCGGTCATGCCGTAGCCGTACTTGAGGTTGAGCCCCATGGCCTGGAAGAACAGGTTCACGTCGTCGGCGAGGCGGGCACCGGCCACCGGCAGGAAGCGGGTGCGGCCGCCGAAGCGGGCGCGCAGCTTGCGAAACACCAGCCGTTCGGCCAGGGCGAGCTGGGCGTAGAGCAGGGGTGAGGCGGACTTGCCGGCCTGGCGGGTCGCCACCATCTGCTTGCCGACCCCGGTGGCCCAGCCGAACAGGGCGCGGCGCAGGCGCGGTGCCTGGGCGACCTTGGCCTGGATCATGGCGTAGGCCTTCTCGTAGAGGCGCGGCACGGCGCACATCACGGTCGGCTTCACCTCGTCGATGACCTCCATCACCTTCTGGGGATCGCGGATGTAGACATTCTCGGCGCCGCAGTAGAGCACGTAGTAGCTCCAGGCGCGCTCGAACACGTGGCTCAGCGGCAACATGCAGAGCGACACGTCCTGCTCGTTCAGATCCAGGCGGCTGTCATGCATCTCGAAGCAGGCGGCGATGTTGGCGAAGTCGAGCATGACGCCCTTGGGCTCGCCGGTGGTACCCGAGGTGTAGATCAGGGTCAGCAGATCATCCATCCGGTAGCGGCATTCGCGCTCGCGCAGCACCAGCTCGCTTGGCTGATGGTTGCCGGAGACCAGGAAGGTCTGGAAGTGACTGGCCTGCGCGCAGCCGCGCAGATCGACGCCGCCATCGAGGGCGACGAGCTGGCTGATCTCGCCCTCATTCAACAAGACGAGGGCCTGATCGAACTGTTGCTGCTCGCCCACGAACAGCAGCTTGATGCCGGCATCGCGCACTATGTAGCGCAGCTGGTCCAGGGTGCTGGTGGGGTAGATGGGCACGCTGACCCCGCGGGCGGCGAGGATGCCGAGGTCGGCCTGGGTCCACTCCGGCATGTTGCGAGCATAGATGCCGACCATCTCGGTGGGCTGGTGGCCGGCCCGGATCAGGGCCTGGGCGCAATAGTCCATCGCCTGTCCCAGGGTGCGCCAGCCGATGGCACGCCATTGGCCATCCTGCTGGACGCGCAAGGCGGCCTTGTTGCCAAGACGGGCAATGCGCTCACGCATCAGTCGAACCAGATGAAGCTGCGACATGGTCAATCATCCTCAAGTAACAGTTGTACGCCCGTGAGGGCACTAAAAATCGGACTGGAGTTTAAACTCTACCATTCCGGCTTACAAGTGTGCGCTGTTTGCTTGGGATCACAAAGTCGTCAAGTCGGTTTGGCTCAGGCATGATGGGGGCTGACAGACTGGATTCGTTCAGGGAGGTGTGCCATGAGTGTCGGGATCAAGAGCCTGATCACGGGGATCTTGCTGGTACTGGCGGGCGCCGGTGCGCTCTGGTTCGTCCTGGGGCCTCCGGCCGGGGAGGACAATCCCTGGCTCAGCGGGGCCGAGGGTTATGAGCAGGCGCAGCAACGGGCGCTGAGCGAGGGTTACCCCCTGCTCTATGTGATAGAGCACGCCAAGTGTCGACGCTGCAAGACGCTAGATGCCCTGCTGTGGCGCGCCCCCGAGATGCAATCCACCCTGGCCGGCCTGGTCAAGGTGCGGCTCAACCCGGATGCAGGGGATGGCAGCGAGCACATACTGCGCCGCTTCCCGCCGGTGGCGACGCCGCCAGGCGTCTATATCCAGCGACCGGGAGAGCCGCTTCGGCCCATCAAGATAGTGGTGGATCTGCAGCAGATCTGGATGCCCGGAGTCACCTACGGCCGCGGCTTCTTCATGCCGCTCTCGGGGGCCGGTTTCGACGCCGTGCTGCGGGTGACCCTCAGCCTGGAAGACCCGGCCATCGACAATGCGCCGCTGCCCTAGCCGAGGGAAGGGCTCAGCCGAAGTCGAACAGCCGTGACATCAGCACGGCGTCTTCCCTGTCCTGGCCGGTGCCGTAGTAGTCGGCGCGGCGGCAATATTCGGCGAAGCCTTCACTCTCGTAGAGGGATATGGCGCGCTTGTTGCCGGCGCGTACCTCCAGGAACCAGGCCTCGGCGCTCTTGGCCTTGCTGCGGGCGAGGTACTCTCTGAGCAGCGTGCGGCCCAGCCCCTTGCCCTGAAAATCGGGGTGAACGCAGATGTTCATCAGCGAGCTGTCGCCCGCCACCAGATCCGCGATATAGAAGCCGGCGGGGCGCCCCTCTACCAGCATCAGGCCATTGAGATAGCGCGGCCCGAAACAGGAGAGCAGGTTGGCCTGGCTCCAGGGCTCCTGGTGGGCGGCCTGCTCGATGGGGTAGATCAGCTCGAAATCGGTGTCGAGCAGGGGGCGAAAGCTGGGCATGGGGTCAGACATGGGAACTCCGGATCGGATTCGTACTTGCGAGCGGCGCCGCGGCCATGCCATGGTCTTGGCACCAGTTCGCAAGCCGGGATGAGTAAGGCGGCATAGGGGCCGGCAGGCCGCGGATCGGTTGGCTCAGCCGGGGGCGTGCTGGCGCAGCTGCTGCCACAGCGCCCGCTTCTGGGCCGCATCCGGGGTCAGCGGGCAGATCAGGGCGTCGGGCCAGCGCGCATCGGCGGCCGTCAGCCAGAGCCGGGGCGGAGTCAGCCCCTCGGGCAGCCGATCCAGCACCGCGACCTCGTCGGTGCGGATGCCGAGCCACTGGCAGATGTCCGCCAGCAAGGTCGGGGCGGGCAGCCCGGGGGCCAGCAGCCACAGCTTGCCTTCGGGCATCACCGCTACCGCCGGCGTGCGGGCTGCGCTATCTTCCTGAACGGGCGCGGGCTCGTCACCCAGCAGGGTCGGCACTCTCAGTTGCCAGCTCGGTATGCCCATCCGGGCCAGGATGCGCTGACGCAAAGGGTCCAGCAGGGGATCTTGCATGGCGAAGGCTCACTCTTGATCTGCGTTGGGGTAAATCGTGACGGGCAGAGTACACTTTCGCGGGTTTTGCTGCACCCCGGAGTTTGCGTTTGATCCTACGGGCTCAAGCCGTCATGGGGATGCGGCGCACGCCAGCCCATGTTTACGGGTAGATGCGATCCCTCTGATTCGCTATGTTAACCCTGTTTCCCGGCGCCCTGCGGCGGGGATGACCAGAATCAACAGACCATTGCAGTGGTGCAGGGCCAGAGGCCGGACTGCGCAGCCACTCATGACCACCCAGCTTCGGAATCGTGCCTATGCCGCCTTTAGCCCAGAATACTGTTCGTGCCGTCCCCATTCATGAGCGTCTGCCCAGATTGCTGGCGGCCCTCGGCGAGGGACTCTACGAGCGGCAGGACGCCTTGCGGCTCGGTCTGCTGGCCGCCCTCAGCGGTGAGAGCGTCTTCCTGCTGGGCCCGCCCGGCATCGCCAAGAGCCTGATCGCCCGCCGTCTCAAGCTGGCCTTCCACGATGCCCGCCACTTCGAATACCTGATGACCCGCTTCAGCACACCGGAGGAGGTGTTCGGCCCGCTCTCCATCCAGGCGCTCAAGGAGGATGGCAAGTACCTGCGGCTGACCCGCGGCTACCTGCCGGAGGCGGAGGTGGTGTTCCTCGACGAGATCTGGAAGGCGGGCCCGGCCATCCTCAACACCCTGCTCACCGCCATCAACGAACGCCAGTTCCGCAACGGCGACAGCCAGCACCCCATCCCCATGCGGCTGCTGGTGACCGCCTCCAACGAGCTGCCCGCGCCGGACAGCGGCCTGGAGGCGCTCTACGATCGCATGCTGGTGCGGATCTGGATGGACAGGGTGCAGGAGAAATCCAACTTCCAGGCCATGCTGGCGAGCGATGGCCAGTCCAGGCAGAACCTGCCGCCCTCGATCCAGATCCAGGGGGAGGAGTACGAGGCCTGGCAGGAGCAGATCGAGCAGGTGCGGCTGCCCGCCGCCTGTTTCGAGCTCATCTATCAACTGCGCCAGCAGCTCGACAGCCAGCTCGGCCACAGCTGCTACGTGTCGGATCGACGCTGGAAGAAGGCGGTGCGACTGATCAAGGCGAGCGCCTTCTTCAACGGTCGCGACGAGGTCGCCCCGCTGGATCTGCTGCTGTTCAAGGATTGCCTCTGGCACGACGAGGCCTCCCGCACCGCCCTGCTGGAGATGATCGGCGAGTTTTCCCGCCTCTACGGCTACCAGCAGCTGGCCATGACCCGTCAGCTGCTCTCCCTGCGCGAGCAGTTCAAGCAGCTGAAGGGGGCCGTGTCCCAGCGGCTCGGCTGCAAGGCGGTCAAACGCAAGCAGTGGTTCGGCCGCCGCGCCCGTGGCATGCAGCTGCCGCTGCTCAACGCCAAGCCCTTCGGCAAGCAGGTGCACTTTCACCTGCTCACGCCGGCCCCGCTCGATGGCGGCGACCCCGAGCGCCTGACCGAGACCCTTACCTTCGATCGCACCCTGCTCTCCCACTGGCACCCCACCGGCGAGGCGCTGGTGGGCTGGCAGCTTGGCAACCCCAAGGAGGGCCACTACGAGCTGGTGCTGGATGAGCAGCTGCGGCTGCACGTGCTGGATATCCAGCGCCAGCCGGTGCCTCTGGTGCTGGTGGAGCGGACCGCTATCCCTGAGCTGGTGATCACCCCCTGGCAGGCCGAGCTGGACGTCCTGGCCGCCGAGGTGGGCAAGGTGCAGCAGGCCCTCAAGGGGCAGCGCAGCCTGTTCGAGCGCCATCAGCAGCACCTGTTCATCGGCGATCACTGGCTGCAGCAGGTGGAAGACAGCTTCTTCGTGCTGAACCGGGATCTGGACCTGCTGCGCGGCGATCTGCTGCAGTGGCGGGATCGCCTGCCCAGGCTGGATGCGTGAGGCTGACCATGGGTGACGCGACTGCAATGAGCAAGCCGGGGCCGTGCCTGTGCAGCTGATGGCGCGGGATAGCGGGATGAGGGCTCATCATGCTTGAGATCGGCATGATGGATCTCGGGCTCCTCATGGGGGAGGGGGAGCTGGCGGGGGAGATGGCGCTGCTGCTGGCCTCGACCCCCAAGATCTCCGAATTCCTCAAGCGCTCCCCGCTGCAGGGCAAGCTGCTCAAGAAACGCATCCAGAGCTGGAGCGAACAGCTCGGCGAGGAGATGCGCCACAAGCCGGTGCCGGTGGCGCTGGAGCGGGAGTATCTGCTCTATCAGGCCCATCGCTTGCTGCCCCTGTCCGAGCTGGTGGGGCGCCTGCCCAGCCTGCTGGAGGCGCTGGAGCAGCACAGCCCCTTCGCCGGCGATGCCCGCAGCCTGGTGCGCCAGATCATGGTGCAGCCGACCGAGAGCCTGCGCCAGCTGTTCATCGAGAAGTGGCGGGGCAGTCTGGTGGGCAGCCTGTTGCAACTGCAGCAGCAGATCGCCGAGGCGGAGCGGGAGAAGCAGCGCCAGGAGATAGAGGATCAGCTGCTGGCAAACCGCACCCTGGCCGACGCCCTGGATCCGCACCAGATCTCCGCCGGCGGTCTCTGGGATCTGGCTCAGGGCAGCTGGCACAAGCGCAGCCTGGTGCTGGTGAAGCAATATGCCCGCATGTTGCAGCAGGAGCCCCTGCTGGCCGAGATCGCGGCCCTGCTGGGGCGCAGCGAGCGGGATAGGCGCACCGACGCCCGGGTCTTGCCGCCGGTGCCGGTGCACGAGCTGGAGGAGGTGCAGACCGACGATGTGCCGGACGATCTGGTGGGGGTGCATCCGGCCAATGATCTGATGCGGCTGCTGCCGAGCGAGGCGGTGATGCTGGCCCTGCCGGAGCTGGAGCTGGAGTTCTATCGCCGCTATCTGGAGCGGCGCCTGCTCAGCTACCAGTCGCGGGGCACCCTGCCACGCCAGCGCCTCATGCTGCGCAGCCCGGAGCAGGGCGGGCAGGAGCCACAGCCGCGCGGCCCCTTCATCGTCTGTGTCGATACCTCGGGCTCCATGGGCGGCTACCCGGAGGAGTGCGCCAAGGCGCTGTTCCTGGCCCTGCTCAAGGTGGCGATGGACGAGCAGCGAGGCTGCTATCTGATGCTGTTCTCCACCGAGGTGGCGACCCTGGAGATCACCGCCGAGACCGGGCTCGACAAGGCGGAACGCTTCCTCTCCATGAGTTTTCACGGCGGTACCGATCTGGTGCCCTGTCTCGAGAAGGCGCTGATCCGGCTCGAACAACCGGACTTTGCCAAGGCCGACGTGCTGGTGATCTCGGACTTCATCGCCCAGAGCCTGCCCCATGCCCTGCTCGATCGCATGAACCAGCGGCGCAAGCAGGGGACCCGCTTCCACGCCGTCGCCATGTCCAGGCACGCCAAGGCGGCGATCCTGCGGGTGTTCGACAACAGCTGGCTGCTCGACTGCGGCCTGCGTGGCCGCCTGCTGCGGCGCTGGCAGCGCAGCTAGGAACTGGGGGCGACGAGACGCCGCTCCGCCGCGCCTATCAGATGCTGTGGTTGAGCCCCCGCTCGTTCACCTGCTCCTGATCCAGCAGCGGCTGACCGCTCGGCTGGGCGATATAAAATCCCCGCTTGCCGCCGCGCTTGACCCTGTACATGGCCTGATCGGCCCGGGCCAGGGCGCCGCTGAAATCGTCCTGTGGCCGGATGGCCGCTATCCCCATGCTCAGCCCCACGACCGCCTCGCCATTGGGCAGCTCGAACGGGGTGGCGATGGCCTCGATGCAGCGGTGTGCCAGCTGGCCGGTGCGGGGATCCTCGCACTGCCAGGGCAGCAACAGCACGAACTCGTCCCCCCCGAGCCGGCCCAGCCGGATGTCGTCGCCGCAGCAGGCGCGCAGGCGCTGGCTGATGGCTACCAGCAGCTCGTCGCCGGCGCGGTGGCCCAGGTTGTCATTCACCTGCTTGAAGTCATCCAGATCGATGAAGCAGATGGCCCTGTGCTCCCCGGGGAACTGGCGGTGCAGGGCGGTGCGATTGAGCAGGCCGGTGAGGGGATCCCGGTGGGCGAGCTGGGCCAACTGCTGCTCGTACTCCTTCTCGTGGGTGATGTCGATGTGGGTCCCCATCACCCGGACCGGGTTGCCCCGCTCGTCCCGCTCCACCACCCGGCCCCGGTCCAGCACCCAGGTGACCTTGCCATCCTTGGCGAGCATGCGGTGCATCACCTGATAGAAGGGGCTCTTGCCCTCCAGGTGATCGAAGAAGGCCTGCAACACCCGCTCCCTGTCTTCCGGGTGCAGGTGGGCACGCCACACATCGAAGTGGGCCGACAGCTCCTTGGGCTGGTAGCCCAGCATGGCACCCCAGCGCCGGTTGAAGATGACGAGCTTGCCGGTGGGGATGTGGTTCTGCCAGATGCACAGGCCGGTGCCGTCCATGGCGGCATCCAGCTTCTCACGGGCATCCTCGGCCACCCGCTTCAGGCGCTCATTCTCCTGCAGCAGCCTGTCATAGGCCTCCCGCAGCTCTTCATATGTCATCCATAGGCCCTTACCCGTTCCAGCTTTGTCTATAGTCGATGCAGATTTTCCTCCTGTAAAGAATGAGATAGCGGGAGTGAGAGCGAGTCGATGCTGGTTGTCTGCGCCCTGTGGTGACTGTGCGGCCACCACAGGGCGGGATATGATGGGCATCTGCATTGCGTCAGCGCTATCGAATGGGGAAACGGAACCGGCATGAAGATCCTGATGAACCTGATCCTGCTGCTCGGGTTGTGCGCCACCCCGGCCCAGGCGGCCCAGGCCCTGCTCGCGGAACCCGCGCTGTCCCGGGAGCTGCAGCAACTGGAGGACGATTTTCATCCCGCCAGGGAGTTTCGGGAGCGGGTCGCCAAGCTGGTAGCCCAGAGTGACAGCTACCCACCGGACGTGCAGGGGCGGATCGCCCGCCTGCAGTGCTGGGCCATGCCCGCCGAGCGGGACAGCGAATACCGGCGCATCGTGGCCTTCGCCAGCCAGGAGCTGGCCAGCGCGCGCGCCCGCAAGGACAGGATCACCGAGAGCGGCCTGCTCGCCTGCCGGGCCCTCCATCAACAGCTGCTCGGCAACATGGGCCAGGCCAGTCAGGATTACGACGACGGGCTGACCCTGGCGCGCCGGCTGGGGGATGACCGGCAGCGCGCCGATATCCTCAGCCTGCGTGGCGAGATGTACTCCTATCAGGGGGAGATGGCCGAGGGGCTGATGGAGCTGATAGATGCCCATCGGCGCTACGAGGATCTCGGGCTGGACAACAAGGGGCGGGAGGTGCTGGCCAAGATCGCCAACGCCTATCGCCGGATGGGGCTCTATGAGCGGGCGGAGGGCTACTTTCAGGAGCTGGAGCACGACTACCGCAGCCGCAACGAGCAGGAGCACCTGATCGACATCCACTCCCAGCAGGGGCTGCTCTACAGCGAGATGGGGGAATATGACAGGGCCCTGCCCCTGCTGTCCCGGGCCGAGCAGTTTTACCAGGCCCAGCATCGGGACGGGATGCTGGCCTGGAGCCAGATCGAGATGGCGACCATCTTGCTCAACCAGGGCAAGACGGCGGAGGCCATGAGCAAGCTGGAGCAGGCCTCCTCGCTGCTGAACCAGCGGGAGGGGGCCGACACCGTGACCCGGGGTCACTGGCACATAGTGATGGCCATGGTGCAGGATGCCATGGGGCAGTCGGCCAAGGCGCTGGCGCACCTGGCGCAGGCCGAGCCGATCTTCGGCAGGGAGCAGAATCTGCGCTTCCTCGCCTGGGTCCACGAGGTGCGGGCCAGGGTGCTGGAGCGGCAGGGGCGCATCAAGGAGGCGCTGGCCAGCCTCAAGCAGTTCGTGAGTGCCAATCAGGATCTCGAGCGGGTGCTGCAAGAGCAGCGCTCCTTGCAGATGCGCTTCGAATTCGATCTGGCTCGCAAGGAGCTGGAGAACCAGACCCTCAAGACCAAGCAGCTGTTGCAGGAGGAGAAGCTCAAGCAACTGCAGGAGCGACGGCAATGGCAAGCGCTGGTGGCCGGGCTGCTGGTGCTGGTGATGGCCATGCTGGTGCTCTATCAGCTCGGCCGCACCCGCAAGATGCGCCGGCTTGCCATGACGGATGAGCTCACCGGCATCCACAACCGGCGCCAGATCCAGGCCAAGGGGCGCAAATGGTTCAGCCAGGCGCGCGCGAGCGGCAAGCCGCTGTGCGTGCTGCTGCTGGACATCGACCACTTCAAGCGGGTCAACGACCGGCTGGGCCACCACGTCGGCGATCTGGTGCTGACCGCCGTGGCCCAGTGCATCGAGGATCAGCTGCGCAGCCTGGACAGGGTGGGGCGCAACGGCGGCGAGGAGTTTCTGGTGCTGCTGCCGGAGACCCGGCTCGACGAGGCGGCCGAGGTGGCGGAGCGGATCCGGCTCGAGGTCGCCCGGCTGCGGATCGAGGGGGTCCCAGAGGATCATCCGATCCGGGTCAGTATCGGCTGTGCCCAGTACCGGTCGCAGGACGACAACCTGGGGGAGCTGATCCGCCGCGCCGACGAGGCCATGTACAAGGCCAAGCAGAGCGGGCGCAACCGGGTGGTCATGGCCACCTGAGCGGTCATTGCCGTGGTGGGAGGCTATCCGGCTCGAGCGATCCCCCTCCATCACTAGTTTCCGCAGGGTGACGGTCATCACCAGAGCGGGCCTGAGCAGATGGATCCTTCGTCAGGATCCGGTCTACTCTTCTGTGGAAACTACTCATCGGTCCAGTTTCTGTCAGGTTTGCGAGATTAGCATTCGGTGTGACCAGGGTCACATTTTTGGCGGTAAGCTGTGCACCCTCTATTTAAGATCGCATCCAGGAGGCCCCCATCCAACGACAGAATCAAGGAGCGCAATTTTTGACGCGCTCGATACGTTTGTTATGTCTGTTGCTGCTCATCGCATCACCCGGATGGGGCCAAGCTACAGCCTACAACTTGCTGGAGAGGGGGCAGGATGAGATCCGCCAATTGGAAGATGATCTGCTCCCCTTCGACGAGTTCAAACGTAGGGTCGACCTGCTGGCACTGCAGAAATCAAATTATCCCGTTGCTCTGCGTGGACGCATTACCCAGTTGCAGTGCTGGGCCTATACCATCAGGGATCTCGAACGGTACGATGAGGCGATCGAGTTCGCCAGGCAGCAGCTTGAGCTGGCGCAGCATGCGGGTGATATGCAGACCAAGACGGGCCTGATGATCTGCCTGAGTTGGTATCAGCAACGGCAGGGCAAGAATGATGAGGCGCTGCGGGGCTATGAGCAGGCCTTGGAGCTTGCCACTGTACTGGGGGATGTCAGGCGGCAGGCCAAGGCCCATGGCTATTTGGGCGGCCTGCTTTCGGCTCAGGGCAACATGCTGGAGGCGATGCGCCATCTGCAGGCCTCCCTCGATCTCTATAAGTCCATCGGGCTGGAGGATCGGGACCTGCACCTGCAGGTCAGCATGGCCAACCTCTATCGCCAGTTGGGGATCTATGAGCAGGCCGAGCAGCTGTTAAAGAAACTCTCCGATATCTATCAAGCCCGTGACGAGGCGGAGTGGCTCACCACTATTCGTGTCTACCAGGGCATCCTCTACACAGAGACAAATGAAAATGGCAAGGCGATCGCCTTGCTTAGCCAGGCCGAGCAGTACTATGAGGACAAGCAGCGACCGATGGAAGTTGCCGAGGTGCGGCTGTACCGGGCCTTCGCCCTGCTCAAACGGGATCGCATCGAAGAGGCATGGGACAAGCTGCAACAGGTCAATGACAGCATCGCAGCGGGTGAGCGGCTCGAACCCATGCTGCTGGCATTACGGGATATGCTGATGGGGATCGTCTTGAACAAGAGGGGCGATCATCAGCTTGCCCTCAATCACCTCGATGCGGCTATCACTGTCCTGCAAGAGGGAGATAGCCAGAAGCAACTGGGCTACGCCTATCGAGTCAAGTCACTGGTGTTGAAGGAGATGGGCCTCTATCAGGCCAGTTTGCAGGCGCTTGAGCAGTTTATAGAGATAGATCATCGGGTGGAGGATGCGTTGCGTGATCGTCGCATCATGCAGGTGCAACTGGAGCGGGAGCTCACGCATCAGGCGATGAAAAACGAGCAACTTGAGAGCGAGCGCAAGCTGGAGCAACAGACGTCGGAGCTCTCCCGTGAACGGCGCCAGTGGCAGAGGCTGATATTGGCGCTGCTGCTGGGAGGGCTGCTGTTCTACCTGGTCAAACGGATAATCGCCCTGCGCACCCTGTCGATTACGGATGAGCTGACCAGTCTGCTCAATCGCCGCCAGATCCTGATGCAGGCGCAGATGATGCTGCAACATGCACAGCACAGCCGTGCGCCTTTCTCACTGCTGATGCTGGATATCGATCACTTCAAACGGGTCAACGATACCCTTGGCCACAACATGGGTGACGTCGTGTTGATTGAGGTAGCCCAATGCATCAGTCGTACCCTGCGGGCAGAGGATGTGGTCGGTCGCAACGGCGGGGAGGAGTTTCTGGTGTTGCTGCCCAACACCGACATGGCCGCAGCAGCCAGGGTCGCGGAGCGGATCCGTACCCAGGTGGCTGCATTGCAAATCGAAGATGTCACCAACGTCTTGGATATCCGGGTCAGTATCGGCGTTGCCCAATATCATCTGGAAGATAGCAGCCTGTCGGCCCTGGTGCATCGAGCCGATCTCGCCATGTATCAGGCCAAGCGGCAGGGACGAAACCGAGTCGTCATGGCCTCCTGAGTCAGCCTGGGGGTGGCCGGGACGCTGCGATCGCCCGGATAGAAGCGGCCTGCTCCGGCACAGTTCGTCGGCATCAAGGTGGGGGCTAAGCCGGGCTGGGTATTTTTCACTCGCGCGGGTATAATGTCGCGCAATTTTGCTTTGGCTCAGGCGAGAAAACCCATGTAACGCAACGCTCCTCCTTTTTTCCACCGGCTTGGCCAGATGCCAGCCAGCGTGGTGCTGTTGCGTGTATATGTGCCGTGAGTTGAATGCGGCAGCCCGGATTTATTCCCACGGTGGCCAAGGCCACCGCTCAATAGAAGAACGTCGAATCATGTCAGCTGAATTTCTGAGTGAAGTCTCCAAGAGACGCACCTTTGCGATCATCTCGCACCCGGATGCGGGTAAAACCACCATCACCGAGAAAGTCCTGCTGTTCGGACAGGCCATTCAGCGCGCCGGTACCGTCAAGGGCCGTGGCTCAGGCCAGCATGCCAAGTCCGACTGGATGGAGATGGAGAAGCAGCGCGGTATCTCCATCACCACCTCGGTGATGCAGTTCCCCTACAGCGAGTGTCTGGTCAACCTGCTCGATACCCCGGGTCACGAGGACTTCTCCGAAGATACCTACCGTACTCTCACAGCCGTGGATTGTTGCCTGATGGTCATCGATGCCGCCAAGGGGGTCGAAGACCGTACCCGCAAGCTGATGGAAGTCACCCGGCTGCGCGATACCCCCATCCTCACCTTCATGAACAAGATGGACCGCGAAGTGCGCGATCCCATGGAAGTCATGGACGAGGTGGAGCGCGAGCTGAAGATCATGTGTGCCCCCATCACCTGGCCCATCAGCTGCGGCAAGTCCTTCAAGGGGGTCTACCACCTCTACAAGGACGAGACCTACCTGTACCAGACCGGTCAGGGCCACACCATCCAGGAGAAGCGGGTGGTGAAGGGGTTGCACAACCCCGAGCTGGATGCCGCCATCGGTGAAGACCTGGCGGCCCAGCTGCGCGGCGAACTGGAGCTGGTGCAGGGCGCCTCCCCCGAGTTCGATCACGAGGCCTTCATCGCCGGCGAGATGACCCCGGTCTTCTTCGGTACCGCGCTCGGTAACTTCGGTGTCGACCACATGCTGGACGGCCTGACCGACTGGGCGCCGTCCCCCATGCCGCGCAAGGCCGAGAGCCGTATCGTTGCCGCCACCGAGGAGAAGTTCTCCGGCTTCGTGTTCAAGATCCAGGCGAACATGGATCCGAAACACCGTGACCGCATCGCCTTCATGCGCATCGTCTCCGGCACCTACAGCAAGGGCATGAAGATGCGCCACGTGCGCATCGGCAAGGATGTGAACATCTCCGACGCCGTCACCTTCATGGCGGGTGATCGCGAGCAGGCCGTCGAGGCCTGCGCCGGCGACATCATAGGGTTGCACAACCACGGCACCATCCAGATCGGCGACACCTTCACCCAGGGTGAGGATCTGAAGTTCACCGGCATCCCGAACTTCGCCCCCGAGCTGTTCCGCCGCATCCGCCTGCGCGACCCACTCAAGCAGAAGCAGCTGCTCAAGGGGCTGGTCCAGCTGTCCGAAGAGGGCGCGGTGCAGGTGTTCCGCCCGCTCATCAGCAACGATCTCATCGTCGGTGCGGTCGGTGTGCTGCAGTTCGATGTGGTGGTTTCGCGTCTGAAGAGCGAGTACAACGTCGAGGCCCTGTACGAGGCGGTCAACGTCTCCACCGCCCGCTGGGTGGAAGGCACAGACGTCAAGAAGTTCGAGGAGTTCAAGCGCAAGAACGAGCTTAACCTGGCGCTGGATGGCGGTGACAACCTCACCTACATAGCCCCGACCATGGTCAACCTGCGCCTGGCCCAGGAGCGTCACCCTGACGTCCAGTTCCGCCAGACCCGCGAGCACTGATACGCAGCGATGCCGTGATCACGGATAAACAAGACCCCGCCTCGGCGGGGTCTTTGCTTTATGGGGTTCTCGGGCGTCGGTCAGGGGTGCCGGGCACTCAGAAGGCGCGCAACAACCGGGCGGGATTACCGGCATAGGTGCCGGGGATCAGGATATCCCGGGTCACGACAGCCCCGGCGCCGATGACGGCACCCCGGCAGATCCGCACGGGCAGGATGGTGGCATTCGATCCTATGGCGACGCCGTCTTCGATGACAGTCCGTCCCCAGCTGGCGGGATCCGGATCGGGCGCCCCTCCCCGAAACAGATCATTGGCAAACATGACCCCGTGGCCGATGAAGCAGCGCTCGCCTATGGTGACCTGTTCGCAGATGAAGCTGTGTGACTGGATGCGTGAGCCGCGGCCAATCGACACATTGGCCTGGATCTCCACGAAGGGGCCGACGAACACATCGTCGGCCAGGGTGCAGCCGTAGAGGTTGACCGGCTCGATCAGCGTCACGCGCTCACCGAAGCTGACATCGCGGATCCCGGCGGATCGCAGTATGGGTTCATTCATGGCGGGCGCCCTGTTCCAGCGTCATCACCATGCAGATCTCGCAGGCGTCGTGGCCGGTGCAGCCGAGCGGGCCGGGCAGGTGTTCGAAGCCCAGCGACTCATAGAGCGCGGTCGCCTCCCGCAGCACCGCCGTGGTCTCCAGGTAGCAGCGCCGGTAGCCGAGGGTTCTCGCCTCAGCCTGGGCCTGCAGCACCAGCCGTCGCCCCAGTCCCAGTCCGCGCAGGGCGGGCAGGAAGTACATCTTCTGCAGCTCGCAGGTCTCGCTCTCCCCCGCCAGCGGGGCTATGCCGCCGCCGCCGAGGATGGTGCCGTCCGGCCCCTCGATGACCCAATAACGGCTGCGCTCACCCTGATAGGTTTCATGGAGAAAGTCTAGATTCGGATCCGCCACCCCATAGCCCTTGTCGGCGGTGAGGCCGTATTCGGCGGAGACGGCCCGCACCACGGCGGCGATGGCGGCATTGTCATCCGGGGTGATGGGCCGAATGTGATAACCCTGCTGGCGGCGGGCGCGGGAGAGGGCGCTGCGATAGAGGCGCAGGCCGTCCCACAGCTGTTCGCACTCGGCCTGACTGAGCTGGGCCAGGGCTTGCTCGGTGGCGCCGTCCATCTCCTGATGCAGCGCCTGCAGCTGGATCTCGCCGGCCCGGGTGAGCCGCGCCTCCTTGCTGCGCCCATCCGAGGGGTGGGGGTGCCAGTCGATGAGGCCCCGCTCGGCGAGGCGAGCCAGCGGCCGGCTGGCGTTGGACTTGTCGATGCGCAGTCGCTCGGCGAGCTGCTGGTTGGTGGCGGGGCCACTCTCCAGCTCGATCAGCAGGTGGGCTTCGAGGGGGGTCAGGGCCAGTGCGCCGCACTGCTGGGAGAGCATGCCGAGTTCGCGTACCAGCTCCCGTGACAGGGCGCGCAGGGGACGGGGATCCATGTGTCATTGTCCTTTTGGTTGTAACCAGCAACCAATATAACCAACAAGTTGTCACTGGCAACCGCTTTCTTGGGCAGGGACGCTGGCGGCCGGGCATAAAAAAAGGGCCCGGGAGGGGGCCCAAACATTGGAAACCCGCGCCGGGGCGCGGATCCCATCCTTGGTCAGAAGAAGAGCCGGTGACACCGGTTCGGCCAACGTGGCGTCGGCCGTGGTGTCACCCGCGGTTCGATTTTCTTTTTATTCCCGGCTTACACCAGCTCAGCCAGCATGGCGTCGGCCGTGGTGTCACCCGCGGTTCGATTTTCTTTATATTCCCGGCTTATACCAGCTCAGCCAGCATGGCGTCGGCATAGGGCACCAGCGGCTCGGCCTGTTTCACCCTGCTGAGGTAGTCCGGGTTGGCGATGAGCGGGCGGCCGATGGCGATGAGATCGAAGCGATCGGCCTTGATGGCTTCGGCAGCGGTCTCGGCACTATAGTTGCCGACCCCGACCAGGTGGCCATCATAGTGGGCGCGCAGGTAGTCGGAGGCGCGACCATCCAGGTAGTCGAAGGTGAGGCTGTCATCGAAGATGCCGAGGTGCACATAGGCCAGGGTGCGGTGGTTGAGCTCGGCCAGCAGATGGTCGAACACGGCGCGGTCGCGTTTGTCCCCTGCCAGATGCACATAGGCACCGGGGGAGAGGCGCAGCCCCACGCGTTCGGCGCCGATGCGGGCGCTGATCGCATCCACCACCGCCAGCGCGAAGCGACTCATGTTTTCCGGCGTGCCACCGTACTGGTCGTCGCGCAGGTTGCTCGAATGGTGGAGGAACTGATCGATGAGATAGCCGTTGGCACCGTGGATCTCGACCCCGTCGAAGCCGGCTTCGATGGCGTTGGCCGCGGCCGTGGCATAGTCCTCGACCAGCTGCTCGATCTCGGCCACCGTCAGGGCGCGCGGCACCTGATAGACCAGCTCGCGCATGCGCGGCACAGTCCCCTCATGGGCGACGGCAGACGGCGCCAGCACCTCGGCATGGTGGAAGAAGGGGTGAGAGAGGCGACCCACGTGCCACAGCTGGGCGAAGATCTTGCCACCCCTGGCATGCACGGCGCCGGTGACCTGTTTCCAGCCCTCGACCTGCTCCGGGCTGTAGAGCCCCGGGGTGTTGGGATAACCCTGTCCGTCCGGGCGTATGATGGTGGCCTCGGAGATGATGAGGCCGATGTCGGCCCGGCGCGCATAGTAGGCGGCCATCTGCTCGGTGGGCACCAGACCGGGACCGGCCATGCAGCGGGTCAGCGGGGCCATCATGAAACGGTTGGCCAGGGTCAGGGTGCCGTTGAGACGGTAAGGTTGAAACAGGGTATCCATGGTCATCGTCCTCGGGAATGATTCTTGAACGTGCATTCAAGACTCTTTTTGTTTTGCACGCAAGTATTTTTTGAGCGAATATTTAACCAGGATTGGTCTTGCCTGCCCGCTGGGGTAAACTTGCCGCCCTTTTCTACCCTCATCGCCAAGGCGCGATGAGGCCTGCCAACGGAGACCCCATGCGCATCGCCGAATTTGATCGTGACCAGGTCCTGCGACATGCCATGGAGGCATTTCGCGCCAGGGGCTATGCCAAGACCACCATGCAGGAGCTGGTGGCCGCGACCGGGCTGCACCCGGGCAGCCTCTATGCGGCCTTCGGCAACAAGCGCGGCCTGCTGCTGGCGGCGGTCGATCACTATGTGCAGGAGAAGCGCACGCTGCGCCATGCCAGCTTCGATCGACCCAGCCCGCTGGCCGGGCTGCGGCACTACTTCCAGCAGCTGGTGAACGATGCGCTGCAGGGCTCCTGCCTGGTGACCCGCGCCCTGATGGAGCTGGCGGAGCAGGACGAGGAGCTGCACCTGCGCTTCAAGGCCATCTATGCCGAGCTGGAGTCCGACCTGACGCTGATCCTGCAACGGGCGAGGGAGCAGGGGGAGCTGGCCGCGGACAGCGACATCCCGACCCTGACCGCCTTCCTGCAGATCAACATCCAGGGCCTGATCACCTTCGCCCAGTGCCGCCCCGACCGCCCCCTGCTGGACGCCGTGGTCAGCCACCTGATGGCCGCCCTGACGCCCTCCCGTTAGATCCTCTGTCGTGCCTATAGCGCCATTTTTTCTCCCGGCGCTTGCCCCAGTCGGTTCCCTCTTCCATCTTCATGTGAGGTCTGACGGCGGGGGAGAAGGATATGGTAAGGAAGGCAAGGTCCCGGGCTATGCTGGCGCATTTCACCTCGCCACGGCTCTCCATCGCGGAGCGTTTCGCCGCCGGCAAGCAGCTGCGCGAGCAGGTTCCCCGCGAATCGCATGCACTGCTGCCGGAGGTCCTGCCCGGGCGGGATCCCATCGCTGTGCTCAAGGCGCAGGCCGCCACCCGCTTGCAGAAGCTGGTGCCGGTGCGCCATGCCAGGATGCAGACCTCCCCCTTCGCCTTCCTGCGCGGCGCGGCCGCCATCATGGCGGCGGATCTCGTCGACACGCCCCGCTCCGGCCTGATGGTGCAGGCCTGCGGCGACATGCATGTCGCCAACATCGGCCTCTATGCGAGCGCCGAGCGCAATCTGGTGCTGGCCATCAACGACTTCGATGAAACCCACCTCGGCCCCTGGGAGTGGGATCTCAAGCGGCTGGCCGCCAGCGCCCTGGTGGCGGCCGAATATATCGGGGCCGATGCCGCCCGCCAGCGGGAGGCGGCCAGGATGATCGCGGCCAGCTACCGCATCAGGCTGCGGGAATACGGAAAAATGGGCTTCATGCGGGTTTGGTATGATCACATCGATCAATCCACCGTGCTCGACGCCTTCTCCAGTGATGCCCATCAGCGCATCGAGGCCACCTTCCTCAAGGCCCGTGGCCGCAACCATCTGCAGGTGCTCGGCAAGATGACCGATCTGGTGGACGATCAGCACAGGATCCGCGAGATCCACCCCTTCGTCATCCGTGAGACCCATACCGAGGACGGGGAGCCCGTCTACGAGGTGCTCGGTGAGCTGCTGGAGGCCTATTTGGATTCCCTGCCGGAGGACAGGCGCATCCTGCTGCAGCGTTACCGGGTCGTGGACGTGGCGCGCAAGGTGGTGGGGGTCGGCAGCGTGGGCACCCGCTGCTGGGTGATCCTGCTGACCGGGGCCGACGACGATGATCCGCTGTTCCTGCAGGTCAAAGAGGCGCAGCCCTCGGTGCTGGCGCCCTATTTCACCTCGGCGGACGACAGTGGCAGCCAGGGGCGGCGGGTGGTGCGGGGTCAGCGCATGATCCAGGGCTCACCGGATATCTTCCTCGGCTGGTGCGAGCTGAAGGGCCGCCACTTCTACGTGCGCCAGTTGCGGGACATGAAGGGGGGGATAGACATCAGCCCGGGGGCGGTCAAGCCGCGCCACTTCGTCGAGTATTGCCAGCTGTGCGGCTGGGCGCTGGCGCTGGCCCATGCCAAGTCGGGGGATGCGGCGCAGATCGCCGGCTACCTGGGCAAGTCGGAGGTGATGGATGAGGCCATCGCCGACTTCGCCGTGGCCTATGGGCAGCGCACCCGGGACGATCACGCCACCCTGCTGGCGGCCATCGCCCGTGGGGATCTGCCGGTGGCCAGCGAGATGCGTTGAGGCATACCGGTTGAGCCATTTTATCCTTCAATCGTATCGGCGCGGCAGTTGAGGGCCCTGTCAGGCTGGTATGCACAGTGGTTGATTGATCGTCATCGGGCTGTGTTTGCTCCCTTCTCCCCTTGCGGGAGAAGGGCTGGGGATGAGGGGTGATCCAGTCACTGCAATGAGAACCGAATAAACGCCAACACGGCATCCATCTGGCCCAGTACCTCGTTATTCCACACCCGTATCACCCGAAATCCCTCGCCATTGAGATAGGCCGTTCTGGTGTCGTCATGCCGTTGACCCTCAGGCTGATGATGCTGCGAGCCATCGACCTCGATCACCAGCCGTTGTTCCACACAGACGAAGTCCACTATGTAGGGGCCTATCGGTAACTGACGGCGGAATTTGAGACCCATCAACCGGCGATTGCGCAACTGAAACCAGAGTCGCTGCTCTGCCAGCGTAGCCTCGGCTCTCAGTCGCTTGGCAAAGGGATGGGTCTTCATGGGATTGATCCAGCGCTGTTTGACTCACTAGGTATAAGCCTGTTCTTCGCCGTTCTCCCTCACCCTAGCCCTCTCCCGGAGGGAGAGGGAACCGATCGAGGTAGAGTTTGGATCGAGCTCCATCATGAGGCTAGTCGGTTTGCTGGTTATCCACGCTCGCACAGTTGGCGACGCATCGCTCCCTTCTCCCCTTGCGGGAGAAGGGCTGGGGATGAGGGGGCGGTATCAAGATTAGTGCTACCTAAGCCAGACATCACTCGTTCCGCTAGTTCGGCTCCTGGCTCACCAGCTCCTTCATCAAATCTTTCAGCCATAAAAGAGCAGGCTGCTGGGCATGGACCGGATGCCAGACGCAGTTGAGGTGGTAATCGGGCACCGCCTCGGGCAGCGGCAGGCTCTTCAGCGGCCAGTGGCGGGCCAGCAGCTCGGCCACCATGCTGGGCAGCACCAGCAGGTGGTCGCTCTGGCTGACGATGGCGGCGGCGGACATATAGCTCTGGCTGTTGACCGAGATGGTGCGACTAAAGCCCAGGGTCTGCAAGAATCTGTCCAGGCTCGCCTCCGAGGTGCCGAGTGGCGAGTGGAACACATGGGGCATCTCTATCAGCTGTTGCAGCGTGATCCGCTCCTCGGGAAGCGCCATGCTGGCGCGCACCAGCCCGGCCAGCGGCTCGGTCAGCCAGGTCTCCTTGCCGAGATAGCCCGGCACCTGCATGTACTCATCGAACCCCAGCACCAGATCGATCTCGCCGCTGGCGAGCTCCGCCTCCGGCAGGCTGTCGCGCAGGATGCGGATCTCTATGGTGACCCCGGGAGCCAGATCCTTGAGGCGCTGGATCAGCGGCGGGATCAGCACGCACTCCACGTAGTCGGTGGTGCAGAGCACGAAGCGCCGCCTGGAGTGCAGCGGCTCGAATTCCTCCTCTTCGCTTAGATGTTGTTCCAGCAGCCGCAACGCCTGCTGCACCCCCAGGTGCAGCCGCTGGGCGCGGGGGGTCGGCAGCATCCCCTGCGGGGTGCGCACCAGCAGCGGATCCCCGAAGAAGGTGCGCAGCCGGCCGAGGGCGTGGCTCATGGCAGGCTGACTGATAAACAGCGATTCGGCGGCGCGGGTGACGCTGCCCTCCGTCATCAGGCTGTCAAAGGCGAGCAGCAGATTGAGGTCGAGCTGGTGCAGTTTCATGGGGGGATTATTCGCCGTGCTTATGGGACAATCCATCCTATTCATTTGATGGATGGGAGCGCAACTTCTTACACTGCGTCCCACTCTTATTTTTTCAAGGTTCCCGGGTAAATTGGGGGGCCTCAATCCATGCAAGGAGCCTTGCGATGAGCATCAAGACCATGAACACCACTCCGGCCGCCGACGGCTTCACCATGCCCGCCGAGTGGGCGCACCAGCAGGCCGTCTGGATGATCTGGCCGTTTCGCCCGGACAACTGGCGGGTAGCCGGTCGCTTCGCCCAACAGACCTTCGCCAAGGTGGCCGACGCCATAGGTGGTGCGACGCCGGTCTTTATGGGGGTGCCCGCCGAGTTTATGGCGCAGGCCCGCGCCATCATGCCCGCCCACGTCACCCTGGTCGAAATGGCCAGCGATGACTGCTGGGCCCGTGACAGCGGCCCGACCGTGGTCACCAACCGCGCAGGCGAGTGCCGCGGGGTGGATTGGGGCTTCAACGCCTGGGGCGGCCTCAATGGCGGTCTCTACCATCCGTGGAACCAGGACGAAGAAGTGGCCGCCAAGATGCTGAGCCAGCACGGCATGGCGCGCTACGATGCGCCGCTCATCCTGGAAGGGGGCTCCATCCACGTCGATGGCGAAGGCACCTGCATGACCACCGCCGAGTGCCTGCTCAACGCGAACCGCAACCCGCACCTTTCCAAGGAGCAGATCGAAGCCTTGCTGCGCGACTATCTCGGCGTGCAGAGCTTCATCTGGCTGGACGAGGGTGTCTACATGGACGAGACCGACGGCCATATCGACAACATGTGCTGCTTCGTGCGCCCGGGCGAAGTGGCCCTGCACTGGACCGACGACGAGAACGACCCGCAATATGCCCGCTCCCAGGCCGCCTTCAAGGTGCTGAGCGAGACTCGGGACGCCAAGGGTCGTGAGCTGAAGATCTGGAAGCTGCCCCAGCCGGGCCCGCTGTTCTGCACCCAGGAAGAGTCCGCCGGTGTTGAGAGCGGCAGCGGTGTGCCGCGCGAGGCCGAGGGTCGTCTGGCCGGTTCCTACGTGAACTTCCTGATCACCAACGATCGCATCGTCTACCCGCTGCTGGATGCCGCCACCGATGGGCAGGCCCAGCAGATTTTGGAAGAGATCTTCCCGCAGCATCAGGTTGTCGGCGTGCCCGCCCGCGAGATCCTGCTGGGCGGTGGCAATATCCACTGCATTACCCAACAGATCCCCTCTGGCAAGTAATCCGCAGGGACAACAGATCGTCAAAACCCCACGCTGGTGGGGTTTTATCTCTTGATGGCGTGGTGGTCGAAGGCGCTGAATGCGGCGGCCACCATCACAAGCAATCATCTGCGATATGTCCGCTTTGCGGCAGATATCGGACAGCGTCACCCTTTTACAGGAGATCCAGCATGATCGAAGTGACCGAGGTTTCCATCGCCGAGCTGCGCCACGCGCTCGAAGCCGGCCGCACCACGGCGGTCGAACTGGTCAAGGCCTATCTGGCCCGTATCCATGCCTACAACGGCCCCGAGACGCAGACCAAACTCAATGCGGTCGTGGTGCACAATCCCGATGCGCTGAAAGAGGCGCAAGATTCCGACGCCCGCCGTGCCCGTGGCGAAACCCTGGGCCCGCTGGACGGCATTCCCTACACCGCCAAGGACAGCTATCTGGTCAAGGGGCTGACCGCCGCCTCCGGCAGCCCGGCGTTCAAGGGTCTGGTCGCCCAGCGCGATGCGTTCACCGTCGAACGGCTGCGGGCCGCCGGCGCCATCTGCCTGGGCAAGACCAACATGCCGCCCATGGCCAATGGCGGCATGCAGCGCGGCGTCTATGGCCGTGCGGAGAGCCCCTACAACGCGGACTACCTGACTGCGCCCTTTGCCTCCGGCTCCTCCAACGGCGCCGGCACCGCCACTGCGGCCAGCTTCTCCGCCTTCGGTCTGGCCGAGGAGACCTGGTCGAGCGGTCGTGGGCCGGCTTCCAACAACGGTCTGTGTGCCTACACCCCGTCCCGCGGCGTGATCTCGGTACGTGGCAACTGGCCGCTGACCCCGACCATGGACGTGGTGGTGCCCTACGCCCGCACCATGGCCGATTTGCTGGAAGTGCTCGATGTGGTGGTCGCCGACGATGCCGACACCCGTGGCGATCTCTGGCGGATGCAGCCCTGGGTCAAGATCCCCAAGGCTTCCGAGGTTCGCCCGGCCTCCTACCTTGAGCTCGGATCCCAGGCTGACAGCCTCAAGGGCAAGCGCCTCGGCGTGCCGCGCATGTTTATCAACAAGGATGAACTGGCTGGCACCAGCGAGAACCCCGGCATCGGCGGCCCGACTGGCCAGCGTATCCATACCCGCCCCTCGGTGATCGCGCTCTGGGAACAGGCCCGTCAGGCGCTGGAAGCCGCTGGCGCGGAAGTCATCGAAGTGGACTTCCCGCTGGTCTCCAACTGTGAAGGGGACAGACCCGGCGCGCCGACCGTGTTCAACCGCGGCATAGTTAGCCCTGAGTTCCTCAACGACGAGCTGTGGGAGCTGTCCGGCTGGGCCTTCGACGACTTCCTGCGCGCCAACGGCGATCCCAAGCTTAAGCAATTGGCCGACGTGGATGGCCCCAAGATCTTCCCCCACGATCCGGGCACCTTGCCGAACCGCGAGGGAGATCTGGCTGCCGGCATGGACGAGTACGTCAAGATGGCCAAGCGCGGCCTCAAGCCGTGGAATGAGATCGCCACAGTGCCGGACGGCCTGCGCGGCCTGGAGCAGACCCGCAAGCTGGATCTGGAAGAGTGGATGGACGAGCTCAGGCTCGACGCCGTGCTCTTCCCCACCGTCGCCGACGTGGGCCCTGCTGACGCGGACGTGAATCCGGCCTCCGCCGACATCGCTTGGAGCAACGGCGTCTGGGTCGCCAACGGCAACCTCGCCATTCGCCATCTCGGCGTGCCGACCGTCACAGTCCCCATGGGGGTGATGGCCGATATCGGCATGCCGGTGGGCCTGACCTTCGCCGGTCGCGCCTATGACGACAATAACCTGCTGCGCGTCGCCTCGGCCTTCGAGTCCACCGGCAGCAAGCGCAAGGTGCCGCCGCGCACGCCGCCGTTGGGATGATTGCCGTTGGGGCTAAATAGCTCGGGTTAGTCCGGTGATAAAACAAAACCACCTGCCATGCAGGTGGTTTTTTAATTCCATCCACGGCATTATCCAACAGATATCATTTGGTAAGTAATCCGGTTTCTTGATAAATAAAAATTGCTACGAGAGACTTTTATAGGTGTTGATAGTCAATGCTATTATTAGAAATGTATTGTCGTATGATAAAGACATTTTAAATTTAAGTTGGATATTTACTCAATGCCATATGTAAAACCAATGGCGTCTATTTGTGAAAGTCCATTATTTATCATCTCGTCATTGATCTCGCTTGTGGATATAGGTTCTCCATTTCTGGCGTAGGGGAATAAGATATTTATTTGAGCGACAAAGTGTCCAATATTTTTTATATGGGTAATAATGTCACTAGACATGAAAAGTAACTCTTCATTTCTATTGTTATCTTCGTGAACATCCATTAGTCGAGCTCGAATAACTTGTAGTTCCGCAAGAATGTTGGCCATGTACATAGCATCAGATTGGCTTGCTACGGCAATACAACGTTGAAATGTTGAACCTACCCACTCAGGGATTTCATAAAACTCACCGCTTATATATAGTAAGTACGGATCGCTGGAGGGGGAATCTCTTTTCTCGTAGGCCTCCTTAAGAAGGCTCGCAGAGTGTTTGCAAAAGTATATTAGCTGAGATAGTGCCTCTGGCAGAAGAGCTTTGGCAGCTAAAAGGTCTCTTTCTCTTCTTTGATTCTCTGAGTACATAGTGGCGGTAAGGGCAATTATACTAGCCAGAAGGGCTATCATTGCTGCATTAAAAGTCTGCCATGTGTTCCAGATACTCTGTACATAATTCCAATCTAAATTGCTGATGTAAAATGGATAAGCTACCATGGAGATTAAATATAATGTAAACAGAGAGGATATTAGAAGAATTAAATGTTTATTAAACACTGTCACATCCTTTTTTTATTGGCGGTGTAGGTATATGGCGAATATATGGGGCAATGGCGGTGACACCCAAACGAATTATGTTTAGCATGCTCTGGCTGTTCTCCTTGTCGTTTTTATACGGGTAGCCGAGACTTAAGTGAAATGCGCATGACCTTATGATCTGGCTCACTCTCAATATCAACTTCAGACCAACCCAATGATTGATAAAGTTTCGGTACATTCGTATAAACATATAGATAGTCTTGTGACGATTCCAATGTCTGTGACACACCGGCATTAATGAGTTGACTGGCAATGCCTTTGTTTCGATGTTCTACGCTAACAAAAACGGCATTGACCCATATTACTTCACCGTTACGATGAGGCTCCTTGAAACGAGAATAAGCTAAACCACCGATCACAACATCATCCACTACTGCAACAAGAACAGGCGGTAAGTTCGCGTTTTTTGTGTAAGCATCACAAAGCCGAAAGTCTGACCACTCGGATTGAAACAACTGATCTAGTTGCGCTAAATAGGGAGAGTTTTCTTCGCAATGAAGCAGTTCAATTCTATGTAGGTTTGTCATATCTCTCCAAAGGGCCGTCGGTTCGAATAGCGAAGCCTATTCGGACGATCGCGATAAGGGGTAGCCAGAAGCCCGTTGGTATCCAAGGTTTCCTGCTTATCTTGCCATCACGTCGTTCGCGGTAAACGGACGATTAGGCTGCGCTAATCGTCCCTACATTACTGGGCTTATTGTGTTACCGCCACCCTCATCCCAACCCTTCTCCCCTTGTGCATGACAAGAAGCGGGAGAAGGGATCGAATGGTGTGCTCGCCGCTCTCGATGCCGTGGCCGCCGGGCTCGGGAATGGCAGATTCCATCCCCTCTCCCTCGGGGGAGGGCAAGGGTGAGGGGAGGGGAGCCAGTCACTCATTCATCGCCGATGTTTACCGACTTCACCCAGACTTCACACGGGCTCATGTTCCCCTCACAAAGCCCCGTTATCTTCTGGCTCCAGTTCAATGGCCCGGCTTGCCACAGTGTGGCGACTGGCGCAGAGGGAGAGAGAACATATGAAAGCGTGGATCAAGGTTGGGTTGGCCGCTTCCCTGGTGCTGGCGGCGAGTGTCTGGGGTGGTAGCGTGCGGGCGGGGGAGATGGCCCTCAAGCAGGTGAGCGGCCCCGTCTATGTGGTGGAGGATGACTACTACCTCAGGGAGAACTCCATGGTGTACTTCGGCGTCGAGGGGGTGACTGTGGTGGGGGCGACCTGGACGCCGGATACCGCCCGCGAGCTGCACAAGCTGATCAAGAAGATCAGTCGCCAGCCGGTGCTGGAGGTGATCAACACCAACTACCACACCGATCGGGCCGGCGGTAACGCCTACTGGAAGTCCATCGGCGCCAAGGTGGTCTCGACCCGCCAGACCCGGGATCTGATGCAGAGCGACTGGCAGACCATAGTCAACTTCACCCGCAAGGGGCTGCCGGACTACCCGGACCTGCCGCTGGTACTGCCGAACGAGGTGCACGACGGTGACTTCAGCCTGCAAGATGGCAAGGTGCGCGCCTTCTACCTGGGCCCGGCCCATACCCCGGACGGCATCTTCGTCTACTTCCCCGACGAGCAGGTGCTCTATGGCAACTGCATCCTCAAGGAGAAACTGGGCAACCTCGCCTTCGCCGATCTGCAGGCCTATCCGCAGACCCTGGCGCGGCTCAAGGCGATGAAACTGCCGCTCAAGACGATAGTGGGTGGTCACGACTCGCCGCTGCACGGGCCCGAGCTTATCGATCACTATCAGGCCTTGCTGGCCGAGGCGCCCCGTTCCTGACGGGCCCTTATCCTGTTCGCTAATAGCAGAGGGCCCGTATCGGGCCCTCATGCATTCAGATCAGGAGCGGCCACCAGAGCAGGCCAATGGCCATCACCACGGCGAAGCCTGCCAGGGCGATCACCAGGCCGATACGCATCCACTCGCCGCTGGTGTGATAGCCCATGCCGAGCAGCAGGGGGATGCGGGCATGGGAGTAGGTGGCCAAGTTGCAGCCCACATTGGTGATGGCTGCGATGCTGAAGATGGCCATCTCCTTGGGCACGCCGACCGCCAGCAGGGCGCCGGTGATGACCGGAGCCAGCGCCACCACCTTGGCGGTGCCGGAGGCGAAGGCGTAGGAGGTGAAGAGGTAGAGCCCCATCACCACCAGTAGCATGGACATGGTGCCAAAGCCGCCGAGGGTGCTGTGCATGAACTGGGAGAGTGCGTTCCCCAGCCAGTCTGTGAAGCCGACCTGCTTGAGGTTGTCGGCCATCCCCATCAACACGCTGAACCAGATCAGGGTATCAAAGGCTGCGCTGTTGCCCTTGACGTCGTTCCAGGTCAGCACGCCGAGCAGCAGCAGGGCGGCTAGGCCGAGAAAGGCGACCGTGGTGGCATCCAGCCCCAGGTTGTTACCGCCGATCCAGAGCACCACCAAACCGACAAACACGCCAAGCAGGCTCTTCTCGTGCCGTGACAGGGGGCCCATCTTGGCCAGCTCGGTTCGGGCGAAGCGGGGAACGTCTGGGGTCTTTCTGGTCTCTGGCCGGATCACCAGATAGAGCACCAGCGGAATGATCAGCAGCAGACCTATGGCCGGTGGCAGCAGATAGAGTGCCCATTCGCGAAAACCGACGGCAAGGCCCGCCACGCTGGCGGCGATGCCAACCAGCGCCAGATTGCCCGCAAAGCCGGTGCTGAAGGCGACGGCGGAGGCATCGTTCATGGCGCTGACGCTGGAGAGCAGGAACTGGCCCAGCTTGCGATCCTGCTGGTTGATGGTTTTGGCCAGGGAGTCGGCAATGGGCGCCACTATGGCGGCCCGCGCCGTGTTGCTCGGCGTGGCGGGGGCCAGGATAAAGTCAGCGACGGCCAGGCAGTAGGCCGAGCGCAGGGTGGATTGCCCGAAGCGGCTCAGCAGCAACAGCGCGATCCGCTTGCCGAGCCCGGTCTTGGCAAAGGCGCTGGCAATCATGAAGGCGATGACGATGAGCCAGATCAGCGGGTGGTTGAAATCGACCAGCGCGCCCTCGATGGCCGCCTTGGGTGTGACTTCGCCACCCGCATGGAGCACGGCATAGAGGGCGAGGGAGACGATGGCGATATAACCGGTGGGGGCGATGTTGGTGACGATGACAAGGATGGTGGCGATAAACAGGATGGCGGTGTGGTAGGCCGCCGGTGCGAGTCCTGCCGGGGTAGGCAGTGACCAGCAGAGCGTCGCCAGCAGCACGATACAGAATGCCGCTAGCTGGGGTAGTGTGGGTCTTTTCATGGGGAAGCCCTCGTTCTGAATATCAATGGGAGACGGCTGGAGCCGTTCTGCCAGCCCACTATAGGAGGTGTGACCAGTGCAATCCGGGAACTCACCAGTGGTTTTTGACAAAAAGATCAGTAGGATCGCCACAACCTTACCCGCCATTCAGCAACGGGAAAGCATTGGGCTGAGGGCTGAGGGCTGAGGGCGTTACGCTTCTGCGGTGATGGCTGCCCCATGCTCCCGTGTGGGAGCAGAGGGGCGGTTCTATGGGAGGGGGGAGGCCGTCTTTGGCCGAGATGGGTGGGCTTGAAACCAGATGTGGGGCTTAACGCTTGCCCTTGCCACTCTTGGTGCCCAGGGCCTGTTTTCTGGCGCGCTGCTTCTGGGCCGCCTTGCTGTTGCGGCGCGGCTCGGGTTCCGAGCGGGTGAGATCCGGTTCGAAGCCGGGGAACCACTGCTGGGGCAATCGGCTGTCGAGCACGGCCTCAACCTTCTCCAAGAGTGGCGCATCCTCAGAGCTGAACAAGGTGATGGCGAGCCCCTTGTTGCCGGCGCGACCGGTGCGGCCGATGCGGTGCACGTAATCCTCCGGCTGATGTGGAAACTCCAGGTTGATCACATAGTTCAGCTCCTGGATATCCAGCCCGCGGGCGGCCACGTCGGTGGCGACCAGGGCCTGCAGGCTGCCCGCCTTGAACTCCTGCAACACCTTCTCCCGCGCCCCCTGGGAGAGATCCCCATGGAAGGCGAGGGCGTTGATGCCAGCCTTGCCGAGCCGCTGGGCCAGCTGATCGGCCCCCTGGCGGGTGCGGCTGAAGATCAGCGCCGGCGCCCAGCCCTTCACCTTGAGCAGGTGCTCCACCAGTGCCAGCTTGCGATCGCCGTCCACCGCATAGATCCGCTGCTCCACCTCCGCCGCCGTGGTGTTGCGCGGCGCGACTTCGATCAACTCGGGGTCACGCAGCAGCACACGGCTCAGGGCAAACAGGTTGTCATCGCAGGTGGCGGAGAACAGCAGGGTCTGGCGATCGGTGGGGATCTGCTTTAGCAGCGCCTTGATCTCGTCCATAAAGCCCATGTCGAGCATCCTGTCCGCCTCGTCGAACACCAGATGGCCGAGCCGGGACAGGCTCAGAGCCCCCTGGCGCAGATGATCGAGCAGCCTGCCCGGGGTGGCGATCAGCAGATCCACCCCGTTCTTTAGCGCCTCCACCTGGGCCGCAATGCTGACACCGCCGTAGACCAGGGCGCTGGTGAGACCTGTGTCCTGGCCATAGCGCAGCACGCTCTCGTGTACCTGCACCGCCAGCTCGCGGGTCGGCACCAGCACCAGGGCGCGGATCGGTCTGCCCTCATCGGCCTCCCTCGGCGCGGTCAGCAACTGCTGCAGGATGGGCAGCACGAAGGCGGCGGTCTTGCCGGTGCCGGTCTGGGCGCCGGCCATCAGATCGCGCCCGGCCAGAACGACCGGGATGGCGCTGGCCTGAATGGGGGTCGGCGTCTCGTAACCCAGCTCGCTCAGGGTCTGCAGCAGGCGAGGGGAGAGGGCCAATTCGGTGAAGGAGGCTAGGGACATAGGGGCACCAGTATGGGGTCGTCGCGGCCGGGACCGTGACGGAAACAGGATAGTGACCGCGATGGTAGCAGAAGCGCCCCCCACAGCAGAAGGCGATTGCCCCTGCCGACGCGCAGGGAGCCGGCAAGGAGCGTCAGCAGTGCGGGATCAGCCGGTCGGGCTCTCGGGAGTCCTGATGAGCTCGATGTGCTGCCCCTGATAGTGGGCGATGTTGTGTTTGCCGTGCTGCTTGACGTGATAGAGCAGCTCGTCGGCCAGGGTGATGGCGTCGGACACCGTCAGATAATCGCGGATGCGGATGATGCCTGCCGAGAAGGTGATGGGGCCGGGCAATTGGGGAAGCCGGAGCTCCTGCTCCAGCAGGCGGGAGGCCGCGTGGCGCATCGCCGCCTCATCCTCCAGCCCCTTGTAGAGCGCGATAAACTCCTCGCCCCCCCAGCGGATGGCGCAGTCCCCCTTGCGGATGTTCTCCTGCAGATGGCGGGCGAAGGCGGCGAGGGCGATGTCCCCCACCGCGTGGCCATGGATGTCGTTGACCGACTTGAAGTTGTCGATGTCCAGGATCATCAGGTAGTCATGCTCCTGCAGCAGGGCATTGTCCAGGATGTCCCGTCTTGGCAGCCGGGTCAGGTGATCGGTGTAGGCCAGGGTCCGCAACCGGGCATAGGCCCGCCGCCCGGTCAGCATCAGTAGCAGCAGGGCGATCAGGTAGAGCTTGAAGGCGGGGCCATAGAGCGCCACCCGCACGAAGTCGCCGTAGCCGTAGGACCATTTCAGATAGAGATCCGCGCCGGCCTTGGTCTGCATGAGGCGGGTGCTCAGGCAGAGGTGCCAGGAACGGCAGGGTTCGGCGGCATCGAAGGAGATGACGGTGCGGCTCGGGTTGAGGGTCTCGAAGGGGCGAAACACGGCCTTGAAGGCCTCATGGATGTCGATGTCTATCCCCGACAGGCCATAGCGATAGTCCCTTTTCGCCTGGTCGTAGAAGACGAAGGGGAAGTACATGGTGATGGTCTGCAACTGGGTGAAGGCGTCGGTATAGATCTCGGATACCTGGGCCTCGTCCGCACTGCAGGGAACATGGGTGGAGGCGAAGGCGGCGCAGCCAAAGTAGTGACGCCAGGGCTTGAGGTCATCCAGCCTGGTGTTGCTGGGCAGCAGTCGCCTCGGCAGGATCTGCTTGTCGGCCACCATGCCGAGCAGGCGATAGTCGTCGTAGAAGGCATAGAGATTGATGACATCGGGATAGGAGAGGGCATATTGGTAGGCGATGAGCATCTCGCTGGTGGGCGGCAGTATGGGGATGACAGCGATGCGATCGCGGAACTTGACGTCATAGCCATAGACATAGACGGTCGCATCCTGGTTCTCGCTGAAGATGGGGGCCTTGATGCTGCTGCCGTCGACGAACTGGGCCAGATGTTCCGGCTCCAGAATGCGGGCCCGTTGATAGTAGACCTCGAACACGTTCTGCTGCTTGGCGGTGATGAGCTGCATGTCATGCCGGATGCTGAGGTAGGTGTAGTAGAGCACCAGCGCCAGACCCGACAGGACCAGGCACAGCAGGGTCAGCCGAAGCAGCCATTTGCGGGGTATGTCGCGCATTCTCGATACAGACATGCCTATGGGTTTCCTAGGGGGCTATATGGAGCCGCTCATCAACTGATTCGCCCCAGTATAAACAAGTTGTAGCGCAGAGCATCCGCCAATGATGCCTTTGTTAACTGACGCGACGATAAATATCAAGGAGATAGCGAGTCAGGCTATTGGTATGGCGAACGAGGCGCACCTGTCTGCCCGGCGTCTTGCGAAGGAGGCTGACGCCAGGCGCTATCATGGCCGCATTTCGTCGATGGAGTTTGGCCCCTGCTCAGCGGCGTCATGCAGGCCATCTCCCTCTATTTCACGAGGCCTGGGCTGTGTCGCGCCCCCGTTTCGAGCGTGCGGCGGCCTAATCGGCCAGCAGCACCCGCCCGGCATCCAGGTGGTGCATCCACTCCCGCAGGATCAGCAGCGCGGCGGCAAAGCGACGATCCTTGGGCAGTTGCGCCGCCGCCAGCGGATCTCCCTCGACCATGGCGACAAACTGGCCGAACAGCTGCTCGATGCTCTCCCGGCTCAGCTCCTGGTTGCCGAGCATGCTGGCGAGCGGGAGCGGGCTGTGCAGGATCAGCACGGGGTGAGGCGGGATTCCGGCTGCCAGCGGCATCAGTGCATCCTCCACCACCATGATGGCCTGCTCCAGCTCGAGGGCCGTCGGCGGATCCTGGCGAAAGGGCCCAGGCGTCATGGCCGCGAGACCGAAGGCCAGCCGGTGCGTGATGGTGGTGCCGTCGGCCCGGGTGATCTGCACCCCGCTGCTCTGCTCACCCAGGCTCAGTGACAGCCTGGGGCTCCCTGTCTCCCTCATGTCGATCCCTCTGCGATCCCTTGGATAAGACGATTCATACACCCGCTCGTGCGCCTGGGCGAGCGCTTTCTCCCCCCATCTGGTGTGGCCGGCTTGCAAAGTGGATTCACCATGGCATTCTGGATGTCTAAATGGCTATTAAATCCCTAGGCTTCAGGAGTTCTGATATGGATATTCGTACCGCTCCCCGCATCATTGCGCTCTCCCTTCTGCTGGCGGGAAGCTGCGCCTTCGCCAATGAGGCGCTGGTGATCCAGACCGATTTTGGCCTGAAAGACGGCGCAGTGTCGGCCATGAAGGGGGTCGCCTTCGGGGTGGACCGCACCCTGCCGCTCTATGATCTGACTCACGAGATCCCGGCCTACAACATCTGGGAGGCCTCCTACCGCCTCTATCAGACCATCAACTACTGGCCCAAGGACACGGTATTCGTGAGTGTGGTGGATCCGGGGGTGGGCACGGCGCGCCACTCGGTGGTGCTCAAGACCAAGAGCGGCCACTACATCGTCTCGCCGGACAACGGCACCCTGACCCTGGTGGCCGAGCACTTCGGTATCGAGGCGGTGCGCCAGATCGACGAGAAACGCAATCGCCTCAAGGGCTCCGAGAAGTCCTACACCTTCCACGGTCGCGACGTCTACGCCTACACCGGCGCGCGACTCGCCTCCGGCGCCATCAGCTACGAGCAGGTGGGGCCGCTGTTGCCCGCCGAGGTGGTGCGGATCCCCTATCAGCCGGCGGTGGCCGCGGCCGATGGTTCCCTCAAGGGCACCATTCCGATCCTGGATGTGCAGTACGGCAACGTCTGGACCAACATCGACGAGACCCTGCTCACCAAGGCGGGGATCGGCAAGGGGGATCAGGCCTGCTTCCGGATAAGCGAGGGAGAAGCGCTGAAATATGAGGGCAAGGCCCCCTACGTCAGCAGCTTCGGCGATGTGCCTGAGGGGCAGCCGCTGGTCTACCTCAACAGCCTGTTGCAGGTGTCGGTAGCGCTCAACATGGACAGCTTCGCCGCCAGGCATCAGGTACAGTCAGGCGCCAACTGGCATATCAGCCTGAAGAAGTGCTAGTGATGGTTGCGTGAGATGACAACGGGCGCCGAGGCGCCCGTTGTGTTTTCAGAAAAGGACAATGGGATCAGAACTCGTTGGAGAGTGCCTTGTATCCCTTGACCAGATCGATATTGGTGTGGGCCACGTCTTCGGAGAACTCGGTGGCATCCACGGTGACGCGCGGGATCTGAGCCAGATCGCTCTGCTGGTTGATGCGGGTGGTGGAAGGCACGTAGAAGCCGGGGGGCAGATCGCAGCCATCGATCACCGAGTTGTGGCGCACCACGGAGCCTTCGCCGATGTGGCAGTTGAACAGCACGCTGTTGAAGCCGATGAACACCCGGTTACCGACTTCGCAGGGCCCGTGCACTATGCTGCGGTGGGCGATGGAGCTGTACTCGCCGATGGTGACGGCCGCACCGGACTTGGAATGGATCACCACCCCGTCCTGAATGTTGGAGTTGGCACCGATGACGATGGGCTCCATGTCACCGCTGGCATCCACTTCGTCGGCGCGGATCACGGCGTAGGGGCCGACAAACACGTTCTCCTTGATGATCACCTTGCCGCAGATGATGGCGGTCTTGTCGATATAGGCGGATTCGTCGATAACGGGCAGGTGACCGGAGGGATTCTTGCGGATCATGTCATGTCCTGTTGCTGATGAAATCGGGGAAAATGGCGGGACGCAGAGGCTCGCCGGAGAGTCAGCTTACGCCTCTGTTTTGGAGGGGGAAACCCTTTACTGGTCTGACCCTCCTTTAGTAGGGATATTTCAGATGGTTGTTCTTTGACTCCCTGGTATGGGAGCATGTGGCTCGGCAGGCGGATTGTGTTCCTCGTCAGAATGGGCCGGATTGCGATGATGGAGGCTGAGAAATGAAGAAGATGATGCTGCTCTTGGTGGGAGTCTTGCTCTGTGCCTCGGCCGTACAAGGCAAGGGACGGGCGGGCGACTTTGACTATTACGCCCTGGCACTCTCCTGGTCGCCGGAGCACTGCGCCGTCAAGCCGGGCGATCGGGAGCAGTGCAGCCGCCAGCTGGGCTTCGTGCTGCACGGCCTCTGGCCCCAGTATCAGCGTGGCTATCCGAGCGATTGCAGCGCTGAACCGCTGGATCCCGAGATGGAGCGCGAGTTTGCCGGGCTCTATCCCAGTCGCTTCCTCTATCGCCATGAGTGGCAGAAGCATGGCACCTGCTCCGGCCTCAGCCAGCCGCAATTCCATCAACTGGCCAGCGAGCTGCGCCAGAAGGTGAAGCTGCCTGCTGCCTATCAGGCTCCTGACGAGCCGCTGCGCAAGAGCCGTTTCCAGCTCAAGGCCGATCTGGCCGATGCCAATGAGTGGCTGGCGCCGGACAGCATCACCATCGCCTGCGCCGATGGTGGCCGGTTCCTGCGGGAGGTCTACGTTTGCGTCAATAAGGAAGGGACTGATGCCGTCCCCTGCTCGGACGAGATGCAAAAGCGCGAGCAGCGTTCCTGTGGTCAGCCGGATTTCTTGCTACGCAGCGTGCGTTGACCCCTCTTTATCTTCATCAGGCCCCTTGCGGGCCTGATGTTCAAATACCGCCATCGGAAAGGAGTTTGAGCCATGACCACCATGAAACAGTTCTCTACGCCGGAGCGAAGCTTGCTGCTCGGGGTGAAAGGGGTGGGCCCCACCGTCATCGGGCGGCTCGAGCAGCTGGGCTACCATAGCCTGCACGAATTGGCAGGGGCTGACGCGACCCATATCGTCAAGCTGGTGGCCAGCCTGCTGGGCTCGACCTGCTGGCAGAACAGCCCGCAGGCGCGCGGCGCCATCGAGGGAGCCATCGCCCTGGCCCGCGCTCAGCTGCAAGCCGAACCGGACCAGGCAGGACGACAGGAGACAGGGGCATGACGCTGCTCTCCCAACTCGGGATCCGCTATCCCATCATTCAGGCCCCCATGGCGGGGGTACAGGACTGTGCCCTGCCACTGGCGGTTGCCGCCGCCGGGGGGCTCGGCTCCCTGCCAGCCGCCATGCTCAGCCCGACCGAGCTGCGCCAGGCATTGAGGGTACTCAAGGAGCGTGGCCAACCGTTCAACATCAACTTCTTCTGTCACCGTCAGGCCGAGCCAGACCCGGTAGAGGCACGCCGTTGGCGACAGGCGCTCGCGCCTTATTATGCCGAGTTCGGGCTGGCTGCCGATGCCGTCCTCAGTGTGCCTGGCCGAGCCCCCTTCAGTGCGGAGCAGGCCGCCATCCTGGCCGAGTTCCAGCCCGCCGTGGTCAGCTTTCACTTTGGTCTGCCCGCGCCCGCGCTGCTTGCCAGCGTGAAAGCCTGGGGCGCCCGGGTGTTGGCCAGCGCGACCACGGTCGCGGAGGCTGTCTGGCTGACGCAACATGGCGCCGACGCCATCATCGCGCAGGGGCTGGAGGCGGGGGGCCATCGCGGCCACTTCCTCGATGAGGACCTCAGCCTGCAACAGGGCACCTTCACCCTGCTGCCGCAGATCGTGCAGGCGGTCGGGCTGCCGGTCATAGCGGCGGGGGGCATAGTCGATGGCAAGGGGATCCGTGCCGCCCTGGCGCTGGGGGCGAGCGCTGTGCAGATGGGGACGGCCTTTCTCTGTAGTCATGAGGCGACGACCTCGCGCCTGCACCGTGTGGCCATTCACTCGGCGCAAGGCCAGCACACGGCCCTGACCAACCTGTTCAGCGGCCGCCCCGCCAGAGGCATCGTCAACCGCCTGATGCGGGAGCTGGGCCCGCTCTCTGCCTCGGCGCCCGCCTTCCCCCATGCCAGTGCGGCATTGGCTCCTTTGCGTGGTGCGGCAGAAAAGAGCGGGAGCCATGACTTCTCACCGCTCTGGGCGGGCCAGAATGTAACGGGTTGCCTCGACCTGCCTGCGGCCGAGCTGATCGCAATCTGGGTGGCCGAGGCTGGATTGGTTTGATTTGATGCCGCCATCTATCCCTGCTTGCTCTCCTTTATATAGGTATCCGGTTTCTGGTCATGGCCGCTTGGGGGGATAAAGAGGATATCAAGCCCCGCTCAGGGCCCGTTTTGACGGGGTTCTGTGGATAAGTTTGTACAAAAGCTGTGGTTGGATATGAATAACTAAGAAATCGCCGATTTTTGCAATTTTATTGCATCGAAGCCTTGCCAATGTGACCAATGTCTCTATAATACGCCACATCGACAGGGCAAGCGGCAACGCAAACAAGCCGGTCGGTGCCTCGATAAAGCCTCTGAAAATAAGGCTTGACTCGAGAAGGCGGTTGAGTAGAATGCCACTCCCGCAGCGACAAAACGTTG
>NZ_JAHUXC010000013.1:0-122118 GCF_019218665.1 Aeromonas sp. sif2416
TTGCCTGGCGGCCATAGCGCCGTGGAACCACCTGATCCCATGCCGAACTCAGAAGTGAAACGCGGTAGCGCCGATGGTAGTGTGGCATTCGCCATGCGAGAGTAGGACACTGCCAGGCACCCAATTACGGTCACAGCGATGTGATTGGTCGTGCAATGACGTCAGGTTGTTGCGGACAACAGATTTAGATAACGCACACAGTGTGTTCTTTACCGGTTAGTGTGCTGATATGGCTCAGTTGGTAGAGCGCATCCTTGGTAAGGATGAGGTCCCCAGTTCGACTCTGGGTATCAGCACCAGTTTTAAGTTAGTGATACAGCTTTTGCCTGACGGCAATAGCGCCGTGGAACCACCTGATCCCATGCCGAACTCAGAAGTGAAACGCGGTAGCGCCGATGGTAGTGTGGCATTCGCCATGCGAGAGTAGGACACTGTCAGGCACCTATTTAGAAGAGGCCTCCCATGCGGGAGGCCTTTTTGCTTTGGTGTTTTTTCCTGTTCTGATGGGTTTCTTTTAGTAAAAATGCTGGGCTGTCAGCATGTTGCCCGTTACTCTTGGACTGGTATTGTCGCGAGTCATCGCCAGAGGAGTATGCATGGCCACATTGAAGGAAATAGCGCTGGAGGCGGGGGTTTCCCAGGCCACGGTGTCACGGGTGCTCAATGAGGATCCGACGCTGAGCGTCAAGGAAGAGACCAGGCAGAAGATCTTCGAGATTGCCGAGCGACTGGAGTACAAGACCAGCAGCGCCCGCAAGGGGGTGCACAAGAGCAAGCTGCACTTTCTGGCGGTCTACGCCTACCCGCAGAGCACCGAGGTCAACGACCCCTATTATCTCGCCATCCGCTACGGCATCGAGACCCAGTGTGCCCGCCTCAACATCGAGCTGACCCATTTCTACAACGGTGCCGAAGGGCGTGAGCTCTCCGCCGTCGACGGCATCCTGGTTATCGGCCATCTGCCGCCGGAGCGCCTCGCTGCGCTGTATTCTCTTTCTGCCCAGCTGGTGTTTGTGGATTGCCGCTCCGAGGGGGAGTTCGATTCGGTGGACGTGGATCTGGCGTTGATCAGCCAGCAGGTGGTGGACTTCTTCATCGCCCAGGGGCATGGCCGCATCGGCTACATCGGTGGTCAGGACGAGGCACCGGATCTGCGGGAGCTCGCCTTCCTCGATTACGGGCAGCGGCTGGGGGTGGTGCGGGAGAGCGACCTCTATCGCGGCGATTTCTCCAGCGCCTCCGGCTATCGGCTGGCGAAGGAGATGTTGGCCGGCGACTGGCCCCGTGCCCTGTTCGTGGCCTCTGACTCCATCGCCATCGGCGTGCTGCGGGCGATCCATGAGAAGGGGCTGGCCATTCCCCTGCAGATCGAGCTGATCAGTGTGAACGACATTCCGACTGCCAAGTTTACCTTCCCGCCGCTCTCCACGGTTCGGATCCACTCCGAGTTGATGGGCTCCCAGGGGGTCAATCTGTTGGTCGAGCGGCTGCGCGACGAGCGGGAAGTGCCGTTGCGGGTGCTGGTTCCCAGCCGACTGACCCTGCGCGGCACCACTCGGTAGTTTTAGTAAAATTATCCTTCCCCTGTTGCTCCATATCCCTATGGAGCAACGACCTTCCTCCCTCCTGCATTGACTCCTACCATTAAGAAAAACACTTAAGTATTTGTTTTTAAATACTATACATCTATCTCTTGCTGACCCCGCCAATATCTATGCCATTCAGGCAGACAGCCCCCTCTTTTATCTCCTGCTTCTGATCCCGCTCACAAATTGGGCTATCTTATGTGATCAGGTTAAAACTTTACCGATTATCATCTGATATTTAGTAAATGTTTATCTAGAGTTTACCCAGCTACCTTGCCTTGTTCCGGGAGGACATGTGAATAACTGGGAAAACGTTCAATTCGTTGGTGAACACAGACTGGCACCCCGTGCCTACTTCTTCTCTTATGCCGACAGCTCTGCGGCCGCCACCCAGCAGCGGGAGCTAAGCCGTCGCTTCCTCTCCTTGAGCGGCCAGTGGCAGTTTCATTACTTCGAGCATCCCCTGCAGGTGCCGGAGGCCTTCTATCACAGCCCCATGAGCGACTGGGGTCAGATCACGGTGCCCAACATGTGGCAGATGGAAGGCCACGGCCATCTGCAATACACAGACGAAGGTTTTCCCTTCCCCATCGATGTGCCCTTCGTGCCGAGCAACAACCCCACCGGCGCCTACCAGCGTGGCTTCACGCTGAGCCCGGCCTGGGTGGGCGAGCAAGTGATCATCAAGTTCGACGGGGTCGAGACCTACTTCGAGGTCTATGTGAACGGTCAGTATGTGGGCTTCAGCAAGGGCAGCCGCCTGACCGCCGAGTTCGACATCAGCGCCTATGCCCAAACCGGCGAGAACCTGCTGTCGGTGCGGGTGATGCAGTGGGCGGATTCAACCTACATCGAAGATCAGGACATGTGGTGGATGGCGGGGATCTTCCGCGACGTCTACCTGGTGGGCAAGACAGCCGTCCATGTACAGGACTTCTTCATCCAGACAGCGCTGGCCGACGACAACCAGAGCGCCACCCTGAGCTGCGACATCGCGCTTGAGAATCTCGGCGAGTCGGCTCGGGATCACCGGCTGGTCTGGTCCCTGCTGGATCAGGGGAGCGAGATCGCCAGCGGCGCGCTCGACAGCCTGACCATAGATGGCAAGCTCGACTGCCGCTTCAGCCTGGATCTGGCGAACCCCCATCTGTGGAACGCCGAAGATCCTTACCTCTACCAGCTGCAGCTGTCGCTCTATAACGAGCGAGGTGAGCTGCTGGAGGTGATCCCCCAGCGGGTCGGGGTGCGCGAAATCACCGTCAAGGACGGGCTTTTCTACGTCAACGGTCGCTACCTCAAGCTGCACGGGGTGAACCGCCACGACAACGATCACCTCAAGAGCCGGGCCGTCGGCATGGATCGGGTGGAGCGCGACATAGTGCTGATGAAGCAGCACAACCTCAACTCGGTGCGCACCGCCCACTACCCGAATGACCCGCGCTTCTACGAGCTGTGCGACCAGTACGGCCTGTTCGTGATGGCGGAGACCGACGTGGAGACCCACGGCTTTGCCAACGTCGGCGATCTGAGCCGCATCACCGATGACCCGTCCTGGGAGCCGGTGTTCGTGGACAGGATCGAGCGCCACGTCCACGCCCAGAAGAACCACCCCTCCATCATCATCTGGTCCCTGGGCAACGAGTCCGGCTACGGCTGCAACATCAGGGCCATGTACCGGCGCTGCAAGGCGCTCGACCCAACCCGGCTGGTGCACTACGAGGAGGATCGCGACGCCGAGGTGGTGGATGTGGTCAGCACCATGTATTCCCGCGTCTCCCAGATGAACTGTTTCGGCGAGTTCCCGATGGACAAGCCACGCATCCTCTGCGAATACGCCCACGCCATGGGCAACGGCCCGGGCGGCCTCAGCGAATACCAGCAGGTGTTCGATCGTCATCCCCACATTCAGGGCCACTACATCTGGGAGTGGTGCGATCACGGCATCCTGGACCAGGACGAGCAGGGTCGCGCCGTCTACAAGTACGGCGGTGACTACGGCGACTACCCCAACAACTACAACTTCTGCATGGATGGCCTCATCTATCCGGATCAGACCCCGGGGCCTGGCCTGCGCGAATACAAGCAGGTGATCTGCCCGGTCAAGATCCGCGCCCTGGATGCGGCCAGCGGCCGGCTGGAGCTGGAGAACCGCTATTGGTTCTCGAACCTGGACGACATCCGCCTGCTGATCGAGGTGAAGGCCGAAGGCGATCTGCTGGCCAGCCAGCAGCTCCGGCTGGAGGGTATTGCCCCCGGTGCCATCACCCCGCTGCAGCTTGATCTGCCATCCCTCGACGGTCGGGAGGCCTTCGTCCAGCTGAGGGTCATCAAGGCCAGCGCCACCCGCCATAGCCCGGCGGGTCATGAACTCGGCCAGTACCAGTTCCGGCTCAAGGAGTCGACTCGCCAGCTGCAGCCCTTTGCCAACCCCAACGCCACGGCGCTGCAGATCGCCGACGAGCGGCTCGCGCTGACCCTGACCGGCAGCGGCTTCGCCCTGCGCTTCTCCCGCCTCGACGGCAAGCTGGTGAGCTGGCAGCAGGATGGCATGGAGCTGATTGAGCGGGCGCCGCGCCTCACCTTCTTCAAGCCGATGATCGACAACCACAAGCAGGAGTACGAGAGCCTGTGGCACCCGAACCACCTGCAGATCATGCAGGAGCACTTCCGCACGCTGAGCTGGCGTCAGCTGGGTGAGGCGGTCGAGGTGACGGTGGAGAGCCTGATCGCGCCGCCGGTGTTCGATTTCGGCATGCGCTGCCGCTACGTCTACACCCTGAGCCCGAACGGCCAGCTGCATGTGGCCCTCAGCGGCCAGCCTTATGGCGGTTATGACGACATCATTCCCAAGATCGGCTTCGAGCTGGGGATCCGCCAGGACCTCGATCGGGTGCACTACTTTGGCATGGGGCCGGGGGAGAACTACCAGGACAGCCGCCAGAGCAACTGGATCGACTGCTTCCAGAGCACTGTGGCCGAGATGTGGGAGCACTACCCCTTCCCGCAGGACAACGGCAACCGCCAGCAGGTGCGCTGGGCGACCCTGAGCAACCGCCACGGCGCCGGCCTCTACGTGCGACCGGATGCCCCCATCAACCTGAGCGTCTGGCCCTACAGCTGGGAACATATCCACGCCGCCCAGCACATCAACGAGCTGGAGCCCTGCGGTCATCTCACCCTCAACCTGGATCACAGGGTGCTGGGGCTGGGCTCCAACTCCTGGGGATCCGAGGTGCTGGACTCCTGGCGGGTGCGCTTCGAGCCATTCAGCTTCGGCCTGACCCTGTTGCCCATCGCCCGCGGCAACCTCAACCCGGCCGCGCTGGCCGGGATCGATCTCAGCATCAACGGCGGGAGGACGCTCGCATGATCACCCTGGACAACCTGACCCTGTTCAAAAACATCTACCGGGAGGGCAAGAAGTGGGGCCGCTGCGTGGAGGCCATCGACAACCTGCCGAACCTCAAGCCCGGCGTCTGCCACTCCATCGGTGACTCCCTCACCTACCGCCTGCAGGAGGGGGCCAGCCCGGCCACCGCCCTGTTCGAGGGACAGCGCCGCTACTTCGACATCCACTACTACCTCGAGGGAGAGGAGACGGTGGAGTGGGCCGCCAAGGGCGAACTGCAGAGCGAGCAGGCCTACGACGACACCACTGACCGCGAGTGGCTGGCCGGCGAGGTACAACAGCGCCAGCGGGTCGGCAACGGTCAGCTGGTGATCTTCGAGAATGACGAGGCCTATCGCTTCGTCGGCGATGGGTCTGTGCGCAAGCTGATCATCAAGGTGACCATCGAAGGCGGCTACTTCAAAAACAAATAACAAGCCGCTGTTTTTGCACTGATAAAAGCCGGAAGGGCGGGGCCACCCTACACCTCATGCCCCGCCCTTTGGCAGACAATAACTGCAGGTCTGGAGATGCACGATGTCTGATTCCAAACGGAATACGATAGGTAAGTTCGGGTTGCTGTCGCTCACCTTTGCGGCCGTATTCAGCTTTAACAATGTCATCAACAACAACATTGAAATCGGTCTGGCGTCAGGCCCGATGTTCTTTCTGGCCACCATTTTTTACTTTATTCCGTTCTGCCTCATCATCGCGGAATTCGTGTCACTGAATAAAAACTCCGAAGCCGGCGTCTATGCCTGGGTGAAGAGCTCCCTCGGCGGTCGTTGGGCCTTCATCTCAGCCTACACCTACTGGTTCGTGAACCTGTTCTTCTTCACCTCGCTGTTGCCGCGGGTGATTGCCTACGCCTCTTATGCCTTCCTGGGCTACGAATACATACTCACCCCGCTGGCCACCACGGGTCTGAGCATGGTGCTGTTCGCCTTTGCCACCTATGTCTCCACCAACGGCGCCAAGATGCTCGGTCCCATCACCTCGGTGACCTCTTCCCTGATGCTGCTGCTGACCCTCTCTTACATTCTGCTGGCGGGTGCGGCCTTGATCGGTGGTGTACAGCCGGCGGACCCCATCACGGTAGAGGCGATGATCCCGGACTTCAGCTGGGCCTTCCTGGGTATCACTACCTGGATCTTCATGGCGGCCGGTGGCGCGGAATCGGTCGCCGTCTACGTGAATGACGTCAAGGGCGGCTCCAAATCCTTCGTGAAGGTGATCATCATCGCCGGGATCTTTATCGGCGTGCTCTACTCCGTCGCCTCCCTGCTGATCAACGTCTTCGTACCGAGCGGCACTCTGAAATATACCGGCGGCTCGGTGCAGGTATTCGAAGGGCTGGCCTCCTACTTTGGTCTGCCCGCCATCTTGATGAACCGCTTCGTGGGGCTGGTCTCCTTCACCGCCATGTTCGGTTCCCTGCTGATGTGGACCGCCACCCCGGTGAAGATCTTCTTCTCCGAGATCCCGGCCGGCATCTTCGGCAAGAAGACGGTCGAGCTGAACGAAAACGGCGTGCCGGCCCGCGCGGCCTGGATCCAGTACCTGATAGTGCTGCCCCTGATGCTGATCCCGACCCTGGGCTCCAACACGGCCCAGGACCTGATGAATACGGTGATCAACATGACGGCGGCAGCCTCCATGCTGCCACCGCTGTTCATCATGCTGGCCTACCTGAACCTGCGCCTGAAGCTGGATCACCTGCCACGGGATTTCAAGATGGGCTCACGTACCACGGGGATCGCCGTGGTCTCGGTGCTGATCGCCATCTTCTCGGTTGGCTTCCTCGCCTCCACCTTCCCGACCGGCGCCGACATCATGACCATCGTCTTCTACAACGTGGGCGGGATAGTGATCTTCCTGGGCTTTGCCTGGTGGAAATACAACAGATACGAAGCCTCCCTGAGCGAGGCGGCGCGCGCAAAAGAAGCCCAGCCGGCCGCTCAGGTGTTCATCCAGGCGCCCTGATCCCCAGAGCAAACCGGCCCGAGTGGCCAAGAAAGAGAGAAACCGGGTGGCGGCGGCCACCCGTTACCGGTTGAACCACAGAGCATGAGGAGAATGGAATGAGCGAGACGATCGAGTTTGCCGAATTCAAACGGGTCGAGATGAAGGTGGGCAGGGTGCTGGAGGTGGTGCGCCATCCCGGGGCCGACAAACTCTATATCGTCCAGATCGACGTGGGTGGCGAGCGGCCGCTGCAGACGGTCACCAGTCTGGTGCCCCATTACAGCGAAGAGGAGCTGATGGGCAGCGAGGTGGTGGTGCTGACCAACCTCAAGCCGACCAAGATGCGCGGCGAGCGATCCGAGTGCATGTTGCTCTGCGCCGAGACCCCGGACGAGAGCCAGAGCGTGCTGTTGCAACCCAAAGTGTCGATGGCGCCGGGCACCCCGATAGTGTGAGGGCGGGATGACGCCAGCCCGGGCCAGCTTGCGGTGCCCAGGCCAACAATAACAAGAGAGTAAACGGCCCGGCCAGCAGGCTGGAGTCGAACACATTCAGAGTCATGGCGCCCTCATGCGAAGGGGCGTGAATCCACCGGAGGACAATATGTCTGAATCAGTACGCGGCACCATAGGCAAGTTTGCCCTGTTGTCGATGACCTTTGCCGCCGTGTTCAACGTGCGCAACATCGTCAACAACAACATCGAGCTGGGGCTGAGCTCGGCCCCTGTTTTCCTGCTGGCCACCATCGTCTATTTCATCCCCTTCGTGTTCATCATTTCCGAGTTCGTCTCGGCGAACAAGCACTCGGAATCGGGCATGTATGACTGGCTCAAGAAGCCGCTCGGCACCCGGATGGCCTACCTCGGCTCCTTCCTCTACTGGTTCGTTAACCTGTTCTGGTTCGTCTCCCTGCTGCCGAACGTCATCGCCTACGCCTCCTACGCCATGCTGGGGTATGAATATACTTTCTCCCCCATGGTGACCTCGGTCATCTCCATCGCGCTGTTCGCGGCGGCGACCCATATCTCCACCAAGGGAGCGACCTGGCTCGGCAAGATTGCCGAACTGGTGGCCTACGGGGTGTTCGCCCTGTTCGCCATCTATGTGCTGGGGGCGCTGATGGCGCTGGGGGGCGATCACGTGCCGGCCCAGCCCATCACCCTGGCTGCCATGACCCCCACCATCAACTGGGCGACGCTCGGCATCATGTGCTGGATCTTCCAGGCGGCCGGTGGCGCCGAGACGGCGGCGGCCTACCTCAATGACGTCAAGGGCGGCCAGAAGTCCTTCATCAGGGTGATCATCACCGCCGGTGTGATCATCGGTGCCATGTATGCCATCGGCTCGGTGCTGGTCAACGTCTTCGTGCCGCGGGAGAGCCTCACCTACGCCGGCGGCATGGTGGAGATCTTCACCGGCATGGCGCAGTACTTCCAGCTGTCGGAGGCGCTGGTCGGCCGGGCGGTCGGGGTGGTGCTGTTCATCGCCATGTTCGGCTCCATGATGATGTGGACCTCGGCGCCGGTGAAGATCCACTTCTCCGAGATCCCCCAGGGCGTCTATGGGGAGAAGACCACCCAGCTCAACGAGCATGGGGTGCCGGTACGCGCCGCCTGGTGGCAGTTCGTGTTCGTGTTCGTGATGCTGGTGGTCAACGGCTTCGGCTCCGAATCGGTGCAGCAGATGATGAACACCGCCATCAACCTCACCGCGGGCACCGCCATGCTGCCCCCCATCTTCATCATGGTGGCCTACTTCGTGTTCCGCTGGAAACACGACGACACCCCCCGCGAGTTTCGCATGGGCTCGCGTGGGTTCGGCATGAGCGTGGTGTCTGTGCTGATCGCCATCTTCGTGATCAGCATGAGCGCCTCCGCCTTCCCGACCGGGGTGGATCTGGTGCGCGCCTTCTTCATCAACGTCTTCATGACGGCGGTGTTCTCGGCGCTGGCCTACTGGTGGATCTCCCGCTTCGAGAAGCGTCAGGCCCGCAAGCTGGCCGCCGGCAACAAGGCCCCTGGCCAGGGTGCCACCCTGGCCAAGTAACACCGCACCGCGGTTTTCAAACAGTACGGGTGGCCCAGGGGCCACCCGTTTTTTTGTGCCATCTGCGCCTGGTGGCGAGCCTGGCTGTGCCCGCTCGCTCAGCAGCAAGCCGAAGGCGTTTAATTTCGGCGGTCTCCCTCAACTTTGCGCCTCCCCGTTATCGGGGTAAGCTGGGTCCGTTTCGACGGGAGGTGCCAGACATCTCCCGCTCTGCTGCCTGTCGTCCCTGGTCCCGACCTCCTCGCGAGGGCGGGGTCCGTTTGCTGATGGAGACCGCTCGTGCGTCTGGATCCCTTTACCTCTGTGCTTATCCTGGTGGTCACCCTGGCCTCCCTCTTCCCCTGCGAGGGGCAGGTTGCGATCTGGTTCGCGCTGCTGACCAAGCTGGCGGTGGCCATGCTGTTCTTTATGCACGGCGCCAAGCTGTCGCGCCAGAGCCTGCTGGCGGGGCTGGGCCACTGGCGGTTGCACCTGGTGGTAATGCTCAGCACCTTCCTGCTGTTCCCGCTGCTGGGGCTCTTGCTCAGCCCGCTGGTGCCGCAATGGCTGAGCCCGGCCATCTACCTCGGTTTCCTCTATCTCTGCGCGCTGCCCGCCACCGTGCAGTCGGCCATCGCCTTCACCTCCATGGCGGGGGGCAATGTGTCGGCGGCGGTGTGCAGCGCCTCGGCCTCCAGCATCCTCGGCATATTCCTCTCGCCGGTGCTGGTGGGCATGATGATCAACGTGCAGGGGGAAGGCATAGACACCTGGCACTCCATCCAGGCCATCATGGTGCAGCTGATGCTGCCGTTCGTGCTGGGTCATCTGTCACGGCCGCTGCTCGGCCGCTGGGTCGACAGCCACAGGCCGCTGATCGGCAAGCTGGATCAGAGCTCCATCCTGCTGGTGGTCTATGTGGCCTTCAGCGAGGCGGTGGTGCAGGGTATCTGGCACCAGGTCGGCTGGTACGATCTGGCCAGCATAGTGCTGCTCAGCTGCGTGCTGCTGGCGCTGGTGCTGGGCTGGAACGTCTGGATCAGCCGTCGGCTCGGCTTCGACAAGGCGGACGAGATCACCATCGTCTTCTGCGGCTCCAAGAAGAGCCTGGCCAACGGGGTGCCCATGGCCAACGTCATGTTCCCGGCCGCCAGCGTCGGGGTCATGGTGCTGCCGCTGATGATCTTCCACCAGATCCAGCTGATGGTGTGCGCCGTGCTGGCGCGCCGCTATCACGAGCAGGGGGTCCAGCCCCTGGTCCCCGACCAGGAGCTTTGACCTTGTCGCGGTGAAAAAAGAGGGAGGCCATGGGCCTCCCTCTTTGCATTCCCCGGCTGGGCGCCCTCAGCGTTTGCGCCAGACGGTCAGCTGCGCCACCGTGTGCTGGTACTTGCGGGCGGTCTCGCGGATGACGAAGGGGACGTCCCGGGGTGGGCACAGCTCCTCGAATTCCGCCGCCAGCAGCCGTTGCAGCGCCTGATGGGTGGACAGGGCCTCGCCATTTTCCCGGATGCCGCCGAGCCAGTTCGCCTTGGGGGTGTAGTCGGTCAGCCAGGTGTAGGGGCTGGTGAGCAGCAGCAGGCCGCCGCTGCGCAGCCGCGGGGCAATGTCCCGCAGGAAGCGGGCGGGCTCCCGCAGCCGGTCGATCAGGTTGGAGGCGAGCACCAGATCGTAGTGGTCGTACTTGGGCTTGAGGTTGCAGGCATCCCCCTGGCTGAAGTGGATGCGATCCGCTTGCGCAGGCCCGAGGTCGTGACTCGACAGCCGCGCCTCGCAATACTCCACCAGTTCCCCCTCCACCGGCATGGCGTAGCGGAAGCTGTCCTGGCTGGCGAGGGAGAGCGCCACGTCGATGAAGCGGGCCGAGTAGTCGACCCCGTCCACGTGCTGGAAGTGGCGGGCCAGCTCGAAACTGGCGCGGCCGGTGGCGCAGCCGATGTCCAGCGCCCGCTGGTGGTTGCCGCACAGCTCGCCGGCCAGATCGGCCAGGGTCTTGGCGTAGTTGGCCACCCCGAAGTGGGTCGGACCGTACTGGAAGTCGAGATACTGCGCCACTAGGGTGTCGGTTTCGTAAGGATTCACTGTGATGGCTTCCTGATAGCGGGAGACCAGATAGCGGAAGCCCGCATGCTGGAAGAAGTGGCGGCGGAAGGCGTAACGGGACGACTTGAGCGCCTCGTTGCCGGTGCTTGCCCAACTGCCGCCCTTGATGAGGCTGTGCTTGCCATCGAAGGTGGGGGTGGAGAAGTCATCGTAGAGCGGGTGCACCCGAAAGCCGTCGAAGCCATCGATGGCGGTGCTGGTCCATTGCCAGACGTTGCCCACCAGATCGAAGAAGCCGGCCTGCGGGCAGGCATCCACCGGGCAGGGGGAGGCGAAGCGCGCCAGGTTGAGGTTGCCGGGTGCCTCGATCCAGTCCGGCTGATCCCCCGCCAGCGACTCGCGCAGCAGCGCCCACTCCGCCTCGCTCGGCAGCTGGATGGGCAGGCCGGTCTGGGCCGCCTTCCAGCGACAGAAGGCGGCGGCCTCCAGCTGATTCACCTCGACCGGCCAGTCCCAGGGCATGGCCACCCGCTCGGTCATCAGCCGCAGTTGCAGCTGCTCGGGCTCGGCCGGGGAGCCGAGCCAGAAGCTGGGCATCTGCGCTTTGGCATACTGGCACCAGCCCCAGCCTTCGTCATCCCACCAGGCCTGCTGGCGGTAACCACCGGCTTGGACGAACGCGAGGTATTCGGCATTGCTCACCAGCATGCGGCTGGCCTGGAAGGAAGGGATCTCGATGTGGCGTTCGCCGTATTCGTTGTCCCAGCCGTAGGTGGCGTCCTGCTTGCCGAGGCGTACCCGCCCCGCCGCCACCGGCAGCAGATCGTTGAGGGGCACCTCGTCGATGCGATGGCAGGCCTCGCCGCAGCTGGGCCACTGGGGCTGGGATCGCACCCAGGCCAGCGGCAGCTGGCGGATCAGCACGCTGGAGGTCTCGAGGTGGATGCGCTCGTGCTCTGTCCCCATCAGGATGACCCAGGCCGGGCTCTGCCAGTCGATGGGCAGGGTCAGTGGCATCTGCTGGATGAAGTCGATCACCCGGGCGCGCACCTTGGCGCGGTAGTGTCGCAGCTCGGCCACCCCGGGCCAGTCGTAGTGGGTCTCGTCCAGATCGTCCCAGCTCATCTCATCCACCCCGATGGCGACCATGGCCTCGATACGGGGGTCGATGCGACTGTCGATCAGGCGGGCCGCCAGCAACTTGTTGATGAAGAAGGCGGCGGTGTGGCCGTAGTAGAAGATGAGCGGGTGACGCAGCGGGATCGCCTTGTTGAACCAGGCGCGCTCCTCGGCCAGGCAGTCGAACAGGCTGTCGTAGAGTGCGAAGGTCTGGCAGAAGTAGTCGAGCAGCTCGCGCCGTTTCAGCTCGGGATCCTCACCGGTCAGCAGCGGGGTGCGGGTCGGGGCAGGCAGGCCGCTGGTGCTGGCGAACTGGTGGCTGGCTTGGGTCACGCTTTGACTCCTCGTTGGCAGTGAAGACTGACATGACAGTGATGGCGACAAGGCCGCCATGGCGGGCCGCATGGGCAACAGGCTATTACTATTGGCTCAACAGACCGGTGGCACAACAGAAAACTTCCATGGCCTATCAGCGTAGTGGCCCCCGTGAGGTGCGGTCAACCGGGAGCCGCCACCCCGACTGGGGCTGGTCAGTCTGACCAACTTGTGGTCTAAATGACTCTCTGTTTATTGGTCAGCATGCCGCCTCAGCCATAGATATCGATGTAAATCATAGGGTTGATGATGTGGCATGGAGTTTGCCATTTTGAGAGACCGAGACATGGGATGTGACCAATGACAACGAGGAATGTGGCATGACACGGATGATGGGGATGGCATTGATCCTGGGGCTGCTGAGTGGATGCAGCTGGCAGGAGGATACCGAGGTGGTGGGGACGGGAGCCGTCATCGAACAGCGGCAGCCGCTCGGCGAGATAGACAGGGTCGCGGCCATGGTGCCGGCGACCATAAGGATCCTGGCCGGTGACGAGCCGGGGCTGAGCATCAGAGGGCAGGAGAACTTGCTGCCGCTGCTCAGCGTCACCGAGCGCGGCAACCAGCTGGAGATCGAGGTCGAGGATGGCTATAAGCTCGCCCCCACCGAGCCGCTGGAGCTGACCATCACCCTGCCCAGGTTGCGCGAGCTGGCCCTGGCGGGCAACAGCCAGGGGGAGATAGGTCACTTCAAGGGCGACAAGTTGGTGCTGTCACTGGCCGGTTCCGGCGGTATCCAGGCCCAGCGGCTGGAGCTGGACAGCCTAGAGGGCAATATCGCCGGCTCGGGCGGACTGGATCTGGGATCCGGCACAGTCCGAACGCTCGAGCTGAACATCGCCGGCACCGGTGATGTGCAGGGCAGCCGGCTGGAGAGCGGCGAGGCCGAGGTCAATATCGCCGGTAGTGGCGACGTGGAGGTTAGAGCCAAGGAGCGGCTCAATATCAACATCGCCGGCTCCGGTAGCATCGCCTACTGGGGCGATCCCAAGGTCGAGCAGCGGGTCGCGGGCTCAGGCTCGGTCACCCGCGAGGGGAGCTGAGCACGGCACGAGAAAAAGGCCCTGAAAGGGCCTTTTTTTATGGGGCGCCGTCACGGAGGCGGCTTCATTCCAGTGGGATCTGCAGCCCCAGATCCGCATTGAGTCGCATCAACAGCCATTGCATGCCGGCGAGATGCTGGTGGTCATGGCTGGCGAGCAGGCGCACCAGCCCATCCAGCGTCACCTCGCCATAGCTGCCATAGTGGGCCCGTCGGCGCCAGGCCGAAGCAGGCAGGGCGCTGAGCCAGTCGACCGTCTGGGTTCGGGCGGCACGAAACCGGACCAGCTGCACGGCGGGATCCTGCCGTGGGTAGTCGTTATCCTGCGCCAGCTGATAGCCATCGAGGGAGGCCAGCAGGGGCAGCGTCTCAGTCAGGGTGCGCCGGAAGCGCAGCTGATAACCCAGCGTCTCTATGTCCAACAGATGGCAGAGGTGCCCCTGGGCCGAGAAGCGCTCAGAGGGGATGCCGGCCCAGTTGGCGGGCTCCCAGTTCAGGCGGTCGCCGGGCACCTGAGCAAACAGCTGCTCGAAGCGATCCGGCGTGGCCAGCAGTGCGGTAAAGAGATTCATCCTTGATTCCTGTTCCTTGGCCAAGCCGGGCCTCGACTCTTGCCGACCCGCGAGCGCGGTTAGAGCTGTTCGCCGAGGTGACGGGCGTGGAAGCGCAGGTGCGCCTCGATGAAGCTCGCCACGAAGTAGTAGCTGTGGTCATAGCCGGCGTGGCGGTTGAGCTCCAGCGGCCAGGCCTTGGTCGCCGCTATCTCGGCCAGGGCATCGATGCCGAGCTGCTCGTCCAGGAAGGGATCGTCCAACCCCACGTCCACCAGGGTCGGCAGAGGGGTTGGTTCGTGGTGGCGCAGCAGCTGGCAGGCATCCCACTCCTGCCACAGCAGGGGGTTGTTGCCGAGATAGGCGCCGAGCGCCTTCTGGCCCCAGGGGCAGCGGCTCGGGTGGCTGATGGGGCTGAACGCCGACACCGAGCGATAGCGGCCGGGCTCGCGCAGGGCGGCGATCAGGGCTCCGTGTCCCCCCATGGAGTGGCCGCTGATGGCGCGCCGGGTCGAGACCGGGAAGTGGGTCTCGATGAGTTCGGGCAGCTCGCGGGTGACGTAGTCGTACATCTGGTAGTGGTCGCGCCAGGGGCTGACGGTCGCATTGACGTAGAAGCCCGCCCCCATGCCGAGATCGTAGCCGGGGTCGTCCGCGATGCCGTCACCGCGCGGGCTGGTGTCCGGCGCCACCAGGGCGATGCCCAGTTCGGCGGCGATGCGCTGGGCACCGGCCTTCTGCATAAAGTTCTCATCGGTGCAGGTGAGGCCGGAGAGCCAGTAGAGCACGGGCACCTTCTGGCCGGTCAGGGCCTGGGGGGGCAGATAGACGGCGAAGCGCATCTCGCAATCGAGCAGGTCAGAGCGGTGGCGATACTGCTTGTGCCAGCCGCCGAAGCTTTTGTTGCTGCTGATGATGTCCAGATTCATCGAAGGACTCCTGGCCCCGCCGGCCCGTTGGCGGGCGGGGCTGTCATGGCTCAGTAGTGGATGACGGTGCGGATGCTCTTGCCTTCGTGCATCAGCTCGAACGCCTCGTTGATCCGCTCAAGCGACATGGTGTGGGTGATGAAGTCGTCGAGGCGGAACTCCCCCTGCATGTAGCGCTGCACATAGCTCGGCAGCTCGCTGCGACCGCGTACCCCACCGAAGGCACTGCCGCGCCATACCCGGCCGGTGACCAGCTGGAACGGACGGGTGCTGATCTCCTGGCCGGCACCGGCGACGCCTATGATGACCGACTCGCCCCAGCCCTTGTGGCAGCACTCCAGCGCCGCGCGCATCACCTTGACGTTGCCGATGCACTCGAACGAGAAGTCGACGCCGCCGTCGGTCATCTCGACGATCACCTCCTGGATGGGCTTGTCATAGTCGTTCGGGTTGATGCAGTCGGTGGCGCCGAGTTTGCGGGCCAGCTCGAACTTGCTCTCGTTGATGTCGATGGCGATGATGCGGCCGGCCTTGGCCAGGCGGGCGCCGATCACGGCGGAGAGGCCTATGCCCCCGAGCCCGAAGATGGCGACGCTCTCACCCTCCTTCACCTTGGCGGTGTTCATCACGGCGCCGATGCCGGTGGTGACGCCGCAGCCGAGCAGGCACACCTCTTCCAGCGGGGCGGCCGGGTCCACCTTGGCGATGGAGATCTCGGGCAGCACAGTGTATTCGCTGAAGGTGGAGGTGCCCATGTAGTGATAGATGGGCTGACCGTCCTTGGAGAAGCGGGTGGTGCCGTCCGGCATCAGCCCCTTGCCCTGAGTGGCGCGGATCTTCTGGCACAGGTTGGTCTTGCCGGACTTGCAGAACTTGCACTCGCCGCATTCCGGGGTGTAGAGCGGGATGACGTGATCCCCCACCTTGACGCTGGTGACGCCCTCGCCGATGGACTCGACGATGCCACCGCCCTCATGACCCAGGATGCAGGGGAAGACCCCTTCCGGATCTTCACCGGACAGCGTGAAGGCATCGGTGTGGCAGACGCCGGTGGCTTTGATCCGCACCCGCACCTCACCGGCCTGGGGCGGCATCACCTCGATCTCTTCGATGGTGAGGGGCTGGCCCGGGCCCCAGGCGATGGCGGCCTTACACTTGATGCTCTGAACCTGTGCCATGGATGACGTCCTCTTGTTGAATGGGTGAACGGAAAAGGGTTCGGACGTTGAGTGTAGTTTCCCGCCGATTTGGTGATAATAAGGCTAAATCTCAAATCACTTTTACACATAGGTAATAATGTTCGGCTGGGAAGGCGTTTGTGAATTTGTCAGCGTGGCGGAGCAGGGTGGTTTTACCCCGGCGGCGCGCAAGCTGGGGGTGTCGGTGGCCCAGGTCAGCCGGCAGGTGGCGCAGCTGGAAGATCGGCTGCAGGCCAAGCTGCTGCTGCGCACCACCCGTCAGGTGCGGCTCACCGAGCTGGGCGAGATCTATTACCGCCACTGCCGCCAGCTGCTCGACAACCTGTATGAGGCGGAGCTGGCCCTCGGCCAGCACCAGGCCCAGCCGCAGGGGCTGCTGCGCATCACGGCCCCGGTCTCCTATGGCGAGAGCCGCATAGCGCCGCTGGTGAACGACTTCATGGTGCGCTTCCCCCAGCTGGAGGTGACCCTCAACCTCACCAACCAGCTGCTGGATCTGGTGCACGAGGGGTTCGATCTGGCGATCCGGCTCGGCCATCTCAAGGATTCGAGCCTGGTGGCGCGCAAGCTGGCGCAACGGGTGCCCTATGTGTGCGCCTCGCCGGCCTACACGGTGCGGCACGGCATGCCCAACAGCCTCTCCGAGCTGTCCCGCCACCGCTGCCTGGCAGGCAATGGCGATGAGTGGCACTTCACCCTCAACGGGCAGCCCCACAGCGTGCGGGTGCGCGGCCTGCTGCAGTGCAACAGCGGCCACGCCCTGTTGGACGCGGCCCTGAAGGGGATAGGCATCATCCAGCTGCCGGACTACTACGTCAGCGAGCACCTCGCCAGGGGGGAGCTGATCGAGCTGTTGCCCGAGCTGCGGGCGCCACAGGAGGGGATCTGGGCGCTCTATCCCCACAACCGCCACCTCTCCCCCAAGGTGCGGCTGCTGGTGGACTATCTGGCCGAGCGGCTGAGCGATCCCGCCCAGCCCGTGCTGGTGCGGCCCATCGGCTGAGTCCGCCGCCCGAAAAAGAAAAGGCCCACTTGCGTGGGCCTTCTGTTGGATGACGCCATGCGCCGCTATTCCCGTTCCTTGACGTAGGGGGTGCCGAGCGCCTTGGGCGCCACCGCCTTGCCGATGAAACCGGCCAGCAGGAACACGGTCAGCACGTAGGGCAGCGCCTCTATGGCCTGCACCGGGATCGGGAAATCGCCGATGCTGACCCCTTGCAGCCGGATGGCGACGGCGTCGAGGAAGCCGAACAGCAGACAGGCCGCCATGGCGCTCCAGGGCTTCCACTTGCCAAAGACCAGCGCCGCCAGCGCCATAAAGCCCTTGCCCGCGCTCATGTTGGGGATGAACTGTGCGGTCTGGGCCACGGCCAGGTAGGTGCCACCGATGCCGGCAAGCAGGCCGCCGATCATCAGCGCTGTGTAGCGCATCCGCACCACTGAGATGCCGGCGGTATCGACCGCGGCCGGTGCCTCGCCCACGGCGCGCAGACGCAGGCCGAAGCGGGTGCGGAACAGCACCCACCAGGCCAGGGGCACGGCGGCGAACGCCACGTACTCCAGCAGAGAGTGACCGCTCAGCAGTTCGCTGTAGAGCTGGCCGACGACAGGCACGTCATACAGCTCCTTGGCATAGGGCAGATCGATGGGGGCGAAGCGCGAAGCGCCGGACAGCGCCGGAGTCTGGCCGCCCTGATCGAACCAGTAACGGCCAAGGGTAACGGTCAGACCGGCCGCCAGTATGTTGATGGCCATGCCGCTCACCACCTGATCGCCGCGGTGGGTGATGGTGGCGAAGCCGTGCAGCAAGGCGAACAGGACTGAGACACCGACCCCGGCGCCTAGCCCGATCCAGGCCGAGCCGGAGACCGCCGCCGCTGCACCGCTGGCGAACGCCGCCGCCAGCAGCTTGCCTTCCAGCGCGATGTTGACCACCCCGGATCGCTCGCAGAACATCCCGGCCATGGCAGCCAGGATCAACGGTGGCGCGGTGCGAATGGTCGCATCCAGCATCAATATCAGGGTTTCGAACATGGTCAGGCTCCTTTGACTTGCGCGGTTGAGCGGTTGGCAAATGCCAGATAGCACTGCTCGATGCGCGGACGCAGCATGTGCTCAAGCGCGCCGCAGAACAGGATCACCAGACCCTGCAGCACCACCACTATGTTGCGATCCACCCCGAACTCGAAGCTGAGCTCGGCGCCGCCCTGATAGAGGAAGCCGAACAGCAGGCTGGCGATGATGACGCCGACCGGGTGGTTGCGCCCCATCAGGGCCACCGCGATGCCGGTGAAGCCGAAGCCTTCCACGAAGTTGAGCTTGATCTGGTGCAGCTCACCCTGCAGCACGTTGAGGGCGAAGAAGCCCGCCAGCATGCCGGAGATCACCATGGCCAGGATCACCACCTTGGGATAGGAGATGCCCGCGTAGGCGGAGGCGCTCTGGCTGGCGCCGACCGAGCGGATCTCGTAACCCCAGCGGGTATGCCAGATGAAGACCCACACCAGCACGGCACAGATCAACGCCCAGACGAAACTGATGTTGAGCGGGCTGTTCGGCATCGCCACACCGAAACCGGCCGCCAGCTCGCTGATCTTCGGCAGCCAGCTCGCCACGGCGAACACCTTGCTCTCGGTGGCCATGGATCCTGGCGGCTTGAACACATCGACCAGCAGGTAAGCCATCAGCGAGGCGGCGATGAAGTTGAACATGATGGTGGTGATGACGATGTGGCTGCCGCGCTTGGCTTGCAGCCAGGCCGGGATGAAGGCCCAGGCCGCGCCGAACAGGCCACCGGCGATGATGGCGAGCGGCAGCAGCAGCGCAAACGGCAGCACGTCGCCGAGCAGCAGACAGACCAGTCCCACGCCGAGGCCGCCGATATAGGCCTGGCCCTCACCGCCGATGTTGAACAGACCGGCGTGGAAGGCCACCGCCACCGCCAGACCGGTGAAGATGAAGCCGGTCGCGTAGTAGAGGGTGAAGCCTATTCCCTCGCCGGTGCCGAAGGCGCCGTACCACATGATGTCTGCGGCATCGAGCGGGTTGATGTCGAGGTAATAGAACAGGATGGCCGACACCAGGAAGGCCAGCAGTATATTGATCGCGGGCAGCACGCCCACGGAAATCCAGGCAGGAATACGTGTCTGGCTCATGGGCGAGCCTCCTTGGCAATCTCGTCTGGGACTATGTTAGCCATCATCAACCCTATGGTGCGTTCGTCCGCCTTGGCGCCGTCCAGCTCGCCGACGATGCGACCATCGGCGATGACCAGGATCCGGTCAGACAGGCTCATGATCTCGTCCAGCTCCACCGACACCAGCAGCACGGCCTTGCCCTTGTCGCGCATGGCGATGATCTGCTGGTGGATGTACTCGATGGCGCCGATGTCGACGCCCCGGGTCGGCTGACCGATCAGCAACACATCCGGGTTCTGCTCCACCTCGCGGGCGATCACCAGCTTCTGCTGGTTGCCACCGGAGAAGTTGGCGGTCTTGTGGTCGGGATGGGGCGGGCGCACGTCCCACTTGTCCATCTTGGCCTGGCAATCCTGCAGGATCGCCTCCTTGTTCTGCAGCCAGCCCCTGTTGTACTGGGGGCGGCGGTGATAGCCGAGGATGAAGGCCTCTTTCGCCTCGAAGCGATTGATGAGCCCCATCTTGTGGCGATCTTCCGGGATATGGCCGAGACCGAAGTTGCGCACCATCTCGGGATCGGCCGGCTGTGCCACGTTCACCTCATGGGCCTTGCCGCCGCCGGTGATGGTGAAGCTGCCCTTGCTCGGCTGGAGGATGCCGCCGAGCAGGCTGAGCAGTTCGGACTGGCCGTTGCCGGAGACGCCGGCGATGCCGACCACTTCACCGGCCCGCACCTCGAAGCTGACGGACTTGACCCGCTCCACCTTGTTGTCATCGATGTAGCTGAGGCCTTCGACCTTGAGCTTGGCCGCGCCCGGCTGGGCTTCGCCCTTGTCGACCTTGAGGCGCACCTTGCGGCCCACCATCAGCTCGGCCAGCTGCTCCTTGTCGGTATCCTTGGTGGCGACGTGGGCCACCATCTCGCCCCGGCGCATGATGGAGACCTGATCCGTGATGGCCAGGATCTCCCGCAGCTTGTGGGTGATGAGGATGATGGTCGCGCCCTGATCCCGCAGCTTCTTGAGCACCTCGAACAGGTGATCCGCCTCTTGCGGGGTCAGCACCCCGGTCGGCTCGTCGAGGATCAGGATGCGGGCGCCGCGATAGAGCGCCTTGAGGATCTCGACCCGCTGTTGCAGGCCCACCGGCAGATCCTCGACCTTCTCGTGCAGCGGCACCTCGAGACCATAGTCCCGCGCCAGCTCGCCGAGCAGCTTCTCGGCCGCCGCCAGGCTCTGGCCAAGGTGCCAGCCGTTTTCCGCGCCGAGGATGACGTTCTCCAGCACGCTGAAATTGTTCACCAGCATGAAGTGCTGGTGCACCATGCCCACGCCTGCGCCGATCGCATCTTGTGAGCCATGGGGTTTGAACGGTTTACCGTCGATCAGCATCTCGCCCTTATCGGCGTGGTAGAAACCGTAGATGATGCTCATCAGGGTCGACTTGCCGGCGCCATTTTCGCCGACGATGCCGTGAATACTGCCTTTTTGAACCTGAAGGTCGATCTGCTTGTTGGCGTACACTTCGCCGAACCGCTTATCGATACCTCTTAATTCGATGGCATAGCGATCTGTCTGGTCCATGATGCAGTCCTTGCGGGTCATGAATTAGAGACTAAAAACCGGCCCGTGTACGGGCCGGTCATCTTGGATTGAGAGTAGTAGCGGTGACTCAGTATTTGCAGGAGTTGTCACTCATGTAGTCGTGCACCTTGATCTTGCCGGAGATGATGTCGGCCTTGATGGCGTCAACCTTGGCCTTCATGTCCGGGGTGATCAGCTTCTCGTTGTCTTTGTCGAGTGCCCAATCCACCCCGCCTTCGGCCAGACCCAGGGTCTGGATACCCGGCTTCCAGCTGCCCTTGGCGGCGTCATCCCAGGACTTGTAAGCGGCCAGGCCAACATCCTTGACCATGGAGGTCAGCATGGTGCCAGGTTGCAGGTGGTTCTGGTTGGAATCCACGCCGATGGCCAGCTTGCCTTCATCTTTGGCAGCCTGGTAGACACCGATACCGGTACCGCCGGCGGCGGCATAGACCACGTCGGCGCCCTTGGCGAACTGGGACTTGGCCAGCTCGGCACCCTTGGCCGGGTCAGCAAAGGCGGCCGGGGTAGAGCCGGTCATGTTCTGGTACACGTCGATCTTCGGATTGATGTACTTGGCACCCTGCTCGTAGCCGCACTGGAATTTGCGGATCAGCGGGATGTCCATGCCGCCCACGAAGCCGACCTTGCCGCTCTTGGAGGCGATGGCTGCCAGCGCACCCACCAGGAAGGAGCCTTCATGCTCCTTGAAGATGAGGGACTGTACGTTCGGCTTGTCGACCACCATGTCGATGATGGTGAACTGGGTTTTCGGGAATTCGGTGGCGACTTTCTCTACCGCGGAACCCATGTTGAAGCCGACGGCGACGATGGGGCTGTTGCCACGGCTGGCCAGACGGCGCAGACCCTGCTCACGCTGGGCTTCGTTCTGGGGTTCGAACTCCTTGACCTTGACGCCTTTGTCCTTGTTGTAGACTTCGACGCCATTACGGAACACGGCTTCGTTGAAGGATTTGTCGAATTTGCCGGCGGTATCATAGATGACGGCGGGATCGGAGGCTGCCTGGGCGGACAGGGCAGCGAGGGTGAGGGCGGCCACGGTGGCCAGCTTGAGCACTTTAGTCACGATCGTATCCTTGATTGTTATGTGAGGGTCCACAACCTGTTATCAGCAGGTCATAAAGCACGCCGGCTAACTGTAAGTGAGCCATCGTGTGGGTCAAGGGGATCATAAAGGAAAAACGTTTGCGTTAACGGTTTGAAATATAAGCAAATTGATTTATAAGTGTTTGTTTTTGTACTTGTTTTCAGATGTAAATGCTGCGATTAATAAGGCTCAAATGACATTTTTGTTTATATTCATGGTGTTATAAGTAAGCGTTTTCTTCCCTTGATGAAAAAGGAAGCTTCCATTGGCGCCAATCTGTGGCATGGGAGGCGGGCGATCGGCCCGTGACGGGAGCGGCCGCACGACGATTTGGTCTCTGGCCGCTCAGGCCGTATAATCGCCGCCTGTATAAATAAACAGGAGTGGTGATGGACGTTTCAACCCTGCTCGACGGGCTCAACGACAAGCAACGAGACGCGGTCGCGGCCCCTCGCAGCAATCTGCTGGTGCTGGCGGGCGCCGGCTCGGGCAAGACCCGGGTGCTGGTGCACCGTATCGCCTGGCTGATGCAGGTGGAGCGTTGTTCACCCTTCTCCATCATAGCGGTGACCTTCACCAACAAGGCGGCCGCCGAGATGCGCGGCCGGGTCGAGAAGGTGATAGGCGACGGGGTGCGCGGCATGTGGATCGGCACCTTCCACGGCATCGCCCACCGCCTGCTGCGGGCCCATCATCTGGATGCCGGCCTGCCGCAGGATTTCCAGATCCTCGACTCCGACGACCAGTATCGTCTCATCCGCCGGGTGCTCAAGGCACTGAATCTGGACGAGAAGCACTGGGCGCCGCGCGCCGTGATGGGCTACATCAACGGCAAGAAAGACGAAGGCCTGCGCCCCGGCGACATCGATCTCTACGGCGATCCCGTCACCCGCACCTACCAGCAGATCTACAAGACCTATCAGGAGACCTGCGATCGCTCCGGGCTGGTGGACTTTGCAGAACTCTTGCTGCGCGCCCACGAGCTGTGGCTGAACAAGCCGCACATCCTCGAACACTACCGGGATCGCTTCCAGAACATCCTGGTGGACGAGTTCCAGGACACCAACGGCATCCAGTACGCCTGGCTGCGGATGCTGGCGGGCGAGTCCGGCAAGGTGATGATCGTCGGTGACGATGATCAGTCCATCTACGGCTGGCGCGGCGCCAAGATTGAGAACATCCAGCGCTTCTTGACCGATTACCAGGGCGCCGAGACCATCCGTCTGGAACAGAACTACCGCTCCACCGCCAACATCCTCAAGGCCGCCAACTGCGTCATCGCCAACAACTCGGAGCGGCTCGGCAAGGAGCTGTGGACCGAGGGGGTGGAAGGGGATCCCATCTCCCTCTACGCCGCCTTCAACGAGGTGGACGAGGCCCGCTTCGTGGTCGGCCGGCTCAAGGACTGGAAGGAGAAGGGGGGACTGCTGGCCGACTGCGCCATCCTCTATCGCTCCAACGCCCAGTCCCGGGTGCTGGAAGAGGCACTGATGCAGGACGCCATGCCGTACCGCATCTACGGCGGCCTGCGCTTCTTCGAGCGCCAGGAAATCAAGGACGCCATGGCCTACCTGCGCCTCATCAACAACAGGGGCGACGACGCCAGCTTCGAGCGGGTCGTCAACACCCCGACCCGGGGCATCGGCGATCGCACCCTGGAGATCCTGCGCAACAACGCCCGGGATCAGGGACTGAACCTGTGGCAGTCGGCCCGGGTGCTGCTCAATGACAAGGTGCTGACCGGTCGCGCCGGCAACGCGGTGCGCGGCTTCGTCGATCTCATCGACGCGCTGGAGGAGAAGGTCTCTCTATTGCCCCTGCATCAGCAGGCGGACATCGCCATCCAGCACTCCGGCCTCAAGGCCATGTATCTGGCCGAAAAAGGGGAGAAATCCCAGGCGCGGGTGGAGAACCTGGACGAGCTGGTGACGGCTTGCCGTCAATACCAGCGCCCGGACGAGCTGGAAGACATGAGCGATCTGTCGGCCTTCCTCGCCCACGCGGCGCTGGAGTCCGGCGAAAATCAGGCGGACGAATACGCCGATGCGGTGCAGCTGATGACCTTGCACAGCGCCAAGGGACTGGAGTTCCCGCTGGTGCTGCTGGTGGGGGTGGAGGAAGGCATGTTCCCCAGCCAGCAATCCACCGAGGAGTCGGGCCGGCTCGAGGAGGAGCGCCGCCTCTGCTACGTGGGCATGACCCGCGCCATGGAGAAGCTCTACATCTGTTATGCCGAGAGCCGCCGCATCTATGGCCGCGAGATGTTCCACAAGCCGAGCCGCTTCATCCGCGAGATGCCCGCCGAGTGCCTGGAGGAGATCCGGCTGCGCACCCAGGTGAGCAGACCCACCCAGTACGGCCGCTTCAGCCAGAACGAGGTGCAGCAGAGCTTCGACGCCAGCGGCATCAAGCTCGGCCAGCGGGTGCTGCACCCGAAATTCGGCGAAGGCATAGTGCTGAACTTCGAAGGGGTCGGCCAGCAGAGCCGGGTGCAGATCCAGTTCGACGAGGTCGGCGCCAAGTGGCTGGTTACCGCTTACGCACGGCTCGAGGCGCTGTAACTCTCCTCGCCTTTTTGATGTAACCAACCCGGCTTAGGCCGGGTTGGTTACTAAATCAATAAGCTCAGAGGCTTGATGATGTCTTGTTAATCGAGCAATCATGTTTTATCTAAGCTCTTTAGATAAAGTTTTTCTAAAATATTGAATGCTCCATTTAAACCGGATGAGTCATTAGCATTACGGATAAACTTATCGAAAAGAGTATATTCTATTGGAACTTTTTCTTGTTCAACACCTTTAGATTTGAAGTTCTTTCTATTCTCAGAAAAAACGTTAATAAAATTAGCTACATCTTTAGGTGGTTTGTCATTATGCCTTACAAATAGCATATATATTAAAGGTATTATTGCTTCACTTTTAAGGCCAATGTCTCCATCCTCAAAGTTTTCACCTATTTTGTTAAGAGTGTCAGGTAACGTCAATAAGTCATCTATTAAGCTAGGGTCACTGTTCTCAAAAAGCATATCAAGATCACGCTTTTTGGTATTTACAAAGGCCTTGTTTGCGGAAATAAGACATATTTTTGCAGCTGTGTTTTTGTCTTGTCCGCGAGTTTTATTATATTTGCTTTTTATAAAGAGATCACTGTTACAGATGCTCCGAACAATATCTGCTATTGGTCCTGTTCTAGCATTTCTTATTTCAGCACCTTTTAAGGATGCGCCTTGATTAAGTCTAATAAATAGTTCATTTATTTTGTTTTCTTCATCAGTAACAACGCTTACAACATCTAGGTTAAATTGGTCTATGATGTCGTATGCAATGGCAGGGTATTTTGATTTTATTTGACTGTATTTCAACCCTTTAAGGTTAATGTTCGGGTTGTTGTAGAAAATAATGCTTCTAGATAGACGTATCTTGTCATCCAAAAAATCAAATATAGCTTGTAATCGCTGTTTTCCGTCTATAACCGCATATGGCATACACCGTTGATTCAGGGCACTATTAGAATAGCTAAAGTCAGCAAGATATATTTTTGGAATGTCAAATCCATTTATTATGGAGTCAATTAAATATGCTTTAGATCTTAAATTCCATACACCGCCCTTACGCTGATACGTTGGCGAAAAATCGATATTTTCTTTCTGTCTATGCCACCAACTAAGAGTTTTAGCATCATGCTTTTGTATTTTAAACATGTTAAACCTCATATCCAAAATTTCTTTTTATTTCTAATGCCAGGCCATTCAAATCCGGGTAGACTGTTGCATCTGTAATTCCCATGCAAATTAACATATCTAGTATTGATGCAATGTTATCTTTTGGTATGATAATTTTTCGCAGGGTCATCTCATGCCAATCTTGTCCAGTTAAGAACATTTGATCAAGTGATGTTAAATTGTTTCCCTGAATGGTGAAGCTACCTCGTTGTGCAACAATCCTTGGACTATTATGAACACCATAAATAGCTGCTGGCATTGCATTGTCTATTGACTCTGGCTTATATCCATTCATCTCTGCTGCTTTGACAGAGCGAGGGCCACTCGCGGTTTGAGTTCCTAAATGGCTAAAGGTCTTCGCATTAAGGTGTTGTGGGTTTAAAATCCATACAGCACAATTAAATGGATATTCATTATTTATTTTTTTAGCTGAACTGAGTGCAAAAAATAATGCAATGGAAGGGTTCTCCGTCCAGTCTAGGAGTCGAGTGGGTACGCCGTGGTGTTGCATTAAAAATAGCTGCTCCCAGACATCATCTACTCGGCTGTTGAGATATGGAACACTTCTCTCATTAAACCTACCAAGGAGCGATTTCTCCATCCGTTTCAGTGAGTCAATATCTGTAACATTAGAATTTCTTAATAAGGAAGGTGCTAATTTATATGTGTCATTAGAGACACCTCTAAACCATAGACTACATGAATCATCTTTTAGTAAATCATGCACATGGTCAAAGTATTCTTTGAGGTTGGTGATAGCTTTTTCATTTAGTTCCATATAATATGTCTTTATCGTCTCGTTTGATAAACATAGATACAGTTACAATTCTTCATGACATTAACTTTATAAAACATCTAGCTATCTACGATAGTACCGCTGTCTTTAAAGGCCTCAAAATGTAATTTTGAGACAAGCATCGCATAATGAATATTTAAATATTTATTCATTAAATATTTATGTCTTGGTAAAGGTCAACAAAATCTGGGACACCCACCTTTTTGAGTAAGCCGTAGCCAGGCTGGTGATGAGGTGATGGATGGTTCGGTGGCCGGAGTGGGAGCGACAAGGTGACAAAATCTGGGACACCCACCTTTCTGAGTGAGTCGTAGCTGAGCTGGCTGTCGATGTTGTGGCGGATGGAAAGCGAGAGCGTTTCTGAATCAGGGCTGGCTAAGAGCTGTTTTGGCGCTAAAGCCTTTTATTGGGGCAGTGTCATGCTCGGCATGGGGCGACATGCCGGGGTGGGCTATAAAGCAGGGGCTATCAATTCAAAATTGCGGCTGGTGACATCGCCGCTGGCCGCAGTGTTGCGCGAACTGTTGGCAATGCGCTCTGTCGCCCACGGCTCTGATGCCTTGCCGTTTAAACAGCGTCACTTGTCGCAACCATTGCGTTGCATCAAGGCCCAGCCGTTGCAGGATGGGCGCAAGGTGAGCCGAAATATGGCCTCGCTTGTCTGTTCTAATGGCTCGCCCTGTCCCGTCGACCAGTGCCAGATAGTCGATGAAGGCATAGGGCAGGCAATCAGGCTCGCCTTTACTGGAAAACGGCAGCAACAGCGGTGGTAAAGATGGGGCGGATTGTTCGTTATCAAGACGCTGCTTGATGCTGGTGTAGTCGCTCTCTTCGGGTCGGTCGGCAATCGCTGCCCGTATCGGATTGAGGTCAACGTAGGCCATGCAGGCCAGCAGGGCTGACTCGGTGAGTAGGGCCTGACTCTTGAAGCGCCCCTCCCAGAAATGGCCCTTGCAACCATCCTCCTGATTGGCCTGGCGGGCCAGATTTTCATTGAGCAACCGAACAAACCAGCTGATGGAATGCAGCCGCTCACGCCATTGGGCTATTAGCTGTTGTACGACCATCAGCTCCGGTTCAATCAGGGATTCTCCTTGATACCAGCGCCGCACCAGCAGGGGCCACTGAAACAGTGCCGCCCAACGCTCGGCCACTTCCTGCTCACTCCAGCGGGTGGCGATATCTCGTTCAACCTTGAGCACCAGATGATAGTGATTGTTCATCACCGCATAGGCGCAGACGCCGATGGCAAACAGCCGTGACAACTGTCCCAGCTTGTCTACCACCCATTGGCGCCTGTGCTCATAACTCTGGCCGGAATGGGTATCTTCACCGCACAAGAAGGCCCGCCGCACGCAGCGACTGACCACATGGTAGTAAGGCGTATCTTGCAAACTGATTTGACGGGAACGGGCAATGGTCATGGCAACCTCCTGCTATCACTCCTTTAGTCAAGAACAGGGGTAAGACGCTGTCAAAAAGGTGGGTGTCCCAAAATGCCTTCAGGCAACGTCATGCCCGGCATCGGATGACATGCCGGGGTGTGATATGACGCGGGACTAGCGATTCAGAGGGGCGGCTGGTGACAAATCTGGGACACCCACCTTTCTGAGCGAGTCGTAGAGAGGTTGGTGCTCATCAAAAAGATGGGTATCCAAGATGATGGAAAGAGTCGGCGAGCGCCCAGGCGGGGAGTTCGCCGCCCATTCAGCCAGCATGATGATGTTCACCCGCCGGCGAGATCAGGCCCCCTGCCAGCGCTTGAACAGCACGCTGGCATTCACGCCGCCAAAGCCAAATCCATTGGAGATGGCGTGCTCGATCCGCATGTCACGGGCCGCGCCCCGCACTATGTCCACGCCGTCGGCGAGCGGGTCGGGGCGCTGCAGGTTGCGGGTGGCCGGCACTCTCTGGTCGCGAATGGCCAGGGCGGTGAAGATGGCCTCTATGCCCCCGGCGGCCCCCAGCAGATGGCCGGTGGCTGACTTGGTGGAGGTCACCGCAATCTGGTTGTCATCGCCAAATACGCGTTTGATGGCGGCCAGCTCTCCCTTGTCACCCACCGGGGTCGAGGTGGCATGGGCATTGAGGTGCTGGACATCCGCCGCCTGAATGCCGGCCTGAGCCAGGGCCGTCATCATGGCGCGGCGTGCGCCGTCGCCATCTTCGGGACCGGCGGTGAGGTGATAGGCGTCGGCACTGGTGCCATACCCCACCAGCTCCACTATGGGGGTGGCACCCCGGGCCAGGGCGTGTTCCAGGGATTCAATCACCAGGATCCCGGCCCCTTCGCCCATGACAAACCCATCGCGGTCGACATCGAACGGGCGGGAGGCTGACTCGGGATCATCGGCATAGGCGGACGACAGGGCGCGAGCCGCGGCAAACCCGCCCAGACTGACGCGGTCTATGGTGGCCTCGGCCCCGCCACAGATGGCGATGTCGGCCTCACCGCAGCGAATGAGTCTGGCGGCGTCGCCAATGGCCTGCACCCCTGCGGCGCAGGCCGTGACCGGCGCCCCGAGCGGCCCTTTGAAGCCGAAGTTGATGGAGACATGGCCCGCCGCCATGTTGACCAGGAACGAGGGGATGGTGAAGGGGGATAGGCGGCGCGGTCCCCGTTCATCCGTGGTACGCACGGCCTCGACGATGGCGGGGAAGCCGCCGATGCCCGAGGCGATGATGGTGGCGGTGCGCTCCTGCTCCGCCGCCGTCTTGGGGGCCCAGTTGGCTTGCAACAGGGCCTCCTTGGCCGCGGCAATGGCAAACAGGATGAAGCGATCCATCTTCTTTTGCTCCTTGGTCGATACCACGGCATCGGGGTCAAACCCGGCCACGGGATCTTCGGCCAGGGAGGGCACCATGGCGCCCACCTTGGCGGCCAGCCCTTCGGTGAAGGCCTCCGGCAGGCGGCGCAAGCCGGACTGGCCCGCCAACAGCCGCTGCCACACGGTTTCCACCCCATATCCAAGCGGGGTCACCGCTCCCATTCCTGTCACCACGATGCGAGTTGAGCTCATGATTCTGATTCCTGTTTCGAAGGGTTATCGCTGCTCATCACGCCATTGGCATGGTGCAGACGCTGCTTCATGCCATCACTGGCGGCCGGTCCCGGCACCAGGGTGTGGCGCGAGGGTGAAATCTCCTGACCCGTGCGCCTGTCCACCAGCAGGGGCTCGACCAGCTCGCCCGTCTGGGCATCCCTCAGCTGGATGCTGGCCCCCTCGGGCGCCAGGTGGTTATTGCCCCAGGTGAGCAGGGCGATCAGCACGGCGCTGAGATCCTGGCCGCGGGGGGTGAGCGCATATTGATAGCGAGGGGGCCGCTCGGAGTAGAGCCGCTTCTCCATCAGGCCCCCCTCGACCAGGGCGGTCAGGCGTCGGGTCAGTATGTTGGGGGAGATGCCAAGGCTCTTTTGAAATTCATCGAAGCGCGACAGGCCATGCATGGCATCGCGGATAATCAGCAGACTCCACCACTCGCCGACGTGATCCAGGCTGCGGGCGATGGGGCACTGCTGTTCACTCAGACTCTTCTTGCGCATGTGGGGTCATCAGGTTACTTGCATAATGGAAGTAACCATACGGTCCTTACTTCCATTATGCAAGTGACTCGTGCCGTCCGGTGGTGGGCGATGCTATGCGACACCTCGAACCTAGAGCCCCCTGCAATGGTTGCCATAACCTGTCGCGGATCACGCTCGCTCCCTGGGCTTTTTATCCCCACAGGCTCGAACCGGAAAACGGATGCGCTATAGTGGGGGCCGCTCGTGCACACCCGCCTTCAACCCGATTAGAGAACGCACCATGAACCGTGACATTACCGCCCAGTTTATCAAGATGCTGACCAACCTCGACGGCTGCCTGGCCAAGGCCGCCGCCCATGCCGAGGCCAAGAAGTTCAACGTGGACAACTTCTTCGGCGAGCGCCTCATCGTCGACATGCTGCCGCTAAGCAAACAGGTGCTGATCTGCTGTGACTCGGCCCGCGCCGTGGTCGCTACCGCCAGCCACAGCGAGATGCCGGTCATGGGGGACGAGCCCAAGACCATGGCGGATCTGCGCACTCATGTCGAAAAGACCATCGCCTTCCTGCAGAGCAAGCTGGACGCCGACTACGGCCGCTTCGAGAGCGGCCACTACTTCCCCTACTGGGCCGGTGGCAAGGGGATGGATGGCAAGACCTGCGTCCATGAGTACGGCATCCCGAACTTCTACTTCCACCTGACCATGACCTATGCGCTGCTGCGTCAGGCGGGGGTCGATCTCGGCAAGAAGGACTACCTGGGCGGCCTGAACCTGCAATAAGCGCCCTAGCCCTTCGCCAGAGAGCCTGCCATGTCGGCAGGCTCTCTGCGTTTGGGGGGAGCAACAGGCGCGGCGGGCAGGGCCGCCTCCGGTCGAGCGCCGGACCATATGTGTGGCGGTCGGCAGATAGAAAACGGCGACCCTGGGTCGCCGTTTGGCCAAATATATGGGTGCGCCGCCCGCGCGGCTAACCCGGTATCTCGGGCTCGACCAGGGCGAGCAGCTGGGTCAGGGACTCCTGCCAGCCGAGGTAACACATCTCCACCGGGATCACCGCGGGGATCCCCTCCTGCACTATGGCGAGGTCGGTGCCGCACAGCACCGGGCTGAGGCTGATGGTCACCCGCATCTCCCCCGGCAGGTTGGGGTCATCGAAGCTGTCCGTGTAGCGAATGCGCGCACCTGGCACCAGCTCGAGGTACTCGCCGCCGAAGGAGTGGCCGTGGCCGGTGCCGAAATTCGTGAACGACATCCGAAAGGTGCCGCCGACGCTGGCGTCTAGCTGGTGTACCTGGCAGGTGAAGCCGTGGGGCGGCAGCCACTTGGCCAACGCATCCGCCTCGATGAAGGCTCTATAGACCCGCAGCGGCGGAGCCTTGACTACCCTGTGCAGTCGTACCGTTCCTGTCGTCATGATTCATTCCTCTTCCTGGGGTCCCGCACAAGGATAGCCGCTCATGGGCGCCGTGCCCGCCCCACCCCTGGCCGCCAGGGAGCGAGGGGAGAAGGACAGGCGCAGGGATGGTGGCGGGATGGGAGGCGGCGGCTTAGCCGCCAAGGGCGATGGTGATGACGACGATCACGGCGCCCGCCGCGGCGAACAGGATGCCGATCAGCCAGGGGCGCGGGGAGCCGGCGTAGTGGGCCAGGCCACGACCGATCAGCATCAGCATCAGCAGGGCGATGGCGTGGGAGAGGCGCAGCGCCAGCACGGTGTCATCGAGGAAGATGAACGGCAGCAGCACGGGGAAGGTGGAGAGGAACACCAGCAGGAAGACCCCCAGAGTGTTGCGCAGATCGTTCCAGAAGAAGATGCGGCCCAGCGCCGTGGTAGGGTGCTCGTTCAGGCGAGCCTGCCAGCCTCTGAGCTCCTCGTCGCGACTGATCTCGGCCAGCAGTTGCGGCAGCGCATCGCGGATCGCCAGCAGGGCCGCCGGTTCCCCCTGCGGCAGCAGGCGCAGCTGTTGCAGCAGCCGCAGGGAGCGGCCGCGCTCGGCCAGGGTGGTGATGAGGTAGACGATGGCATCGATCATGCCCCAGGCGATGTTGCAGCCGATGCCGGCGATCAGCAGCTCCTTGACCTCCGCCTGCCCCGCCTCCAGGGCGTTGAAGCAGCCGGTGAAGGTGAGCACCATCAGCAGGCCGAACAGGATCTCGGAGTGGCGGGAGATGGGATCGAGGGGGGAAAAGCGGGATTGGCTCATGGCAGACTCACTTCCTTGTGACTCGGGTATGGACAAGCATGGGTCGGCTTTTCATCCGCGGTCAAGGCGCCATAGCCGCAGGCCGGACGCCGCCTCGGCCTCCTGGTCAAACGGCTATCACCCAGGTCGGCATCAGGGGGTGGTGGCGGCCACTGTATTTGCCGCAGGGGGAGGCGATGGCCGCCGTTCGCTCATATAATCGCCGCCATGCAAGCGACTCATACGGCCTTGCTGATACGGCGACCCAGCCCGGCTGGCGCGGGGTGGCCCTCAACACAGACAGAGATTGGCAGGAGTGTGAATATGAGCGAGGTCGTGATCGGGTGCGCGGTCGAGGGCGATCTGGATGGCATAGCGGCGCTGCAGGCCGAGAATCAGGCCGATAGGGGCGGCTCCCTGGCGGCGAGTCTGCCGCGGGACAAGATTGCCGAGATGATGGGTGCCATGCCGCTGATAGTCGCGCGCCGGGAGGGGCGGGTGACCGGCTTTCTGATGACCGGCTCGCGGGCCATGACCATAGAGGTGCCCCTGGTCAGGGTCATGTTCTCCGTCTATGAGGGGGCGCCCGATGCCTATGTGTACGGCCCCATCTGCGTGGCCGCCGAGGCGCGGGGCCAGGGCCTGGCGCAGGCCATGTTCTCGGCGTTGCGGCACCAACTGCCGGCGCGAGAGGGGATCCTCTTCATTCGGTGTGACAACATCGCCTCGCTGCGCGCCCACGAGAAGATGGGCATGCACGAGGTGGCCGCGTTCGAATTTGGCGGCAACGAGTTTGCGGTGCTCTCCTATCTTGGCTGAGGCGGCGAGGCTGGCCCCTGCCGTCAGCTTCTTTCGCTAACCGAGTGATTTTTCGATAGATCTGCAAGGAGTTGATCAAGGTAGAGGTTATTGCCGCCGTTCGCTCATATAATCGCCGCCATGCAAGCGACTCGGAAGGATTCGATGATACAGCTGATGGCGGCCCTGTTCGGGTTGTTTTACGCCAGCCTGGTGTGGGCGGCGCCGACACCCTTTGTTGCCGCGCCGGCGACCACCCTGGCGAGCCAGGCCAGCATGGAGCCGCTGCTCTCCTGGTTCACCGGCGAGTTCTCCAGTCAGGAGCAGGCCGGTTACGATCGCCGCTTCACCAGCGCCGAGCTGCGGCTGGTGGAGATCTGGCCCGGTGACAGCGGCTTTCGCTGGGTCTACGCCGAGCAATTCCTGACCGAGCGGGCGGTGCGCCCGTTTCGCCAGCGCATCTACCGCTTCTCCCCGCTGCCGGACGGCCGCATCCTGATGGCCGAGCTGACCATGCCCAGGGCCATCGACTTCGCCGGCGCCTGGCGCAAGCCCGAACTGCTCGACTCCCTCACCCCGCAACAACTCTCCCTGCGCCAGGGCTGCGAGATCTGGCTGACCCGCCAACCCTCCGGAGAATACGCGGGCCACAGCAGGGTCGGCAGCTGCGCCACCAACTTCGGCGGCGCCAGCACCCTGGTGCAATACCTCTGGATCGGTCCCAACAGCGTCAGGCTGCTGGACAGGGCCTACGACAACGCCGCCCATCAGCGCTGGGGCAGCCCCGGCGAGGGCTATGTCTATCTGCGCAGGGTGAAACAGCGCGGGGAGTGAGCCGGCCGGCCCGCCGTCAGGCCGCTATGTCCAGCTCGTGGCGATGCTCGCTGAGGTAGTCGATCAGCAGTCGCAGCCGCAGCGGCATGGGCTCCCTGGCGGGGTAGAGCATGTTGACGGGGCGCGGGGTGGGCAGGGCATCCGGCAGGATTTCCAGCAGGGCGCCGCTGGCCAGCTCCTGGCTCAGCAGGGCGCGCGGTTGCAGCACTATGCCCGCATGGTTCAGGGCGGCCACCTTGAGGGCGCCGCCATGGTTGCTGATGAAGGGGCTGTCCCACAGGTGCAGCTGCTCGAGGGGAAACTCCGCGGCCAGACCGGACTGGGTCAGCCAGGGGGCGAAGCCCAGGCAGTGGTGGCGGGCCAGATCCGCCAGCTCGAGCGGGGTGCCGTGGCGTTGCAGGTAGAGGGGGGAGGCGCAGAACACCGAGGTCGAGTGGCTCAGCGGACGGGCGATATAGGCGGCGTCCTTGGGGGTGCCGACCCGGAAGATGAGATCGAAACCATCGCCGATCACATCGACCAGCCGATCACAGAGATCCAGCTCGATGCGGATCTGCGGATACAGCGCCATGAAGCGGCACAGCAGGGGGGTCAGCCGATAGCTGCCGAAGGTGATGGGGGCATTGATGCGGATCTTGCCCGCCGCCTGACCGGTGTGGGCCTGGGTATTCTGCTCCAGCTCCCGATAGTGTTGCAGCAGGCTCTGGCAACCGCCGAGGTACTCCCTGCCCGCCTCGGTCAGGCTCTGGCGGCGGGTGTTGCGGTTGAGCAGGCGGGAGCCGACCCTGGCCTCCAGCCACTTGATGTATTTGCCGATCATGGCCGGCGTCATCTCGAAGCGATCCGCCACGGCACTGAAGCTGCCCGCGCGGGCGACCTCGACGAAGATCTCGATGGCGGTCAGGCGATCCACTCTAAACTCCTGGTTTATAAAGCCGAGCGCCACTATGTCTGGCTGGCGAAGAGGCTGTCAATATACTGGGCGGCATCCAATCGACCACGGAATGCCCTGCGATGAGTCTCGAATATTACGCCCTCTACCTGCTGCTCGCCCTGGGGACTGTGCTCAGTCCCGGCCCCGCGGTGATCTACACCATAGGCAACACCCTGACCCGGGGCACCCGCCACGCCATCGCCGGCTTCGTCGGGGTGGCGGTGGGGATACTGCTGGTGGCGACCCTGGCCTCGCTGGCGGTGCTCTGGTTTACCCACTGGCTGGCCGGGGGCCAGCAGATCCTCACCCTGGGGGGCGCCCTCTATCTGCTCTACCTGGGGGTGAACTCCTGGCGTCAGCGCGGGGTCAGCCCCGTGGTGGGCATGACCACGGATCGGGATTGTCGGCGCAGCTTCGCCAAGGGGGTGCTCATCAGCCTGCTCAACCCCAAGGCGATCATCTTCTTCACCAGCCTGTTCCCCCAGTTCATCGACTTTCGCCAGGGGGCGCTGGGCCAGTGCATGCTGCTGGCGCTGAGCTTCAGTGGCGTGGTGCTGGTGGTGCACGGTGGCTACTGCCTGGTGTTTCGCTGGGTGGGGCTGCAGGGTTATGGCGATCGCTTCGCCAGGGGGATCAACCGGCTGTCGGCGGTGATGTTCACCGGCTTCGCGCTCTTGTTGCTGATAAGGGCATTGGGCTGAGAGGGGGATCGGGAGGCAGTGCCGGCAGGGGGAACCCGTTTGGCGAGGAAGAGCGGGATGGTGCCGATCCAGATCGGCCCCATCCCGTGCTTGCATCAGAGTTTGAACAGCGGCCGCAGGCGGATGCCGATCAGGCTGCCGCCGAGGGCCATCAGCATCCAGACCCAGCCGTGCAGGCTGCCGGAGGCAGTGCCGTCGAAGAAGCCGCCGAGGTTGCAGGCGCTGTACATGGCGCCCATCCCCATCAGCAGACCGCCGAGGATGGCCGCCAGGCTGTTGCCGAGGCGGATCGGGGTGTGGCTGCCGCCCCCGCTGAGACAGCGAGCCAGCGCCGCCCCCAGGATCCCCAGCCAGAACATGCCGACCATGGGGTTGGTGAACAGCGGCTGGGCCAATTTCGGGTTGCCCTCGAACAGGCCGAACAGGGAGGCGCCGCGCAGCGCCATGTCATAGACGGCGCCGGTGATGGTCCAGGCCGAGCCGTGCAGGGCCACCACCGCGGAGTTGAGCAGGGCGATCAGGATGCCGCCGGTCAGCACGGTGAAGCGACCGTCGCGCCAGAACAGGTTGCCGCCGCCGAAGATGGGCTTGATCTCGCCGGTGCGCTTCAATTCACTCTTGCGAAACAGCAGGAACAGCACGGCGACCAGCGCCAGGTTGAGCAACATGCCGCTCCATATATTGCCGGTCAGATCCTTGGCCAGCACGACCTGGCTGGAGAAGGTGGCGTCGAAGGTGGGGCGGAACTGGTTGCTGATCAGGGTGCCTATGCCGTAGCAGAGCAGTACCAGCCAGAAGCGGGGCTGGCCCTCGCCGCAGCAGTAGAGGGTGCCGGTGGCGCAGACCCCCGCCAGCTGCATGCCGATCCCGAACAGGAAGGCGCCGACGATGAAGGGAATGCCGATGGCCATCACATTGCCCACCATGGCATCGCCAAACAGGGCGTGACTGAAGGAGAGGAAGCAGGTGAACAGCAGAATTTCGATGGCGATGGTGAGCAGGTGAACCCGCACATAGTAACTGTTGCGCTTGGTCAGCATCTCGCGCCAACCGAACACTATGCCGAAGCGACTGAAGGAGAGGGTGAAGCCGAAGCCGAATCCGATCAGGGCCATCAGGGCCCATTTCATACCAAAGGTGTTGCCGAGCCAGAGTAACGCTCCCCCCGCGAGTGCCACGATGGGGAGCGACCATTTTCGAGTCATGCCGATGCATCCTTAAACTATTGTGGTGAGTTGACGGCCTGCATCCTAATCCCACAATGAGTCCGACACCAGCCCGCTCGACGGTTGGCGTGGTTTGCATGGCTCAGATATAGGCACTCGCCTCGCCGGCCAGCTCCACCAGGATGGAGAGACTGACGGCGCCAAACAGCAGGCCGGTGACCAGATTGAGCGGTCGTTGCACCCGGCCGAGCAGATGTTGGGCCCGCGCGGTGGAGAGGCTCCAGGCCAGCAGCCCGAACCAGGCCAGAGACAGCAGGAACAGCTCCAGGATCAGCAGGCCACGGGTCAGGCCGTCCACCTGTGGTGTCACCATGGCCGCCAGCAGGCCCATGAAGAACAGCAGCGCCTTGGGGTTGAGCAGGTTGGTGGCGAGCCCGGCCCGCAGCCCCCGGTTCCAGCCTTGCAGCTCGCCGCCGGCCCTGAGTGCCAGCGTCGTGCTCACCTGCCGCGCCGCCTTGATCGCCCCCCAGCCGAGCCAGCCCAGATAGAGGGCACCCACTATCTTCACCGCCATGAACAGCCAGGGTTGGCTGGCGATCAGCAGGCTGATGCCGGTCAGGCTGAGGGTGGCGTGCAGCAGGATGGCGAGCGCTATGCCGAGCGCCGCCCCGAGGGCGGTGGGTCTGTGCAGGCTGGTGCGCAGGATCAGCGCGAAGTCGGGACCCGGGCTCGCCAGGGCGATCAGGTGGATGAGACCTATGGTCAGAAACAGGCTGGTGAACATGACATAACTCCAGGAAAGACGACGAGGTGGCAGCATGGGGGATAGGGGCGGGGGCTGGCTTGTAAAAGATTGCATCTGCCGGTGGTATTTGGCCGGGCCGGCGGTCGTCAGCCTGCTTAGCCTGTGAAAGAGAGCATCTTCCGGTGGTAATCGGTCGGGCCGGTGGCCGTCAGCTCGACTGGCCTGTGAGCGACTGCATCTGCTGGCGGTAGTCCGCCGGGGTGAGGCCGAAGGCTTGGCGGAAGCCGTGGTGGAAGTGGCTCTGATCGAAGAAACCGACCGCCAGTGCCACCTCGCTCACCGGCAGGCCGCGGGCGAGCAGGAGCTTGCCGCGCTCGAGACGCAGCCGCTTGAGCCAGGCGTAGGGGGTCATGCCGGTCTTCTTCTTGAACTGGCGCAGGAAGGCGAAGCGATCCAGCCCGAACTGGGCGGCCAGATCCTCCAGACTGTGGCGCTGATCCAGCTGACCCAGCAGATAATCGCGCAGGTAGCGCAGCTGGGGATCCGCCAGGGCGTGGCGCTCCGGTGCCAGCCGTAGCAGATCGCCGAGCAGGGCCAGCAACCGGCTCTCCGCCAGCAGGCCGTCCGGCTGGGGGCGATCCAGGTACATGTGCAGCCGGGCGAAGCCCTGATAGAGGTCGGGTCTGGCCTGTAGCCCCTTGTCGAAGAAGGGCTCAGGGTTGTCTGGCAGCCAGCGCGCCAGCTGTTCGGGGGCGATGGCAAACACCCGCACCTCGTAGCCTTCCGGCAGCAGGCTCAGGCCATCGTGCATCTCGTCCGGGTTGACGGTGGAGAGCTCGCCGCGCACCAGGTTGTGGCTGCTGCCCTTGTGGATGAACTTCTGGCCACCCTGCTGCACCAGACCGATGTGATAGTCCAGGTGCACGTGGCGGCCATAGCTGAACTCCCTGTGGTGGGAGTGGGAGAGTTCAACCCCCGGCAGCAGCGGGGATTGCCAGTAATGGATGCGGGATTGGGGTGCGCTCATCGACTATTGATAACCCGAAAGCCGGCGATTGGCTTGTAGATTATTGCGTCGACCACCGCGCACCCTGGGCCTCAACCCGCGGCCTGACGGCGCTTGCCGCTGCGCAGCCCGTCCAGGCTGAACAGCACCAGCGCGCTCCAGATGCAGCCGAAGGTGATCATCTTGTCCAGCGCCAGCGACTCCCCGTACAGGGTCACCGCCAGGATGAACATCAGGCTGGGGCCTATGTATTGGAAGAAACCCAGGGTGGAGAGCTTGAGCCGGGTGGCGGCCGCGGTAAAGCAGAGCAGCGGCGCCGTGGTGACGGCCCCGGCGGCGATCAGCAACAGGTTGAGGTGCCAGTCATTCTCGGTGAGATGGCTGGTGGGGCTGTCGGCGAATCCCCACAGGTAGATGGCGGCGGGGGGCAGCATGATCAGGGTCTCGATCAGCAGGCCGGTGAGGGCATCGAGGGCCAGCTTCTTGCGGATCAGGCCGTAGATGGCGAAGCTCGAGGCCAGCACCAGCGCTATCCAGGGCAGGGAGCCGAAGGCGATGAGCTGGACGGCGACACCGATCACCGCCAGCCCCACGGCCCACCACTGCAGGCGGCGCAACTGCTCGCTCAGGAACAGCATGCCGAGCAGCACGTTGAACAGCGGGTTGATGTAGTAGCCGAGGCTGGCATCCAGCATGTGGCCGTTGTTGATGGCCCAGATGAACAGCAGCCAGTTGCCACCGACGGTGACCGAGGTGAAGGCCAGGGTGAGCAGCACCTTGGGTTGGCGCAGCACCGCCCGCACCTTGTGCCACTGGCGGCCGAGCAGGGTCAGCACCAGCAGCAGGACGCAGGACCAGATCATGCGATGGGTCAGGATCTCGGCGGCCGGGACGGCGGAAATGGTCTTGAAGTAGATGGGCGCCAGGCCCCAAAGGGTATAGGCACACAGGGCATAGATGACGCCCTGGCGCTGAATTTGTTGCTGCATGTGGATAACCTTCAGAGTCGGATGTTGGAAAACATCGCAAAAAATCAGTGTAGCGATACTTTTGGGGGGAAAGAAGTGAATAAACGAGGCTTGGCGAGATTTTTACAGCATGGAACCGGCTCAGCGGCCGCCGCCACGGCGGATCTTCTCCACATCCATCAGCAGCCACAGCATGAGTACGATGGCGGAGATCCAGGGGCCCCAAGTCACATAGGCCTCACCCTGGCCCAGCACGAAGAACAGGAGCGGCAACCCCACTACCAGAAACAGTACACTTCCCAGAAAAAACAGCATTTTTATCTTTATATTTAACAGCTTGTCTATTTGACGATTATATCGATTGAGGCGGGTGATGAAAGGGTAAAAATGGAAAAGGGGGATTTCTCCCCCTCTTTCGTCACATCGGCTCATTTCTGACATTAATCGAGCTGGATCCAGGTGCTCTTCAGCTCGGTGTACTTCTCCAGCGCGTGCAGCGACTTGTCGCGGCCGTTGCCGGATTGCTTGAAGCCGCCGAACGGCATCGTCATGTCGCCCCCATCCCAGTTGTTGACGAACACAGTGCCGGCACGCAGGGCGCGGGAGCCCTTGATCGCCTGATTGAGGTCCGCAGTCCAGATGGCGGCGGCCAGGCCGTAGTCGCTGTCGTTGCCGAGCGCTATGGCTTCTTCGAGCGTGTCGAAGCCGCTCACCGCCAGCACGGGGCCGAAGATCTCCTCGCGGAAGATGCGCATCTGCGGCGTCACCTCATCAAAAATCGTGGGGGCTATATAGAAGCCACCGCTCTCCTGATTAGTGCGCTGGCCCCCCAGCAGCAGCTTGGCGCCCTCCTGCTGGCCGATCTCGATGTAACGCAGCACCTGCTCCAGCTGGATGTTGTCCACCATGGCGCCGATGCGGGTGGCGGGGTCGAGCGGATTGGCGGAGATCCACTCGCGGGCATGGGCCAGCAGCCGCGCCATGAACTGCGGCTTGATGCTGTTTTGCACCAGCAGGCGGGAGGCTGCGGTGCACACCTCGCCCTGGTTGTAGAAGATGGCGCCGACGGCGCTCTTGGCGGCGGCGTCCAGATCCGGCACGTCCGCCATGATGATGTTGGGGCTCTTGCCGCCACACTCCATGAAGGCGCGTTTCAGGTTCGATTTGCCGGAGCACTGAACCAGATGCTTGCCGATCTTGGTGGAGCCGGTGAAGGTGATGCAGTCCACGTCCATGTGCATGGCCAGCGCCTCACCCACTGTGTGGCCAAAGCCTGGCAGCACGTTGAAGACTCCATCCGGGATGCCCGCCTCTTTCGCGATGCCGGCGATGCGCAGGGCGGTGAGGGGGGATTTCTCGGACGGCTTGAGGATGACGGAGTTGCCGGTGGCGAGCGCCGGTCCCAGCTTCCAGCAGGCCATCACCAGCGGGAAGTTCCAGGGCACGATGGCGGCCACTACCCCGAGCGCCTCGCGGGTCACCAGCGCCAGCGCGCTCTCCTCGACCGGGGCGACCTGATCGTAGATCTTGTCGATGGCCTCGGCGTTCCAGGCGATGCAGTTGGCGGCAGCGGGGGCGTCATAGCCCATGGCGTCGCCGATGGGCTTGCCCATGTCCAGCGACTCCAGCAGCGCCAGCTCCACCTTGTTGAGGCGCATCAGCTCGGCGAAGCGCTGCATGATCTGCTTGCGCTGCTTCGGGGCCAGCCCGCTCCAGCGCTTGTCGGTGAAGGCGGCGCGGGCGGCTTGCACCGCCAGCTCGGCATCCGCGGCATCGCAGGATGCCACCTTGGTCAGCAGCTGGCCGTTGGCCGGGTTGATGCAGTCGAAGGTGGCGCCGTTGACGGCGTCCCGGTAGCTGCCGTCGATAAAGGCTTGCGAGGGCAGGGTCAGATGGGCGGCCTTGTGTTGCCACTGGGCCAGGGTCAGGTCACTCATGTTCACTCCTTGAACCGGCAAAGATAGTCTCCGCGTATCAATATGCTAAACATCCTGCCGCTTGTAAATCATATGTGTACAACTTTGTTAAACATTTGCCCCCGTCAGCCCCCGGCAACGAACGGGGGATATCACCGGGGCTGGTGGGCCCGCCCGTCCGCCAAAGGCGGCCGCTCCGTCATCAGAAACTGGCCGGAGTGTTGGCCGAGATCAGCACGCACTCCTGCTCGCCCACGTTGCGGAAACGGTGCGGGGTGCGGCTGTCGAAGTAGTAGCCATCCCCCGGCGCCAGCAGGTGGATCTGCTCGCCGACGGTCACCTCGACCTGGCCCTGGATGACGATGCCGCACTCTTCCCCTTCGTGGCTCAGCATGTCGTCGCCGGTGTCGGCACCGGGGGGGAGGATCTCCTGCATCATGCCGATGGCGCGGTTGGCACGGCTGTGGCCCACCAGCCGGTAGCTGATGGGGTGGGTGCCGAGATCCGGCATGTCGTCCGCACGGAAGATCACCTCGGAATCCATCTCCGTCTCATCGGTGAAGAAGCTGGCGAGCGACATGGGAATGCCTTCCAGCACCTTGCGCAGCGAGGCCACGGACGGGCTCACCTGATTTTTCTCGATCTGGGAGATAAAGCCGTTGGTCACACCGGAGCGCTTGGCCAGCTCGCGCTGGGAGAGGGCCGCCTTGGTGCGAACCGCCTTGAGGCGGTGACCGATATCCATCGATAGACACTCCTTGACTGTTTACTATTATTAAAATTGTGTTAAATATCTTATACCACCCCAAGAGGGTGACACCAAGCAGGGGCGATAAATGGCCCTTTTTTATGGATTCAGGTGTTTAATTTAATAGGCACAAGCCAAGCGTTACTAAACGCCTTAAGGATGAGGTGACCATGAAACCGATAAGCGACATCAATACTCCCTCCGACATGTCCGCCTTCTGGATGCCCTTCACCGCCAACCAGCAGTTCAAGGCGGCGCCGCGTATCCTGAAGTCGGCAGAGGGGATGTATTATCACTCAGAGGATGGCCGCAAGATACTGGATGGCACCGCCGGGCTCTGGTGTTGCAACGCGGGCCATGGTCGGCGCGAGATTGCCGAGGCGGTCTCCCAGCAGATCTCCCATCTCGATTTCGCCCCCACGTTCCAGATGGGCCACCCTCTGCCGTTCGAGCTGGCCAACCAGCTGGTGGAGATAGCCCCCAAGGGATTCGGCCACGTCTTCTATACCAACTCCGGCTCTGAGGCCGTCGACACGGCGCTGAAGATTGCGCTGGCCTGGCAGCGGGCGCGCGGCCAGGGTAGTCGCACCCGCCTCATCGGCCGCGAGCGCGGCTATCACGGCGTCGGCTTCGGCGGCATCTCGGTCGGTGGCATCCCCGGCAACCGCAAGTGGTTCGGCTCCCTGCTGACCGGGGTGGATCATCTGCCCCATACCCTCAACATCGCCAAGAATGCCTTCACCAAAGGCCTGCCCGAGGAGGATCTCAGCCTGGCCGACGAGCTGGAGAAGATCGTCTTCCTCCATGATGCCAGCAACATAGCCGCCGTCATCGTCGAACCCATTGCCGGCAGCACCGGCGTCATCATGCCGCCCAAGGGCTACCTCAAGCGGCTGCGGGAGATCTGCACCAGGCACGGCATCCTGTTGATCTTCGACGAGGTGATCACCGGCTTCGGCCGACTGGGTGCCCCCTTCGCCGCCCAGGAGTTCGATGTCATGCCCGACATGATCACCTGTGCCAAGGGGCTCACCAACGGCGCCATCCCCATGGGGGCCGTGCTGGTGCAGAACCACATCTATGACGACATGATAGCGGCGGGCAAGGGGGCCATAGAGCTGTTCCACGGCTATACCTACTCCGGTCACCCGGTGGCCGCCGCCGCCGGTCTGGCGACCCTGGAGATCTACCGCAACGAGAATCTGCTCAATCGCGCCGCCGATCTGGCGGGCTACTGGGAGGAGGCGGCCCATTCCCTCAAGGGCTGCAAACATGTGAAGGATGTGCGCAACTACGGTCTGGTGGCGGGCATCGAGCTGGAATCCATGCCGGATGCACCGGGCAAGCGTGGCTACGAGGTGTTCGTGCGCTGCTTCGAGAAGGGGGCGTTGGTCCGCGTCACCGGCGACATCATCGCCCTGTCGCCACCCCTCATCATAGAGCGCAGCCAGATCGACGATCTGTTCACCCTGCTGCAGGATGCCCTGCAGGCACAGGACTGATTTTTCACCTTATTTTTGCATGGTGCCCGCGCTGCGGGCGCCATCTTCCTGCGCGCCGATCTCATGACGTCCCGCAGGATTGAGACGAATTACCCATCAAGGAGGATATATGACATACCGGGTTAGCAACTTCATCGGCGGTGAGACGAAAGAGAGCCACAGCGAGCGCTTCGGCGCCATCTTCGATCCGGCCACCGGCCAGCAGCAGGGTCAGGTGGTGCTCAGCACCGCCGCCGAGTGCGCCGAGGCCATCGCCATCGCCGAGCAGGCCTTCGCCGACTGGTCCCAGACCCCGCCGCTGGTACGGGCGCGGGTGATGTTTCGCTTCAAGGCGCTGATGGAGGAGCATCGCGACGAGCTGGCCCGGCTCATCAGCCGCGAGCATGGCAAGGTGTTCTCCGACGCTCAGGGCGAACTGATCCGGGGGCTGGAGGTGGTGGAGTTTGCCTGCGGCATCCCTCATCTGCTCAAGGGGGAGCACTCCCTCAACGTGGGCCGCGGGGTGGACAGCCACTCCATGATGCAGCCGGTGGGGGTCTGCGCCGGCATCACGCCGTTCAACTTCCCGGCCATGGTGCCGCTGTGGATGTTCCCGGTGGCGCTGGCCTGCGGCAACAGCTTCATCCTCAAGCCGTCCGAGAAGGATCCCTCGCTCTCCCTGCGGATGGCCGAGCTGCTCAAGCAGGCCGGTCTGCCGGACGGGGTGCTCAACGTGGTCAACGGCGACAAGGAGGTGGTGGACGTACTGCTGACCGATCCGCGGGTGGCCGCGGTCTCCTTCGTCGGCTCCACCCCCATCGCCGAATACATCTATGCCACCGCCTCGGCCCACGGCAAGCGGGTACAGGCGCTGGGCGGCGCCAAGAACCACATGCTGGTGATGCCGGATGCGGATCTCGATCAGGCGGTCTCCGCCCTGATGGGAGCGGCTTACGGTGCGGCCGGCGAGCGCTGCATGGCGATCTCGGTGGCCGTGGTGGTCGGCGAGGTCACCGCCGATACCCTGGTGGCCAAGCTGACACCGCTGGTGGAGGCGCTGCGGGTCGGCCCGGGTCTGGGCGCCAGCCCGGAGAACGAGATGGGGCCGCTCATCAGCCGCGAGCACCTGGCCAAGGTGCGCGGCTACGTGGATCAGGGGGTGGCCGAGGGGGCCCAGCTGCGGGTGGATGGGCGCGGCGTCAGTCATGGCGAAGGCTACTTCATCGGCGGCAGCCTGTTCGATCGGGTGACCCCCGAGATGCGCATCTACCGGGAGGAGATCTTCGGCCCGGTGCTCGCCATAGTGCGGGCGCCGGACTATGAAACCGCGCTCGGGCTCATCAACGATCACGAGTACGGCAACGGCACCGCCATCTTTACCTGCGACGGGGATACCGCAAGGGACTTCACCACCCGGGTTCAGGTCGGTATGGTAGGGGTGAACGTACCCATCCCGGTGCCCATGGCGTTTCACAGCTTCGGTGGCTGGAAGCGGTCCATCTTCGGGCCGCTCAACATGCACGGGCCGGATGGGGTACGCTTCTATACCCGGATGAAGACAGTCACCGCACGCTGGCCACAGAGCCTGCGGGCCGGCGCCGAGTTCTCCATGCCGACCATGAAATGACCAACCATGCAGTAGCTAGCCCAGGCATGGCCCGGAGGAGGGATCCGCCGGAGTGCCCCGCTATCCCTGTGAAGGAGTGACAGATGCGACTGGGAATTCTCGATTGTGACCGGCTGGACCCCGATTTGGCGGGGAGTTTTGGCCCCGTTTACTCCGAGATGTTTATCAAGGGCTTCCGGGCGCTGGCCCCGGCGCTGGAATACCGGGTCTGGTCGGCGCTCGATGGCGAGCTGCCGGCCGACCTGAACGAATGCGATGCCTGGCTCATCACCGGCTCGCGCCACGATGCTTACAGCGATCTGCCCTGGATCCTGGCGCTGCGCGACTGGATCCGGCGCGCCCACGATCAGAACGTCAAGCTGGCCGGGATCTGCTTCGGCCATCAGGTGATCGCCCAGGCACTGGGGGGGGAGGTGATGAAGTCCACCAAGGGCTGGGGGCTCGGCGTCTCCGTCCACCCCATGCAGGAGGCTAAGCCCTGGATGCAGCCTGGGCTGGATACGATCCGGATCCTGGCCAGCCACCAGGATCAGGTGGAGCAGCTGCCGCCGGGGGCGACCCTGCTGGCGGGCAACGACTTCTGCCCGAACTTCATGTTCCTGCAGGGGGATCACATAGTCGCGATTCAGGGCCACCCCGAGTTCTCGGTGGAGTACAACCGGGCGCTGATCGAGCGGCGACGGGATCGGCTGCCCGATGAGCACTACCAGAGCAGCCTCTCCTCGCTGGAGGGGGAGGTGGATTCGGCCACCATGATGCAGTGGCTGCTGCAGTTTCTCGGCATGCTGCCGGTCGGGCCCGCCGTGCGCTGAACCCCGTTTGTCATATAACCCCTGCAGATGCTAGATTTTGTAGCAAAATGAAGGATCAAGCGGTGATATGCCAAGTTCGGATGATACACTGGCCGCCATTTGTGGCGGCCTTGTCCATCCAATGACAGCCGCGCCAGCCTGTGAGGGTGAAGCCTTGAAACTACAGCAGTTGAAGTATCTGATCGCGGTGCGGGACCACAATCTCAATGTTTCCGTCGCTTCCGATGCGCTCTATACCAGCCAGCCTGGGGTGAGCAAGCAGATCGGCTTGCTGGAGAGCGAGCTGGGGGTGCGTATCTTCGAGCGCCGCGGCAAGCACCTGCATCGCATCACCCCGGTGGGCGAGGAGATCATCAGGTGTGCCGAGGCGATGCTCAACATCGAGGGCAAGATCAAGGCCATCTCCCGCGAGTACCTGGATCCGACCGTGGGCACGCTCAACATCCACACCACCCACACCATAGCGCGCTACCTGCTGCCCAAGAGCGTCACCTATTTCACCAAGAAGTACCCCAAGATTTCGTTCCATCTGCACCCGGTGATGTCGGCCAACAAGGAGCAGATCAGCAAGGGCTACTCCGATTTTTCCATCGTGGCCCACGAGATCGGCTTCGACAAGGAGCTGATCGCACTGCCCGCCTACCTCTGGACCCTGTCGCTGGTGGTGCCGCAGGATCACCCGCTGGCCAAGGTGAAGAAGCCGAGCCTGGAGCAGCTCTGTCAGTACCCCATCCTCAGCTACGAGAGTGGCGCCACCGGGCGTCAGGTGCAGGATCAGGTGTTCCAGGCCGCCGGTCTCACCCCCAACTACTACATGACGGTGATGGATGCCGGCGTCATCAAGCGCTATGTGGAGCTGGGCTTCGGCATCGGCATCATCTCGTCGCTGGTGGCCGACGACACCGATGCCCCCGGCCTGGTGGCCATCAACCTGGAGTACCTGTTCGCGCCCTGCCCGGCCCAGCTCTGCTTCAGCAAGAGCATACTGTTGCAGAACTACATGTATGACTTCATCAGCTCCTTCTCGCCGCACCTCACCAAGGAGGTGATCCAGAACGTCATGCAGCAGCCGACCCAGGCGCGCATCGACGAGCTGATGACCGGGGTGGAACTGCCCGTCTACTGACCCTCTCGCATCATCGGCCCCGGCCGATGATGCGACTGTGCCCTCCTGCCTTAGAGGTACCCATGTCCCGCATCCTGCTGCTTGCCAACCTCAACTGTGACCATGTGCTCTCCCTGGGCGAACCGCTGGTGGCGGGGGCCCGTCTGCAGTACCTGGATCAGGGGCGCAGGCTGGGGGGCGGCGCCGCCAACACCGGCATCGGCCTGGTGTGGGCGGGGCACGAGGTGCGCATCGCCTCGCGCATCGGGCTGGACGAGACCGGCGACTGGCTGCTTGAGCAGGCGGCGAGCCATGGTCTGGACTGCAGCCAGGTGGAGCGCTTCGGTGGCGAGACCGGCGAACTGCTGATCCTGGTGGACTCCACCGGCGAGCGCACCATCTTGCGCCGTCCCCGTCGCCCCGATCTGCCCGGCGACTTGCCGGTGGAGGGGGTGGATTGCCTCTACGTCAACTACCCCGGCACCGCCATCATAGGTTACATGCGCCAGATGCTCGGCAAGAGCTTCGTGGTGGCCCAGTACCCCAAGGGCGGCCAGGCCCGCCGTCCCTGCCATGTGCTGGTGGCCTCCCGCGCCGATCTGGCGGAGGTGGCCGATCCCTGGTTGCATGCCCGCGGCCTGGCGGGGGAGCAGCTGGAGTGGCTGGTGCTGACCGAGGGCAAGGCGGGGGCCGTGGCCATCCACGGCGAGGAGGAGATCAGGGTCGCGGCGCGGCCGGTGTCGGTGGTGGATACCACGGGGGCGGGGGATGCCTTCGCCGGTGGCCTCATCCACGGCCTGGCCCGTGGCATGGCGATCCAGGATGCCCTGCAGTGCGCGGTGGACTGGGGCGCCTTCGCGGTGGCGTCGGAGAGCTCCATCCCCTCCCAGGCCCTGAAAAACTGGCTGAGACAGCCCCACTGAAGCTGACGTTCCGACCCTACTCTCCCGTCTTTGACCCCGCGCCGGCCGGTGGGATTTAGTCGCCAGAAATGGCCGAAACCCCACCCCAAGCCGGCAAGTTTGCGATCAATCAAAGAAAGTGTCGATTTATGTACATCTTCGTCGACACCCGTCCGGGCTGCTCTTAACCTTGTCACTCCACGACTCGGCTCAAGATGCGGATCCTGTGCGGGCGCACGCACCATCCCCGTCCCTTGGCCTCTGGTTGTCGTCCTGATTTCTGGCTTGTAGTAAGAGGCAAGTGCGACCATGCAACTGACACGATTTACCGACTATGCCCTGCGGACCCTGACTTTTCTGGCAATCCAGCCGGGAGATCGCCTGTCGACCATCACCGAGGTGGCCGACACCTTCGCCATCTCCCGCAACCACGTGGTCAAGATAGTGCATCAGCTCGGCATCAAGGGTTACATCGAGACGATCCGTGGCAAGCACGGCGGCATCCGCCTCGGTCGCTCCGCGGTCTCCATCAACCTGCGCGACGTGGTGATGGACATGGAGCACGTGCTCTGTCCGGTGGACTGCAAGCGCGAGAACTGCCGCCTCTCCGGCGGCTGCCGCATCCAGGGCATACTGCGCCGCGCCATGAATGCCTTCCTCGAGGTGCTGGGGGAATACACCCTGGCCGATGCGGTGCGGGATCCGACCCGGCTCTGCCACCTGCTGGGGATAGAGCAAGACAACGTCCTGGCCATGGCATAAGGCCGAGGCAGACCATGAAGGGGCCCAAGGGCCCCTCTGTGCTTTCTGGCATCCGGGGGTTGTGCGGGCTAGGGTTGCGGGATCAGGGTGATGGCGCCGTGCAGGCAGGCGAGGCCACAGGCACCGCAGCCGTCGCAGGCCGCCATGTTGACGCTTACCCCCTCGCTGCTGGCCTTGATCGCCTGCTGGGGGCAGGCATCCTCGCACAGCAGGCAGTAGAAGCCCTGGCGGGCCTGGCAGCTCGCCTCGATCCTGACCCGGGTCTGCACCTGGCGGCCGAGCCGCAGATCCAGCGCCCCCGTGGGGCAGGCTCTGGCGCAACTGCCGCAGTAGCTGCACTGGCCGCAGGCGAGATCCAGCACAGGGGTGCCGGCGATGGGGGTGCCGTCGTATTCCGGCTGATAGGCCGGTTTGAGCAGGCCGTTGGGGCAGGCCTTGAAGCATTCACCGCAACGGTTGCAGAGGGCGAGGTATTGGGATTCTTCGATGGCCCAGGGCGGGCGTGCCTCATGGCAAGCCACGGCCGGTTTGGCGGGGCTTCCCAGTGCGTGCATCAACCAGCGACAGAAAAAGTGAGTCATGCCTACCCCGAATACCCATTAGGGGTTAATTTTAGCCAGATTTCCGCCGGCAAGCCAGAGAATAGCGTGGCGCAGGATCGCAAGCCGGGTTGGCCTTGTGTAAGCTAGGCAGATCTTTTTGCGTGGTCGAACATACACATGTGGTTATTTCTCTGGCGTGCCTCCCTGCTCTATGTCTTCCCGTTGCTGATGTGGGCCTATTGCCGCATCAAGGGTATCGAGTTCGCCGAGCTCGACACCGGGGTCAATAGCCACAAGTGGGTGGTGCTGGCCGCCTACCTCATCTATGTCCTGCTCTGGCTGCTGCTCAACCGCTACCTCGAACTCTTCCTGCGCCAGCGGAGTCGGCGATGATCCCGATGACGAGCTGGTTGCCTGCGTTGCTGGCGGGTCTGCTCGCCCTGGGCCTCGGCTGGCTGGTGGGCCGCCGCGCGGCCCGGGAGGAGACGCTGCTGACCGAGGAGCGCCATCAGGCGCTGCAGGACAGATTCGACGAGCTGCAGGACGAGAAGATGCTGGGCCAGCAGAAGCTTGAGCAACAGCAAACCCTGCTGCTCAAGCTCACCGCCCGCCTCAAGGATGCCGAAGCCACCCTGCGCAGCGAGCGCATCGCCAGCGCCGAGAAGCTGCAACTGCAGCAGCAGGCCGAGGCCCGCCTCAGCCAGCAGTTCGAGAACCTGGCGAACCGCATCTTCGAGCAGAACTCCGGCAACTTCCGCGAGCTGAACCAGCACAGCCTGGATCTGTTGCTGACCCCGCTCAAGGAGCAGCTGGAGGGGTTCCGCCGTCAGGTGGGAGAGACCCACGCCCAGGAGACGGCCCAGCGCCACAGCCTCAAGTTCGAGCTGGAGCGCCTCGCCGAGCTCAACGCCCGCATGACCGAGGAGGCCGCGGCGCTCACCCGGGCCCTCAAGGGCGACAGCAAGCAGCAGGGCAACTGGGGCGAGGTGGTGCTGGCCCGGATCCTCTCCGAATGCGGCCTGCGTGAGGGCCACGAGTACCACACCCAGGTCAATATCGAGGTGGACAAGGGCAAGCGTTACCAGCCGGACGTGATCGTCCACCTGCCACAAGAGAAAGACATCATCATCGATGCCAAGGTGTCGCTGACCGCGTACGAGCGCTGGTACAACAGCGACGACGCGCTGGAGAAGGCGGTGGCGCTCAAGGAGCACATCGCCTCGGTGCGCAACCACATCCGCGAGCTGGGTCGCAAGGATTACCAGCAACTGCCCGGGGTGCGCACCCTGGACTATGTACTGATGTTCGTGGCGGTGGAGCCGGCGTTCCTGACCGCGCTGGAGGCCGACCCCTCCCTGGTGCGCTACGGGCTGGATCACAACATCCTGCTGGTCAGCCCCACCAACCTGATGGTGGCGCTGCGCACCATAGAAAACCTGTGGCGCTACGAGCGCCAGAACCAGAACTCGCGCCAGATCGCCGAGCGGGCCGGGCGGCTGTACGAGAAGCTGCGGCTGTTTGTGGAGGAGATGCAGCAGATGGGGGGCAGCCTGCACAAGGCGCAGGAGAGCTACGACAAGGCGATGGGTCGGCTGGTCAACGGCCGCGGCAACCTGATCGCCCAGGCCGAGCGCTTTCGCGAGCTGGGAGTGGAGGTGACCAAGCCGCTGCCGGAGCCGCTGATCAACCGTGCGCTGGAGCGGGAAGACTCCGCCGACTGAGATGGTCGAAAGCAGATGGAAAGGGCAGCCCATGGGCTGCCCTTTTGGTCATCAGGATCCGCCGCTCCGGCCTTACTGCCGCCAGAAGGAGGGGAAGAAGATCACCGCGACGGTCAGGATCTCGAGTCGACCCAGCAGCATGCCGAAGGAGAGGATCCACTTGGCCGCATCCGGCAGGGTGGCGAAGTTGGTGCTGGGTCCTATGATGGGGCCCATGCCGGGACCCACGTTGGCCACAGCCGTGATGGAGCCGGAGATGGCGGTCAGCGGATCCAGGCCGATGGCGGCGAGCAGGGCGGCGATCAGCAAGATGATGGCGAAATAGGCCAGCACGAAGGAGATCATGGAGCGGATGATGGCGTCGTTGACCGGGCGGCCGTTGTACTTCTGGGGGAAGACGGCGGAGGGGTGCATCAGCTGGCGCATCTGCTTCTTGAACAGGGCGAACGCCACCTGCACCCGGAAGATCTTGAGCCCCCCGGCGGTGGAGCCGGAGCAGGCGCCGAGCGCCAGCAAAATGATGAAGATGATGCTGGTGAGCGGCCCCCAGGTGCCGAAGTCACCGAGGCCGAAGCCGGTGGTGGTCAGCACAGAGACGATGTTGAAGCTGCTGATGCGCAGGGCATCCATGAAGCCGTAGATGTCCCTGACCCAGAGATAGAAGGTGACGATGACGGTCACCCAGACCACCAGCCAGAAGAAGCCCTGCACCTGGGCATCCTTGAGCAGGCTGTTGTCGCGCCGGTTCAGGCTCTGGATGTAGAGCAGGAAGGGCAGGCCGCCGAGGAACATGAACAGGGTGCCGATCCAGTGCGCCGAGTTGGAGAAGTGGGACATGGACTGATCCGAGGTGGAGTAGCCGCCGGTGCTCAGCGTCGTCATGGAGTGGTTGACCGCCTCGAACAGCGTCATGCCACTCACCCAGTAGGCGAGGAAGCAGAGCATGGAGAGCACCAGGTAGACCACCACTATGTTGTTGGCCACCGTCTTGGCACGCGGTGCGCTCTTGTCGGACCAATCCGAGCTTTCGGTCTGGAACAGCTTCATGCCGCCCACGTTGAGGTAGGGCAGCACGGCCACCGCCATCACGATGAAGCCCACCCCCCCCAGCCACTGCAGGATGGAGCGCCACAGCAAGATGCTGTGGGCCATGCCGTCCAGCCCGGACAGCACGGTGGAACCCGTGGTGGTGACGCCGGACATGGTCTCGAAGTAGGCGTCGGTGAAGTCGATGTGGTTGATGAAGAAGAAGGGCAGGGCGCCGAAGATGCAGGCCACCACCCAGACCGAGGTGGTGAGCAGGAACATCTCCCGCACCCCGAGGTGAAATTCCGCCTTGCGCCCGTAGTGCAGGCAGAGCAGGGCGGCGCCGTGGGTGAGCAGCACGGACTTGAGAAATTCGACGAAGCCCTCGGAACCGGTGAGCAGCGCCAGCAGGGTGGGCAACCACATGAACAGGGCCAGCTTGGAGAGCACCAGCCCGAGGGTGAAGACGATGGGACGCAGCTTGATCATCGGAGATAACCTGATCGTTGATTAACAAAAGACCCGGACGATTCCTTGGGGAAAGATCCGGGTCTGGGTGCTGTCGCCTGATGCATGGGCAGGTTACAGGAAGAAGGGACTTGGCTGGAACAGACGTTCCACTTCCGGAATGTACTTCTTGTCCACCAGGAACATCACCACGTGGTCATCCTGCTGGATCTGGGTGCGATCGTGGGCGATCAGCACCTCGTCGCCACGCACCACGGCGCCTATGGTGGTGCCCGGCGGCAGCTTGAGCTCACCCACCGTCTTGCCCACCACCTTGGAGGTGTTCTCGTCCCCGTGGGCGATGGCCTCGATGGCCTCGGCCGCGCCGCGGCGCAGGCTGTAGACGTTGGCGATATCCGCCCGGCGCACGTGGGTCAGCAGGGCCGAGATGGTGGCCTGCTGGGGCGAGATGGCGATGTCGATGGAGCCGCCCTGCACCAGATCCACGTAGGCGCTGCGCTGGATCAGCACCATGGTCTTCTTGGCGCCCATCTTCTTGGCGAGCAGGGCCGACATGATGTTGGACTCGTCCTCGTTGGTCACCGCGATGAAGACGTCGATCTGATCGATGTGCTCCTCTGCCAGCAGCTCCTGATCCGCCGCGTCGCCGCAGAAGACGATGGTGTTCTCCAGCAGCTCCGACAGCTGCTCCGCCCGCTTCTGGTTGCGCTCGATCAGCTTGACGCTGTAGCGCTTCTCCAGCTGGCGGGCGAGGCCGGCACCTATGTTGCCACCCCCGACTATCATGATGCGGCGATAGGGGCTCTCGAGCCGCTGCAGCTCCGACATCACGGCGCGGATGTGACCGGCGGCGGCGACGAAGAACACCTCGTCATCCGCTTCTATGATGGTGGTGCCCTGGGGGCGGATGGAGCGGCCCTGACGGAAGATGGCGGCCACCCGGGTCTCGATGTTGGGCATGTGATCCCGCAGGGTGGAGAGCGCATTGCCCACCAGGGGGCCGCCGTAGTAGGCCTTGACCGCCACCAGCCCCACCTTGCCGCCGGCGAAGTCCACCACCTGCAGCGCACCCGGGTATTCGATCAACCGGCGCACGTAGTCGGTCACCAGCTGCTCGGGGGCGATCAGGTGATCCACCGGCACGGATTCCGGCAGGAACAGCCGATCCCGCTCCACCAGATAGGCCGGGGAGCGAATGCGCGCCACCTTGTTCGGGGTGTTGAACAGGGAGTAGGCCACCTGGCAGGCGATCATGTTGGTCTCGTCGCTGTTGGTGACCGCCACCAGCATGTCGGCATCCTGGGCGCCCGCTTCGCGCAGCACCCTGGGGTGGGCGCCGTGACCGTTCACCACCCGCAGATCGAACTTGTCCTGCAGCTCCCGCAGACGGTCGCTGTCGGTATCGACTATGGTGATGTCGTTGTTTTCACCCGCGAGGTTCTCGGCTAGCGTGCCGCCGACCTGACCCGCACCCAGAATGATGATTTTCATAGGGAGATCTTACCCAAGGTTGTTCCGTTACTGAGGTGGCCAGCCAGTCTGATGCCCGACATGATGATCTGCATAGGGAAATCTTACTCAACGCTGTTGCTTCGAAGAGAGGGCGCCAGCCAGCGGGAGGGCGCCCGGATACAGCCTCGACAGTTGCCGCTTACTGCTTGATCAGCTTGGCATAATAGAAGCCGTCCATCTCGGCCTCACCCGGCAGGAACTGGCGACCCGGACAAGCCGGGGTGTCCTGCTCGTGCAGGGGCACCAGCCTGGCGTCCCTGGTGTCGGCCAGGAAGGCACGGATCTGCTCGCGGTTCTCTTCCGGCAGCACCGAGCAGGTGGCGTAGAGCAGGGTGCCGCCGCTCTTCAGCTTGGCCCAGAGGGCGTTGAGGATGCGGCGCTGCAGCTCGGCCAGCTCGCGGATGTCCTGATCCCGGCGCAACCACTTGATGTCGGGGTGACGACGGATGACGCCGGTGGCGGAGCAAGGGGCATCGAGCAGGATGCGATCGAACTGACCCTGTGGCCACCACTGGTCCGGCGTACTGGCATCGCCATGGATCACCCGGGCCTTGATGCCGATGCGATCCAGGTTCTCCTGCACCCGCTTGAGGCGGTTCTCGTCCGCATCGACGGCGATGACGCCGGCGAGGGCGGGTTGCAACTCCAGCAGGTGAGCCGTCTTGCCACCGGGGGCGGCGCAGGCATCCAGCACCCACTCACCCGGTTGCGGGTCGAGCAGGCGGGCGGCTTGCTGGGCGGCACCGTCCTGTACCGAGCAGTCGCCCTGCTCGAAGCCGGGTAGTTTGGTCACGTCGCAGGGGCGCTCCAGCAGGATGCAGTCGTCCCCTTCCTCGCCAGCCACCGCATTGATGCCGACCTCGGCCATGCGGGCCAGCATCTGCTCGCGGCTCTGGCGCTGGCCGTTATTGCGGATCCACATGGGGGGGCGCTGGTTGTTGGCCTCCATGATGAACTCCCAATCCTCGGGATAGGCCTGACGCAGCCGCTTGGTGAGCCACTCGGGGTGGCCGAGCCGGATGCTGGGGACGCGGTCGATGCGCAGCAGTATGACTTCGGCGCTGCGCTGGAAGTTACGCAGCACGCCGTTGATCAGGCCGCGCAGGGAGGTGCCCTTGAGCAGCTTGACGGCGTTGACGGTCTCGGCCACCGCGGCGTGCGCCGGAATGCGGGTGTAGATGAGCTGATAGAGACCGACCAGGATCAGATAGTGAAAGATGCGGCTCTTGTTCTTGAGCGGCTTGTCCATCATCTCGCTCACCGCCGCGTCGAGGCGGGGCAGCCAGCGCAGGGTGCCGTAGCAGAGTTCTTGCAGGAGGGCGCGATCGCGAGGCGCCACCTTCTCCTGGGCAGCAGGCAGAACAGTGGAGAGGGATTGGCCCTGATCCAGCACCTGTTGAATAACGAGAGCGGCCTGTGCACGTGTTTTCATAGAGTTACCTTAGATGCGCAAGTCGGGGCCCGGGCCCCGCTTGTTTCAATTCAATTGCGTGCCGGGTGCAAACCAGTCGCGGCGAGAGTTGAGCAGATCCGAGACGGACATGGCCTTCTTGCCAGGCGGTTGCAGGGTCAGCAGGCGCAGCACGCCCTTGCCGGTGGCGATGTCGATCCCCTGCTTGTCGGCCTTGAGCAGAGTGCCGGCAGTCTGGCCGTGTTCCTGCTCGAGCACCTCTGCCTGCCAGACCTTGATGGTCTGTTCCGCCACTTCAAACCAGCTGATGGGCCAGGGATTAAAGGCGCGAATGCAGCGCTCGATGGCGACGGCCTCCATGGACCAGTCGATGCGCGCCTCCTCCTTGGAGAGCTTCTGGGCGTAGTTGGCCAGGGCATCGTCCTGCGCCTCGGCGGCGGTATCACCGGCGGCCATGGCGTTGAGGGTTTCGACCAGCGCCTGCGGTCCCAGCTCGGCCAGCTTGTCATAGAGGCTGGCAGAGGTCTCATCAAAGGCGATGGGGCAGCTCACCTTGCGGATCATGGCGCCGGTATCCAGCCCCACATCCATCTGCATGATGGTCACGCCTGTTTCGGCATCGCCCGCCCAGATGGCACGCTGGATAGGAGCCGCGCCGCGCCAGCGTGGCAGCAGGGAGCCGTGCACGTTGATGCAACCCAGCCGTGGGGTGTCGAGTACCGCCTTGGGCAGGATCAGGCCGTAGGCCACCACCACCAGGAGGTCGGCGCCGAGGGCGGCCAGCTCGGCCTGGGCGGCTTCGTTGCGCAGGGACGCGGGTTGGTAGACCGGCAGATTGTGGGCTAGGGCCAGCTCCTTGACCGGGCTAGCGCTGAGCTTCTGACCACGGCCCGCCGGCTTGTCGGGCTGGGTATAGACGGCGACGACCTCGTGGTCGGAAGACAACAACGCCGCCAGGTGACGGGCGGCGAAGTCGGGAGTACCGGCAAAAATCAGTTTCAGCTTATTCAATGGGGCAGATCCTCAGAGGGCTTTGCGATCTTCACGAGCCATCTTTTCCAGCTTCTGACGGATGCGCTGGCGTTTGAGCGGGGACAAGTAATCCACAAACAGCTTGCCGACCAGATGATCCATCTCATGCTGTATGCAGATAGCGAGCAGATCGTCCGCTTCCAGCTCGAACGGCTTGCCGTTACGATCCAGTGCCCGCACCTTGACCCACTCGGCGCGCGGCACCAGAGCGCGGCTGCCGGGGACGGAGAGGCAACCCTCTTCGATGCCGGTGCTGCCGGATTGCTCGAGGATCTCCGGGTTGATCAGCACCAGCTGATCCTCACGGTCTTCAGAGACGTCGATGACGATGATGCGCTGATGAATGTCGACCTGAGTCGCGGCCAGGCCTATGCCTTCCTCCGCGTACATGGTTTCGAACATATCATCTACAATCTGTTGTAACTCGGGTGTAATGGTCTCGACAGGGGCTGCGACGGTACGCAGGCGCTCATCGGGGAAACGCAATACATCTAGAATGGCCATAGTTTTTTCTTTAGTTTCATATAAACGCAGTCAATATTGACGTAATTCTAGTCATTTACGTCGACAAAAAACAGCAACACTTTGCGTGCAGAAGTAACAGGGAGTGTTATGCATCTGAAGCAAATCATCCTCGCCTCTCTGGCGACAGCCTTGGCCGGTGGTGCCATGGCCGACCAGCTGACGCTAAAACCCGGTTATCCAGACAGCTATGTCGTCCAGAAAGGGGATACCCTCTGGGACATCTCGGGCCAATACCTGGCCGAGCCCTGGCTCTGGCCACGCCTCTGGAACATCAATCCCCAGATTGCCAATCCGCACTGGATCTACCCCGGTGACGTGCTGCAACTGAGCTGGGTCAATGGCGAGCCTCGCCTCGGCAAGGCCAGCCAGGGCGGCAAGCAGGTCATTCACTTGTCTCCCAAGAACCGCTACGAGAACAAGGCCAGCCCGATCCCGACCCTGCCACTCAGCGAGATAGGTCCCTTCCTGCAGACCGACCACATTCTGGCTGACAGCCAGCAGGTCAAGGACCTGCCCTATGTGCTCGGCAATAACGAGAAGCACGTCGGCATGCTGGAGGGGGATACCCTCTATGTGCGGGGTTCGCTGACCCCGGGCCAGGACTACGGGGTTTATCACCCGGGCGTGACCTACAAAGACAGGCAGACCGGGGAGCAGCTCGGTCAGGAGGCCGTTTTCGTCGGCACGGTGCGGGCGGAGGAGCGGCTGGCCAACGACAGCACCAGAGTCACGCTGACACGCAACAGGCGCGAGGTGTATCAGGGGGACAAGATCATCCCGCTACCGCCACAGGAGAGTCTCTCCGCCGTATTCATGCCGAAGGCGGCGCCAACCATCTCCCCCGGCTATGTGGTCGAACTGCCGAGCAAGGCGCGCGGCGGCGGCAAGTTTGATGTGGTGCTCATCAACAAGGGGCTGCGGGATCGGGTCGCCCCCGGCGATGTGCTCGAGATCCAGCGCCCGGGCGCCGAGATGGTGGACAGGGATGGCAAGGTCTCATACCGCGAATATGCCTCAGTGTATAACAAGGCCTTCTACTCGGCGGGCAAGTCAGCCCTGCCATCTGAGGCCGTCGCCAGGGTCATGCTGTTCAAGGTCTACGACAAGCTGAGTTATGGCCTCATCCTGCAGAGTCAGGAGATGGTCAGCTCGGGCTACCAGGTCACCAACTTCTGACGTGTCGCCTCCACTCGAACGGCTCGCACTGTGGCTGACGCTGGATGCGGTGACTGGCATAGGTCCTGTCACCGCATCTCGCCTGCTGGCCCACTTCGAGGGGGATATCGCCGCCCTGTTTGCCTGCGACGATGCCAGGCTTCGGGAGATGGGCCTCAGCGAGGCCCAGATCCGCGAACTCAGGTGGCCACTGCCCGAGGTAGAGCAAGGGCTGCTCTGGGCGAGCAGGCCGGGTCAGCATCTCATCTGTCCAGATACCCCCAGTTATCCCTCCCTGTTAAAAGAGATCCCCGCCGCGCCGCTGCTGCTCTATTGCCGTGGCGAGCTGGAGCCGCTGGCGTTGCCCCAGTTGGCAATGGTGGGCACGCGCCATCCCACCTATGCCGGCAAGGACAACGCGGCTCGGCTGTGCGCCGAGCTGGTGGAATGCGGCCTGGCGATCACCTCGGGGCTGGCGCTTGGCATCGATGGCGTCTGTCATCAGCAGGCGTTGACGGCCGGGGGCGTGACGCTGGCGGTGTTGGGCTCTGGTCTCGATTGCCTCTATCCGAAGCGTCATCAGGGGTTGGCCATGCAAATCCTGGAACGCGGCGGCCTGCTGATCTCCGAGCTGGCGCCGGACAAAGGGCCACTCGCCGAGCACTTCCCCCGTCGCAATCGCATCATCAGCGGGCTCTCCCTCGGTACCCTGGTGGTGGAGGCGGCCGAACAGAGTGGCTCCCTCATCACGGCCCGTTACGCGTTGGAACAGGGGCGTGAGGTGTTCGCCGTACCCGGCGCCCCGCAGAATGTGCAGGCATTGGGCTGCAACAGGCTGATCCAGCAGGGGGCCAAACTGGTCTTGACTGCGGCCGATGTCATGGAGGAACTGCCCGCCTTGGTGCCGTTGGCGAGACCGGCGAGTCATTCACCAGAGCCTTCGCATAATAGCGAATTGCCTTATGCCGATTTGTTGGATAACGTAGATTATGAAGCCACGAGCGTGGATACCGTCGCCGAACGGGCCCGGCTTCCTGTCGAACTGGTGTTGGGCAGGTTGGTAGAGCTGGAGCTGGCCGGTGCAGTGATGGCGGTAGCCGGTGGATACGTCAGAACGAGGAGGGCGAATCATGTTTGATGTATTGATGTACCTTTTCGAGACCTACATCCACAGCGATGCTGATGTGATGGTAGAGCAGGATGAACTCACCGACGAACTGAGCCGGGCCGGTTTCAATCAAGACGAGATCGAGAAGGCGCTCAACTGGCTGGAAAGGCTGGCCAATCTGCATGACAGCGAACGGGAGGTGTACGTCACCGCCAGCGCGCAAGGCTCGATGCGGATCTATGCCCCACAAGAGCTGGCCCGCCTCAGCACCGAATGCCGTGGCTTCCTGCTGTTTCTGGAGCAGGCCCAGGTGCTGAATGCCGAAACCCGCGAGATCTGCATCGAGCGCCTGCTCGAGCTGGATAAGCCGGATATCGAGCTGGATGACCTGAAGTGGGTCGTTATGATGGTGCTGTTCAACGTACCGGGCAGTGAAAATGCCTACCAGCAGATGGAAGAGCTGGTGTTTGACGAGTCAGACGGTGTCATTCACTGACAGTCCGGTGCCGCGCTGGTAGAATTCAGGCCATCTGGATTTCAAGGCGCGGCCCATGTCAAAAATCGATCATCACCTCTTTTCTGCCCACGAGAACGCGTTCGAGCGAGAGCCTTGCCCGCAGTGTGGTGCCGAGCTGGTGATCCGCCAGGGCAAGCATGGCCCCTTTCTGGGCTGCTCCGCCTATCCCGCCTGCGACTACATCCGTTCCCTGACGCCATCCGGCCGCGACATCGAGAAGGTGCTGGAAGGATCCGCCTGCCCGGATTGCGGCCAGCCGCTGGCGATCAAGAAGGGGCGTTACGGCCTGTTCGTCGGTTGCACCCAGTATCCGGCCTGTCAGCACATCGAATCCTTGCAGGAAAGCGACGACACCCAGATCCTCTGTCCCGAGTGTGGCAAGGGTCATCTGGTGAGCCGAACCTCCCGCTACGGCAAGCAGTTTTACTCCTGTGATGGCTATCCCCATTGTAAATATGTGGTTAACGACAAGCCGATCCCCATGCCTTGTCCCGAATGTGGCTGGGGCATCATGGTGGAGAAGAAAGTGAGGGGAAATCTGAGGTGGATCTGCCCGCAAAAGAAATGCGGCCATCAGAGTGAGCAGGTATAATCCCGCCGCCGTAACCAAATTGAAACGTTTTCGGCGAACTTCAACCCCCCACTTGGAGTAAGGAAATTCCCACCATGAATAAACCCTTTGTTGCCGTATTGATGGGCTCTGATTCAGATTTTCCCGTGATGCAATCCACCCTTGAAGTCCTCAAGTCGTTTGATATCACAGTGGAAGTGAAGGTCACCTCCGCGCACCGTACCCCGGCCGCGACTCATCAGTATGTCACCGATGCTGAAACCCGTGGTTGCAAGGTCTTCATCTGCGCCGCCGGGCTGGCCGCCCACCTGGCTGGCGCCGTGGCCGGCATCACCACCCGTCCCGTGATCGGGGTGCCCATCGATGGTGGCCCGCTCAAGGGGCTGGATGCATTGCTCTCCACCGTGCAGATGCCGGGTGGCGTGCCGGTGGCGACCGTGGCGATCGGCAAGGCCGGCGCCAAGAACGCCGGTTATCTGGCTGCCCAGATGCTGGCCGTGGCCGATGACGCACTGGCAGCCAGGGTACGCGCCGAGCGCCAGAAGAATGCCGAAGAGGTGATGGCCAAGGATGCCGCCCTGCAGGCTCAACTGCTCAAGTAAGCGATGAGGCGGCAGCCAGCCTGACGGGTCGTATTTTTCTGCGTTCCAGGAAAAATGAATCTGAACAAGCGGTTGCCGCTCTAGCAGGCTCAATGTCAATCAGTGATGAGGCGGTAGCTCTGCTACCGCATTTTTTCTATGCCAAACGAATTTGAACAAGCGATTGCCGCCCTCCGTGATGACGGGGTGATCGCCTACGCGACCGAGGCCGTGTTCGGCCTGGGTTGTGATCCCGATTCCGAGCTGGCCGTGCAGCGTCTGCTGGCCATCAAGCAGCGTCCGGTGGAGAAGGGGCTGATCCTGATTGCCGCCGATCTGGCGCAGGTGCAGGATTACATCGATCTGAGTCAGCTCAGTGCCGATCAGCTTGCCCGAGTACAGACTAGCTGGCCTGGTCCCTTCACCTGGATCATGCCCGCCCGTGCCACGACGCCGGCCTGGCTCACCGGCCAGTTCGATACCCTGGCGGTTCGAGTGACGGCGCATCCTCAGGTGCAGGCGCTGTGCCGTGCCTTCGGCAAGCCGCTGGTGTCGACCAGTGCCAATCTGACCGGGGAAGCGCCCGCTCGCTGCGTCGCCGACATAGGCGCGCCGCTGGCGCACCTGCTGGCCTATATCCTGCCAGGCGAAGTGGGTGAACAGGCTAATCCGTCCGAGATTAAGGACGCCAGAACCGGCGCTGTCATTCGCCCCTCTTGAGGGCATATCTTCTTTGCCAGGCCGCGAGCGGCCTCTGACTTTGGCAGCGACACCATAATAAGACGGGCGGGACAGGATCCCGCCCGACTGGAGACGAGATGAGCAAACCGGACGTGGCCCAGATCAAGGCCTTCCTACTGCAGCTGCAGGACGAGATCTGCCAGGGCCTGGAGCAGGCCGATGGGGAAGGGCGCTTCGTGGAAGACGCCTGGACCCGTGAGGGTGGTGGTGGTGGCCGTACCCGGGTGCTGCGCCAGGGCGCCGTGATTGAGCAGGGGGGCGTCAACTTCTCCCACGTTCATGGTGATGCCATGCCGGCCTCGGCGACCGCCCATAGGCCGGAGCTGGCGGGGCGCAGATTCGAGGCCATGGGGGTCTCGCTGGTGATCCACCCCCACAATCCCTATGTGCCGACCAGCCATGCCAACGTCCGCTTCTTCATCGCCGAGAAAGAGGGTGAAGAGCCCATCTGGTGGTTCGGCGGTGGCTTCGATCTGACACCGTTTTACCCCTTTGCCGAGGATGTGCTGCACTGGCATCAGGTGTCGCACGATCTCTGCCAGCCCTTTGGTGAGGAGATCTACCCCGAGTTCAAGGGGTGGTGCGATCGTTACTTCTTCCTCAAGCACCGCAATGAGACTCGTGGTGTCGGTGGCCTCTTCTTCGACGATCTGAATCGCTGGCCGTTTGACGACTGTTTCGCCTTTATGCGGGCGGTGGGCAGAGGTTACCTCGATGCCTATCTGCCGATCATCGCGCGGCGCAAGGCGCTGCCCTATGGGGAGCGGGAGCGGGAGTTCCAGCTCTATCGGCGCGGTCGTTACGTGGAGTTCAACCTGGTCTACGACCGGGGTACCCTGTTCGGGCTGCAGACCGGTGGCCGCACCGAGTCGATCCTGATGTCGATGCCGCCGCTGGCGCGCTGGGAGTACGATTGGCAACCCGAACCGGGCAGCCAGGAGGCATTGCTCTACAGCGACTATCTCACTCCCAGAAACTGGTTGTGACAAGAAGGGCCCAGGGGCCCTTTTTCGTGGCCGAAATTCGGCTTGTCCCCCGGGGGGAAAACCCGTTAAATCGGGAGACCGCCCTTCGATGGATATATTTGATGGATCGTTATCTGGTTTTTGGCCACCCGGTGCGCCACAGCAAGTCTCCCTTCATCCACACCCTGTTTGCCAGGCAGACCCAGCAGGCGCTGGAATATGGCCTGGCCGAGCCCGCAGTCGATGATTTTGCGGCCAGCCTGCAGACCTTCTTCGCCGAGGGGGGCAAGGGTTGCAACGTGACAGTGCCCTTCAAGGAGCAGGCATTCTCCCTGGTCGCTCGACTGAGCCCACGGGCCCAGCGGGCTGGGGCGGTCAACACCATCAAGCTGACCGACGACGGGGTGCTGCTCGGGGACAATACCGATGGTGCAGGCCTGGTGGCGGATCTCAAGGCCCATGGGGTGAATCTGGCCGGTAGCCGGATCTTGCTGCTCGGGGCGGGTGGGGCCGCCCGAGGGGCGCTGGCGCCCCTGCTGGCCGAGCGACCGAGTGAGCTGGTGATTGCCAACCGTACCCACGCCAAGGCCGAGCAGCTGGCCGCCGAATTCCAGGATTTGGGGGAGGTGATGGCTCAGACGTATGCGCAGTTGAGTGGTTCGTTCGATCTCATCATCAATTCCACCTCCGCCAGCCTGCAGGGGGACCTTCCCCCCTTGCCGCCGGCCATGATCCACGGCGGCGTCGCCATCTACGACATGATGTACGGTGCGGCGGATACCGCCTTCATTCACTGGGCCAAGCAACATGGCGCCCTGCACACCATGGATGGACTGGGCATGCTGGTGGAGCAGGCGGCTGAGGCGTTCACCGTGTGGCGCGGCATCCGGCCGGGGACCAAGCAGGTATTGAGAGAGCTGAAGCGTAACCTGGGGATACTGTGAGTCAGGCGCGGTGTATCGAGCGATGAGGCTGCGGGCCGATGATCGGTCTGTGCATTTCCCAACTCGGCAGCTGGGCGCCTTCCCGATGGCGCCTGGCACCATCGGTTGGAAAAGCTGGCGAGCCCGTCTATCAATCGGGCAGACGCCAGGCGGACGATATTTTCAGGGTCTTATAGCATGCAGTGGTTGAGTGAAAAGATACTTAATAACAATGCGTTATGATTTTTATTTCAATCGCCAGGCAAGATCTTCAAGTTTTTTTTCAATACAGCGGAACTTGAGTGAAATGGCGCTGACTAACTAGATAGTTGAGGAAGTGCTAGCTAGTCACCTTTATAACTCCCCGGTATTCGTACTGGGGATTTTTTTATCTATATGAAAAATAAAGTGAATTCTCTTATACGCTTTTTGTGAAACTAAATTACATAAATTACTTTCACTTTTTGCTGCTTTGCTGTACAGTTCTCGATGTAGGGTACAGAGGTAAGATGTTCTATCTTTCAGACCTTTTATTTCACGTAATTGAATGTGGCTGAATAGCAGCCCCGATGAGTCATCGTCGGGGTGTTTTTTTATGCGCCTCGTTTAGAGTAAATGCTTTAATTTGATCGATTTTTTGCTAGAATGAGATGTTTCTTGAGGAAAACCAATCGTCTTTGTTCTCGAGAATTAGCTTTTTCCCAATTTTTGAACTCATTGCTTCAGGCCAGACCGCAGACCGCAGACCGCAGACCGCAGACCGCAGACCGCAGACCGCAGACCGCAGACCGCAGACCGCAGACCGCAGACCGCAGACCGCAGACCGCAGACCGCAGACCGCAGACCGCAGACCGCAGAGTGCGGGACTGGCCTCATTTTTGCCCCTTTCCCTCCCATTGTTGTAATAAACTTTCATTTTCGTTCTTGAAGTGCCCTCGGCATGATCTCTGTCGCTGAAATAATGAAAACGCTATCAAGGCGATTGAAAGTTAATTCTCTAGGCGGTAAAACTGATTATCTATCTGATATTAAATGACTTGTTGTTTATGGTCGATCGGGGTGAGGAGGGATCTGCGAGGGGTGGCTTGAAAGTCTTTCAATCAATCAGCGGAGGGCCAACTCCGCTCATTGCAGCAAGATGAGGAGTAACTTACTCCTCGATCTGGTGGTCTTCGTCGATGTCTAGCGGAGCGATCTCGGCATTGGACAGATACCAGCCGCTCAGGGTTTGAGCCAGCTTCTCGACGCCTATGTTGTTGAGGGAAGAGAAAGCCTCGACCTGGATCTGCGGACCCAGTTCGGCCACGGCCTGGCGTACCTTGATCACCTGATTGTTACGGGGACCCGGGCTCAACTTGTCGGCCTTGGTCAGCAGCAGTATGACCGGCAGCTCACGGTGTGAGCTCCACTCCAGCATGTTCATGTCAGTTTCTTTGAGCGGGTGGCGGATATCCATCAGGATCACCAGCCCTTTCAAGGACTCGCGGCGCTGCAGGTATTCTGCCAGCGACTTTTGCCACTTGAGCTTCATTTCCAGCGGTACCTGGGCATAACCATAGCCAGGCAGGTCGACCAAACGCTTGCCCGGTTCCAGCTCGAATAGGTTGATCAGCTGGGTACGGCCCGGGGTCTTACTGGTCCGTGCCAGGTTCTTGTGTTTGGTTAAGGTATTCAATGCAGATGACTTACCGGCGTTGGAACGGCCGGCAAACGCAATCTCGACACCCCCATCATTTGGCAGGTGGCGGATGTCGGGTGCGCTGGTCACAAAATGCACCTTATTGAAATTCAGAGTTTGTGTATCCAACGTAAATTCCCCATAGAGATAGAGGGTTATAGAGTTACTTTTATGTGAAATCGTGTAAAATAGCGTCGCTTAAACGCGTTTATTTTAACATGCCTTCAGCGGCATGGGATCTGGAAGCCTAATAACGAGAAGTTGGAACGCCATGAAGAACCTAGTCATTACTCTTGCTCTGATGGTTGGCGTAACGGGGATGGCACAAGCCAAGGGCGATGCCGCTGCGGGACAAACCAAGGCTGCCGTGTGTGCGGCTTGTCATGGACCGGACGGTAACAGCCCAGTCGATATGTATCCCAAGATTGCTGGTCAGCACGCATCATATATCAAAAAACAATTAGTTGAACTGAAGGCTGCTGCTTCTGGCCAAACTGGCCGGGTTGCACCCATCATGGGACCCATGGCGTTGCCCCTGTCCGATCAGGATATGGACGACCTGGCCGCCTACTATGCCACCCAGAAGGTCACCCCGGTCGCGGTGCCGGATGACGTTGTCGCGGCAGGCAAGGCGCTCTACATGGGAGGAGACATGAGTCGTGGTCTGGCGGCCTGCACCGCTTGCCACGGACCGCGTGGCTCCGGTGTCGAGCAGGCCAAGTATCCCAGCCTGTCAGGCCAGCATCCCGCCTACATCAAGGCCCAGCTTACCGCTTTCCGTGCGGCGGCCCGTGAGAACGATCCGAACGGCATGATGCGGGACGTGGCCAAGAAGCTGACGGATCAGGATATCGAGGCGCTGTCCAAGTACGTGGCCGGTCTGCACTGATAGCACCTGCGGTTTATCTTATTGAAAAGAACGGGGAACCATTGGTTTCCCGTTTATTTTTGACCTTTAAAACCATTTACTCTAAATGGCCTGCATTGTTGTAAGAGATCTCCCATTTCCAAGCCTGGTCCGGGCTGAAACTAGTCATGGCTTTCATTATAGAAACTATAATTTTCAATATGTTGAATTAAAATTGAAGATTTATGTTCGTTTGAAAACATTCTGAGTGGATTGAGCCTTTTTGCCAAGTTGCTACAGTGGGTACATGGAGTGGCCCAGCGAGCGGATTCAGGTTCGGGAAGGCGAGACAGGGAGTCGGCTCAGCGCAAGTGATGGGCAACGAATTGAAAGACCAGGATGGTGACCGCTCGGGACGAGCGGGGCTGCGGGAGGCAACCACCCCGGATGGATGGCAGGACGTCATCGGGACGGGTCAGGCAAGCACACGCACATTCAGGATTGACCAACAAGGGTCAGGAAGACCCCAAGATATGATGCGCAGAGGTACGCCAAGGGAAAAGGCGATTCGCAGCCAGGGAATGGGACTCGCATAAGCATATCAAGGCAGCTTCGGCTGCCTTTTTTCTGTTGAGTCATTAACCCGCCCAGCCATTCTGTGTCAAAATACCAGCAACATGCCCAGAGGATGCCGATCCTGCGGTGTTCAGCGGCCAAATATGGCCGAATTGGTGCGGGATCCCACTCTTGTTCCCGATTTACTGTTCCCCGCCTCAGCATCCTCCCCGGACGAGATCCTCCCGGGCGCGGGCTTCAATCCAGATATTTCTCGGAGTCATTCATGTCGGCCAAACAACCCACCCGCAAGCCTACCGGCAAGCGCAAAGAATCAGATGCCAGTGCCATAGAAGGCCGTGAGCGCAAACGCGCCGCCAAGCGCAAGGGCTTGAAGGCAGGCTCCCGCCAGCAGGCAGAGCAGTCCAACAAGAGCGGCAGTGGCAAGCAGGCCAAGGATCCGCGCATCGGTTCTCGCAAGCCGGTCGCGCTGATCGTGGAAGAGAAGAAAACCAAGCCGGTTGCACCCAAGCTGCTGAAAGAGAAGGCGCTGCTGATGACGCCGGAGCAGGAATTTGCCGCCATCGAGAACGATGATCGCCTGAACGACCTGCTGGATCGGCTGGATACCGGCGAGACCCTGGACGCGGCCGAGCAGGCCTGGGTCGACCAGCGCGTGGATCGTTATCAGGAGCTGATGGATGAACTCGGCATCATCGACACCGATGAAGACGAAGACGACGATGGCTCCTTTGACGAAGAGTATGACGAGCCGAGCCAGCCTGCCTCCGAAGAGGAGCTGTGGGATCGCTTCAGCAAGGTCGACTATCAGCCAGAACCCAAGCCCGAGCCGAAGAAAAAGTGATGAGTGGATGGATGCTGGCCGCCCTGTTGGGTGGCCTGATCTTGCTGGGGCTGGCGGTCTACGCCGGCACCCTGCTGGCCCGCCTCAAGCGCCAGCGCGACATGCAGCTGCGTGCCATCGCGGCCCGCAATGAACGTATCCTCGACAGCGTCAGGGTTATCGCCCATGCGGTACGGGATGGTCAGTGCGACTATTCCGAGGGGGCCATCCGGCTGACCAACCTGCTGGATGCCTTGCAGATCCCGGGCGGGCGTGCCTTTGCCAGCGAGTTTCCCGGCCTGTACGACCTCTATGAGAAGGTGAAGGAGATGCCGACTCACGAGGCGAGGCGGACGCTCAAGCGCAATGAAGTGATGAGGATGGATCTCGAGCGCAGTGGCTACGAGGCCGAGCTGGAAGCGCAGATCCTCAAGGATGTGGCGCGACTGAAGGACTTTCAGTTGACTCGGTGATAACAAGAAGAAAGAGGAAGCAAGCGTGCAAGCAGAACAGATTGTGTGGGACCAGGCCCTGATCGAAAAATACAACTACAGCGGTCCGCGTTACACCTCCTATCCCACCGCGCTGGAGTTCAACGAGCGCTTCGGTTATCCGGACTTCGTTCACGCCGCCGAGCAGTATCCGGCGCGCAATCTGTCGCTCTACGTGCACATCCCTTTCTGTCACAAGCTTTGTTACTACTGCGGCTGCAACAAGGTGATCACCCGTCACCAGCACAAGGCCGATCAGTACCTCGATTTCCTCGAGCAGGAGATCAAGGCCCAGGCTCCGCTGTTCAAGCACCGGCTGGTGACCCAACTGCACTGGGGCGGCGGCACGCCCACCTATCTGGATGAAGCCCAGACTCGTCGCCTGATGGCCATGTTGCGCGAACACTTCCGGTTCGCGGACGAGGGCGAGATCAGCATAGAGGTGGATCCGCGCGAGATCGCGATCGACATGCTGAATGTGCTGCGGGAGCTGGGCTTCAACCGCATCAGCCTCGGCGTGCAGGATTTCAACAAGGCGGTCCAGGTCGCGGTCAACCGCGAGCAGGACAACGACTTCATTAGGGCCATGCTGGAGCGTGCCCGCGAGCTGGGATTCCGCTCCACCAACCTGGATCTCATCTATGGCCTGCCGCACCAGAACCGCGACAGCTTCCACCACACCCTGGAGGAAGTGCTCAAAACGGATCCGGCCCGTCTCTCCATCTTCAACTACGCTCATCTGCCGAGTCGGTTCGCCGCCCAGCACAAGCTGAAGGAAGAGGACATGCCAGCGCCTCGGGAGAAACTGGCGATGCTGCAGGACACCATCGCCTTCCTCACCGGCCAGGGCTACCAGTTCATCGGCATGGATCACTTCGCCAAGCCCGATGACGAGCTGGCGGTGGCGCAGCGCGAGGGCAAGCTGCACCGCAACTTCCAGGGTTACACCACCCAGGGGGATTGTGATCTGCTGGGGTTGGGGGTCTCCTCCATCAGCATGATCGGCGATGCCTACTCCCAGAACCAGAAAGAGCTCAAGGCCTATTACGCCCAGGTGGAAGAACTGGGTCATGCCCAGTGGAAGGGCTGCTCCCTCAATCGGGACGACCTGATCCGCCGCGAGGTGATCAAGCGCCTCATCTGCGACTTCTCCCTGAACTTCGCTGCCGTCGAGCAGGCCCATGGCCTGGTCTTCAAGGAGTACTTCGCGGAAGACCTCAAGCTGTTGCAGACCTTCGTCGACGACGGTCTGGTGCGCAGAACCGAAGAGGGTCTGGAGGTGGTCTCTACCGGTCAGCTGCTGATCCGCAACATCTGCATGTGCTTCGATGTCTACCTGCGCAACAAGGCGCGCCAGCAGCAGTTCTCCCGGGTGATCTGATCCTGTTGTATGCCCGGAACATAAAAAAACCGCCTCTCGGCGGTTTTTTTATTGGGCGCTAAGGCATGAGTCTCAGCGCTGGGCGGCGCGGGCGCTCAGTTCGGCCTTCTCGCCATCGCTGAGGAAGGCCAGGGTGAGGCCATTTTGCTGGGCAGTGCGGATCTCGCTCGCCGTCATGCCGGCGGCCGGGGCGGCCACCTCGTATTCGTGGGGCAGATCAATGCCTTCCACCGCCGGATCGTCGGTGTTGAGGCAGGCTAGCACGCCGGCGGCCAGGAACTGGCGGACTGGGTGATCGGCGAGGCTCGCCACCGTAGTGGTCTGCAGGTTCGAGGTGAGGCAGGACTCGATGCCGATGCGATGCTCCGCCAGATAGGCCATCAGGCGCGGATCCTGGATGGCCTTGACGCCGTGACCGATGCGCTCGGCGCCGAGTTCACGGATGGCCTGCCACATGCTCTCGGGCCCTGCCGCCTCACCGGCGTGCACAGTGACTCTCATGCCCGCGTCGCGCACCTTGCGGAAGTGATCGATGAACAGCTCGCCGGGGAAGCCCAGCTCGTCACCGGCCAGATCGATGGCGACCAGGTGGTCACGCTGGGCCAAACAGGCCTCCAGCTCGGCGTGACACTGTGCGGTGCCGAAGGTGCGGCTCATGATGCCGATGAGATTGGTCTTGATGCCGAAGTCGCGGCTGCCGGCGGCGACGCCGTCGATGATGGCCTCCACCACCCCCTGCGGATGCAGCTTGTGGGCCATCGCCATGTAGGCGGGGCTGAAGCGCAGTTCGGCATAGTCGATACCGGCGCGCAGCAGATCTTCCACGTTTTCATAGGCGACCCGGCGACAGGCATCGTAGTCGGCCAGCACGGCCACGCCCCAGTCCAGCTTCTTCAGGAAGGCGACCAGGCTCGGCTCGTTCTCGACGATCTGCACGTGGGGGCGCAGCGCCTCCAGCTCGTCTGCGGGCAACCGGATGTTGTGCAGGCGACCCAGCTCGAGAATGGTCTGCGGGCGGATGTTGCCATCCAGATGGCGGTGCAGGTCGGTCAGGGGGAGGGATCTGTCAATCATGGTGGCGCCTTCTGCGAGTCGGGTTGGAAAGCCTGCCATTCTAGGCAGGGCTCCTAAAAAAGATACCCCGTTTGCAAGCAAACGGGGTCTTATCGGTCGGCGATTCGTCAAGGCGTGATGGGAATCGTTTTTCCTCGGGCATCAGGGAATGTCGAGCTCCTTCAGCTTGCGAGTCAGGGTGTTGCGACCCCAACCGAGCAGGCGGGCGGCCTCCTGCTTGTGGCCGCGGGTGTGCTCCAGCGCCGTCTCCAGCATGATGCGCTCGAACTGGGGCAGTGCGTCGGCCAGGATGTCGGTTTCCCCCAGCGCCAGCTTAGCGGCCACCCAATCCTGCAGTTGCTGCTGCCAGCCACCGGACGAGGCGGGTTGGCCCGGCTCCGCCGTGCTGGTGATGGGGGTCAGCAGCTCGGGCGGCAGATCGCTCACCAGCACCTCCTGACCCGAGGCCATCACCGTCAGCCAGCGGCAGACGTTCTCCAACTGACGCACGTTGCCCGGCCAGGGCAGGCGGCTGACATAGGCCTGGGTATCCGGGTGCAGGCTCTTGGCCTCCACATTGAGCTCCTTGGCGGCCCGCAGCAGGAAGTGGTGGGCCAGCTGGGGGATGTCCTCGCGCCGCTCCTTGAGGGCCGGGATGTGGATGCGGATGACGTTGAGGCGGTGGAACAGATCCTCCCGAAACTCGCCATCGGCGACCCGCTTCTCCAGGTTCTGGTGCGTCGCCGCTATGATCCGCACGTCCACCTGTACCGGTTGATGGCCGCCGACCCGATAGAATTGGCCGTCGGCCAGCACTCGCAACAGCCGGGTCTGTACGTCCAGCGGCATGTCGCCGATCTCGTCGAGGAACAGGGTGCCGCCGTCGGCCTGCTCGAAGCGGCCGTGGCGGATGTTGTTGGCGCCGGTGAAGGCCCCCTTCTCGTGGCCGAACAATTCGGATTCGATGAGATCTTTCGGGATCGCCGCCATGTTGAGGGCGATGAAGTTCTTGTGGGCGCGCGGGCTGTGCTTGTGCAGGGCGTGGGCGACCAGCTCCTTGCCGGTGCCGCTCTGGCCGTTGATCAGCACCGAGATGCTGGAGCGGGAGAGCCGGCCGATGGCGCGGAACACCTCCTGCATGGCCGGCGCCTCACCGATGATCTCGGGGCTGTTGCCGGGCTCCTGCTGGCGTGCCTTGCGCTTGGTGCGCTGTTCCTTCAGATGGTTCTCGGCGCGTCGCACCAGGGTCACCGCCTCCTCGATGTCGAACGGCTTGGGCAGGTATTCGAAGGCCCCGCGCTGGTAGGCGTTGACTGCGCTGTCGAGGTCAGAGTGGGCGGTCATGATGATGATGGGCAGATCGGCCTGGCGGCGGTGGATCTGCTCCAGAAGGCTGAGCCCGTCGATGCCCGGCATGCGGATATCGGACAGGATCACGTCCGGCGAGCGCATCTCAAGCGAGCTCAGCAGGGCTTCGCCATCGGCAAAGCTCTCGCATTCGAAGCCTTCGCTGCCAAGGGTGCGCTCCAGGACCCACCGGATGGAGCTGTCGTCATCGACGATCCACACTTTTGCTGTCATGAGGTTCCCTTATTTGCGAAGCGGTAGATAGATAGTGAATTCGGTGTGACCTGGCCAGCTGATGCAGTCGATGCGGCCTTTGTGTTGATCGATCAGGTTCTGGGCGATGGAGAGGCCGAGACCGGTGCCGCCCTCCTTGCCGGTGATCATGGGGTAGAACAGGGTGTCGCGGATGGCATCCGGGATGCCGGGGCCGTTGTCGATGATCTTGATCTCGGCCGCCAGCCGGTAGCGCTGGCCGTGGATGGTGACCTGAAAGGCGGTACGGGTCTTGATGCGGATGAAGCCAGCCTGCTCCCCCAGCGCCTCGGCGGCATTGCGCACCATGTTGAGGAAGGCCTGCTGCATCTGATCCGGCTCCATCTCGAACTCCGGGATGCTGGGGTCGTAATCCCGCTCGATGCGGATCTGGGGCGGCAGCTCCAGATCCACCAGGCGGCGCACCTGCTCCAGCACAGAGTGCACATTGTGCATCTGGTGCCGGCCAGGGCGCTGGGGGCCGAGCAGGCGATCGACCAGCACCCGCAGCCGATCGGCCTGCTCGATGATGATGCCGGTGTATTCGCGCAGGGCCGGATCCGGCAGCTCCTTTTGCAGCAGCTGGGCCGCGCCGCGCAGGCCACCCAGCGGGTTCTTGATCTCGTGGGCCAGGCCGCGCACCAACTCCTTGGCCGCCTGTTGCTGGGCATGTTGCTGCAGCTCCTGGCTGATCTTCTTCTGCTGATCGATCTTGCGCAGTTCCACCACCATCAGCCGCTGCTCGTGGTCGGCCATGGGGCTCACGCTGATCTCGACCAGCCTGGGTTCCCCTTCCACCACCAGGGTGACTTCGCTGTCGGTGAAGCCCTGCCCCGAAATGAGGCATTGCTTGAACCGTTGCAGATCGAGGGAGATGTGCTCCAGCAGGTGGGGCAGTTCGATCCCGATCAGTCGCCGCTCGCTGAGGGAGAGCAGTTGTTCAGCCGCCGGGTTGACGAATTGAATGCAGAGCCGTTCATCCATCAGGATGACGGCAGTCAACAGGTTGTCCAAGAGGGTCTTGGCATGATCCGAGCGGGTTGGCACAGGTTTCTCCCTAAAACGGTGCTGCACACTAATGATGCACCGATATGGTGCATTGAGTTTACCCGCATCGGTGCATCACATCACCCCTAATCGGCCTTGGGGGTGGGTTTGGGAGCTGGATCTACCGTCGTTCTGTGCAGGTAAAAGGTGGCTGGTTTAGATTTAGCAAGGATCGTACCGTCTTTGGCGAGCAGCTCGAGCCGTGCCTCGTGGGCACCGCGATCGAGGTTTTCGACCCGGATGGCCAGGCTGTTATGAACGAGGGGGGCCGCCTTGCCGTTCAGGGTGAGGCGTACATCGTATTGCACCGGGACATGGGGGCTGACCTCGGCCTGAAACACCACGTTGCCGGTGTTGTCACGCAGGGTGCTGCCCGGTTCGGGGGAGAGCAGCGTAATCGCCAGTGGGCTGGCTTCCTGCGCCTTCTTGGTATCGACACCGGTCAGGCTATTGAAGTTGTCGACCTGAACCGAATGGGGGGCCGTGCCGATGAGGGGGGAGACCCGCAGATCCAGTTCCTTGGCCCGTTTGCCGGGGGGAGGGGCATCGGTGTAGTGGGTCACGCCATTGGCATCGACCCAGGAATAGACTGTGGCGGCCTGCGCGGCGCAGGGCATCAGCAGCAACAGGCCCAGCATCCATATCGGGTGTACATTTTTCATCCATCTCTCCTTGACGGTATCCTGCTTAATCCTATCAGAGAAAAAACGCTCGGACCGATTGTCGGACCCATGGGGATAAGATAAGCCGATGGGATGAAACGGGTATCGGGCCGATGGCCGGATCCATGGCGCTGTGACTCGACCAGTCAGACAAAAAACCCGCCATCTGGCGGGTTTTTTCACGATAAAACAAGCATGTCGACTTAGACGGAGTAGTACAGCTCGAACTCCAGCGGGTGCGGAGTCATGCGTACGCGGTCCACATCGTGCTGCTTCAGCTCCAGGTAGGAGTTGATGAAGTCATCGCTGAACACGCCACCACGGGTCAGGAACTCGCGGTCGGTGTCCAGTGCGGCCAGGGCTTCGTCCAGAGAGCCGGCAACGGTCGGCACTTCTGCGGCTTCTTCCGGCGGCAGGTCATACAAGTTCTTGTCCATGGCATCGCCCGGATGGATCTTGTTGATGATACCGTCCAGACCGGCCATCAGCTGGGCTGCGAAGGCCAGGTACGGGTTGGCTGCCGGATCCGGGAAGCGCACCTCGATGCGGCGGGCTTTCGGGCTCGGCACCACAGGGATACGGATGGAGGCGGAGCGGTTACGGGCAGAGTAAGCCAGCATGACCGGTGCTTCGTAACCCGGAACCAGACGCTTGTAGGAGTTGGTGGTCGGGTTGGCGAAGGCGTTGATGGCCTTGGCGTGCTTGATGATGCCGCCGATGTAGTGCAGCGCCATCTCGGACAGACCGCCGTACAGGTCGCCAGCGAACAGGTTGACGCCGTTCTTGGCCAGGGACTGGTGGCAGTGCATGCCGGAGCCGTTGTCACCGAACATGGGTTTCGGCATGAAGGTGACGGTCTTGTTGTAGGCGTGGGCCACGTTGTGGATCACGTACTTCAGAACCTGTACTTCATCGGCCTTCAGGGTGAGGGTGTTGAAGCGAGTGGCGATCTCGTTCTGACCGGCAGTGGCCACCTCGTGGTGGTGCGCCTCGACGACCTGACCCATCTCTTCCAGCACCAGACACATGGCGGCGCGGATGTCCTGGGAGGAGTCAACCGGTGCAACCGGGAAGTAACCACCCTTGACGAAGGGACGGTGACCCTTGTTGCCGTGCTCGTACTCGGTACCCGAGTTCCAGGCAGCCTCTTCGGATTCGATCTTGACGAAGCTGTGGCCCATGGTGTTGGAAAAGGTGATGTTGTCGAACATGAAGAATTCCGGTTCCGGCCCGAACAGCACGGTGTCAGCGATGCCGCTGGCTTTCAGGAAATCTTCTGCACGCTTGGAGATGGAGCGCGGGTCGCGGTCATAACCTTGCATGGTGGCCGGTTCCAGCACGTCACAGACGATGTTCAGCGTGGTCTCTTCGGTGAACGGATCCAGCTTGGCGGAGGCCGCATCCGGCATCAGCACCATGTCAGACTCGTTGATGCCCTTCCAGCCGCCGATGGAGGAGCCATCGAACATCTTGCCGTCTTCGAAGAACTCTTCGTTGACCTGGTGGGAAGGGATGGATACGTGCTGCTCTTTACCCTTGGTATCGGTAAAGCGCAGGTCAACAAACTTGACTTCGTGTTCCTGGATCAGGGCCAAAACGTTCTGGGCTGACATGCTAAGTAACCTCCGGTGTTAAAACTCTTTGGGTGAATGCGTCGTCACATTCACATAAGCCAGTATCGTGCCAAGTTTGTGACAGCTTGATTTCAGGGCATTTGCACCGTTTCAGGCTGTCGGGATACCCGCTCTCGTGCAGGGTCGCGCTTCAAAGTGGTGCAACCTTGGATCGTTTTGGTGCACCATCGTGGTGCGCCAGCACGATCAGCCCCCATCTAAGCAGGCTTTCAGCATGGGGTCTATGATCCTGATCCCCTGTTGTGCGCGAATGCACTGCAATTATGCTAGGCAGATCACAAAGGCGAGAGTACAATTAGCGCCCAATTTTACCCGGTGATTGAGGCGAGAATGTTAGAGAATTTACGCAATATTGCGATTATTGCGCACGTAGACCACGGCAAAACTACCCTGGTTGATAAGCTGCTGCAGCAGTCTGGAACCCTGGACCGTACCACTGATGGTCAAGAGCGTCTGATGGATTCCAACGACCTGGAAAAGGAACGTGGTATTACCATTCTCGCCAAGAACACTGCGATCCGCTGGAATGACTACCGTATCAACATCGTCGATACCCCGGGTCACGCCGACTTCGGTGGTGAAGTTGAGCGGGTTCTGTCTATGGTTGACTCCGTGCTGCTGTTGGTTGACGCCGTCGACGGCCCGATGCCACAAACCCGCTTTGTAACCCAGAAAGCCTTCGCTAAGGGCCTGAAGCCGATCGTGGTCATCAACAAGGTTGACCGTCCGGGCGCCCGTCCTGATTGGGTTATGGATCAGGTTTTTGACCTGTTTGACAACCTGGGTGCCACCGATGACCAGCTGGATTTCAAAGTTGTCTACGCCTCTGCTCTGAACGGCTGGGCCTCCATGGATCAGAACGTTGAGTCCGACAGCATGGAGCCGCTGTTCCAGGCCATCGTTGATAACGTGAAAGCACCGAATGCCGATCCTGATGGCGGCTTCCAGATGCAGATCTCCCAGATCGATTACAACTCCTATGTGGGTGTTATCGGTATCGGCCGTATCAGCCGTGGTCGCGTCAAGAGCAACCAGCAGGTCACCGTTGTCGGTGCTGATGGCAAGACTCGCACTGGCAAGGTTGGTCAGGTACTGGGTTACCTGGGCCTGGCTCGTACTGAAGTGGCAAGCGCGCAAGCGGGCGACATCATCGCCATCACCGGTCTGGGCGAGTTGAAAATCTCCGACACCATCTGTGATAACAACGCAGTTGAAGCCTTGCCGGCTCTGTCCGTTGATGAGCCGACCGTGAACATGACCTTCCAGGTCAACACCTCACCGTTTGCCGGTAAAGAAGGCAAGTTCGTTACCTCGCGCAACATCCGTGAGCGTCTGGACCAGGAGCTGGTTCACAACGTGGCGTTGCGTGTGGAAGACACTGATGACCAGGACAAGTTCCGTGTATCCGGTCGTGGTGAACTGCACCTGTCCATCCTGATCGAAAACATGCGTCGCGAAGGCTACGAACTGGCGGTATCCCGTCCAGAAGTTATCCTGCGCACCATCGATGGCGTGCTTCACGAACCGTATGAGACAGTCACTGTCGATGTGGAAGAGGCGAACCAGGGTTCAGTCATGGAGCAACTCGGCCTGCGTAAGGGTGAGATGACCAACATGACTCCGGATGGCAAGGGCCGCGTCCGTCTTGACTTCATGATCCCGAGCCGTGGCTTGATCGGTTTCCAGACCGAGTTCCTGACCATGACTTCCGGTACTGGTCTGCTGTATCACAGCTTCGACCATTACGGTCCGCACAAGGGTGGCAGCATCGGTGAGCGTCAGAACGGCGTGCTGATCTCCAACGCCACCGGTAAGGCCCTGACTTTCGCCCTGTTCGGTCTGCAAGACCGCGGTCGTCTGTTCATCGGTCACGCTACCGAGGTGTACGAAGGCCAGGTGATCGGGATCCACTCCCGCTCCAACGATCTGACTGTTAACTGCCTGAAGGGCAAACAGCTGACCAACATGCGTGCCTCCGGTACCGACGAAGCCCAGGTGCTGACTCCGCCGATCCGCATGACCCTGGAACAGGCTCTCGAGTTCATCGACAACGATGAGTTGGTTGAAGTTACTCCAAAGGCTGTCCGTATCCGTAAGAAACTGCTGACCGAGATGGATCGCAAGCGCGCCGGTCGTGCTTGATATCTGTGCATCGACAGACAGAGAGAGGCCTTCGGGCCTCTTTTTTTATGGCCGTTTGGCGGGGTATAGGCCAACTCCATCCGGCCACGGGTGGTCAAATGGCCATGCCATCTGACACAATATCTGCATGATGAAGCCTCTGAGAACCACGATGCAGAACACAATCGCTAGCCGCCTCGGTCACGCCCTCTCCTTCTTGCGCCACGATGGTGCCCACTTCGCCCAGTTTGTCTGGGGTCGTTTCCAGCAGGACAGATTGACCGTCACCGCCGGCTACCTGGCCTACGTGACCCTGCTCTCCCTGGTGCCCATGGTGGCCGTGGTGTTCGGCATGATGTCGGCCTTCCCGGTGTTCCAGACCCTGAAGCAGGCGATGGAGCAGTTCGTCTATCACAACTTCGTGCCGACCGCCGGGGAGGCGCTCAAGGAGTACATCGACGGCTTCGTGGCCAATGCCACCAACACCACGGCGGTCGGTATCGGCGCCCTGATCGTGGTCGCCCTGATGCTGATCTCGGCCATCGACAAGAACCTCAACTACATCTGGCGCTCGACCCAGAGCCGGCCGCTGGCCCAGGCCTTCGCCATGTACTGGATGATCCTGACCCTGGGGCCCGTGCTCATCGGCGCCAGCATCGCCGTCTCCTCCTACATCATCTCGCTGCGGTTCTTCCAGGGCGAGGCGCTGTTCGGGGTGGGTTACTGGCTGCTGCGGGGTCTGCCGTTCCTGTTCTCCGTGTTCGGCTTCCTGTTGATCTATACCGTGGTGCCCAACTGCAAGGTGCGGCTGACCCACGCCTTCATCGGTGCCCTGGTGGCGGCGAGCCTGTTCGAGCTGGCCAAGCGCGGCTTCACCATCTACATCACCAACTTCCCCTCCTATCAGGCCATCTATGGCGCGCTGGCGACAATCCCTATCCTGTTTGTCTGGGTCTACCTGAGCTGGTTGGTGGTGTTGCTGGGGGCCGAGACCACCGCCTGTCTCGGCGAATATGAGAAACCGGGCGCAGAGGAGCTGGGCTGAGCCCACACCTTGTTGCTAACATCAACGGCCGCCTCTTGGCGGTCGTTTCTTTCTGACAAGACAAAGGAGTGATGAGTGATCGCATTGATTCAGCGGGTCTCCGAGGCCAGTGTGACCGTCGAGGGAGAGGTGACCGGTGCCATCGACGCCGGTCTGCTGGTACTGCTCGGGGTGGAGCAGGGGGATGACGAGGCCAAGGCCGACAAGCTGCTGCACAAGGTGAGCGGCTATCGCATCTTCTCCGATGCGGACGGCAAGATGAACCTCAGCCTGACCCAGGCCGGCGGCAGTCTGCTGGTGGTGTCCCAGTTTACCCTGGCGGCGGATACCAAGAAGGGGATGAGGCCGGGCTTCTCCGGCGGCGCTCACCCGAGCGATGCCGAGCGGCTCTATGACTATTTCGTCGCCCAGGCGAAAAATAGCGGCCTGCCGACCGAGACCGGTCGCTTCGCCGCCGACATGCAGGTGCGGTTGCTCAACGACGGCCCCGTGACCTTCTGGCTGCAGGTCTAGGCGGCGTCCTGACGGGTGGCGTGCAGGATCACGTTGAGGTAGCCGGGGACCGGATAGGCCTGGGTGGGGCCGACCCACTCCTCGGCCAGCCGCAGCGCCTGCTCCAGCTCCAGCCGGGTGCGTGGCAGCAGGTTGATGATGAGGGTGCCGCGCAGGCACTGGGCCAGCGCCTGATAGAGCGGGGCCTGGAACAGCAGTCGGGGGTTGCCGTCCTGGCTGAACAGATCCAGCAGCACCAGATCGTAGTGCTCCCTGCTGTCTAACAGGAAACGGAGCGCGTCGGCGTGATGCAGGCGCGGCGGCCGAGCAGAGGGTCCCCCTGGCGCCTGGAAGAAGGCCTGGAAGAGGGTCAGCACCTCGGCATCCAGATCCACGCAGTCGTGGCTTGCCTCGGGCCAGCGTGCCCCCAGATGGCGGGTGAGATCCCCGCCCCCCAGCCCCAGCTCCAGGATCCGGCTCGCCTGGCTTGGCAGCCGCGCGGCTATGTGTTGTTGATGGGGCAGGCAGAGCCGGTCCGGTTCACTGAGGCACATGGCCGATTGCACCACGCCGTCCATCTCCAGCCAGCGGTGCTCGGCGTTTTCCAGGATGCAGAGCCGGCGCTCGGCCTTGGTGCTGAGGTGCAATAAGTGTTCGGCTTGGTACGCTTGCGGATTGAAGTCCATGAATTTGCACGGCAAGATGGTTTTCGACCAGTGTAACTCAAGGATGTATCTATGTACCGGGTGGTCACCCCCCAAACGGCAGCCGAGCTGGAAAGCTACTACCAACTGCGCTGGGAGCTGCTGCGCAAGCCGTTCAATCTGCCAATAGGTTCCGAGCGGGACGAATACGATACCGTCGCCATTCATCGGCTGATGCTGGCCGAAGACGGTACCCCCATCGCCGTCGGCCGGCTGTTCGTCGGTGGTGACGAGGCCCAGATCCGCTTCATGGCGCTGCGTACCGAGTACCGGGGTCAGGGGCTGGGGGCCCGCATGGTGGAGGATCTCGAGCAGCTCGCCCGCGACGAGAAGGTGAAGCGGCTGGTGATGAACGCCCGCCAGGAGGCGGTGGAGTTCTACCGCCGCTGCGGTTTCCTCGAGGTGGGGGAAGGACCTGTCTCCTTCGGCCGCATCACCCACCGCCAGATGATCAAGTCCCTGAGCCCGCTGCAGACTATCCAGTATCGCCCGGAGTGGTGTCAGGATCTCACCACCCGCTGGTCGCGGGGCATTCCCATCAGCGAGAAGATGGGGGTACACATCACCCATTACGACGGCCAGACCTTTCATCTCAAGGCCAAGCTGGCGGCCAACCTCAACGTCCACGACACCATGTTTGCCGGCAGCATCTACAGCCAGTGTGTGCTGGCGGGCTGGGGGCTCATCTGGTTGCAGCTCAAGGAGGCCGGGCTGGGGGGCGATACCGTGCTGGCCGAGGGCAATATCAAATACTACAGACCCGTGAGCGAGGAGCCGGAGGCGAGGGTCGCCCGGGAGGGGATGCCTGCCGTGCTGGCGCCGCTCAAGAGTGGGGAGTCGGCCAAGTTCAGCCTGCGGGTGCAGCTGTTCAGCGGCCGCAAGCTGGCGGTGGAGTTCGTCGGCCAGTATGTGGTGCTGCCCATCAAGCGGGGCGGCTAGGGGGCCCGACCGTCTGTCGGTTCAATGACAAGGCCTCATCATGAGGCCTTGTTGGTGTCTGGGGTCGCTGGTTTGGGCTGTGGGCGCCAGAGCGGGCTGCTGCGGCCCTGGGCCGGGTAGCGTACGCCGGCCTCCCAGCCGCAGGAGGCCTCGGCCGGGAAGCTCCAGCTCAGGGTCGGGGCGTCGAGCGGGCCGCGCCAGCGGGCCAGCAGCTCGGCGCAGCGTTGCCCGTTCAGGGCGCCGAGATCGAGCTGCCACTGGCCGTTGGCCAGATCGACACCTCCCTGCAGGGCCAGCAGGTGGGTGATGGTGGAGGCGCCCGCCTGTTCGATCTGGACCAGGCCGTTTTCGGCCTTGGCGTTTAGCTTGACGCGATAGAAGGGGGTATCCCCCTGCTGCATCACCTGCCACAGGCCGTCCGCCGTCAGGGTCGGCGGGGTGGCGCCCTTGAACCACTCATCCAGCAGCGGATCTATCTTCACCTTGTCCCAGAAGGGATCCCTGGCGTCCAGGCTCAGGCTGCCCTGCAGGGTGCTGCGCCAGTCGGTCGGCTTCTTGCTCATATCTGCCTGCAGATCGACACTCAGATCCAGCTTGCCCGCCAGCGAGACGGGGGCCCGCAGCAGCCTGCCCCACTGTTCCAGATCCAGATGTTTGCCCTGCAGTCGCAGGCGGCTGCTCTGGCCAGGCTCCTTGCCCCACTGGCCGCTCAGCTCGATGGCCCCCTCGTCGGGCAAGGTGCTGGACAGCTTGTTGAGCTGCCAGGAGCTCGGCGTCAGTTCGCCATCCAGCTCGCCGTTGCGGGCGGAGAGACCGTCCCACACCAGCTCGAACCACTTGCTCTCCACCCTGGCCCGGCCGAGCAGGGGGCCCGGCTGATCACCGCGCAGGCTGAGGTCGGTCAGGTAGAGCTGCCAGCCGGTCAGCGACAGGGGCAGGCTGTCGTCGAAGGAGAGCACCTTGAGCCGATCGAAGGCCAGCTTGCGCACATCGATCTGCTGTGGGCGCCAGCCTTGCCAATCCTGCCACCACCCATCTGGCAGGCTGATGTCCATGCCGCTCAGGGTCATCTCCTTCAGGGTCAGCTTCTGAAGATCGGGGTCCAGCGCCAGCTCCAGATTGAACTCCCCATCAAAAGCCTTGCCCTGCAGCTCCGCATCGAGCTGCTCTGGCGAGAAGGCGAGTCGCCCCTTGATCTCTTCCAGCTGGAACAGGCCACGACCGAGATCGGCCAGAGAGCCGGTGAGGTAACCTGTCGGTCGGCTGCCCGCCTGCCACTCGAAGGCGGTGAGCTGGCCGCTGAAGTTGTTGAGGGCGAGCTCCTGGGCGTTGGCGTTGACGCTGGTCTCGTCGAACTGGCCCCGATCCAGGCTGATCCGGCGCAGGGGGAACTCGGCCTGGCCGAGGCTGTCCAGCTCGACCCGCATGCCACGGGCCTTGAGGCCGCGCAGCTGCAAGCTGCGTGCGGGCCAGTCCAGCACCATGCCGGTCTCCAGCAGGCCGTCGAACAGGTTGGTGGTCAGCTTGTCCGTGCTCAGCACCTGGCCTTCCAGTCGCCCTTTCAGGTTGAGGCGAGCCAGGGTCAGGCTGGGGCTGTCGAGCTGGTTGATGCTGAGGCTCAGGTTGGCCTGGGGCTGGTGCCTGGGATCGATCAGCTCCCAGTCGCTCAGGGTGGCGCTCAGGCCGCGCAGGATGAGCCCGTCGCTCTGCAGGCTGAGGTTGTCGATGTTGCTGTCCCCTATGGTGAGGGAGTGCACCGGCAGGGTCGGCAACTGGTTGGGGAGCGGCAGCCTGATGAGGGGGCGGATGAGATCCAGGTGGGCGATGCGCACATCCCGGTTCAGCCAGTCGATGCTGTCTATCTCCAGGTAGATCTTGTCCAGCTTCACCGCGTCACCGTACTGCACCTGCTCCGCCAGCAGGGTGTAGGGATGGAGTGGGTTGAATACCAGCCGGCCTATGGTGACTTGCACCCCGGTCTGCTGGCTGAGCCAGTTGGCGATGGGGCCCCTGGCTCGTTCGGCGTCGAACAGGCCGAGACCCACCCAGACGAACAGCAGCAGGAAGGCGAATACATAGAGCAGGGCGCGTAGCCAGGAATTCATCGACATCTTCCTCCTGTTTTCAATGGGTTGTCAGGCGTTGGAATAGTGATCCCGCAGCCCCGGCCTGCGGCGGAGCAACCTGATATGGATAATCTGTTTGCCCATGAGGAAGCCAGCAATTCATCGGCTTCCTTCTTCTGTTCTCAATGGGGTGTCAGGCGTTGGAATAGTGATCCCGTAGTCCCAGCCAGCGGCGGATCAGCGGATCGACGTGGCTAGGGTGTCTGTCCATCAGGTAGCGCGCCAGCTTCTGCACCTGGGGGATGAGCGATTGGTCCCGCACCAGATCGGCGATCTTGAGATCGGCCAAGCCGGTCTGGCGGGTGCCGAGCAATTCGCCCGGGCCGCGCAGCTCCAGATCGCGCTGGGCGATCTGGAAGCCATCGCTGGTCTCCCGCAGCACCCCGAGCCGGCTCTGGGCCGTCTTGGAGAGGGGGGCGTGATAGAGCAGCACGCAGTGGGAGGCCACGGAGCCGCGACCGACCCGACCGCGCAGCTGGTGCAGCTGGGCCAGCCCGAGCCGCTCCGGGTTCTCGATGATCATCAGGCTGGCGTTGGGCACATCTACCCCCACCTCGATGACGGTGGTGGCGACCAGCAGCTGCAAGATGCCGGCCTTGAACTCCTCCATCACCCGTTGCTTCTCGACCGGCCGCATGCGGCCGTGCACCAGCCCGATATGCAGGCCGGGCAGCAGGTTCTGCAACTCGGCGGCGGTGTCCTCGGCGGCCTGGCACTCCAACACCTCGGACTCCTCGATCAGGGTGCAGACCCAGTAGGCCTGCTTGCCCTCCTCGCAGGCCAGCTTGACCCGCGCGATCACGTCGCCCCGGCGGCTGTCCGGCAGGGCGACAGTGGTGATGGGGGTACGGCCCGGCGGCAGCTCGTCGATGACAGAGGTATCGAGATCGGCGTAGGCGGTCATCGCCAGGGTGCGGGGGATGGGGGTCGCGGTCATGATCAGCTGGTGAGGATGTACCCCCTCCCGCTCCCCTTTCTCGCGCAGGGCGAGGCGCTGGTGCACCCCGAATCTGTGTTGTTCATCGATGATCACCAGGGCGAGGCGCTGGAACACCACCTGCTCCTGGAAGATGGCGTGGGTGCCCACCACCATCTTGACGCTGCCATCGGCGATGGCGGCGAGCTGGGTTTCCCTGGCCTTGCCCTTCTGCTTGCCCGCCAACCAGCCGACCTTGATGCCGAGCGGCTCCAGCCAGTGGGCGAAGTTGATGGCATGTTGCTCGGCCAGCAGCTCGGTCGGCGCCATCAGCCCCACCTGGCAGCCGTTGCCTATGGCCTGTAGCGCCGCCAGCGCCGCGACCAGCGTCTTGCCGGAGCCCACGTCCCCCTGCACCAGCCGCATCATGGGGTAGCTGCGTTGTAGATCCTGACTGATCTCCGCCACCACCCGGTTCTGGGCCCCGGTCGGCTTAAACGGCAGGGCGCCGAGCAGCTGCTTGACCAGGGTGGGGGCCGGCTTGAGGGACCGGGCCAGCTGGGTCTGGGCCTGAGCGCGGACTTTCAGCACCGACAGGTTGTGGGCCAGCAGCTCTTCCAGCACCAGCCGCTGCTGGGCCGGATGCTGGCCGCTCTCCAGCAGCGCCAGCGCCACCGAGGGAGGAGGTCTATGCAGCAGGCGAAGGGCGGCGGCGAGTTCTATCTGGTGCGGGTAGAGGCCGGCGGGCAGCAGCTCCTCCACCCCGTACAGCTCGAGCTGGGCCAGTGCCTGATCGGTGAGGCTGCGCAGGCTGAGCTGGCGCAGCCCCTCTGTGGTCGGGTAGACGGGGGTAAGTGCTTCTTCGGTCTGGCCGGCCTGCTCCTCGCCGAGCAGCTTGTACTCGGGGTGGGCCATCTCCAGCCCGTATTTGCCGGGGCGCACCTCGCCAAAGCAGCGCAGCAGGCGACCGGGGGCCAGGCTGTTCTTCTGGGCGGCGGTGAAGTTGAAGAAGCGCAGGGTCAGGCTGCCGGTGCCATCGCTGATGCGGCACACCAGCATGCGGCGGCGGCCCATCACCAGCTGGGTGTCCTGGATTTCGCCCTCGACGGCGCCGTGCAGCCCGGGCGGCAGATCGCCGATGGGCCACACCTGGGTGCGATCCTCGTAGCGCAGGGGCAGGTGGAACAGCAGATCCTGTACCGTCGCCAGCCCCAGCCGCTCGAGCTTCTCCAGCATCTTGCTGCCGACGCCCTTGAGGCTATCGAGGGAGATTTTATCCAATTTCATCAATTAGATGCCCGAAAATACTGTAAATATGTCCAGATGATAGGGGTTGTTGATGGCTCGATGCAAGCCGTGTTGCTGTGAGCCGGGTTGGGTTGCCGCATCTGAAAAAGGCCTGCCGAAAACGGGAGGCCTTTGGGTGGGGGCTGAGACGGAAGCCGAATTGCGGTCTAGATGATTCGCTTGAGCAGGATATGAGCCCTGACCCTGTGGATCCGGGCCAGCAGCTTGCGCACCTGCTCAGGGTAATCCTTGATCTGCTCTATCTGGTCGAAGTGGCTGATGCGACGGGCGTGCGCCAGGATGTTGGCCCGCTCCTCGGCAAAGCGCTCGCGCAGGTGGCGGTGCTGATCGTGTACCAGCAGGCCATTCTCCAGATCCAGCGCCCAGGCGCGGGGATTGAGGTTGTTGCCGGTGAGCAGCGCCCACTCCTCGTCCACGAAGATGCCCTTGAGGTGATAGGAGTTCTTCTCGCAGCACCAGAGCATCAGGTTGAGACGACCCGAGTCGATGTGACGCTGGTTGCGCTCGGCAAACCGGCGCAGGTTGGTCTCGTACAGGTAAGGCAGCCCGCCTATGGTGGAGAATTTCTCCTCCGGTGGGATGAAGAAGTCGTTGGCTGTCTTGTCACCGACCACTATGGTCACCTTGCAGCCGCGCTTGAGCAGCGCCTCTACGTCCTTGTTCAACTCCTTGGGGGGGTTGAAATAGGGGGTGCAGATGAAGATTTCCCGCTCGGTGGCGCGCACCAGGTTGCGGATCATCCGGTTGAGCTGGTTGCCACGCTTGCCCAGTCCCGCCATGGGGGTGATGGCGACGTCCTCGGCCCCCACCAGCGTGCTCTTGAAGCGATACTGGCTGGTGCGCAGGCTGTGCTTGAAGCGCCGGATCGGCCCCTTCAGCAGCTTGGCGCTGGGGATCTCGGCCCGATCCAGCCGTTGCACCGCTTCGCTGCGCAGGAACACATCGTCCACATAGTTGACCATGCTGCGGGTCAGCTCAGGGCTGGTGATCTGGTGGTAGCGATCGAAGCGGTAGCGCTCCTGCTGGTGCAGGTAGATGTCGTTGAGGCTGGCACCCGAGTAGAGCAGGGTATCGTCGAAGATGAAGCCCTTGAGGTGCAGCACGCCGAGCAGCTCACGCCCCTTCACCGGCACGCCGTAGATGGCGATCTGGTGCTCGTGGCGGGCGGCCATCTCCTGATACATCAGGTGGTTGCCCCCCTGCTTGCCCTTGCCGATCAGGCCGCGCTGGGCGCGGTGGAAGTCGACGAAGAGCTTGATGTCGAGGGCGGGGTTGCGTTGCTTGGCGGCGTAGAGCGCGCTCAGTATCTCCCGTCCCGCCTCGTCATCCTGCAGATAGAGGGCGACGAGATAGATGCGCTGGGTCGCGCTGGCGATGAGCGAGAGGATCCTGCTTTTGAACTCTTTGGCGCTGCTGAGCACCTGGAACCGATCCGCGGGGACCGCGATCTGGGGCAGACGAGTCAGCAACTGTCGATAATGTGCCGATGAATGCATAGAGAAACCTGAAATCACGGGGTTAAGCGTTCCACTCGGGGCAATGAATAGGCGATTCTAGCAATCTAGGCGGTGAATACCCAACAAAGAATCGACGGCTCTGGGAGCCGTCCATTGAAAACGGGTCGGGAGAGGTCCCGACCCGTCTGTCTGGCGAGGTTAAAACACCACGCTGGCCATGGCCACGATGAGGAAGGCGATGGTGCCGAGCAGGGTCTCCATCACGGTCCAGGTCTTGAGGGTGGTCTTCACATCCATGTTGAGGAAGCGGCCGACCAGCCAGAAGCCGGAGTCGTTGAAGTGGGAGAGCACGGTCGCACCACCGGCGATGGCGATGACGATGAAGGTCAGGTCCAGTTCGCTCAGGCCAGGGGTGGCGGCAACCATGGGCGCCATCAGGGCCGCGGTGGTGGTGAGGGCCACGGTCGCAGAACCCTGGGCTACCCGCAGGGCGGTCGAGACCAGGAAGGCGGCCAGGATCACCGGCATGCCGGTGTCAGAGAGCACGTCCGCCAGGGCGGCACCGATGCCGCTGGCACGCAGTACGCCGCCAAACATGCCACCGGCACCTGTCACCAGGATGACGGCGCAGACAGGGGCCAGCGCATCGTTACAGAATTTCTCCAGCTGTATCTTGCCCTGTTGCTTGCTAAAGACCCAGACCGCGTAGAGCAGGGTGATCAGCAGTGCGATCGGGGTCTTGCCGACCATGCGCAGGATATTGACCCAATCAGCACCTTTGTCGACCATGCCCATGGCACCCAGGGTGTTGAGGCCGGTATCCATGAAGATGAGTGCCAGCGGCAGCAGCAGGATGGAGATCACCTGGCCGAAGCTTGGCAGCTGGCCGGCCGGGATGGCCGCCGGGTCGGTAAAGCTCGGCGGCAGCGGCAGGTCGAACTTCTTACCGGCCCACAGGCCATACAGATAGGCACCCAGATACCAGGTCGGGATGGCGACGAGCAGGCCGACTATGGTCAGCAGGCCGATGTTGGCGCCGAGCAGCTCACTGGCGGCAACGGGGCCGGGGTGGGGGGGCATGAAGGCGTGCATCACGGCGAAGGCGCCCGCAGATGGCAGTGCATATTTGAGTACAGAGCCACCAAACTGCTTGGCCACGCTGAAGATGATGGGCAGCATGACGATGAGGCCCGCATCGAAGAAGATGGGGAAGCCAAACAGCAGGGAGGCCACACCGAGCGCAAGAGGAGCGCGATGGGCGCCGAAGCGGCTGATCAGGGTATCGGCCAGCACCTTGGCGCCGCCCGTCATCTCCAGGATCCGGCCTATCATGGCGCCGAGACCGACCAGCAGGGCCACCCCGGCCAGGGTGCTACCGAAGCCGCCCAGCATGGTCGTTACGACCTGATCGTAGGCCACGCCGGTGGCGAGGGCCGTGACCAGGCTGACCAGCGTCAGGGCGACGAAGGCGTGGATCTTGAAGCGCATTATCAACAGCAACAACATGATAATTGCACCGCCTGCTACCGAAAGCAGGTAGGCGACATCGGGGGTATTAGCCACACCTTCCATAATTTTTCTATCCTCAAAAGTTCCAGTTATCGTCTTGCACAAATCTGTGCACCACTTCACATGCCATGACGTTACCGGTAACATGTTACCGGTAACGTGGTAAGTTAGAAGTCATCTACGGTACGTTTTTTGAGAAATGGGATAGAGGTCAAACAATGGCTGGTAAGAGTATTATCGTGATGGGCGTCTCCGGCAGCGGCAAATCGTCGGTCGGGGCTCGGGTGGCTCAGGTCATCGGCGCCAAGTTTATCGACGGCGACGATCTGCACCCTCGTGCCAACATTCAGAAGATGGCGGGCGGCGCCCCACTCAACGATGAGGATCGCGCCCCCTGGCTGGAGCGGATCCGCGATGCGGCCTACAGCCTGGAACAGAAGAACGAGGTGGGGGTGATCGTCTGCTCCGCCCTCAAGCGCCACTATCGCGATCAGATCCGCGAGGGCAACGAATCGGTCAGGTTCCTGTTCCTGGATGGGGACTACGAGCTGATCCTGGCGCGGATGAAGGCCCGTCACGGTCATTTCATGCGCGAGAGCATGCTGCAGAGCCAATTCGATGCGCTGGAGCGCCCGGATGGCGAAGCTGGGGTATGTTGTATCGATATCGACGGCGGCTTCGAACAGGTTGTCGACCGCGCCGTCACCGCACTGGAGCAAGCAATATGACTCATCCCATCATCCTCGAGGTCACCGCCCGCATCCGTGCGCGCAGTGCCACCCGTCGCCAGGCCTTCCTGGCCCGCATTCAACGTCAGGCGGAGCAGGGCAAGACCCGCGCCGCCCTGGCCTGTGGCAACCTGGCTCACGCCGTGGCCGCCTGCAGCACGGACGAGAAGGGTCGCATCCTCGATCTGACCCGCGCCAACGTCGGCATAGTCACCGCCTACAACGACATGCTGAGCGCCCATCAGCCCTATCAGGGCTACCCGGACCAGATCAAGGCGACCCTGGCCGAGCTGGGCCACAGTGCCCAGGTCGCCGGCGGGGTGCCCGCCATGTGTGACGGCGTCACCCAGGGCCAGCCCGGGATGGACATGTCACTCTTCTCCCGGGATCTCATCGCCCAGGCCACGGCGCTGTCCCTCTCTCACAACACCTTCGACGCCACCCTGCTGCTCGGCATCTGCGACAAGATAGCGCCGGGCCAGATCATGGGGGCGCTCTCCCATGCCCACCTGCCCACCGCCTTCGTGCCGGCCGGCCCCATGGCCAGCGGCATCAGCAACGATGACAAGGTGAAGGTGCGCCAGCAGTATGCCGCCGGTCAGGTGGGCCGCGAGGCGCTGCTGGAGATGGAGTGCGGCGCCTACCATGCGCCCGGCACCTGCACCTTCTATGGCACCGCCAACACCAACCAGCTGGTGTTCGAGGCCATGGGTCTGATGCTGCCGGGCTCCGCCTTCGTGCACCCTCACAGCGAGCTGCGCCACGCCCTGACTGCCGAGGCGGCGCGCCGCATCAGCGCCATGATCCCCGGCTCACCGGCCTATCGCCCCTTGAGCGAGGTGCTGGACGAGCGCTCCCTGGTCAACGGCCTGGTGGCCCTGCTCGCCTCCGGCGGCAGCACCAACCACAGCATCCACATGGTGGCGCTGGCCCGCGCCGCCGGCCTGCACCTGACCTGGGACGACTTGAGCGATCTCTCCGACGTGGTGCCGCTGTTGGTGCGCATGTACCCGAATGGCCCGGCCGACGTGAACGCCTTCGAGCAGGCCGGTGCCGTGCCCGGCCTGATGCGCCGGCTGGCACAGGAGGGGCTGATCCACATGGATGCCACCCCGACCTTCGGCGAGATGCAGGATTACCTCAGCCGCCCCCTGCTGGTGGATGGCAAGCTGGTGTGGCAGCCGGTCGGCGAGAGTGGCGATGCGAGCGTGCTCTCTCCCACAGGCTCTGTATTCCAGGCCACTGGCGGCACCAAGCTGCTGTCCGGCAATCTGGGCCGCGCCGTGGTCAAGGTCTCGGCGGTGGCCCCGGAATATCGCGTGATCGAGGCACCGGCCAAGGTCTTCTCCTCCCAGCATGCGGTGGAGGCGGCCTACCAGGCCGGCGAGCTCAATCTGGATGCGGTGATAGTGGTGCGCCACAATGGCCCCGCCGCCAACGGCATGCCGGAGCTGCACAAGCTGATGCCGGTGCTCGGCAACCTGCAGAAGGCGGGTCACAAGGTGGCGCTGGTCACCGATGGCCGCCTGTCCGGTGCCTCCGGCAAGATCCCGGCCGCCATCCACGTTACCCCTGAGGCCCTGCACGGCGGCGCCATAGGCCTGCTGCGAGACGGTGACCTGCTGCGGGTGGATGCCGAATCGGGCCGCCTGGATTGCCTGACCGATCTGAGCGGCCGTACCCCGGTCGAGCCGGATCTCAGCCTGGAGCAAGAAGGCTGGGGCCGTGAACTGTTTAGCGTGATGCGTCGCGCGGTATCGAGCGCCGAGTGTGGCGCCACCATCTTTGACTGAGGAAGAGCTATGCAAAACTGGAAACTGACCCCTGCCGAGGTGTTTGCCGCCTCCCCGCTGGTGCCCGTGATGGTCATCAACGACCTGGAGCAGGCTCTGCCGATGGCACAGGCGCTGCTGGCGGGTGGTATCTCGGTGTTCGAAATCACCCTGCGCACCCCGGTGGCACTGGATGCCATCGCCCTCATCGCCAAGGCGATGCCGGAGGCCATGGTGGGGGCGGGGACTGTGCTCAACTGCGCGCAGTTCGATGCTGCCGTGGCCGCTGGTGCCCGCTTCGTCATCTCGCCGGGGATGACCCCGGCGCTGTTGGCCCACGCCGCCAAGAGCACGGCGCCGCTGATCCCCGGAGTGGCCACGGCCTCCGAGGTGATGCAGGCGCTGGAGGCGGGTTACAGCCACCTGAAGTTCTTCCCGGCCGAGGCCAACGGCGGCACCAAGGCGCTCGCGGCCATCGCCGCGCCGCTGCCGCAGGTCCGCTTCTGCCCCACCGGCGGCATAGGCCCGAACAACGTCGCCGATTACCTGGCGCTGAAATGCGTCGCCACCGTCGGCGGCTCCTGGATGCTGCCGGCCGATGCGGTCAAGAACGGCAACTGGGAAGAGGTGACTCGCCTCTCCCGCGAAGCGGTTGAATTGGTTAAACGTTAGTCACATATCGTTTAGAACAACCAGACAGGCCACCTCAGGGTGGCCTGTTTGTTTTCGCCCCTCGGCCAGTGGGAGAGGGGTCTGGGGATGGGAGAGAAGAGGCGGTCAGCCCAGACTCTCCCCTACATAGAGGGAGAAGCCCAAGTCCATGCGGCTGTCGGGTCTGGGCTGGCCGCCCAGGCGGGCCAGCAGCATGGTTGCCGCCTCACGGCCTATCTCCTCGCGCGGGGTGACTATGCTGGCCAGCTTGGGGGTCATGGCGTGGCCGATGTCGAGGGCGTTGCAGCCGGCGATGGCGATCTGCTGGGGCACGGGTATCCACCTGGCCTGGCACTGCAGCAGGGCACCGACCGCCACATCGTCGTTGGTGCAGAACAGGCCGTCCAGATCGGGGTAGCGCGCCAGCGCCTGCTCCAGCAGCTGGCCGCCCAGGGTGAAGCTGGAGGATTGTTCGGTCAGCAGGTGCTGGCCATCGAGGCCGAAATCGGCCATCGCCTGGTAGTAGCCCTCCATCCGCAGCTGGGTGCGCACATCGAGCCGTGCCCCCAGGTAGACCACCTTGCGGCGCCCCCGGCGCAGCATCTCTGTTACCATGGCCCGGGCCGCGGCCCGGTGATCCATGCCGACCACCATGTCGATGGGGTTCTGCGGCAGATCCATGGTCTCCACCACAGGGATGCCGGCGGTGGCGATCATCTTGCGGGTGCGCTCGGTGTGCAGGCTGTCGGACAGGATCAGGCCATCCACGTGGTATGAGAGCAGGGAGGCCACCTGCTCCTCTTCCTGTTCCGGATTGTAACCGTAGTGGGCCAGCAGGGTCTGGTAACCGGCGGGGCGGGTCACCGTCTCTATGCCGTGCACCAGGGCGGAGAAGACCTGGTTGGAGAGGGAGGGGAGCAGGATGCCGATCGCCTTGCTGGTGGCGTTGGAGAGAATGTCCGGTGCCCGGTTGGGGATGTAGCCCAGCTCTTCCACCACGGCGGCGATCCGCCCCCGGGTGCCCTCGGCCACTGTGTGTGGATCGCGCAGGTAGCGGCTGACGGTCATCTTGGTGACCCCGGTCTGATCGGCGATGTCTTGCAGGGTGGGGCGGCGTTTGCGGGTGTCGTTCATCTTGGGTTCCGGCAGCAATGTTACAGGTAACATTACCTTTTTCACGCAATAAAGTCAGCATATGACGCCATCATTAGGAGAAATTTCGGATGATCAAGGGCAAGTGCTTCGAGGGGAAGCGATTCGAGCAGCAGGAAGTGGAAGGGGAGCAGTTCGCTGACTGCCGCTTCATCGACTGCAACTTCTCCTGGTTGGATCTGAGCGAGAGCCGCTTCGTCGACTGCAGCTTCTACGAACGGGAGCGCGAACTCGGCTGCTCGCTGCAGGGCTGCGATCTGCGGGAGGCCAGCTTCCTGCGCTGCGACCTGACCCTGGCGGATCTGAGCCGCAGCCAGTGCCTCGGGCTGGAGCTGCGCGACTGCCAGGCCATGGGCATCAACTTCGCCCGTGCCAGCTTCGCCAACCAGATCACCGTCAAGAGCTACTTCTGCGAGGCCCATCTGACCGGCAACAACTTCAGCTACGCCAACTTCGATGGCTGCCTGCTGGAGCGCTGCGAGCTGAGCGGCAACCGCTGGCAGGGGGCCAGCCTGCTGGGCGCCTCGCTGGCGGGATCCGATCTCAGTGGCTCCGAGTTTGGCCAGATAGACTGGCGCAGCTTCAACCTGCAGGGCTGCGATCTGCGCCAGTGCGACCTGCCCGGGCTGGATCTGCGTCTGGTCAAGCTGGACGGCGTGCAGATAAGCGAGGAGCAGCAGCAGGGGCTGCTTGAGCAGATAGGCATGGTCGTCTTCCCCTGATGATGCCAACCAGGATGGTGCGGGAAACTTCGTAAGTTTTCGTCATCGGCCAGCGAGATGGGCCAGAGCCAGAATGAAAAAAGCCTGCGGATGCAGGCTTTTTTCATGAGGCGCTCGATGGCATGTGCTCTTGAATACCAGTTAGCGCTTGGCCAACCACTTGGTCGGGTTGATGGCCTCACCCTGATAGCGGATCTCGAAGTAGAGGCCGGGTCTGTCCTGGCCGCCGCTGTCGCCGACCAGCGCCACGGGTTCGCCTTGCTCCACGCTCTGGCCAACCTGGCGCAGCAGTGACTGGTTGTGACCATAGAGGCTCATATAGCCTTTACCATGGTCTATCACTAGCAGCATGCCGAAGCCGTCAAGCCAGTCGGCGTAGACCACCTGTCCTGGCGCCACCGCCTTGACCTGGGTGCCTTCGCTGGCGCCGATCAGGGTGCCTTTCCACTTGAGCTCGGCGGTACGAGCCGAACCGTAGGAGATGAGGATCGGGCCCTGTACCGGCCAGCGCAGGCTGCCATTGGTGCTGAGGCCACCGTAGCCGCCTGTGCTTGCCTTGGCGCTGCTGCGCGCGGCGGCTTGCTGTTGAGTCACCTTGTTTTGTTGCTCGGTGACTTTCTGCTGTTGGGCGGCGAGCCGTTGCTGCTCGCCGGCCTTCTGCTGTTGCGCCGCGATCCGCTGTTGTTCCGCAAGCCGCTTCTGTTCGGCGGCCAGGCGTTGCGCCTCCAGACGGCGCTGGCGCTCCTGCTCGGCCTTGATCTTGGCGAGGCGTTCCCGCTCGGCGCGCTCGCGGCGTTCCTGCTCTTCCCGCTGGCGGCGCAGCTCTTCCAGCCGGGCCTTCAGGGCCTTCTCCGCCTTGACCAGCTTGGTCAGCTTCTGCTCGTCATCCTGCACCGACAGCTGCAGCTGGTTGCGCACCTTGGCACGGCTCTGCTGGCTGGTCAGCAGGCTCTGGTGGGACGCTTGCTGTTCGCTCAGCAGGGCTTGCAGCTTGCTTTCGGTCTCCTGGGTCGCCTGCTGGTTCTTGGCCAGCTTGGCGCGGGTCGCGCGCAGGGCGTCGATGGCCTCGATGCGGGCCTTGTTGAGATAGTCGAAATAGTCGAGGGCGCGGCTCAGTTTGGCCGGATCCTGCTGATTGAGCAGCAGTTTGAGGTAGTCGTGGTTGCCCGCCTGGAAGGCGCTTTCCGCCTGCTTGGCCAGCAACTGTTTCTGATGTTTGGCCTGTTGCTCCAGATCCAGCTTGTCCTGCTGCAGGTTCACCAGCTTTTGCTGGTTCTGCTTCAGCTGCAGTTTGGTCTGATCGAGCTTGGCGGCGGCGGCCGAGATGGCCTGCTCATCGGCCTTGAGCTGGGTATTGAGTTTGGCCAGCTCCTGCTTGCTGAGCTTGATGGTCTTCTGCTGTTCCTTGATCTGGGACTGCATGGTGCCGAGCTGCTGGTTGGCAGCCTGGGCCGTGCCGGCAGCGCCGATCAGGCAAAAAAACAGCGCGCCGGCCAACAGGCCGACGCGACTGGTTTTGGTTGAAATAACTTCGCATCCCCGCATGGGGCAGGATTATTTCAGAATCATCAGGGGCTTGCCAGTCATTTCCGGCGGCACAGGCAGACCCATCAGGGTCAACATGGTCGGGGCCAGATCGGACAGTTTGCCACCTTCCAGCACCTCGGCCTTGCGACCGAAGTAGATGAGGGGAACCGGCAGATTGGTGTGGGCGGTGTGCGCCTGACCGGTCTCTTCGTCCAGCATCTTCTCGGCGTTGCCGTGGTCGGCGGTGATCAGGCATTCGCCACCCACCTCGGCCAGGGCCTCGGTGACACGACCGATGCAGTGATCGACGGCCTCACAGGCCTTGACCGCGGCATCGAACACGCCGGTGTGACCGACCATGTCGCCGTTCGGGTAGTTGCAGATGATGACGTCGTACTTGCCGCTCTTGATGGCGCCGACCAGCTTGTCGGTCAGCTCTTCGGAGCTCATCTCCGGCTGCAGATCATAGGTGGCCACTTTCGGGCTGGCGACGATCTCGCGATCCTCACCGCTGAAGCAGGACTCTTCGCCACCGTTGAAGAAGAAGGTGACGTGGGCGTACTTCTCGGTCTCGGAGATGCGCAGCTGGGTCTTGCCCTGCTTGGCCAGCCACTCACCCAGGGTGTTCACCAGGGCAGTGGGCGGGTAGGCGCAGGTGGTTTTGATGTCGGCGGCGTATTCGGTCAGCATCACGAAGTTCAGCGCCGGGGTGACGGCACGGGCGAAGCCGGTGAAGTCGCTGTCGACGAAGGCGCGGGTGATCTCGCGGGCACGGTCGGCACGGAAGTTCATGAAGATCAACGCATCGCCATCCTGCATGGGGGCGGCGGCACCGATGCGGGTGGCCTTGACGAATTCATCGTTCTCGTCGCGGGCATAGGCGGCGGCCAGGGCTTCGCTGGCGCTGTCGGCGGTGAACTCGCCCTTGCCCTGAGTCATCAGGTCATAGGCTTGCTGCACGCGGTCCCAACGGTTGTCACGGTCCATGGCGAAGTAGCGGCCGATCATGGAGGCGAAGCGACCCTTGCCCAGACGGGCAAACAGGGCATCGAACTGCTCGATGGAGGACTGGGCGGAGCGCGGCGGCACGTCGCGGCCATCCAGGAAGGCGTGGAAGTAGATCTGCTCGGCGCCACGCTTGGCGGCCATCTCGATCATGCCCATGATGTGCTCTTCATGGCTGTGTACGCCACCCGGTGACATCAGACCCATGATGTGCACGGCCTTGCCCTTGGTCACGGCGCCGTCAACAGCCTTGGCCAGCTCGACGTTCTGGAAGAAGTCGCCGTCCTTGATCTCCTTGGAGATGCGGGTCAGCTCCTGGTACACGATGCGACCGGCACCTATGTTGACGTGACCCACTTCGGAGTTACCCATCTGACCATCCGGCAGACCCACATCCAGGCCGGAGCCGGAGATCAAGGTGCTGGTGTAGTCACGGGCGAGACGGTCGAGGTTGGGGGTCTTGGCGGCAGCGACGGCGTTGTGCTCTTGCTTGGTGCTGTAGCCCCAACCGTCCATGATGACCAGAACCAAAGGTTTCTTAGCTGTTGACATAAGGCTATGTCCTCTCGGATAGGAATGAATTGCAGGAAGTGAAACTAGCGTAATATTACTACATCTGCCGAAATAGTCACCTGATAGCCAAGCCCCTCTGTGGCCTGGTTTTTTTGCTGTTATCGGCCCGTTTTCGGCATGTTGCCGGCTTGTCTGCCAACCTCGTCATCGTCTTTACAACCGCTTTTGCATGCCCGCCAGACCCGCATCTATGGCCGCTCTTCATGGGGGCAACCCGCGCTCAACCCCTGATGGGAGCTTGCTCTCGCTTTGCCGCCAAGATGGCTGATCTTATCGGGGGCCCCATGTATACTCGGGCCCTTGTCTTGGTCCCTGGATAGTAGAAGATGCAAGAGTATTTGGATTTTGCGGCCCGCAACCCGCTGCTGGCAGCAGCCTGGTTCGGCCTGGCAGGCACCCTGGTGTACACCACGGTGCGTGCTCGTTTTTCTCCGGTGAAGGCGGTGAACAACCACACCGCCACCCTGCTGATCAACCGTGAAAGTGCCACAGTGGTGGACATTCGCAGTCAGGAAGAGTTTGCCAAGGGCCACCTGGCCGGCGCTCATCACCTGCCCCTCACCCAGATCCAGGCCAATAATCTGGGTCCGGTTGAAAAGCATAAAGATGCCCCCATCATAGTGGTGTGCGAGTCGGGGATGACCGCTGGTGGCGCGGGTCGCCTACTGAGCAAGGCCGGTTTCAAGCAGGTGTATACGCTCAGCGGTGGCATGGCCCAATGGCGTGCAGAGAATCTGCCGGTAACCAAAAAACGCTGATTTAAGGGCCTGCGCCCACTCATTTTCTTAAAAAGGAATCAAACGAAATGGCTGACGAAATCAACAACCAGGAAGTGCAACCGGAATTCCACATCCAGCGTGTCTACACCAAGGATGTCTCCTTCGAAGCGCCGAACACTCCGCACATCTTCCAGAAAGAGTGGCAGCCGGACGTCAAGCTGGACATGGACACCAAGACCAGCGTGCTGGCCGACGGCGTGTACGAGGTCGTGCTGACCCTGACCGTGACCTGCAAGCTGGAAACCGAGACCGCCTTCCTGTGTGAAGTGCAGCAGGCCGGTATCTTCTCCATCGGCAACCTGCCGGAGCCGCAGCTGGCTCACTGCCTGGCCGCCTTCTGCCCCAACATCCTGTTCCCCTATGCCCGCGAAGCCGTGGCTAACCTGGTGAGCAAGGGCTCCTTCCCGCAGCTGAACCTGGCACCGGTTAACTTCGATGCCCTGTTTGCCCAGCACATGGCGCAGGCACAGGCCCAGCAGGCGACTGCGGAAGCCTGATAATGGCCGACCAGATCGCTATCTCGGTCTTGGGGGCGGGGTCTTACGGCTCCGCCCTTGCCATTTCTCTGGCGCGCAACGGTCATCCGACCCTGCTGTGGGGTCACGACCCCGCTCATGTCGCCGTGTTGGAACAAGATCGCTGCAACAAGGCTTTCCTGCCGGATGTCCCTTTCCCCGCCGATCTGCAGCTGACTGCCGACTTGCAGCAGGCGGTGCAAGCCGCCCCCGTGCTGCTGCTGGTGGTACCGAGCCATGTGTTCGGTCAGGTGCTGGCCCGGGTCAAGCCCTTCCTGCGCCCCGATACCCGTATCGCCTGGGCTACCAAGGGGCTGGAGCCGGACAGTGGCCGCCTGCTGCAGGACGTGGCCCGTGAGGTGCTGGGTGAGGATATCCCGCTGGCGGTGATCTCAGGCCCCACCTTCGCCAGGGAGCTGGCCGCCGGGTTGCCGACCGCCATCTCGGTGGCGTCGACCCACGACGACTTCGCCGACGATCTCTCGCTGCTGCTGCACTGTGGCCGTTCGTTCCGGGTTTATACCAACCCGGACTTCATCGGCCTGCAGCTGGGCGGGGCGGTCAAGAACGTCATCGCCATCGGTGCCGGCCTCTCCGACGGCTTGGGTTTTGGCGCCAACGCCAGGACAGCGCTCATCACCCGGGGTCTGGTGGAGATGCAGCGCCTGGGTGCCGCCCTCGGTGCCGATGCCAAGACCTTCATGGGGATGGCGGGGCTCGGGGATCTGGTGCTGACCTGTACCGACAACCAGTCTCGCAACCGCCGCTTCGGGCTGGCGCTCGGGGCTGGCAAGACGGTGGAGACTGCCATGGCCGAGATCGGCCAGGTGGTGGAAGGCTATCGCAACACCAAGGAGGTGCATCTGCTGGCGGCCCGCTGCGGCGTCGAGATGCCCATCTGCGAGCAGATCTTCCAGGTGCTCTATCAGGGCAAGAACCCGAAAGAGGCCGCCATCGCCCTGCTCAGCCGGGACAAGCGCGACGAGTGATCCTGTTCGGCTCGCCGGATAGCAAAAGGCCCCGCCAGGATCTGGCGGGGCCTTTTTCATGAGCGGGCAGGGCCGATCAATAGTAGGAGTGATCACCACGCTGGTGCTCGGTGGCATCTTTCACGCCGTTGAGCTCGCCCGGGAATTTCTCCAGCAGTTGCTTCTCGATCCCCTCTTTCAGGGTGTAATCCACCTGTGAGCAGCCGTTGCAACCACCACCGAACTGCAAAATCGCCAGCTTGTCGTCGGTGATGTCAATCAACGTCACCTTGCCACCGTGACCGGCCAGCATGGGGTTCACCTCTGACATCAGCACGTATTCGATGCGATCGGCCAGGGGAGCATCGTCGGCGACCTTGCGCATCTTGGCATTCGGCGCCTTGAGGGTGAGCTGGGAGCCCATCTGATCGGTGACGAAATCTATGGTGGCATCCACCAGATAAGGGGAGCTCAGGGGATCGACCAGGCAGTCGAAGCCGCTGAAAGGCAGGTGTTGATCTTCCGGGTCCACCGCATCTGGTGGGCAATAAGAGACGCCGCACTCGGCGTTCTGGGTTCCCGGATTGACCACAAACACCCGGATATTGGTGCCATCAGGCTGATTTTCCAGCAGCTTGCGGAAATGCGCCTGGGCGGTGTCGGAAATGCTGATCATCACTATCCTCATAAACCTGAGTGTACGACTAGGGTATTCATGATAACTCTCTTGGCAGGGCTTGGGTAGCATGGCAGTAGTTGCTTGCTGTGCTTCATGACATGACAGAGAGCGGCAAAGTGCCCACTCCGTTACTCCTTACATTGTGTGGTTATAAACATGAGCAGCCGAGTGGAGCCTGTTCTGCGTGGGCGTCATTTCAGGTGCTTCAGGGTGCGGCAGATTGCCCAGACTTCCACCCGCTGGACGCCGCTCTCGTGGAGCAAGCGGGTGAGCTGGCCGGCGGTGGCACCCGTGGTGACCACATCGTCGAGCAGCGCCACGTGGCGATAGTGGTGGGCTCGGATCTGAAAGGCACCGCGCAGGTTGCGCCGACGTTGGCCGGCACTCAGCCTGGTCTGCTGCGGGGTGGCCTTGGCTCGGCGCAGCAGCCCGCTGTCGCAGGGGATGCCGGTGATCTCGGCGAGGGCGTCGGCGATCTCCTGCGCCTGATTGAAGCCGCGCCACCAGTGTCGCCACCAGTGCAGCGGCACCGGAATGATGACCTCGGGCGGCTGCGCGAGATCCAGATGGTCTGCCAGCAGCCGTGCCAGGGGGGACGCCAGCAGGATCTGGCCCGAGTACTTGAGGCGGGGGATGAGCAGGGGGTAGGGCGGCAGATAGTCGCCGATCACCTGCAGTCGCTGCCAGGGCGGTGGCCGGCGCTGGCAGCGGCCGCAGAGGATCCCTTCGGCCGGCAGCGGGGCGGCGCACAGTTGGCAGCGAGGCTCCTGTTGTCGCAGGGCCCGCTGGCACCAGTCGCACAGCAGGGGCTGGTCGTCACAGGGCTGGCGGCAGAGCAGACAGAGCCCCAGCCAGTCGGCCCGACTGCCGAGGATCGGACTTGCTTTGGCGAGCAGCCGCTTTAACATGCAGGCACCAAGCGGATAAACAGGGATCTTGAGTCTAGATGAGCATATCGGTTGAGCGGTTTGGCCAGGGGCCGGATCTTGTGTTGTTGCATGGCTGGGGCATGAATGGCGCTGTCTGGCACGGCATAGCCCAGCAGCTGGCGGACCATTATCGGGTGCATCTGGTGGATCTGCCCGGCTTCGGCAACAGTCCCCTGATCGAAGGAAGCGACTATTCCCTGCCCTGGCTGGCAGAGCAGGTGGCCAGCGTATTGCCGGAGCGTTGTCATCTGCTCGGCTGGTCCCTCGGTGGCCTGGTGGCGAGCCAGCTGGCCCTGACTCATCCCGAGCGGGTGCAATCCCTGATCACGGTTGCCAGTTCGCCCTGCTTCATGGCGCGGGATGAGTGGCCCGGCATCGCGCCCAAGGTGCTGGCCGGCTTCAACCAGATGCTGGCGGGGGACTTCAAGCAGACCATAGAGCGCTTCCTGGCGATCCAGGCCATGGGCAGCGAGCACGCCAGGGATGACATCCGCCAGCTGCGCCACTGGCTGGCGGAGCGCCCAGCGCCCCAGCTTGCCGCGCTGGAGGCCGGCCTCGGCCTGCTGGCCGACGTCGATCTGCGGGATGAGTTGACCACGCTCAGCCTGCCTTGGCTGCGCATCTACGGCAGGCTGGATTCGCTGGTGCCCAAGGCGGCCATCCCGCTGCTGGACGAGCGCTATCCCCATAGCCGCAGCCTGGTGCTGGACAAGGCCTCCCATGCCCCCTTCATCTCTCATCCGGCGCAGTTCATCGTCATGGTGCGGGAGTTCATCGGCTGAAAAGCGAGCGGCAGGCTTCAATAATCCCTCTGGGTGGTGAATAATCAGTCAACAGCCAGAGGAGCAAGATGATGCGTATCGATTCCGCCATGACGACGGGCGTACAGGGATTCCAGCGAGCCGAGCAGTTGGCCAGCCAGGCATCCGGCCAGATCGCCAGCCTCAATACGCCGGTCGGCGATCGGGTGGAGCTGCCGGACGAACTGGTCACGCTCAAGGTGGCCGAGCTGCAGGCCGGCGCCTCCGGCAAGGTGATCCAGACCGCCAGCGACATGCTGGGTACCCTGATCGACATCAGAGTGTGAGATGAACATCAACGTCGGCCTGCCGCCGATGATTCCCAATCAGCTGCACCCGCAGACGGAATCGGCACGGACTGACAATCGCCGCACCGAACTCGTACCCCAGGCGCGCCAGGGCGAGGCCTCCGCTGCCGAGTCCGGCGTGGCCTCCCAGAAAGACCAGTCCAGGGCCGCCCAGGCCAACCCCGCTGCCCAATCCTCCCGTGAGAGTACGCCAGCCAGCCCGACGGCGGCGCCCCAGCGCTTTGTCGACGCCACCGATGAAGACGGGAAGCGCAGGCAGCAGGAGTCAGGCCAGCAGGAGCAACAGAAGCAACAGCAGCGGGTGGAGCGGGGTCGTGAGATGCGCCAGCATGAGCAGGTGCGCGCCGCCTCCCTGGCACTGGCCGACCCCTCCTCCCAGGATCTGAGCGTGGCCCGCACCGCCACGCTCAAGGAGGTGCAGGCCCGCAGGGAGCTGATGGTGGTCGAGCCTGCCAGCGGTGCATCCGGCCCGCTCGGTGCCTATATGGACAGACGCAATCAGATCATCGCCCAGCACTATCGGCAGGCGGTCAGGCCCACCCCCCGTCAGAGCTTCAGCCTGGATGTCTAAGTCGCCTACTGTCAGTGCAGGGCAATCTCGATGGCCTGTGACTCCTCAGCCTTGGCGAAGACCCATGAAAAAGCCCCTTTCGGGGCTTTTTGCATCGTACTGGTCGGCTATTTCTTGTTCTTGGAGAGGGCGGCGGCGAAGGCGTTGCCCATGGCCCCCCCGATGGGATTGGCCGGCCTCGGCTCGCTTCTCGCCTTGGGCGCGCCCATCGTTTGACGCGGCTCGGCTGGTTTGCGGGCCTGCTGCCCACTCTTCTCGCCGGCTTTCTCATTGAGGCGCATGGTGAGGCTGATCCGCTTGCGCGGGGCATCCACCTCCAGCACCTTGACCCGCACTATGTCGCCCGCCTTGACCACCTCGCGGGGATCTTTGATGAAGCGATCGGTCAGGGAGGAGATGTGCACCAGCCCGTCCTGATGCACGCCGATGTCGACGAAGGCGCCGAAGTTGGTGACGTTGGTGACCACGCCCTCCAGCACCATCTCGGGCACCAGGTCGCTGATCTTCTCCACCCCGTCCTTGAAGGTGGCGGTCTTGAACTCGGGGCGCGGGTCGCGGCCCGGCTTGTCCAGTTCACCTATGATGTCGGTGACCGTGGGGACCCCGAATCGCTCATCTGTGTAGTCGGCGGCCCTCAGGCCGCGCAGCAGGCTGCCGTTGCCGAGCAGGCTCTCCACTTGCTGCTGGAGTTGCGCCAGGATCCGCTCCACCACGGGATAGGACTCCGGGTGCACCGCCGAGCCGTCCAGCGGGTTGCTGCCGCCGCGAATGCGCAGGAAGCCGGCGCACTGCTCGAACGCCTTGGGGCCGAGCCGGCTCACCTTGAGCAGCTGCTGGCGGTTGTGGAAGGCGCCGTTGTCGTCTCTGTAGGCGACTATGTTCTGGGCCAGGGTCTGGGAGAGGCCGGAGACCCGGTTGAGCAGGGCGACCGAGGCGGTGTTCACATCCACCCCCACCGCGTTTACGCAATCCTCGACCACGGCGTCCAGCCGGCGCGCCAGCTGGCTCTGACCCACATCGTGCTGGTACTGACCCACACCTATGCTCTTGGGATCGATCTTGACCAGCTCGGCCAGGGGATCCTGCAGCCGGCGGGCGATGGAGACGGCGCCGCGGATGGAGACGTCGAGATCCGGGAACTCCTGGGAGGCGAGCTCGGAGGCGGAGTAGACGGAGGCACCAGCCTCGCTCACCACTATTTTCTGCGCCTTGGCGGCGGGATAGCGCTCGAACAGATCGCTCACCAGCCGGTCGGTCTCCCGCGAGGCGGTGCCGTTGCCGATGCTGATGAGCTCGACCTTGTGCTTCTGACACAGCTCGCTCAGGGTCCTGAGGCTCTGATCGACCTGCTTCTTGGGTTCGAACGGGTAGATGGTCGCGTGATCGACCAGCTTGCCGGTGGCGTCGACCACGGCCACCTTGACCCCGGTACGGATGCCCGGATCCAGCCCCATGGTGCAGCGCATACCGGCCGGCGCCGCCATCAGCAGATCCTGCAGGTTCATGGCGAACACCTTGATCGCCTCCTCCTCGGCACTCTCGCGGATGCGGCCGATGAGCTCGGTCTCCATCTGCAGCGAGAGTTTGATCTTCCAGGTCCAGCTCACTACCCCCTGCAGCCACTTGTCGGCCGGCCGGCCCTGCAGGTTCAGCCTGAGGTGATGGGTGATGATGCCCTCGCAGGGGCTGGCGCCCTCGTCGTCGCCGGTCACCAGCGCCAGGTTGAGCACCCCTTCGTTACGACCACGCAGCATGGCCAGCACCCGGTGGGAGGGGGCCTTGTGCAGCGGCTCATCGTGTTCGAAGTAGTCCTTGAACTTGGCCCCTTCCTGCTCCTTGCCCGCCACCACCCGTGCGCGCAGGGTGGCGTTTTGCCACAGGTAGTCCCGCAGCTTCTCCAGCAGATCGGCCTGCTCGGCGAAGCGCTCCATCAGTATGTAGCGGGCGCCGTCGAGGGCGGCCTTGCTGTCGTTTATTCCCTGCTCGGCATTGAGGAAGCGGGCCGCCTCCTGCTCCGGATCCTGCATGGGGTCGGTGAGCAACAGATTGGCCAGCGGCTCCAGCCCGGCTTCGATGGCCATCTGCCCCTTGGTGCGACGTTTGGGCTTGTAGGGGAGATAGAGATCTTCGAGCCGGGTCTTGCTGTCGGCACCGTTCAGCTCGCGCGCCAGCTCGGGGGTCAGCTTGCCCTGCTCCTCGATGGAGCGAATGATCACCTGGCGGCGATCTTCCAGTTCACGCAGATAGCCGAGGCGGCTCTCCAGGGTACGCAGCTGACTGTCGTCCAGGCCGCCGGTCACCTCCTTGCGATAACGGGCGATGAAGGGCACGGTGGAACCTTCGTCCAGCAGGCGCACGGCGGCCTGCACCTGTTCAGGGCGAGCATTCAGCTCGGTGGCGATCTGTCTCTCTATTGCATGGCTGTGCATCTGGGGTCCCTGTGGTCGGGTCTGGGCGTCGAGGCGCCAAATGTGAGCACTATATGGGGTCGGCGCGGGGGATGCCACCCCGGACCATACGAGCTGGTCAGGAGTTGACCCGCGGGGTGGGACGGGGCCAGTTATATCGAATAGCGTTCGTGAACGGAATGACCCGAGCCAGGCGGCGCACTCGGGCCCTGTGGGGGTTGGCCCCTGGCGGGTGCTTACTTGGGATAGCTGATCTCGTTGACATACCAGCAGGCGTCACCGACGGGGGTGCGCACTATGGCCTCATCCCCCACCTCCTTCTTGAGCAGGGCGCGGGCCATGGGGGAGTCGATAGAGATGTAATCCTTGCGACCGAAGATCTCGTCATAGCCGACGATGCGAAAGCGCTTGGTCTCTCCCTCTTCACTCTCCACCTCGACCCAGGCGCCGAAGAACACCTTGCCCTCCTGGGACGGGGCATAATCGACTATGGTCAGCTCCTCCAGGCACTTGCGCAGGTAACGCACCCGCCGATCGATCTCCCGCAGCCGCTTCTTGTTGTACTGGTAGTCGGCGTTCTCGCTGCGATCCCCCAGGCTAGCCGCCCAGGCCACCTTCTTGGTGACCTCGGGCCGCTCTTCGCGCCACAGGGTGTCGTGCTCCTGCCGGAGTCTGTTGTAGCCTTCGCGGGTGATGAGTTTGGTTTTCATGAGCTTATCAATCCCTTGCGCCAGCGTGGCGGGTTGCATAGTGCTGCCCGGGATCTTAGCCATTGGCGTCTGGCTGTCGAGCAAAAAGGTGCCACAAGCTCGTCCAGCGCGAGTGCCATCCCCCGTGGTTCCCGGGATGAGGGTAATAACCGGTAACATATTTATGCTTTGTCGTTGCCGGGGGGCGCCCTAGTATTGGGGCAGAAGAGAGAGAGGAGAGGCAGCAATGAGTCAGCAATACAAGGTCCTGGTGGTCGACGACGATCTGAAATTACGCTCCCTGCTGGAGCGTTACCTCACCGAGCAGGGGTTCATGGTGCGGGGCGTCGCCAACGGTGAGCAGGCCGATCGGCTGCTGACCCGTGAGAACTTCAGCCTGATGGTGCTGGACCTGATGCTGCCGGGGGAGGATGGACTCTCCATCTGCCGCCGCCTGCGCGAGGCGGGTAACCAGATCCCGGTGTTGATGCTCACCGCCAAGGGGGACGAGGTGGATCGCATCGTCGGGCTCGAGATGGGGGCCGATGACTACCTGCCCAAGCCGTTCAACCCTCGCGAGCTGCTGGCCCGGATCCGCGCCGTGCTACGGCGCCACACCGTCGAGCTGCCCGGCGCCCCCTCTTCCGCCGAGAAGGTGGTGAGCTTCGGCGCTCATCAACTCAACCTGGCGACCCGCGAGCTGAGCCGCGACGGCGACCCTGTCGCCCTGACCAGCGGCGAGTTTGCGGTGCTCAAGGTGCTGGTGAGCCACCCCCGCGAGCCGCTCTCCCGCGACAAGCTGATGAACCTGGCCCGGGGCCGCGAGTACACCGCGACCGAGCGCAGCATAGACGTGCAGGTGTCCCGCCTGCGCCGCCTGCTGGAGCAGGACCCGGCCCAGCCCCGTTACCTGCAGACCGTCTGGGGTCTGGGTTATGTGTTTGTGCCGGACGGTGATGGCGCATGAAGAAAGTGAGCAGCATGTTCTCCCGCATGCTCTGGTTCCTGGCTGCCGTGTTGGTGGTCTATCAGTTTGTCTCCTATGTCACCTTCTATAACTATCTGCTGTCGCCCACCGTCAAGCAGATCAGTCATCTGCTGGCCAATCAGGTCAAGTTGATCTTCCCCATCGACAGCAAGCAGCTGGCGCTGAGCGAAGATGCCGAGGCGCTGGTCTATGTGGCCACCGGCAGCGACATCTATACCCAGAGCGAAGCGGAGCAGCACGGGCTCAACGACTCCAAACCCTACGCCTATCTGGAAGAGAACATCAGCCGCGAGCTGAAGGGGCCGACCAAGGTGCGGGTCGAGATCCAGGATCACTACATCATCTGGATCCAGCCGCCCCATGCCAGCCAGATATGGGTGCGGATCCCGCTGACCGAGATCGAGGATGATGACATCGAGCCGCTGATCATCTACATGAGCGTGCTGCTGGTGGTGACCCTGTTTGCCGCCTGGCGCTTCGCCCGCCAGCTGGTGCGTCCGCTGGAGGATCTGGAGGCGGGCGCTGTGGCGGTGGCGCGCGGCAACTTCCCCGATGCGCTGGGGGAACGAGGCTCGCGGGAGGTGCGCCGGCTGACCCGCACCTTCAACCACATGTCGAGCTCCATCAAGCGGCTGATCGAGGAGCGCAACCTGATGATGGCCGGGGTCTCCCACGATCTGCGCACCCCCTTGACCCGCATCCGGCTGGCGACCGAGATGATGTCGTCCGGAGACGAGTACTTGCGGGAGAGCATCAACGCGGACATCGACGAATCCAACGGCATCATCGATCAGTTCATCGACTACATACGCCCGGACGAGGGGCTGGACACCCAGCAGATCGATCTGACCCAGCTGATCCACGATGCCCTGCTGATGCAGACTGATCAGGGGCTGGAGCTGGAGCTGGTCTTGCCGGAGCAGGCGGTGCGGGTGGCCTGCAACCCCATCAGCCTTCGCCGCATCCTCAACAACCTGTCGGGCAACTCGCGACGCTATGGGGCGAGCCGGCTGCAGGTGGAGCTGAAAGACGACGGTCACTGGGTCCGGCTGCGGCTGTCGGACGATGGTCCCGGCATTCCGGCCCAGGATCACTCCCGGGTCCTCAAGCCCTTTACCCAGGGCAATGTGGCGCGCACCGGGGGGGGCAGCGGCTTGGGGTTGGCGATCGTCGCCAAGATAGTGTCCCAGCACCACGGCACCATACGGCTGGGAGACTCGGAGCTGGGGGGCCTGCTGGTGGAGATCCGGTTGCCCAAGCACCAGCCGCTGGAGTGGATGGATTGAGAAGGGGCGCATCGATGGATGCGCCCATTTTGCATTGTCAGGCCTGGGGTTCGCTCGTCTTGCGGTAGCGCTTGCCGTATTTCAGCTGCTGAATGAGCAGGGCCGCCACTATCAGGGCCAGCCCTATGGGGGTCGCCGGGTGTATGGTCTCGCCTATCAGCAGGTTGAGCAGCACCAGGGAGGCGAAGGGCGAGATGAAGATGAGGTTGCTGATGGGCGCCGTGTTGGTGGCGTGGCGCAGGGCCATCAACCAGAGCACGAAGCCGAACCCCATCTCGAACAGGCCGACATAGATGGCGCCGGCCCAACCCTGCCAGGCGGTCATGGCAAAGTCGGAGAGCAGCCAGGTCGCCACGACGATAAACGGCAGGCTGATGAGGAAGCCGAGCAGCAGGCTGACCACGGGATCGCCCTGGTTGCGGGTGTTGAGGATCCAGTAGCCGGCCCAGATCAGGGTCGACACCAGTGCCAGCGTCACCCCGAGCGGGCTGTCGAACTGCAGGCCGAACACATCCCCCTTGGTGGCGATCACCAGGGCGCCGAAGTAACCCAGTACGATGGCGACCCCGTCGCGGCGGCGCAGCTTCTGGCCGAGGAAGGGGACGGCCAGCAGACTGAGGGTGATGGCCCAGGTGTAGTTGAGGGTCTGTGCCTGCTGGGCGGGCAGCAGATCATAGGCCTTGAACAGCAGCAGGTAATAGAGGAAGGGATTCAGCACCCCCAGTGCCAGATAGTAGAAGGGACGCTCCTTGATATAGCTCCGCAGCAGCGACAGCTTGCCCTGTTTGGCAACGATAGCGCCGAGAGTCAGGGTCGAGGTCAGGGCCGCCACGAGCAGCAGCTGCACCGGCTCGAAGTAGGCGAGGGAGATCTTGAAGGCGGTGGCCACCGTCGACCAGAGGGCGACGGCGCAGAGTCCATATTGGTAGGCTTTTTTCTGATCTTTGAGCATCGGGGTCGTTCCGCTGACAGAGGCAAGGGCGCAGTCTATCAGCCTGTTTGCAACATTGTCGTTACCGGTTTGCGGTAGGCGGGCAGGGGATCGTCAGCGAGATCCATCCGCCACACAAAGTTGCGCACTATCTGTCCGCCCTCCCTTGCGCGAATTGAAAAAATCCGTATAATCCCCTCCGCTTACCCATGAGGTAAGCCAGACGATTGGTCTGCTGCTGAGCTTCCCGTTTACGAGTCGCCAGCCATACAGTCCTCCCGATATGGGAGGAAACGTGAAAAATCGCACCTCTGGCGGGAGTAATCTCGGTCGGGCGGTGTTGATTTATGTTCTTTTATCTATTGGAGCTCTGTCAATGCAGAACCAAAGAATCCGTATTCGCCTGAAGGCTTTTGATCATCGCCTGATCGATCAATCCACAGCGGAAATCGTTGAAACTGCAAAGCGCACTGGCGCGCAGGTTCGCGGTCCTATCCCGCTGCCGACTCGCAAAGAGCGCTTCACCGTCCTGATCTCCCCGCACGTCAACAAAGATGCGCGTGATCAGTACGAGATCCGCACTCACAAGCGTCTGGTAGACATCGTTGAGCCGACTGACAAGACCGTAGACGCCCTGATGCGTCTGGATCTGGCAGCCGGTGTAGACGTCCAGATCAGCCTGGGTTAATTACGGAAAGAGGTTGATAACAATGACAATCGGTCTTGTAGGTCGCAAAGTGGGTATGACTCGCATCTTCACTGAAGATGGCGTTTCTATCCCGGTGACTGTTATCGAAGTTGAAGCTAACCGTGTAACTCAGGTCAAATCTGTAGAAACCGACGGCTACAACGCTATTCAAGTTACCACTGGCGCCAAAAAAGCCAGCCGTGTAACCAAGCCGGAAGCTGGCCACTTCGCCAAAGCTGGTGTCGAAGCCGGCCGCGGTCTGTGGGAATTCCGCCTGAACAACGGTGAAACTTTCACTGTTGGTAGCGAGCTGAAAGTAGATCTTCTCGCTGACGTTAAGATGGTAGACGTTACTGGCACATCCAAGGGTAAAGGTTTTGCGGGCACTGTAAAGCGCCACAACTTCCGCACCCAGGATATGACCCACGGTAACTCCTTGTCTCACCGCGCTCCGGGTTCTATCGGTCAGAACCAGACTCCGGGTCGTGTATTCAAGGGCAAAAAGATGGCTGGTCACATGGGTGCTGAGCGTGTAACGACTCAGAACCTGGAACTGGTTCGTGTTGACGCTGAACGTAACCTGCTGCTCATCAAAGGTGCAGTACCGGGTGCAACCAACGGCAACGTGATCGTCAAACCTGCCGTCAAAGCGTAACGTCTGAGGAGATAGTAATGGAATTGGTAATGAAAGACGCCAAGAGCGCTCTTGAAGTTTCCGAGACTACCTTCGGGCGCGAATTCAACGAAGCTCTGGTTCACCAGGTCGTCGTTGCATATGCCGCAGGTGCCCGTCAGGGTACTCGTGCGCAGCTGACTCGCTCTGAAGTGTCTGGTGGCGGCAAAAAGCCGTGGCGTCAGAAGGGTACTGGTCGTGCCCGTGCTGGCTCCATCCGTTCGCCCATTTGGCGTTCCGGTGGTGTGACTTTTGCTGCTAAGCCGCAAGATCACAGCCAAAAAGTTAACAAGAAGATGTACCGCGGCGCTATCCGTAGCATCCTGTCCGAGCTGGTACGTCAAGAGCGCCTGATCGTTGTTGAGAAATTCGGCATCGAAGCGCCGAAGACCAAAGAACTGATCGCCAAGCTGAAAGAGATGGAACTGACTGACGTTCTGATCGTGACTGCTGAAGTCGATGAGAACCTGTTCCTGGCTGCTCGCAACCTGTACAAAGTTGACGTGCGTGACGTTGCCGGTATCGACCCGGTCAGCCTGATCGCTTTCGACAAGATTCTGATGACTGCTGATGCAGTTAAGCAAATCGAGGAGATGCTGGCATGATCCGCGAAGAGCGTTTGTTGAAAGTTCTGAAGGCTCCGCATATCTCTGAAAAGAGCACCATGGTCGCAGAAAAGCAGAACACTATCGTGTTCAAGATTGCTGTTGATGCCACCAAGGCGGAAGTCAAAGCTGCAGTTGCGAAACTGTTCGAGGTCGAAGTTGAGACCGTCCGTACCCTGAACATGAAGGGTAAAACCAAGCGCTCAGGTGCGCGTGTAGGCCGTCGTTCCGATTGGAAAAAGGCTTATGTGACCCTGAAAGCTGGTCAGGACATCGACTTCATGGGCGCAGCCGAGTAAGAGGAGTTCTGAAAAATGGCAATCGTTAAGTGCAAGCCTACTTCTCCGGGCCGCCGCCACGTCGTTAAGATCGTCAATCAAGAGCTGTACAAGGGTAAGCCCTTCGCCGCTCTGCTGGACAGCAAAAGCAAGTCCGGTGGTCGTAACAACAACGGCCGTATCACTACCCGTCATATCGGTGGTGGTCACAAGCAACACTACCGTATCGTCGACTTCAAGCGCGACAAAGACGGTATCCCGGCTAAAGTAGAACGCCTGGAATACGATCCTAACCGTACCGCTAACATCGCTCTGGTGTTGTATGCAGACGGTGAGCGTCGTTACATCCTGGCGCCGAAAGGCCTGAAAGCTGGTGACGCTATCGCTTCTGGTGTTGATGCTGCAATCAAGGTGGGTAACACCCTGCCGATGCGCAACATCCCGGTCGGTTCTACCGTTCACGCCGTAGAGATGAAACCTGGTAAAGGTGCCCAGCTGGCTCGTTCCGCTGGTACTTTCATCCAGATCCTGGCGCGTGATGGTAACTATGTAACTCTGCGTCTGCGTTCCGGCGAAGTACGTAAAGTTCTGGCCGAGTGCCGCGCTACCATCGGTGAAGTCGGTAACTCCGAGCACATGCTGCGTCAACTGGGTAAAGCCGGTGCAAACCGCTGGCGTGGTATTCGTCCGACCGTTCGCGGTATGGCGATGAACCCGGTTGATCACCCGCACGGTGGTGGTGAGGGTCGTAACAAAGGCATGCAGCCTGTGTCCCCATGGGGCCAGAAGGCTAAAGGCTTCAAGACCCGTAAGAACAAGCGTACCGACAAGTACATCGTACGTCGTCGTAACAAGTAATTGTTAACATAGAGGAATCACCATGCCACGTTCTCTCAAGAAGGGTCCTTTTATTGACCTGCACTTGCTGAAGAAGGTAGAGAAAGCGGTGGAAAGCGGGGATAAAAAGCCGGTTAAGACCTGGTCCCGTCGTTCAATGATCATCCCGAATATGATCGGTTTGACCATCGCTGTCCATAATGGTCGTCAGCACGTTCCGGTTTTCGTTACCGAAGAAATGATCGGTCACAAACTGGGTGAATTCGCACCGACTCGTACTTATCGCGGCCATGCTGCTGATAAGAAGGCTAAGAAGCGCTAAGGGATAAATGATGGAAGCTATCGCTAAACACCGTTATGCCCGTACTTCTGCCCAGAAAGCTCGTCTGGTAGCCGATCAAGTACGTGGTCTGTCCGTAGACAAGGCTCTGACTCTCCTGACCTTCAGCCCGAAAAAGGCTGCTGTTCTGGTGAAGAAAGTGCTGGAATCTGCCATTGCAAACGCTGAGCACAACGAAGGCGCCGACATCGACGCCCTGCGTGTTGCTACTATCATGGTCGACGAAGGTCCCTCCATGAAGCGCATCCGTCCTCGTGCCAAAGGTCGCGCGGATCGTATCCTCAAGCGTACCGCTCACATCACTGTAGTGGTATCCGACGCTAAGGCTGGGAGATAAGCAATGGGTCAGAAAGTACATCCTAATGGCATTCGCCTGGGTATTACCAAGCCTTGGAATTCTACCTGGTTCGCGAACACCAAAGACTTCGCTGACAACCTGTACAGCGATTTTCAAGTACGCCAGTTCCTGACCAAGGAGCTGAAAAACGCGTCCTTGTCCAAGATCACCATCGAGCGTCCGGCCAAGAGCATCCGTGTGACCATTCACACCGCTCGTCCGGGTGTTGTGATCGGTAAGAAAGGCGAAGACGTTGAGAAACTGCGCAAAGCCGTCGCCGTCATTGCTGGCGTGCCTGCTCAGATCAACATTTCCGAAGTCCGCAAGCCGGAGCTGGATGGCAAACTCGTTGCCGACAGCATCACTTCCCAGCTGGAACGTCGCGTAATGTTCCGTCGTGCTATGAAGCGCGCCGTACAGAACGCCATGCGCCTGGGTGCCAAGGGCATCAAAGTGGAAGTGTCCGGTCGTCTGGGCGGCGCTGAAATCGCGCGTACCGAATGGTACCGTGAAGGTCGTGTGCCTTTGCACACCCTGCGTGCCGACATCGACTACGCAACTTCTGAAGCCCACACCACTTACGGTGTGATCGGCGTCAAAGTTTGGATCTTCAAGGGCGAAGTTCTGGGCGGTCTGGCTGCAGTCAATGCTGCCGCTGCTCAAGAGCAAGCTCCTGCAAAGCCCAAGCGTGACAACAAGCGCCGCGCTGCTAAGTAAGGAGATTCGGTAAATGTTGCAACCAAAGCGTACTAAATTCCGCAAGACCCACAAAGGTCGTAACCGCGGTCTGGCCAACTCTGGTAACGAAGTTTCCTTCGGTACCTTTGGCCTGAAGGCGACTACCCGTGGTCAACTGACTGCTCGTCAAATCGAAGCAGCCCGTCGTGCCATGACCCGTCACGTTAAGCGTCAGGGTAAGATCTGGATCCGTGTGTTCCCGGACAAGCCGATTACCGAAAAGCCCCTCGAAGTTCGTATGGGTAAAGGTAAGGGTAACGTCGAATACTGGGTATGCCCGATCCAACCTGGCAAGGTTCTGTACGAGATGGATGGTGTTCCTGAGGCTCTGGCTCGTGAAGCCTTCGCCCTGGCCGCTGCCAAGCTGTCCGTTCAGACCACTTTCGTAATTAAGACGGTGATGTGATGAAAGCCCAAGATCTGCGTCAAAAGAGCGTCGATGAACTGAACCAGGAGCTGCTGGGTCTGCTGCGTGAGCAATTCAACATGCGCATGCAAGCATCCACCGGCCAGCTGGCTCAGACTCACACTCTGAAACAAGTGCGTCGTGACGTCGCACGTATTAAGACTGTACTGACAGAGAAGGCAGGTGCGTAATGACTGACAAAATCCGTACTCTGCAAGGTCGTGTAATTAGCGACAAGATGGACAAGTCCATCACCGTCGCTATCGAGCGCAAGGTAAAGCACCCGATCTACGGTAAGATCATCAAGCGCACTACCAAGCTGCACGTACATGACGAAAACAACGAGTGTAAAGCTGGTGACCTCGTGGAAATCCGCGAATGCCGCCCGCTGTCCAAGACCAAGTCCTGGACCCTGGTTGCTGTCGTAGAAAAGGCCTAATGGTCCTTTTTTGCCCAAACGGCCCCCCTTCGGGGCCGTTTGTTTTTTAGGCTACCTTTTCAAAAGAAGCTGTGTTATAGTTTCGCGCCTTTTGAAGGCAGCCAGATCCCGGAAGGGATAAGAAGTAAACAAAGCGGAGCACTAAAATGATCCAGATGCAAAGTATGCTGGGTGTAGCCGACAACTCCGGCGCTCGCAGTGTAATGTGTATTAAGGTTCTGGGTGGCTCGCACCGCCGTTACGCCGGCATCGGCGACATCATCAAGGTTTCCATCAAGGAAGCTATTCCTCGCGGTAAAGTGAAGAAAGGTGATGTGTATAACGCGGTGGTCGTACGCACCCGTAAAGGCGTTCGTCGTCCGGACGGCTCTGTCATCCGTTTCGACAACAATGCGGCTGTTTTGCTTAACGGCAACCAACAGCCAATCGGTACTCGTATTTTTGGCCCGGTGACCCGTGAACTCCGTAATGAGAAGTTCATGAAGATTGTGTCCCTGGCACCCGAAGTACTGTAAGGAGTCGAACGATGGCAGCTAAAATCCGTCGCGAAGACGAAGTGATTGTTCTTACCGGCAAAGACAAGGGCAAGCGTGGCAAAGTCACTCAAGTTCTGATCGCTAAAGGTAAGGTTCTCGTGGAAGGCATCAACCAGGTGAAGAAACACCAGAAGCCGGTACCCGCTTTGGGTCAGGCTGGCGGTATCATCACCAAAGAAGCCCCGATCGATGTTTCAAACGTAGCGCTGTTCAACTCTGCCACTGGCAAGGCTGATCGCGTTGGTTTCCGGATTGAAGACGGCAAAAAAGTTCGTTTCTTCAAATCTACCGGCGAACTTGTGAAGTAATTGGAGTTTAACGATGGCGAAACTGCATGATTACTACAGATCCGATGTAGCAAAAGAACTGTCAAAGCAGTTCGGTTACAAGACGATCATGCAAGTCCCTCGGATCGAGAAAATCACCCTGAACATGGGTGTTGGTGAGGCGATTTCTGACAAGAAACTGCTGGAAAATGCTGCTGCCGATATGGCTGCCATTTCCGGTCAGAAGCCACTGATCACCAAAGCTCGCAAATCTGTTGCGGGCTTCAAGATTCGTGAAGGCTACCCGATAGGTTGTAAAGTAACCCTGCGTGGCGAGCGTATGTGGGAGTTCCTGGAACGGCTGATTTGCATCTCCGTACCGCGTATCCGTGACTTCCGTGGCCTGAACGCTAAAGCGTTCGATGGTCGTGGTAACTACTCCATGGGCGTGCGTGAGCAAATCATCTTCCCGGAAATCGACTATGACAAAGTCGATCGCGTCCGTGGTCTGGATATCACCATCACCACTTCCGCGAATACCGATGAAGAAGGCCGTGCTCTGCTGGCTGCCTTTAACTTCCCATTCCGCAAGTAAGGTTAGGGTTATGGCTAAAACATCCATGAAAGCACGTGAAGCAAAGCGTGCGAAGCTGGTAGCCAAGTTCGCCACTAAGCGAATCGAGCTGAAAGCTGTCATTGTTGATATGAACGCTTCTGAAGAAGCGCGTTGGGATGCTGTCTTGCAACTGCAACAGCTGCCCCGTGATTCCAGTCCGTCCCGCCAGCGTAACCGTTGCAATATTACTGGTCGTCCGCACGGTTTCCTGCGCAAGTTTGGTCTGTCCCGCATCAAGGTGCGTGAGCATGCCATGAAGGGCGAAATTCCAGGTCTCAAAAAGGCCTCTTGGTAAGAATCTCGGGAGTTAGACTATGAGCATGCAAGATCCGATCGCGGACATGCTGACCCGCATCCGTAACGGTCAAGCGGCGAGCAAAGTTGCGGTTTCCATGCCTTCTTCCAAGCTGAAAGTGGCTATTGCCAAAGTGCTGAAAGAAGAAGGTTACATCGCTGGCTACTCCGTAGCAGGTGATGTGAAGCCGGAACTGGAAATTGAACTGAAATATTTCCAGGGCAAGCCGGTTGTAGAACTGATCCAACGCGTGAGCCGTCCCGGCCTGCGTATTTACAAGCGCACTACTGATCTGCCGAAAGTTATGGGCGGTCTCGGTGTTGCTATCGTGTCCACGTCTAAAGGTGTGATGACCGACCGTGCTGCCCGCAAGGCAAGCATGGGTGGTGAGATCATCTGCTACGTCGCTTAATAGGAGGTCGGAAATGTCTCGCGTTGCTAAGGCACCCGTCACTATTCCTGCTGGCGTAGAGGTGACTCTGAACGGTCAGGAACTGTCCATCAAAGGTGGTAAAGGTTCTCTGGTTCGTTCCATCCACGCCGGTGTAGAAGTGACCAAAGAAGACAATGTACTGAAGTTCGCCCCGCGCGACGGCATCGCTGGTGCTGACGCTCAGGCCGGTACTGCACGTGCATTGGCTAACAACATGGTAATCGGTGTTACCCAAGGCTTCGAGCGTAAGCTGCAGCTGGTTGGTGTAGGTTACAAAGCCTCCATCAAGGGCAATGCTGTCGCGCTGGCTCTGGGCTTCTCTCACCCGGTAGAGCATGCGCTGCCGGCTGGTGTCACCGCTGAATGCCCGACTGCTACTGAGATCGTTCTCCGTGGTGTGGACAAGCAGCTGGTTGGCCAAGTCGCCGCCGATATCCGTTCTTACCGCGCTCCGGAGCCCTACAAGGGCAAGGGTGTACGCTATGCCAACGAGCAAGTGCGTACTAAAGAAGCTAAGAAGAAGTAAGGTAACACTATGGACAAGAAAGCAGCTCGTCTCCGTCGTGCTACTCGTGCTCGGAAGAAGATGCAGGAACTGGGAGCGACCCGTCTGGTTGTTCACCGTACCCCGCGTCATATCTACGCGCAGGTTATCGCAGCCAACGGTTCCGAAGTTCTGGCCTCTGCTTCTACAGTAGAGAAAGCCATCAGTGAAGCTCTTAAATACTCCGGTAATGCTGATGCAGCTACCGCAGTAGGTAAAGCAATCGCTGAGCGTGCTATTGCCAAAGGCGTTCAGAACGTATCTTTCGATCGTTCCGGTTTCAAGTATCACGGTCGTGTAGCCGCTCTGGCTACCGCTGCTCGTGACGCTGGTCTTCAGTTCTAAGCTAGGAGTCGAAGATGGCTAAAGTCGAATCTCAAGCCGGCGAACTGCAAGAAAAGCTGATTGCAGTAAACCGTGTTTCGAAAACTGTTAAAGGTGGTCGTATCATGTCCTTCACCGCGTTGACCGTGGTGGGTGATGGTAACGGCCGTGTAGGTTACGGTTACGGTAAAGCCCGTGAAGTTCCAGCTGCCATTCAAAAGGCAATGGAACAGGCTAAGCGTAACCTGAGCAAAGTTGAGCTGAACAATGGCACTCTGCACCATCCGGTGCGTGGTGTTCACTCTGGCTCCACCGTGTTCATGAAGCCGGCCTCACAAGGTACTGGTATCATTGCAGGCGGCGCCATGCGTGCTGTGCTGGAAGTTGCTGGTATCCACAACGTGCTGGCTAAGACCTACGGTTCCACCAACCCAATCAACGTTGTTCGCGCAACTGTCGACGCTCTGGTGCAGGGTCAATCCCCGGCTCAGATCGCTGCCAAGCGTGGTCTGCGCGTTGAAGAAATTCTGGGGTAATGCGACATGGCTAACACTGTAAAAGTAACTCAAACTCGCAGCTCTATCGGCCGTCTGCCAAAGCATAAGGCGACTCTGCGTGGTCTGGGTCTGCGTCGCATTGGTCACACCGTCGAGCTGGAAGATACTCCTTGCGTACGCGGTATGATCAACCAGGTTTATTACATGGTTAAGGTGGAGGGCTAAGCATGCGTCTGAATACTCTGTCTCCGGCCCCAGGTTCCAAGTCTGCTAAGCACCGTCCGGGCCGTGGTATCGGTTCAGGTCTGGGCAAGACTGGTGGTCGTGGTGTGAAAGGCCAAACCTCTCGTTCCGGTGGCGGTAAAGTCCGCAACGGTTTCGAAGGTGGTCAGATGCCTTTGAAAATCCGTCTGCCGAAGTTCGGTTTCTTCTCTCGCAAATCTTTGGTATCTGCCGAAGTGCGTCTGAACGAACTGGCCCTGGTAGAAGGTGATGTGGTCGATTTGAGCACTCTGAAGCAAGCCGGTGTTGTTACTAAGAACATCGTTTTCGCTAAAGTTGTTCTGTCTGGCAACATTGACCGTGCTGTGACCGTTCGTGGTCTGTCCGTCACCAAAGGTGCACGTGCAGCCATCGAGGCCGCTGGCGGTAAAATCGAGGAATAATCAGTACAATGGCTAAGAAACCAGGATTGGATGTTAAAGCACAGGGTGGTCTGAGTGAACTGAAGAGCCGTCTGCTCTTCGTTCTCGGGGCGATTATCGTTTTCCGTGCAGGCTCTTATGTGCCTATTCCTGGTATTGACGCCGCCGTACTGGCCGAGTTGTTCCAACAACAGAAGGGCACCATCATTGAGATGTTTAACATGTTCAGTGGTGGTGCACTCTCGCGTGCTTCTATTCTTGCACTGGGGATCATGCCGTACATTTCGGCGTCGATCATTATCCAGCTGCTGACTGTGGTTCACCCCGCTCTTGCTGAACTCAAGAAAGAAGGTGAATCCGGCCGTCGCAAGATTAGCCAATATACCCGTTGGGGCACGCTGGTTTTGGGAACTTTCCAGGCCATTGGTATTGCAACCGGTCTGCCGAATATGATGCAGGGACTCGTGACTCATCCGGGTTTGGGCTTCTATTTCACGGCCGTTGTGAGTCTGGTCACCGGTACCATGTTCTTGATGTGGTTGGGTGAACAGATTACCGAGCGTGGGATTGGTAATGGTATCTCGTTGATTATTTTCACGGGTATCGTTGCTGGTCTGCCTCATGCCATTGGCGCTACGGCCGAACAGGCACGTCAAGGGGAATTGCACATCCTGCTGTTGTTGTTGCTGGGCTTGATTGTTTTCGCAGTGACTTACTTTGTGGTGTTCGTGGAACGTGGTCAGCGTCGTATCGTCGTGAACTACGCCAAGCGTCAACAAGGCCGCCAGGTATTCGCCGCGCAAAGCACACACCTGCCGTTGAAAGTAAATATGGCCGGTGTGATTCCTGCGATTTTCGCATCCAGCATCATCCTCTTCCCTGGGACCATTACCTCTTGGTTTGGTCAGGGCGAGGGCAAGGTAGCTGACGTTCTGCAGCAGGTCTCTATGGTCCTGCAGCCGGGTCAACCCTTGTATGAGATGCTCTATGCAGCAGCCATTATCTTCTTCTGCTTCTTCTATACCGCGCTGGTGTTCAACCCCCGCGAGACAGCAGATAACTTGAAGAAGAGTGGAGCCTTTATCCCGGGGATCCGCCCGGGCGAGCAGACAGCACGTTACATCGATAAGGTTATGACTCGCCTGACATTGGCAGGTGCGCTCTATATCACCTTTATCTGTCTGGTACCCCAGTTCTTGATGACTGCCTGGAACGTACAGTTCTACTTCGGTGGCACCTCGCTGCTGATTATCGTGGTAGTTATCATGGACTTCATGGCTCAGGTACAAACCCATATGATGTCTCATCAATATGGCGACGTCCTGAGGAAGGCCAACCTGAAGGGCTACGGCCGCTAAAGGTCGGCGTAGTTACGGAGTTAAGCAATGAAAGTTCGTGCTTCCGTTAAGGCAATCTGCCGTAACTGCAAAATCATCAAGCGTCACGGTGTGGTGCGTGTGATTTGCAGCGAGCCAAAGCATAAACAGCGCCAAGGCTAATTTTTACGGTTAGTACTTGCAACAAATAGTTGTGCTGGCTATTATAGCCAGCCAACTTTTGTTGTGTATTGGTTGACCGCCACGTATCCGCTCACGGGCTTTGTGGTGGTCGTTATCTACGCTACGTAGGAGTGAACAGTGGCCCGTATCGCTGGCATTAACATTCCTGACCATAAGCATGCAGTCATTGCGTTGACTGCGATTTATGGCGTCGGTCGTACCCGCTCCAAGGCCATCTGTGCCGCAGCCGGTATTGCTGAGAATGTGAAAATTAAAGACTTGGACGAAGCTCAGATCGAAAGTCTGCGCGAGCAAGTAGGTAAATTCACCGTTGAAGGTGACTTGCGTCGTCAGATTTCCATGAACATCAAACGCTTGATGGATCTGGGTTGCTACCGTGGTTTGCGTCACCGTCGTAGCCTGCCTGTTCGTGGTCAACGTACCAAGACCAACGCTCGTACCCGTAAGGGTCCGCGCAAGGCTATCAAGAAGTAACGGGAAGGTAGAAAATGGCTAAAACTCCGACTCGTGCTCGCAAGCGCGTTAAAAAGCAAGTGAGCGACGGTATTGCACACGTTCATGCATCTTTCAACAACACAATCGTGACCATTACTGACCGTCAGGGCAATGCTCTGTCTTGGGCTACCTCTGGTGGTTCCGGTTTCCGTGGTTCCCGTAAGTCCACTCCGTTTGCTGCCCAGGTAGCTGCTGAGCGTGCTGGTGAGATCGCCAAAGAATACGGCGTGAAGAACCTGGAAGTCATGGTCAAAGGTCCGGGTCCCGGTCGTGAGTCTTCCATCCGCGCTCTGAACGCGGCTGGTTTCCGCATCACTAATATTACTGATGTGACTCCGATCCCGCACAACGGTTGTCGTCCTCCCAAGAAGCGCCGCGTATAACGCTGTAGCTACTTGGTCTAGGATTGTTGGAGAAAGAAGATGGCAAGATATATCGGTCCTAAGCTTAAGCTTAGCCGTCGTGAGGGCACCGACCTCTTCCTGAAGTCTGGTGTTCGTGCGATTGATTCTAAGTGCAAGATTGACACCGTTCCAGGTCAACACGGTGCGCGTAAAGCGCGTCTGTCTGACTACGGTGTGCAACTGCGCGAGAAACAAAAAGTTCGTCGTATCTACGGCGTATTGGAAAAACAGTTCCGCAACTACTACCGCGATGCTGCCCGTCAAAAGGGTAACACCGGTGAAAACCTGTTGCAGCTGCTGGAAGGTCGTCTGGACAACGTCGTCTACCGTATGGGCTTCGGCGCTACCCGTGCTGAATCTCGTCAGCTGGTGAGCCACAAAGCCATCATGGTAAACGGCCGTGTCGTAAATGTTCCTTCTTTCCAGGTATCCCCTGAGGACGTGGTCTGCGTTCGTGAGAAGGCTAAGAAGCAAGCGCGTATCAAAGCTTCCCTGGAAGTTGCGGGTCAGCGCGAGAAGCCGACTTGGGTAGAGGTTGACGCTGCTAAGATGGAAGGTGCCTTCAAGCGCCTGCCAGAGCGTTCCGACCTGTCTGCCGACATTAACGAACAGCTGATCGTCGAGCTTTACTCCAAGTAAAGCTAGCTTCTAAAGAGAGGACACAATGCTGGGTTCTGTAACAGATTTTCTTAAACCGCGGCTAGTTGACATCGAGCAAGTTAGCCCGACTCACGCGAAAGTGACTCTCGAGCCGCTTGAGCGTGGCTTTGGTCACACGCTGGGCAATGCTCTGCGTCGTATTTTGCTGTCATCTATGCCCGGTTGTGCGGTTACTGAAGTCGAAATTGACGGAGTACTGCACGAGTACAGCAGCAAAGAAGGTGTACAGGAAGACATTCTTGAAATCCTGCTCAACCTGAAAGGTATCGCTGTGAAGCTGGAAGGCAAGGACGAGGTAACTCTGTCCCTGACCAAGTCTGGAACAGGCCCCGTTACCGCTGGTGATATCACTCACGGTGATGAAGTCGAGATCGTAAACCCGGAGCACGTAATCTGCCACCTGACTGGCGCCAATGCTGAAATCAGCATGCGCCTGAAAGTTCAGCGCGGTCGTGGTTATGTGCCTGCTTCTGCTCGTGTTCACAACGATGATGAAGAGCGTCCTATCGGTCGCCTGCTGCTGGACTCCGCGTTCAGCCCCATCGTTCGTATTGCCTACAATGTTGAGGCAGCACGCGTGGAACAGCGTACCGACTTGGACAAGCTGGTCATCGACATGGAGACCAATGGTACTCTGGATCCTGAAGAAGCCATCCGTCGTTCCGCCACTATTCTGGCTGAACAACTGGAAGCCTTCGTGGATCTGCGCGATGTCAGCGTGCCCGAGAAGAAAGAAGAGAAACCCGAGTTTGATCCGATTCTGCTGCGTCCTGTCGATGATTTGGAGCTGACAGTTCGTTCTGCGAACTGTCTGAAGGCAGAAGCTATCCACTATATTGGTGATCTGGTACAGCGTACCGAAGTTGAGTTGCTTAAAACTCCTAACCTCGGTAAGAAGTCCCTGACTGAGATCAAGGACGTGTTGGCCTCCCGTGGTCTGTCTCTTGGCATGCGCCTCGAGAATTGGCCGCCCGCCAGCATCGCTGACGAGTAATCCAGATTACGGGTTTCACAGATTTAGTTAGAAGGATAAGGTCATGCGCCATCGTTTGAGTGGTCGTCAACTGAACCGGAACAGTAGCCATCGTCAGGCTATGTTCCGCAACATGGCCAGCTCCCTGGTTCGTCATGAGATCATCAAGACGACTCTGCCTAAGGCAAAAGAGCTGCGTCGTGTAGTTGAACCGCTGATCACCCTTGCCAAGACTGATAGCGTTGCTAATCGTCGCCTGGCATTTGCCCGTACTCGCGATAACGCGATCGTGGCTAAGCTGTTCAATGAACTGGGCCCGCGCTACCTGGAGCGCGCCGGCGGTTATACTCGCATTCTGAAATGCGGTTTCCGTGCAGGCGACAACGCCCCTATGGCTTACATTGAGCTGGTAGACCGCCCGGCCGCTGCTGAAGCAGCTGCTGAGTGATAAAGAAAAAGCCGGGCTTGTCCCGGCTTTTCTTTTAAGGGAATCTTATACTGCCTCAACTGCCTCAACTGCCTCAACTGCCTCAACTGCCTCAACTGCCTCAACTGCCTCAACTGCCTCAACTGCCTCAACTGCCTCAACTGCCTCAACTGC